>JACRTB010000003.1 GCA_014385025.1 Yanshouia hominis | reverse complement strand
GGGCCGAGACCAGTGCAGCCATTCTGCACTGGTCTCGCCCCGACGCTATTTACAGATGAGCTTTCACTATTGTCCAGGTCTTCAAACAACATGGTGCCGAAGCCACCGTTCCCCATGGAACCGCCAGAGATAGACGACGGTACGAACCACCCAGTCGCTGATCATCGCAAGCCAAACGCCAATCAGCCCCAAGCCAAGCCAGACGCCATAAACATAGCTCAGACCGATGCGGCAGGTCCACATAATGATGACGGAAACCCCCATCGTAAATTTTACGTCGCCCGCCGCCCGCAGTCCGTTCGGCAATGCAAAGGCCGTCGGCCAAAAGACAAGCCACGACGCCGCATGCATGGTGGCGCAGATATAGCCGAGGCGCAGCGCCTCCGGAGAGAGCGGAAAAAAGGTAACCATCGGTTTCATCAGGAGGATCATCAGAACATTGAGCGAGCCGCCAAAGAGATAGGCCATCCCGAGCAGACGCTTGGTATAAGTACGCGCCTGCCCGTATTCTCCGGCTCCGATGCACTGCCCGACGACGGTAATCATCGCTAAGCCGACCGCCTGGCCGGGAATGCAGGCAAAGTTGGAGATGGAGTTGGAAACCGCGTTGGCCGAAATGGCGGCGGTTCCGAAGGAGGAAACCAGTCCTGCAACCAACAGCTTTCCGAACTGGAACATTCCGTTTTCCATACCGGTCGGCACCCCGATCCGCAGGATGGTAGCGACCATCTTCTTCTCAAAACGGTACGGCAGGAAATGCTCAACCGAGACAAGATTTCCCGGCTTGCGGATCAGCCAGAGCATCACAACCGCGCCTGCAACACGTCCGAGCATCGTTCCGAGGCCGACCGCAAAGGCTCCCATATCAAAGGCAAACAGAAAAATCGCGTTGCCGCCGATGTTGAGAATATTCATCATCAAAGCGGTCATCATCGAGACCCGCGAGTTGCCCTGCGCCCGGAAAAGAGCCGCGCCTGCATTGTAAATCGCGAACGCGGGATAGGAGGCGGCAATCAGCAGAAAGTATTCCTGCGAAGCTTCCATCACGGCCGGCTCCACCGTCTTATAGACCAGACGGAGCAGCTCGATCCGCCAGATGCTGCAGATCAGCGAAACAGCCACGCCGATCGCTGTTACGACAAAAAAGAGCTGGCGCGCCGCCTCTTTCGCGCGGTTGTGGTCGCCGCGCCCGATATACTGAGCCACGACGATGGCGCCGCCGGTGGCAAGGGCCGCAAACACCTGAATGATGAGCATATTGATCGAGTCAACCAGTGAGACGCCCGAGACGGTCGCTTCTCCGACATATGCGACCATCACCGTATCGGCCACTCCAATCGTTACAGCCAGCATCTGCTCGACCACCAACGGTACCAGCAGGCGAGTGATATCCTTTTTTGAAAACAGCACAGTTGATTCTCCCAAATTATGTAATCTAAAACCGCTTCAAAAATGCGATTGAATTTTCGCGCGGTTTTTTCTTTCCGGGGCGGCAATCAAAACGTGAAGCTCCCGGACCTGCGTGATATGACGGAATCTTTTCAGTTAATCCGCGATTCGACCACCAGCAGCTTCCCCTGCCGCAGATCGATCCGCCCTTGTGCCGCGAGAATGTGGTTTCCCAGTCCGATCGGAAAGGCGGTCGTCACCGTCGCTTCCTTCAGAGGATACTGCATTCCGGTCAGCGTCACCCCGCGCGCTTCTCCGCCGCAGGCGAAAATCGAAAGGGTAAAGCCATCCCGCCGCGGAAGGGTCAGGCTGCCCGGCGTGAGCAGCCTGACCGTGTCATTGGGTCCGATCAGCATTCCCTCCGCTTCATGCTCCTGCAAAAAGACAAGCGCCTGCAGATTGGCGATGGTGTGATCAAGGCGTCCGCCGAGCGCAAAGAACAGGACAAAGCGGCGGAAGCCCCGGTGCAGCCCTTCACGGAGCGCCAGCATCCCGTCGGTGTCATCCTTCTCAACCGGAAAGCGGAGAGTTTCAATCCCCTCCGGCAGCGGCTCCCCCAGCGAGTCGAAATCACCGATCAGAAGATGCGGCTGGACGCCCGCTTCACACGCGCTCCGGTAACCCGCATCGCAGGCGATAACCAGGTCCTCCGGTTCGATACAAAAACCGGACGGGAGAGGCCCCGCCTCCCCCGCGCAAAAAACAATGCACCGCTTCATCCGACAACCTCCCAATCCTTGATCTGCCGCGCCTCCTCATACATTTCGCAGTAGCTTTTATGCCGCGACAGAGGGATCTCGCCCCGCTCGACCGCGGCAAGAACCCCGCACCCCTTCTCCTTGGTATGGGAACAGCCGGTAAAACGGCAGCCGGTGCGGTAAGGCTCAAACTCCCGGAAGCAAAGCTCAAGCTCCTCCTTGCGGATCCGCTCAAACTGAGCCGTTTCAAGCGCCGAAAAGCCCGGCGTATCGGCAATCATCCCTCCCGCA
Organism: Yanshouia hominis; assembly: GCA_014385025.1. GTDB lineage: Bacteria > Bacillota > Clostridia > Oscillospirales > Ruminococcaceae > Yanshouia > Yanshouia hominis. Next base: position 287,666 of record JACRTB010000003.1, on the reverse strand, counting down.
AGCTCAAACAGCTCGGTCACACGCGTGGTGTGCCTGCCGCGTCCGAGCTTGCGGCTCGTCTCGCCGGTGCGCAGCGTCAGGGAGGGTTCCATGGCGTTTAAAAGGGTGGATTTCCCCACGCCGGTGTTTCCCGCCAGCACGCAGAGCTTCCCCCGGATCATTTCCCGGATGGCATCGGGCGAATCGGAAAGGCTGTTGAGCGCCGCCACCGGATAGCCCGCCTCCCGATAAATCCGGCAAAGTCCGGACGGATCGGCAAGGTCCGACTTGGTCACGACGATCGAGACGTCGATCCCCTTATATTCCGCGATGGCCAGCAGCTTATCGACTACCGTTAAATTAGGCGCGGGATCGGCAATCGAGAGGATCAGCAGAAGCAGATCGACGTTGGCGACCGGCGGCCGGATCAGGTTGTTCCGGCGCGGAAGAATTTCGACCACAAAGCCGCAGCCCGGCTCTGTTTCCTCCATGCGGACGAGGTCCCCCACCAGCGGGGTCACTCCTTCTTTGCGGAACAGGCCGCGCGCGCGGCAGGAAAAGACCTCTCCGCCGCAGTCAACATAGTAGAAGCCGCTGGTCTGACGGACGATTCTGCCCTCTCTCATGGCGTTGTCCCCTGCGCGGAGGAACTCTGGCCGGTCACATTGGCGGAGTTATCCTCCACCAGCGTATAGGCGCCGGTTCCGAAGCTGACCTCATAGGTTTGGTACAGGAAATCGTTGTAGAGGATAAAAATTTTAGCGGTACCCGTTCCCTGGAACGTAGGCTTCCAGAACCGGGCGGTCGAGGGCTGCACCCGTTCTTCGCTGAGAATCTTGCCGTCAAACATCGCCTGCATCTTGACGATTTCCTCCACATCCTTCGGTAGCGGGATATGCAGGGTTATCAGGTTCGACTGCCCTTCTCCGGCCGAGACATTGAGGTTGACAAAGCCTCCCGTTGACATCTGAGAGGTCGGCGCGGGATCTTGTGAAAGAACGACATCCCGCTTTTCGTCACTCGGCACATAGCTGATGCCGCCGACCTCCAGGCCGAGCTCCTCCAGCGCGGCGCGGGCGGCGTCGATGCTCTTGCCCTTGAGGTCGGGCACTTCGACGATCTTATTTTCCGGCCCCATGCTGATCTGAACCTTCACCACAGTCGAAGCGGGAATCTCACTGTCATAGCCCGGTTCGGTGCCGACCACCGTGCCGGGGGTCTGATCCGAGAAAATCTCAACCTTTTGATATTCGAGATCCAGTTCGGCAAGCTGGTAATAAGCCTCAGTTTCCTCAAGGCCGATGAGGTTCGGCATCTTGACCACCTTCGTGCCGTTGGAAACCACAACACGCACCACCGAGTTCGGCTTGACCTTCGTTCCTTCCTTCGGCTTCTGGCTGATGATCGCCCCGCGCTCATATAGGTCGTTGTACTGGTTATCCTCAACCTCGAAGGTAAAGCTGCTGTATTCCTCGGCTTTGGTGACGGCGTCATACTTCAGTCCCTTGAAATCCGGCACCTGCACATCCGGCACCTTCTCCAGCGGGTTGTTCAGATAGAGCATTGCTCCGATGAAGACGATCGAAATCACCACAAAAGCGGCGGTGATGCCGGCCAACGCCATCAGCACCGAGCCGCTCCGCTCCTCCTGGTAGTCCTCCTTGGGCAGACGGCGGGGTTCCCCGCCGCGGTCCCGGCGGGGGCGGCGCTCCTCCTCGCCGTAACGGCGGACCGGACGCTGATCCTCTTCCTCCGCCGGAGCTGTATGCCGCGCGCGGGGACGCTCCTCCCCATCCCGGCGGCGGGGGGCGCGGCGCGGCGTATCACGTTTTGCTTCGTCGGGCTTCATCGGCGCTTTTCCCTTCTTGAGGCTCAGAATCGCACGGCGGCAGCGGGCCTTTTCCGCAGCCGGATCGGTCAGGTAATCATACTCGAACCGTACCGAGGGATCCGCCTTAAATTCCTCGATATCCGCGAGCATTTCGTCGGCCGACTGATACCGCTGCTCCGGGTCCTTCTGCAGCGCCCGCATGGTGATTTCCTCGAGCCCCTCGGGAATTTCGGGATTGATGCTGCGGGGCATCGGTGGCTCCATCTCGATTTGCTTGAGCGCCACCGAAACCGGGCTGTCGGCATCAAACGGAAGCTGCCCAGTCAGCATCTCATAGAGCATCACCCCGACCGAATACAGGTCGGCCCGCTGGTCGGTGTGTTCGCCCTGCGCCTGCTCTGGGCTGATATAATGCACCGAACCGATCGCCCGGTCGGTCAGGGTTCTCGCTTCGCTGCGCGCAAAGCGGGCAATCCCAAAGTCGGTGATCTTGATCTGGGCGTTCGGCAGCAGCATGACGTTCTGCGGCTTGATGTCCCGGTGCACAATCCCCTTGGAATGGGCGTGTGAAAGCGCGCGCAGCACCTGGGTGGTGAAATGCAGCGTCTCCTTCCAGGAGAGAGGGCTCTGCTCCTCGAGGTATTCCTTGAGGGTGATGCCATCGACATATTCCATCACAATCACCTGAATCTTATGAGAGAAGCAGACATCATAGACCTTGATGATATTTGGATGGGACAGCATGGCGATCGCCTTGCTCTCGTTCTTAAAGCGGCGCAGAAACTCCTCATTGTCACAGAATTCCTCGCGCAACACCTTGACCGCCACCGTCTTGCCGTCGGTGACGTCCGTGGCCTTATAGACATTGGCCATCCCGCCGACCCCGATCAGCTCATTGACGAGGTAGCGGCCCTCTATTTTTTTGCCGATGTAGTTGTCCATGTTACTTCTCCCTGTTTGCGGTCCGGCAGAGCACCGCCGTGATGTTGTCACCGCCTCCGTTTTCATTGGCGCGGTCGATCAGCGGCTTCGCACTGCCGCAGCGCAGTGCGACGGCGGCCAGCGCGCAGAGGTCCTCGTGGCTCAGGTAATTGTAGAGTCCGTCGCTGCACAGAAGCAGAGCGTCGCCCGGCAGCAGGTCGATCGAAAAGATATCATAGCGCAGCTGTTCCCCCACCCCGACCGCACGGGTGATATAATGTCTCTGCGGGTGCACCTTCGCATCCCTCTCGCTGATTTCGCCCCGGTCAACCAGCATCTGCACCACTGTGTGATCGACGGTGAGCTGGGTCAGCAGGTCATCCCGCAGCAGATAGGCGCGGGAGTCGCCCGCGTGAAGAAAGTGGGCGCTGTCCTCCTGCACCACCGCGCCGACAAGGGTGGTGCCCATGCCGTGCAGGGTGGCGTCCTGTGAGGCGGCATCGAAGACGGCGGCGTTGGCGGCCGCACCCGCGCATTCCAGAGCGCGGCGGATCGAGTTTTCATTCATCCCCGCACCGACCGAGCGGCGCAGGCTTTCCGCCGCGGCGGAAAGCGCCAGTCCGCTGGCGACCGCGCCACCCCGCTCACCGCCCATGCCGTCACAGACGAGCAGCAGGCCGGACTCGCCGGAAAGCTGTTCAGTCAGAAAGGTATCCTGATTGCTTTTTCGTTTCTGGCCGACATCGGTTTCGCCCATCATCCACATACCGGATCGCCCTCCTTCCTTGCTTCGTTGCGCCGCAGCTGTCCGCAGGCGGCGTCGATTTCGGTTCCCAGCTCCCGCCGGATCGTCGCGGAAAGCCCTCCGGCTGTCAAAACATCCCGAAACGCCTCGGCGTCCCTGCGGCTGCCGCGCTGAAAGCCCGTCCCGGCAACCGGGTTGACCGGAATCAAATTGACGTGGCAGCTCTGATCCCGCAGCAGGGCCAGCAGCCGTTTCGCCTGTTCAGGGCTGTCATTGACCCCCGCGATCAGGGAATACTCATAGGAAATCCGCCGGCCAGTCTCCGCAAAATACCGTTTGCAGGCGGCGAGAAGCTCTTCGATGGGGTAGCTGTGGTTGACCGGCATAATCCGGTCGCGCGTCTCATTATCACAGGCATGCAGTGAAACCGAGAGGGTAAGCTGGTATTTCTGTTTGGCCAGCTCGTCGATCATCGGAACCAGCCCGCAGGTGGAAAGGGAGATGTGCCGGTGTGAGAGGTTCAGCCCCTTCGGGTGATGGACCAGCTCCAGAAACCTCCCGACATTCTGAAAATTATCAAGCGGCTCCCCGATTCCCATCATCACAATGCTGTCGATCCGTTCGCCCGTCAGCCGGCCGGCCGCGTAAATCTGGCCAAGCATTTCAGAGGGGCGCAGATCCCGGATCCTGCCGCCGATCGTCGAGGCACAGAACTTGCAGCCCATCCGGCACCCCACCTGTGAGGAGATGCAGAGCGAATTTCCGTAGTCATGGCGCATCAGCACCGATTCAATCGTGTTTCCGTCCCCCAGCGCAAAGAGGAATTTCACCGTTCCGTCCTTCGCCTGCTGCCGCCGGCGCTCTGCGACCGGGGCTATCTCACACCGTTCGGCAAGGGCGTTTCGCAGGGCGGAGGGCAGATTGGTCATTTCTTCAAATGATCCGGCCCGCTTTTCGTGCAGCCAGGAAAAGAGCTGTCCCGCCCGGAAACGCGGCTGCGCAAGCTCGGCAAGCATCGCTTCCAGCTCGCCGGGCAGCATCGAAAGAATATCGACCTTTTCAACCGCTTCGTTCATTCGACTCTCCTGATTCGTGAGATGAAGAATCCGTCTCCGCCGCCGATTTCCGGCAGATGGGTGGAATGCCAGTCGTCCTCTCCAAACGGCGCGGGCGCAAACGCGGGGTGCTCCCGCAGGAAGCGGGAAACGACCCGCTCGTTCTCCCCGGGAAGAATGGTACAGGTGGAATAGACCAGCATTCCATCCCGCTTCAGGTAGTTTGCGGCCGTTTCCAGAATTTTATACTGTAGGGCGGGCAGGCCGCCGAAAGCCTCTTCGTCCCGGTACTTGATCTCCGGCTTGCGGCGCAGCACGCCAAGCCCCGAGCAGGGCACATCACAGAGCACCCGGTCAAATAATCCGAGCGAAGGCTCGTAAACGGTCCCATCCTGCGCCCGGACGGCAATGCAGCTGATACCCAGCCGCTTCGCACCCGCCTCGACAAGAGAAAGCCGACCGGCGGACGCATCGCAGGCGAGAATTTCTCCCCGGTCCTCCATCAGCCCGGCGAGCACAAAACTCTTGGAGCCGGGAGCCGCGCAGCAGTCAAGCACCCGCGATCCGGGAGCCGGTTCGAGGGCGAGCGCCGCTTGCTGTGAGCAGTAATCCTGCACATGGAAGTAGCCGAGCTTGTGCGAAACGGTATGCACCGGATCACCGCTCATCTCGAGACAGTTTCCATCAAGCAGCCGGGCCTTCGCCGCACAGCCGTGCTTCTCCAGATGGGAAAGCAGGGTATCCGGGTCGGTTTTCAGCGGATTCACCCGGATATAAAGCGGCGGGCGGCCGATCGAAGCGGCGAGGATTTCACGGGCGCTCTCCTCTCCATAGGTCTCGAGCAGGCGCCGGACGACCGCCTCGCCACAGGAATACTCAATCATCAGATGGGCCGTCGCATCCCCTTCAACAGGCGGAAGCCGGCAGCCGTCCCGCAGGAAGCTGCGCAGCATTCCGTTGACCATTCCGCTCGCCCGCGCCTGCCCCATCGCACGGGTGAGATTCACCCCCTCGTCAACCGCCGCATGGCGCGGCACCGCGTCGAGATAGAGCAGCTGATAAAACGAAAGCCGCAGAATCTGTGCCACCGTATCGGAGAGAGGATGACGGGCATAGGCCGCGATGCAGTGATCCAGCGTCAGACGGCGTTCGAGCACCCCATAAAAGAGGGCGGTGCAAAAAGCCGCATCACGCACCGACAGCCGCGCTTTGGTAAGCGCGGCGTCGAGGGTAAGCTGGGAATATCCGCCGCGTTCGACGCGCAAAAGCGCCTCTGCCGCGACCTGGCGGGATGATTTCATCGGTTGACCTCACTTTGCTGTCGGAATGGGGAATGCGGTTCCTGCCCCGCGTCATGCGGAACCGGCGCCGCAGGATATCCGCCGAGGCTTAATCCCTGTGTCTTCTGCCGAACAGCAGAATCAGCCGCAGGAGCTGCGCCGCCGAGACAATCAGCGCCGCCACATAGGTCAGCGCAGCGGCCGAAAGAACCCGGCGCGTACCGTCGATCTCCTGCTCGTCGCGCAGAATATGGCCGTCCACAAGGGTGCGCATCGCACGGGAGCTGGCGTTGAACTCAACCGGCAGGGTGATCAGCTGGAAAAAGGTCACCAGCGAAAATGCAAGGATGCCGAGACTGACCAGCGAAGGATACCCCAACAGCAGGCCGATCATCAAAAGGGGCATTGAAAGCTTGGCCCCGAAGTTGGTGACAGGAATCACCGCGTTGCGGATGGTCAGGGGCGCATAATGCTGCGCGTGCTGCACCGCATGGCCCGTCTCGTGGGCGGCGACCCCCAGAGCCGCGACCGAGCCGCTTCCCCAGACGCTCTCCGAAAGGCGCACCACCCGCGCACCGGGATCGTAGTGATCGGTCAGGGAGCCCGCAATCCGCTCAACCCGCACGTCGTACAGGCCGTTTTCGTCCAAAATCCGTCGTGCGACATCGCATCCGGTCAGTCCTGAGGCGGCGCGCATCCGCTGATAGCGGGAAAAGGTGGACTGCACCTTCGACTGCGCCCACATCGAAAGCAGGATCGCCGGAATCACCAGAATAAAATAGTAGGAATCAAAGGGAAAGTAGAACAACGAAAACCACTTCCTTTTTTAGTCGGCTGAATTTCTGCCGAGCAGCGTCGAGCAGTCGGGCAGAATCCGCTGTCCCCGGACAAACTCGGCCCCTGTAATGCAGCGGCCGCCCTCGAGCTGAACCTCCCGCAGCAGGATCGCGCCGGTGCCGCATGCGACAACCGGGCAGCCGTCCTCCAGGGCGAACACCGCGCCGGCGCGGCAGCCGGACGGAACCGAAACCGCACAGCGCGCCGCCTTCTGTATTTTAAGCCGTTTTCCATCTAAAAATGTGTAAGCGCCCGGCCATGGGCTGACGCCGCGGATCTGGGCATAAATTTCTTCGGCGGCACGGCTCCAGTCGGTTTCGCCGTCGGCCTTTGTCAGCGGCCTCGCCCAGCAGGCGAACGCATCGTCCTGCGGGATGGGAACCAGCGCGTCGAAGCCCGCCACCGCCTCGGAAAGCGCCTGTGCTCCCAGCACCGCGATGCGGTCAAAGAGCTCTCCCGCCGTCTCATCCGGCCCGATGGGCGTTTCCCGCGCCAGCAGCATATCGCCGGTGTCGAGTCCTTCGGCCATCCGCATGATGGTGACCCCGCTTTTCGGCTCATTGTTGATGACCGCCCACTGGATCGGCGCGGCGCCGCGGTAACGGGGAAGCAGGGACCCATGAACATTGATGCAGCCGTGCCCCGGCAGTTCAAGCACCGCGCGCGGCAAAATCTTGCCATAGGCGGCGACGACGATCAGCTCCGGGCAAAATCCGGCGAGGCGCTTTTGGGCTTCTTCATTTTTCAGGGTCGCAGGCTGCTCGACCGGGATCTCGTACCTCTGCGCAAGAATCTTGACCGGAGGCGGAGTCAGGGCAAAATGACGCCCCTGCGGTTTATCCGGCTGGCAGTAGACCGCGGCCAGCTCATGCCCGTCGTCAATCAGCCGTTGAAGGGACGGAAGGGCAAAATCGGGGGTTCCCATAAAAACGATCCGCATCAGCCCAGCTCCTCCGGGTCAAGCATTTCACTGGCGAGGTCCTTGAAAAGCACCCCATCGAGATGGTCAAGCTCATGACAGATGGCGCGGGCGAGCAGGCCCTCCCCTTCCAGCTCACGCCGGACGCCGCCGCGGTCGCGGTAAACAGCCTTTACCTTTTGAGGGCGCTTGACCATGCCATATTCGCCGGGGGAGGAAAGGCATCCCTCGGCGTCGTCCACCAGTTCCCCGCTCTTCCAGACAATCTCGGGATTGACCATCTCGATCACTCCCTCACCAATATCAATGACCACCGCCCGGCGCAGGATTCCGACCTGGGGAGCCGCAAGGCCAACTCCGTCGGCCTTGTGCATCGTGTCGGCCATGTCCCCGAGAAGCTCGAGGAGCCTTTCGTCAAAGCGTTCAACCGGCCGGCTCTTTTTGCGGAGCCTTCCGTCCGAATCGCGCAGAATATTGCGAATCGCCATCTTTTCCGTTCCTTCCTTTCTCATTTCCCCTTTCCGCGGCCGGAAAGGCAGTTCCGGCCCAAAAGGCCGTCACACGTTGGAATCATAATAAAAATCAAGGGTCAGCGCCGCGGCAAAGCGCTGTGCGTAATACCATTCAAACAGGCCGGCAAAAAGGGAGCGGGTGCTCCGGTCGCCCCGGCATTTAACCAGCAGCCGGCAGCGGTACCGCCCCGCTACCCGGTATGGACTGCACTCGGCCGGACCGAGCAGACGCAGCGGAAGGCCGGAATACTGCTCGCGCGCCAGCTCGACGAAACGGGAAGCGTAGTCCCGCGCGGCGCGAACCGCCTCAGCCTCCTCCACGCTGGAAAATACGACGCAGGCGATGTCGCAGAACGGCGGATAAAGCCCCACACGCCGGTAGCCGATCTCTTCCTGATAGAAGGCGCGGTAATCCTGCGCCGCCGCAAGAGTGAGGATCCGGTTTTCGGGGTCGAAGGTCTGGATGACCGCCCGCCCCGGCTTATCGCCCCGGCCGCAGCGGCCCACCACCTGGGTAATCAGCGAAAAGGTTCTCTCATAGCCGCGGAAGTCCTCGGCATACAGCGACTGATCGGCGGCGAGCACCCCTACCAGCGTCACGTTGGGGAAATCCAACCCCTTGGCCACCATCTGGGTACCGATCATCAGGTCGTATTCTCCTCTGGAAAAGGCGCCGAAGCCGCGTTCATGGGCAAAGCGGGACATGGTGGTGTCCATGTCCATCCGCAGAACCCTCGCATCCGGGAAAAGGGCGTGCAGCTCTTCCTCCACCCGCTGGGTTCCCACACCGGTCTGGCGCAGCATTGCGCTTTTGCAGGAGGGGCAGGGGGCATCGGCCGGAACCGAATGTCCGCAGTAGTGGCAGATCATCCGCCGGTTGGCGGCGTGATAGGTCAGCGGGATCGAGCAATTGGGGCAGCGATAAACCTCCCCACAGGAGGAGCATTTGACAAGGGTGTGGTAACCGCGCCGGTTTAATAATAAAATCGCCTGCTCGCGGCGCTCGAAGGTCTCCCGGAGCTGTTCACAGAGCTCCTCCGAGAGGGTCTGGGAGCCGGCGGCAAGCGGTGCGGTTTTCATATCGACGGTCAGTACCTCAGGCAGCAGATTGCCCGAATACCGCTCGGGGAGGCAGGCGAGATGGTACTTTCCGGAAAGAGCGTAATAATAGCTTTCAATCGAGGGAGTGGCCGAGCAGAGCAGCAGGTGCGCGCGATGCCGCACCGCCCGGTGCTTGGCAATGTCGCGGGCATGGTAGCGCGGAGCGCTTTCCGAATGGTAGGTATGCTCCTGCTCCTCATCGATCACAATGAGGCCGATGTTCTCCAGCGGCGCCATGACCGCCGATCGGGTCCCGACGACGATGCGGGCCGCGCCGCCGCGGATTCTCTGCCACTCGTCAAACCGTTCGGTCATCGAGAGAGATGAGTGCAGCACCGCCACCAGCGAGCCGAAGCGGGCCGAAAATTTTGAAACGGTCTGGGGAGTGAGTGAAATCTCGGGGATCAGCACCAGCGCGGCGCGTCCCCGGGAGAGGGTTTCTTCGATCAGCCGGAGGAAGACCTGCGTTTTCCCGCTGCCGGTGACTCCATGCAGCAGGGACACCTCCGCCTTTGGGCTGCGTCCGACCTTTGAAAGCAGGTCAAAGGCGGCCTGCTGAGAGGGAGAAAGACAGATCGGCCCGGTATCGGTCGGACCGGCTGTCCGGGGGGAGGCGCGGCGGGGGGTAAGCTCCTCATAAAGCTCCACCATGCCGCTTTTCCGCATCCGGTCAACCACCGCGCGGGTCACGCCGGTAAAGTAGCAGAGTTCCCGAACCGAAGCGCATCCAACCTGTTCGAGCAGTTCGACGATCTTCTGCTGCTTTTCGGTATGCGGATGCTCCCCATACCCTTCCAGCAGGCGGGCCATCACCGCCCGTTCATCGACAATCCGCTTGCGGACGAGCTGTTCGCGTTTGGCAAATCCCCGTTCCAATAGCTCGGCCAGCGCGGGCGCATCGGCGGAAAGTCCCGCGGCCGCGAGCGCCCTTTGCTCCAAAACGGCGCCGCGCCGGGCACAGAGAATCTCATAGAGGCGTCTGGCGTCGGGGGGCAGCAGCGCGAGTGCTTCCGGGTCCAATCCCCGCACGGGAGTAATGCCCAGTTCAAGCTTCATGCCGGCGCCGGGAACCACAAGAGCGCGCACCGCATCGAACCATCCGCAGAAGGTGGTGTCATGCAGCAGCCGCAGCAGCCAGAGGCCCTCTTCCGAGAGCAGCGGCTCAGGGTCAAGCAGCGCCGCCACCGCCTTTGCGCGCGCAGGCGCCTCCCCTTCCCGGATCTCCAGCACCATCGCAATCCGGCTCCTGCTCCCTGCGCCGAACGGCACAAGGACCCGGCAGCCGGCGCGGGCCGGAATCGAATCGGGCAGAAGATAATCATAGGGTTTATCATAGGCCGGAGAAGCTTTGTCAACGACGACCTGGGCCAGCTTCATGGCCCGGTTCAGCTGGCGTGGTGTTCGCGGTCAAAGGAGGTCTCGCCGTCGGCAAATTCGTCGATGGCCAGCCGCACCGGCTTCTCGTCGATGATCTCGTGCTTTTCCTCCGCCTCATCGGCCAGTTCGCGGGCGCGCTTGGCCACCGCAACAACAAAGGAATAGCAGTCCTGATCGGGTTTCAGCATTTCAATCATGGCAGGTCTGAGCATGGTATAGCACCTCTTCAATCTTGTTTTTCTGAATGCGGGAAAGCATTTTTCCGGCGCCGATCGCGCAGAGAAGCTGCTGTCTCGCCGTTTCTATCTCATCGTTGATCACGATAAAATCATACTGTGCGGCAAAGGAGATTTCCCGCACCGCCGCCGCAAGCCGTCCGGCGCACTGTTCGGGGCTTTCGGTGCCGCGTGTGACCAGCCGGTGGCGCAGCTCCTCAAAAGAGGGGGGCATCACAAAGATCATCAGCGCGTCGGGACAGAGACGATGTACCTGCATCGCGCCGTCCACCTCAATTTCCAGAACGACGTGATAACCCGCGTCAAGCCGCTGTTCGACAAATTTTTTCGGGGTTCCGTAGTAGTTTCCGTTATATTCGGTGTATTCCAGCATCTCTCCGCCGGCAATCAGGCGCTCAAACTCCTCCCGGCAGATAAAGTGGTAGTGAACTCCGTCCACCTCTCCCTCGCGGGGAGCGCGGGTGGTCGCCGACACCGAGAGCACCAGCCCCGGCTCGGTGGCGAGCAGCGGGCCGAGCAGCGTCCCCTTGCCGACCCCCGAAGGGCCGGAATAAATCACAAGCTGGCCGCGCTTACTCATCTTCCTCATCCTCGTCCTCGTCGTCGCCCAGACGGTTGGCCACCGTCTCGGGCTGCACCGCCGACAAAATCACGTGATCCGAATCGGTGATGATAACCGCGCGGGTACGCCGTCCATAGGTGGCGTCGATCAGGCTGCCGCGGTCGCGCGCATCCTGAATAATCCGCTTGATCGGCGCCGATTCCGGGCTGACGATCGCCACCAGCTTTCTGGCGGAAACCATATTGCCAAATCCGATGTTGATCAGCTTCATTATGAGGCGCCTCCTTATTCGATATTCTGGATCTGTTCGCGTATTTTCTCAAGCTCGCTCTTGAGCGCCACCACGACGGCGGCATTTTTGGCGTCCTGTGCCTTCGAGCCGATGGTGTTGGCCTCGCGGTTGAGCTCCTGCATCAAAAAATCAAGCTTACGCCCGACCGGGTCGGAAGCGCCCAGAATCTCCCCGAGCTGATGCAGGTGGCTGCGAAGCCGCACCGTCTCCTCATCAACCGCGATCCGGTCGGCGAAGATAGCGGCTTCCGTGAGCACCCTGGCATCATCAATCGAGCGGTCGGCCAGAAGCTGGGAGAGCTTCTGGTAAAGACGCTCGCGGTAAGCTTCCACTGTTTTCGGAGACTGCTCCTCAATTCGGGCGGTCAGCCCGGAAATTGTCCGGCTGCGGGACTCGATGTCGGCGCGAAGCCGCGCCCCCTCGGTTTCCCGCATCGCCACAAAGCGGTCGAGCGCCTCGGCCGCCACCGTCTGCACCGCGGCGGTCAGGGCCTCCTCGTCGGGAACGGCCCGCTCGACGGTAAAGACATCGGGCAGCCGCGCAAGGTCGCGCAGCGTCACCTCAAAGGGAACCCCCGTTTCCTCCGCAAGCTCCCGCATCGCCGCGAGGTAGGACTTTGCCAGCGCACGGTTGACCAAAACGGCGGAATCTCCCGCATCGGTCGAAACAATCGCGCAGTAGCAATCGACCTTGCCGCGGGAAATGCGGCTCTGCACCTGCGCCTTGAGCTTGTCCTCCAGAAAAGCGCAGTTTCTCGGGGTCCGGCAGGAAAACTCAAAATACCGGTGGTTGACCGATTTGATCTCCACCGTGATATCCCACCCGTTCAGCTGCTGTTGGCTGCGGCCGTAGCCGGTCATGCTTCGGATCACGCGCATCTTCCTCCCCCAGCTCAAAGGCGGCGGAATTTCTCCGCCGGCTTTCCTCATTCCGGCGGGACCGCCGGCAGACATCCGCAAAGGGAGGACGGCGACAGGACCAAACGGTCCAGTCTGTTTTGCGCCGTTCATTCTTCCCCGGGCCGCGTCCGTCCCCGAGCTGCTTTCATCATTTCGAGAGCTCAAAAAAGCTCCCTTTTTCTTTCAAATACTCTTTTTATCATACCTCTTTACAGCAAGCTTTGTCAACCGCGGCGGGACGGTTTTCCGCCCGTTTTCCCAACGGGGCGCGGGCGGGCTTTCGCGGCGGCACGCGGTTTGGGGGAATCCCCCTCCCGCTTTGCCGAACCGGGATTTTCGTGGGTGACCGCGCCGCGCAGCGCGCCGACTTCCTGCGGGGTCAGTTCACGCCACTTGCCGGGCTGCACCATTCCGAGCTTGATCGGCCCGATGGAAACCCGGCGCAGGCGCGCCACCTCGAGGCCGACCGCCTCGCACATCCGGCGGATCTGGCGGTTCTTGCCCTCATAAATGGTCATCCGCAGCACGACCCGCCCGGGTTCCTGACTCTCCACCTGCACCTGCGCCGGTGCGGTCACACTGCCGTCATCCAGGGTCACGCCGGTGGAAAGGATCACCAGCTGTTCCTCGCTGATATCGGGCCGCACCGTCACGCGGTAGGTCTTGGACACGTGATTTTTGGGGTGCATGATAAAATTGGCAAAATCTCCGTCGTTGGTCAGCAGCAGAAGCCCCTCGCTGTCCTTATCCAGCCGCCCGATCGGATAAACGCGGGCCGGCAGGTCGGAGAGCAGCTCCGCCACGCAGCGCCGGCCCAGCTCGTCGGACAGGGTGGTGACATATCCGCGCGGCTTGTTGAGCAGGATGTAGTAGCGTGCCGCTTTTTTGGCAAAGGCTACCCGTTCGCCGTCAATATGAACGATGTCGCGGGCCGGGTTGACATCCTGGCCGATCACAGCCGGCCTGCCGTTGACGGTCACACGCCCTTCTTCGATGAGGCGCTCGGCGCCCCGGCGGGAGGCGACCCCCTGGTCGGACAGAAGCTTATGGATTCTCACAGATTGTTTCTCCTTTATTTTGCACAGTCAGTTTTGTGATGCGGACGAGGCGGAGGCCGGGCCCCCCTGAGAAAGCGGGAACCGGTACTGCTCGGGAAATTCAAAGAAATCCTTGACCTGCTGGATGATGCTGCGGTATTCGGAGAAGCGCGCGGGACGCTCCTCGGCGGCAATCAGCGGGACCGCCGAAAGGGGCACCCCTTCCAGAGTCAGGGTGATCTCCCCCGCCGGCTGGCCCTTCCTGACCGGAGCGTAAAGAAACGGCTCGAGACGGACCGACAGCTGGTAATGGGACCGCTCCCCGGCGGTAAGATAGGCGCCCGGCGCCCAAAGCGGCTCAACCGGCACCCGCTCCTGCTCCGCCCCTGTCACCGCAACCGAGAGACTGCCCAGCGTATCGCTTACATCAAGAAATTCGAGAGCGGAAAACGCCTCCTCGTAGAGCTGGCGGTGAACATTGAAATCGTCGGGACAGTTGAGGGTGACCGCAATCAGGGTCAGGCCGCTGCGCTCGGCGGCCGAAACAAGGCATCGGCCCGCCGCCTTGGTGAATCCGGTCTTGACTCCGATGCAGTCCTCATACTGCCAGAGCAGCCGGTTGTGATTGGTCAGCCACCTGTGGTAGGGCGGATTTCCATAGCAGAGCTTTGCCGACTTGGAACGCACCATTTCCGCAAAGTCATCATTGGAAAGCGCCTCGCGGGCAAGCAGCGCCAGATCGTAGGCAGTCGTGTGGTGATCCCCCACATCAAGTCCTGATGGGCTGCAAAAGTGGGTGTCCTGCATCCCAAGCTCCGCGGCACGTCGGTTCATCCGCCCGCAGAACGCCTCAAGGCTTCCGTCGATTCGAACCGCCGCGGCGTTGGCGGCGTCGTTGCCCGAGGCAAGCAGCATTCCCCAAGCCAGCGTGCGCAGCGTGGCCTGATCGCCCTCCAGCAGTCCGATCGAACTGCCCTCGGTACGGATTGCGGCGGCATCGACCACAAAGCTTTCATCAATTTCTTCCTGTTCCAGCGCCAGCAGCGCGGTCATGATTTTGGTGGTGCTCGCGTTGGGCATCGGTTCATGGCAGCGGTGTTCGGCAAGCACCCGTCCTGAGGCGGCTTCGATCAGCACCGCTCCCTTCGCCTGCGTCAGCGCCTGCGGCCACGCGGCTGCCGCCTGAAAGCTGAACGCCGCAGCAAGCAGCGGTGAAACCACCATCCTCAAAAGCCACTTTCCCGACATCAAACCATCCGCCCCTTTCTGCCCTGTTGAATAGATATTCCGGACAGAGCAGAAAAATGATCGGGGTTATTCGGTCAAAGCCGCCGTCTTCTCTTCCTTCGCGGCCTTTTCGGCTTTTTATCCAATGATGACGGAAGCCTGTTGAATCGATACCCCGGACAGAGCAGAAAAATGATCGGGGTTATTCGGTCAAAGCCGCCGTCTTCTCTTCCTTCGCGGCCTTTTCGGCTTTTTATCCAATGATGACGGAAGCCTGTTGAATCGATATCCCGGACAGAGCAGAAAAATGATCGGGGTTATTCGGTCAAAGCCGCCGTCTTCTCTTCCTTCGCGGCCTTTTCGGCTTTTTATCCAATGATGACGGAAGCCTGTTGAATCGATATCCCGGACGGGGAGGAAAAATGATCGGGGTTATTCAGTGAAAGCCGCCGTCTTCTCTTCCTTCGCGGCCTTCTCCGCCTTTTTCTGTCCAATGATGCCGGAAACCTTATCGATCATGTTCGGCACCATATTCACCACCCGGTCGGCGGTGTTGTCGGCGGTCTGCATCTGAAGAAGCTGCACGTTTCCGTTGGCGATCACAAGAAAGGCAAGCGGTGCGATTGTAACTCCGCCGCCCGACCCGCCGCCGAACGGCATCGAGGGCTTGGAGGTCGGCAGCTCGGAACCGCCGGTCGCAAAGCCGAACGACACCTTCGAAATCGGGATGATAATCGTGCCGTCCGGGGCGGTGATCGGTTTGCCGATAATAGTGTCGACATCGACCAGCTGCTTTAATTTGGTGAGCGATTCCTCGAGAATCTCACTGATGGGATGCTTGTTTTCCATAGCACTCTTCCTTTCGTCGGACGGGCTGCGCCCGCCGGTTTTCATTTTCATGGGTATCCCTGCCGCCGGCTGATCGAATCAGCGCGATCAGCGTCCAGAAGCCGAGCTGCAGCGCCGCGATGAGCACCGCGAGGGGAAACAGCCGTATCTCTCCCGAGCAGGAGTACTCCTCCTGTTCGGCGGAAAAGCCGGGTATGATTTCGATGCGTTCCACGCGCAGGGAAAAGATACGGTCCAAAGCGGCTGTCGCGGAATAGACGGCGGCATTCGCGCGGCCAAATCGGAGAGCCGTCGCCGCCGCATCCTCCCCTTTCACCACCAGCCGCAGAGAAACGCGCGCAAGGCCGGTGCGGCGCAGCAGCCGCTGCACCGGGCGGGAAAGCCGGTCAAACCGGGCAAGCAGCTCAGTCAGCAGCGGCTTCAGGCTCCGCTTTGGCTTTTCTTTCTTCCCATCCGGCTTTGAGGGTTCGGACTTGTCCTCCGCTTTTTTCCGTTTTGGCCTGGGAAACAGCGGAATCGAGAGGAAAAGCCAGCGCAGAACGGCATGGGGCGCTTCCCCGGAGGAAGCGCCGGCGCTCACCCGCACCGGGATCAGCAGAATCATCAGGAGCAAAATGAGAATGCCCAGAACGACCGCCATCCAATCACCATCCTATTCCCCGGCGGAAACGCCCGGGTCGTCAAACCCGATCTGGCCTTCGATCAGATCCTCCGGCAGGTCGTCCCCGGGCGCGGGTTCGGTCAGCGGCAGCTCCTCGAGGGAGGAAAGTCCAAAGGTCCGCAGAAAATTCGGGGTCGTCTGATAGCAGATCGGCCTTCCGGGAAGCTCAAGCCGCCCGGCTTCCTCCAGCAGGCCCTTTTCAACGAGCGAAGCGATGATGCTGCTCGAATCAACCCCCCGCACCTGCTCAACATAGGCGCGGGTCACCGGCTGGTTATAGGCCACCGCCGCAAGCACCTCGAGAGCGGCCTGTGAAAGCGGAACACTGCGCCGCTGGTTCATCACCCGGCGGATCAGGCCCGTATGCTCCTCCCGGGTGGCAAGCTGGTACTGCCCGTTGAGATTCAGAATCTGAAAGGCGCCCGCCTGCGCTTCAAGGGTATCCCGAAGGTGCTCCAAAAGGCTGCGCACAACCTCCTCCTTCGTTTCGAGCGCCTCGGCGAGACGGGAGGGGGCAAGCGGCTCTCCCACGGCGAAAAGCACCGCGAGCACCGCTGATTCCAATTGTTTGCTCATACTGTTGTTACCTCGTCGGCGCGCGCCTGGCGCGATTTGTAAAAGGTGACGGTGTCCCCGTCGTCCGAGACGGTCACCCGCCCGCCCTTGATCAGTTCAAGCAGAGCAAGAAAGGTCGCCACCAGCTCGCTTCGGTCCTGCTGGTCGGAAAAAAGCTCGCCAAAGCCAAGGGTCGGGTGCGCATAAAGCCGGCGCATCAGGTGGATAATCCTCGAGCCGACCGAGACAACCCGGCGGCGGACGATTCCCGAAAAGGCCGCCGGGGGAACCGGCCGCCGGCGCACCGCCCGTCCGGTAGCCCCGGCCGCAGCTTCCAGCAGCAGCGAAGCGGGATGGCTCAGGCGGTAGGTCATATCCACCGGAATATCGGCGGGCCTGCGGATGAAAACCTGATGCTCCTGCGCCCGCAGCAGCAGCTCGGAAGCCGCCAGCCTGCAAAGCCGGTATTCCATCAGCTCTCCGGTCAGCTTTGCCTTGAGATCATCGGCCTCCTCCTCGTGGCGGGGCAGCAGCATAACCGTCTTGATATGCACCAGACGCGCGGCCATCTCAAGGAATTCGCTTGCAACCTCGAGATCCTGATCCGCGCGGTTCTCAATAAAGGCGAGATACTGGCGCAGCAGCTCGGAAATTTCGATATCAAGGATATCCAGCTTATGCTTGGCGATCAGATGCAGCAGCAGATCGAGCGGGCCTTCGAATTCCGAAAGCCGAAAGGAAGGTTGTATCATCGTTCCTTTCCTCTCCGTCAGCCCAGAAAGAAGGTCATCGCATCGATGACCCGATAGAGCAGCGCGACAAAAAAGCCAATGATTCCGTCGAACGCGCCGAGGCCGATCAAAATGATGATGAGCCAGAGCATCTGCTGCTCATAGGGCTGAATCTTCCAGTAAAGCTCCCTCGGCAGCAGGGGACAGATGGCGTGATAGCCGTCGAGCGGCGGCAGGGGAATCAGGTTAAAAACAGCCAGCGAAAGATTGACGCTCACCATGTAGGAAAAAACTCCGAATACTCCGGCCAGCGCATTCAGCCCGGTCGCGTAATAGGCAAGCAGCAGCAGCTTGGTGACCACCAGACAGACAAGCGCCATCAGAACGTTGGAAAAAGGGCCCGCGAGACTGGTGACAATAATCCCCTTGTCGCGGTCGCGGAAATGCATCGAGTTGACCGGCACCGGTCGGGCGAAGCCGAAGCCGAAAAGCAGAATCATGACCGCGCCGATCGGATCGATATGGTCGAGCGGGTTGAGGCTGATCCGTTTATAATAGCGGGCGGTGGGATCTCCCATCTTGTCGGCCGCCCAGGCATGCGCGGCCTCGTGGACCGGGATGGCGGTCATCAGCACGATGACCCGGGCGAGCAGCCGCTGTAGGGTCAAGCCGGCGAAAAGGCTGGTAAACATGGCATTTCTCCTCTCTGTATCCCATTATTATACCGAGAAAAGCACCAAAAAGCAACAAATGCAGGCAGAGATTTGATAAACAGTTTGTAACGATTCCGGGAACACTCTGCCGGTGGAAGCCCCGGCTTTCTGCAAAGGAGAAATAAAGAAAAAGCCCCGGCGGAAAAACTCCGCCGAAGCCGCGCTGCACCGGCATACGCACCGGGAATCCGGCGGCAAAGTCTCCTCCGGCAGCGGCCGCCGGAGCACCGCGCGGCTCCCCCGAATGGAAGGCCGTCAGCGCTTCAGCCGCTTTTCCCCATCTTCAGCTGCCGCATCCGGTCATGATACTCGTCCCGCTCGATGATTCCCGCATGAAGCAGGTCCAGCAGCTCCTCCGCGCGACGGCTCTGCTCTCCGGAAAGGGGAAGCGTGCCGGAGGGCGTGCCGCGCCGTCCCGCCATGCGCGGAGCAGCCTGCGGCCGCGCGGGACGCCGCGCCGGGGAAAAAGTTTCAAACGGATTTTCCGGCTCCCCGAGGGATGAACCGGACCCGTTTTCTTCTTTCTTCCGGTGTTTCCAGAAGACATAGGCGGTGCCGCCCGCGATCAGAAGAAAAATCCCGAGCGGCCCGATGGAAGCCGCCAAAAACACCGCAAGGACGATCAGCCGGATCAGGCCGCTGTTCGGAGCCGGAGCTCTTCCGGAATTCCTTTGCGACATCCGTTATTCCTCCTTTGCCAGCGAAACAATCAGCCCCACCGCATCCTCGAGATAGCGGGAGGCGGGCTTTTCCGCCAGCCCTGCCAGATAGGTCCGGCTGCGGCTGACGGGAATCAGCACCCGCCGCGCGGGACTCTCCCCCACCGCCCGGGCGATCGCAGGAGTCAGTTCCCCATACATCGCATTGGCCTGCATGATGCCGATCGGTCCGGCGATGATATCGGCGTCCCGGCAGTTATAAACGGCGGCATTTTCCCCTGTCGCCCCGATATTCGCACCCGCGCGCAGCATCGCGGCGGTAGCCATACCGTTTGTCCCCACCGCAATAATTTCCGCGTCGGGCAGATACGGGCGCAGCTGTTCGATCAGCCTGCCTCCGATTCCTCCGCCCTGTCCATCGATCACAACAATTGTCAAAAGGAACGCCTCCCTCTTCCTCCGCCATGAGACATAATACCGCCCGCCAATACTTGTCGGCAGCGCCTGCCCGCGATTCTTCTTTCACACACCGCGGAAGAAAATGCCGCAGTATTGTTTTCAGTATAACAAAAGAACCTTATCTCCGCAATGGAGCGGTTTCGAAAAATTTTCTCCAATACCGGCGGCCTGAACATCGCAGAACCGGTTCGCTTTCCCGGCAGGGCCGCCTGTGTCTGAAAGCCGCCCGCGATATTTTACTTAAAATTGGAACATTCTCTGTCTCTTTTGACAGTACGCCGCTTTGAGAAGAAAATTAATATCAGCCTTGAACCGCTTTTCCACGCGGCCTTTGGCGCCTTCATTTCCCCGGCGGCAATCTTCGACTGAGCTTGACCAGAATATGCTCGAATCCTCCATGACAAATGTCTGCCTCTGAACCGGAGAGGATTCAAGGTACGGCCGGATGCCTACATCCGCACGACAGCGGGTACATGGTTATCATAATCCGTATCTTGCTCGCACATGGGAAACAGCCTCGCACATGGGAAAAGGCAGTCCTCAGCCTGTTTTCGGCGCTGCATATACACCGCATCTTTTTCGCACACGTGAAAAGGTGGTTATCAGCCCCAATACAATGATTCGGGCCGGCCGCATCTTTCTCACATCTCACGTGCTCGCACGCGGGAACACGCAGGAAAAAGATAGGCAGGGGCTTTGGGTAAAAAGCCGCTCCGCGGCATCTCACGTGCTCGCACGCGGGAAAGGGCAGCTCAAAAAAGGGGACGAATGGGACCGAAAATCAAGTGACATTCCTCTCGTACACGAGAAAGAAGGTCCGTCTTGGCGTCCGTCCGCAGCTCCACCTATTCATCTCGCGTACGGGAAAGGCTGGCCCCCCGGCTCCGGCCTGTTCTTGGCGCTTCATATGCACCGCATCTTTTCCGTACGCATGAAAAGAGGGTTAGAAAGGCCTTGCCTTTTGAAACGCCGAGGGAGCAAATCTTTTCGAGAAATGCCAAATAAATGTCAAATAAATTTGCAAAAAGTGTTGCATCAAACAAAAAATGTGTGCATAATGGAAGAAAATAAACATAGTGTTTAATCGCACATAAATAACACAAAAGAAGGGTCTGGCATGAGCAGGGGAAGCGCAAAGGAAAACCGCATGGTGAAGGTGTTGGAGCTTTTTAAAAAGAACCAGCGCATCGCGGTGAAGGAGCTGGCCGAAACTCTCGGCGTTTCGGAGATGACGGTGCGCCGCGATTTGGAAATTCTGCGAAAAAACCATGTGCTGGAGCGCAGCTATGGGTTCGCGACACTCGCCCGCGGTGGTGCGGAATACGCCATCAACGGTGAGGTCTACGATCTGCGTATGGCGCGCATCCAAAACATCAGCTCGAAGGACCGCATCGCGCAGTATGCCGCATCGCTCATTGAGCCGGGAGACTGGATCTTTCTTGATAACGGCACCACGGTCTCCCGCCTGACTTCCCATCTGCCCACCGAATTCGAGTTTACGGTGGTCTGTTATAATTTCGGCATTTTAACGGAGCTTTTAAAGCATCCCAACATCAAAACGATCTTTCCCGGAGGATATTACTACCCGGAGGATCAGATGTTTGCCTCGGCGGAATCGGTGGAGTTCATTCGCCGGCACCGCGCCAACAAGGCCTTCATTTCGACCTCGGGTGTGCACCGTTCGCTGGGAATCACCTGCATCAACGCACACAGTGTCGACAGCAAGCGCGCCATCATTGAATCCTCGGCCAGCAGGGTCCTGCTCACCGATTCAAGTAAGTTCGGCGCGGTGAAAGCCAATCACTTTGCCGAACTTGATGAAATCAACATCATCGTGACCGACGACGGAATTTCGGAAGACTGGCGCACGCTGCTGCATGATATCGGAATCCGTCTCAAGATTGTGTGAGCCGCAAAAGATCTTAAAAATATTGTATGAAGCCCAGCCGCGTGCCCCGTGCGCGGCTGGGCTTTTCACTATTCAAAACTATTAATGTTCATTCGATCACAAGTTAGATTCAATATTTTGACTAAAGTAACAAAATAACTGATTAAATCATGTTGCAATTCACGAAAATAGGTCGCAACAATTGACATTTAGTGCTAACGATGATAATTTAACACTCGTAAAGCAACATAAACCACAAATAGTATTGTTCGAATGAACATTGTTTTAAAAGAGGTTACAACCATGATCTTTACCGAAATCACCGATGATCTCACCGGTGCGGCCGATTC
The DNA here is from genome assembly GCA_014385025.1 of Yanshouia hominis. Lineage (GTDB taxonomy): Bacteria > Bacillota > Clostridia > Oscillospirales > Ruminococcaceae > Yanshouia > Yanshouia hominis. The sequence continues at coordinate 265,991 of JACRTB010000003.1, read as the reverse complement.
CGGCAGCTATTTCACGGCGCGCGGCCGACGGCTCAAAATATGTGTTTCCGGCGACTGCGACCTTTCCCGCGAAGATGGGCAGCTGCTTTCGGTCAATCTCTCCTCGCGAAACACCCCGAAGGACACTGCCCGCAGCCTGCACCGCAGTCTTTGCGAAAAGCTGCCGCGCCATGGGAACACGATCTTCATGAAGAAGATCGGCACCGGTTTTCGCGGCAACGACGCCTATGAACTGGAAGGACTTTTGCAGGCCTGGCCGGATTATCTCGTTTTTATCATTGACAATGCTCCCGATCTTGGTACCTTCACACTGTATGGGCACCAATACTGTGAAGGGCAGATTCTTCCGAAATCGGTATATGCGAAGGATCCGATCTTTCCGCCAAAGGAATCCTTCATTCCCGACATTCTCGGACACGACACCAACATTCCGATCGGCCTTGTGGATGTCGACGCGGTCAAGGGCGGCGCGCTTGTCGAAAAGACCCGTGCCGAGATCGAACGCGGCTGCCGCATCCTCGTGTTTGACGCGATAACCCGCGCGGACACGCTGCACATCATCGAAAGCCTGCAGCCGCTCTATCCGAAGGTATTCTGGACCGGATCGCTCGGTATAGCGGACGGACTCGCGCAGTATCTCTACGGTGATCCCATCGTCGAAAGCAGCGCCGCGCGCGAGGTTCGCTGCCTCGGCTTCTGTGCCTCGGCCTATGAGATCGCGCAGCGTCAGATGCGTTATTCCGCCGAAAAGGGCCTGGTGCTCGTGCCGGTGCGCATCGACGACTACATAGACGGCCACGAGGACGTGCTCCAGAAGGCGGCGGAGAAAGCACTTGCGGAAAATTGCAGCGGCAATGTCATGATCTTTCCACAGGTTGAAAAATATTCCTACAAGCCGGGCACCAGCCAAAAGATCATGGAGTGTTTCGCCCGTTTAGCGCCGCTCGTGTGCGGACAGGCCGACTTTGACCGGCTGGTGATTGTGGGCGGGGAAACCTCGCAGGCCATTTTCCGCGAGATCGGTGTACAGCATCTTGAGCTTGGACGTCAGCTTGAACCGGGTGTGGCGCAGGGCGTTATCCTCGACGGAATGCTCGCCGGCCGCGAATTCGCGCTCAAGGGCGGCAGTATGGGCACCCTGCAGGTGCTCGAAAAAATGATGTGCCGCCGGGAGGAATGCTGATGGACTGGATATGGGAACGAAACTACCGCTCGGAGATGGAGGACATCATTCGCTACTCCAGGCTGCTCTATGACAAAAATCTCGTCAGCGCCGCAGGAGGAAATGTGAGCGAACGCTGCGGAAGCGAGATGCTGATTACCGCGAGCAACGCTCCGCTGCGTGAGATTACGCCCGATTCGCTGGTGCTCTGTGATCTCAAGGGAGCCGTGATCGAAAAAAATCAGCATTTGCGGCCCTCCAAGGAAACGCTCTTCCATGCCGGCGTCTACAGGGTGCGTCCCGAGGTCAGATGCGTCATCCACGTTCACCCGGCCTATTCGGTGGTGTGGACGCTCCAGAAAAAGCCGCTGCCGCTCTATACCGAATCGGCCAGGCTCAAGCTCATCGACGTGCCGATCATCCCGGACGCGGCCCCCGGCTCACAGGAGCTTGCCGAAAACGTCGTTCGAACGGTGGCGGCGGCGCCTACAAATATTACAGCTTTTCTGATGGAGGGGCACGGCATACTCGCGATGGGCGGGACGATGCAGGAATGCTTCCATCAGGCGGAGCTGCTGGAGGATACCGCCAAGATTGCCGTATTGCAGGCCCTTCTCACCAGATAATTCGAGAGGAATTCAACCGGGTTTGACCGCGTTTCGCGGTTCATATACCAAAAGCTATGTAATAAATAGTAAGAGGAGAGGAAATTTATGAAAAAGTTTAGTAAGTTCTTATCGCTCGCCGTTTCCGCAGCGATGCTCGCAGGTTCCCTCGCAGGATGCGGCGGCGCTTCCAGCGCGGCACCGGCCTCGAGTGCGGCAGGCGCCTCGAACGCGGCAGGCGCCTCCGAGGCTGCTCCCGTCAAAGCCGTCACCTTCACCGTAACCGCGGATGTCACCGGCGACCGGGCCCCCTATGTGGAGCGCTTCGCGGAACTGGTCAAGGAAAAGACCGGCGGGCGCTATGAGGCGAACGTAATTGCCGCCGGCTCGCTGGGCACCGGCGCCGACGCCGCCCAGATGCTGCAGATGGGCACCCTCGATGTGCTGATGAGCGACGATATGACGATGGACGGCGTTCTCAACGGAACTCTGGGCTTCGCATGGCTGCCCGGTCTGGTCGCTGATTACGAGGAGGCGGACGCTTACTACAACAACGGCTGGATTGCCGACAAGGTCGCCGAGGTCATGGCGAAGAGTGACCTTATCCGCATTTCCTCCTACTGCAATGGTTTCCGCCAAGTGGGCAACATCAAACGCCCGGTCACCGAGATGAGCGACATCGCGGGCCTGAAGATTCGCACCCCCTCGGTCGAATCCATCGTCAGCTTCTATGAGAAGTGCGGGGCACTGCCCGCAATGATCTCCGGTTCCGAGGTGCTCAACGCGCTGCAGACCGGCACCGTTGACGGCCTTGACAACGCCGTATTCAACTACACGAATCAAGGAATCACCGACATTATCACTCACATCACCGAAATCAACTACTGCTACTCCGGCGGCTGCTTCATCGCGGGCGCTCCCTTCTGGAACAAGCTCGACGACGCCGACAAGGCCATCTTTGCCGAGTGCGCGCAGACCGCTTCCGATGAGTTCACCAAGTTCTTCCGCGAAAAGACCGACTCCATGATGAAGGACGGCGTTGCAAAGGGCCAGTGGACCGTTGACCAGCCCTCCGACGCGATGAAGGCCTCCCTCCAGGAAATCTACAAGCAGATCTGGGACGAGAGCTACGATCAGTACGGCAAGGACATCATGGATGCCATCATCAGCGGCGACTACAAGACGCTTTCCGCCAAGTAATCACCACAGGCACGCCAGTTTCGCACATCCGCACAAGGACTGATGCGTAAAACGCGCGAAAAACAGCATCTGAACGTGCGAGTCTGTTGTTTTCCCAAACGAAAACTTCAGACTCGCCTTTTCAGAAACGTTTTCGCAGGCTGTCCATCAAAAACGCAGGGGAGAACATAGTATGAATGCACGAAGCAAACTGCTCACGAGTGCAAGGCTCGTAAACAAAAGTCTTCTTTCCATAGAAACCTTTATTCTTTCTCTTATCACGATCAGTCTTGTGGCATGCATCTTTGTGGAGGTCGTGTGCCGCTATTTGCTGTTCATCTCGGTCGCGTGGGCCGAGGAGCTCACCCGCTACCTGTTTATCTGGCTGACCTATATCGGTTCGGCCTATGCCATCTACGACGGCAGCCATACCGAGATCGACATTTTTCAGCAGGTCATCATTAAGTCGAAAATCAAGGACAAGGACCGTGCGCTCAATATTCTCGAGATACTGGCCATCGTTTCCACCTTTCTGTTTCTCGTCGCGTTCGGCAAGATCTTTTTCAGCTATATGATGAAGATCTTCCAGATGGCGCAGGCTTCCCCCACCATGCATATTCCGATGAGCCTCGTCTATCTGCCGGTGTTCGTCGGCGTCGTACTGGGTGCGGTGCATGAGGTCTGTCTGCTGCTGGAACACACGGTGTTCCGGCAGGCTGACTGACAACGAATGAGAAATTGAGAGAGGTGAAAATATGTCTGCATTATCTGCGCTGTTGGTCTTTCTGATCTCCTTTATGATTGTCGCGGTATTTTTCAAAATGCCGGTATCCTTTGCGCTGGGCACCTCCTCCCTGCTGGTGCTCGCCTACGGCGGCCTTTCGCTCACGCCGGTGCCGCAGTTTGCGTTCTCCGGCTTGGACAGCTTCGCGCTGCTGGCCATCCCGTTCTATATCTTTGCCGGCGTGCTCATGGAGTACAGCGGCATCTCCAAAATGCTGATTGACTGGGTCAAATCCTTCGTGGGCCGCGTGCGCGGCGCCACCGGCGTCATCACCATCTGTGCCTGCATGGCCTTCGGCGTGCTCACCGGCTCGGCCATGGCCACCATCAGCGCCATCGGCAAGATGATGTCCCCCGAAATGGATAAGGAGGGCTATCCCCGCAGCTACACGAGCGCGCTCCTTGCCGCCACCTGCTTTCTGGGCATCCTGATTCCCCCCTCGGTGCCGGGCATCATGTACGCCCTCGCCTCGGGCGCGAAGATCTCCGAGGTATGGATGTCCACCATCGGCCCCGCTTTCATCTTTGCGGCAGGTTACTTTATCATCAACTACGTGCGCATCGGCCGCCACCAAACCAAGCCCGAAAAGCTGGAGATTCATTTTGCCGACCACGCAAAGGAAATCGGCCGCTCCACCATCTACGCCATTCCCGCCCTGCTCATGCCCATCATCATCTATGGCTCGATCTACGGCGGAATCTGCACCGTCACCGAGGCCGGCGCCGTCAGCTGCGTATACGGCATCATCTATTTCTTCGCTCTCAAGCTGATTGACCGCAGCCGCATCAAAATCACCTTCTGGAAGTGCTGCGCCATTGCCGGTGCCTCCACCGCCACCATCGGTCTTCTCAACGCTTTCTCCGCCGTCGCGGGCAAGGTCATGACCCTCGCGGGCATCTCGAACTTCCTTTCAAACCTTATCACCGAAAACATCGCAAGCAAGGCGGGATTCCTGCTCATGATCAACCTGCTTTTCCTGTTCATGGGCACTTTTATGGATATCAACGCCACCATTCTTATCATGACTCCCCTGCTGCTGCCGGTGGCGCAGACCTATGGCATCACCCCGGTACACTTTGGAGCCATCCTCATTGTCAATATGTGTGTCGGCTTCCTGACGCCTCCCTTCGCGGTCGGCATCTTCGTCAGCACCAAAATTGCCAATTCCACCTTCGGGGAAACGGTGCGTGAGGCTGTGCCTTTCATGGGCGTGGGGCTTATCGCCATCATTGTCACCACCCTCTGCCCCGGCTATGTAGATTTCTTTATCCACCTGTTCTCCTGACCGCGGCGGCGCTCAGGCTATCAAATGAATCAGAATTTATGAAACGAGGTCTTTTCAGTATGCTCGGAAAAGAAGTGCGCCTCGGGCGCCTTATCCCCAACGCGGATGGCCACTATTTTGGCCTTACCGTAGATCACGCCATTGCGCGCGGCGTCATGCCCGGACTGGACACCATCGGCGCCACCATTGCCAAAATGGCGGCAGGGGGGCCCAATGCCATCACAATGCACAAGGGCATCGCGGAAAAATGCTTTGCCCCCTATGCGGGCAAGGTTCCGCTTGTGCTGAAGCTTACCACCTTCGGCGTCTATCATTTTGAAGAGGACGTGCAGGTGGCCGATGTGGACGAGGCCGTTTGTCTCGGCGCGGACGCCGTCTCCACCGGATGCATCGTGGGCGGCGACAACCAGGACCAGCAGCTCGCCCAGCTCGGCCGGCTCAGCCGTGACGCCGCAAAGGTCGGCATGCCTATCATCTGCCACATTTACCCGCGCGGCAATCACATCACCGGCGCCGAACAGTACAGTGTGGAGAATGTCACCTATGCCGCCCGCGCCGCGGCGGAGCTGGGCATCGACCTGGTCAAGACCAACTACACCGGCGATCCGGAAAGCTTTGCCAGGGTGGTGCAGGCGGTGCCCACCCGCGTCGCCATCGCGGGGGGAACAAAATGCAAAACGGTGCGCGACTATCTGCAGATGACCCGGGACGTCATCGACGCCGGCGCGGCGGGCGTCACCTACGGCCGTTTCGTGTTCCAGTACCGTGATGTCACCGCGCTGGTCAAAACTCTCGGGCAGGTCATCCACAAGGGACTTTCGGTCAAAGAGGCCACAGAGCTGCTGGAGCAGCTCGAACAGAATAAAAATAAGGAATGATGGCAGTGTATCTCGATTTTGACAATGCCAAGCCCAATGATGTGGCCGCATTCGGACGCGCCACCATCGACCTCTACGCCAATGAGATCGGGCCGATGGAGGATGCCGTCACCTTTTCAAAGTACGTTGGCGGCTCCCCCGCAAACACCGCCATCGCCATGGCGCGGCTTGGACTGAGGGTCGGCTATGTCGGCAAGGTGTCGGATGACCAGTTCGGCCGGTTCATTACCCGCCATCTTGGCGAAAACGGCGTGGACGTTTCACATATCGCCGTCGCGGCACCGGGGATCAGGTCGGGTGTGACGATGGGGGAAATCCGCCCGGACGGATGCAGCTGCTTTATGTATCGCAGTGACTGCGCCGACCTGCACATCGACTGCGCCCAGCTTGACGAAGACTATATTGCCTCGCACAGGCTTCTGCTCGTGTCGGGCACCTCGCTTTCCCACTCGCCCGCGCGCGAAGCGGTATTCCTCGCCATCGAATATGCCCGCCGCAACGGAGTGCGGGTCTCCTTTGATCTTGACTACCGCGAAGGCACTTGGAACAGCCCGGAAGAGGCAAGCGTTTATTTTACCCTTGCCGCCCGCCAGGCGGACATGGTGCTGGGCACACGCGAGGAGTTTGATATGATGGAAAGAGTCTATCACCCCGAAAACCGCAGCGACGCCCAGAGCGCGCAGTGGCTGCTCGATGCGGGCGTCAAGGTTGTTTCCATTAAGCAGGGCAAAAATGGGTCCTTTGTCTACACGAGGGACGGCCGCTGCGTGGGCGGAATCTACCCCGCCAAGGTGCTCAAGACCTTCGGCGCAGGAGATTCCTATTCCTCGGCCTTCACCTATGCGCTGCTCAAAGGCAGGGACATGTCCACCGCGCTGCAGTATGCCGCGGCTGCCTCCTCCATCACTATTTCCGGACACAGCTGCTCGGACGCCATGCCCTCTCTCGCTTCGGTGGAAAACTATATGGCTTCACATGAGTATGTGCTGCCGGAAATAATCTGACTTTTCAAATTTTTTACATTTCTCTTCCTCCTTCTTTTTCCTGCAAAGGCGCCGGCGCCCGTAAAAACGGATGCCGGCGCCTTTTGGACGAATGTACCGCCCCGGTCCGTTTTAGGCCGGTGTCGAAGCAATCAAGAATCAGCGAAACTGTCGGGTGATGGCCCGTACGCATATCGCGAAAAGCCCCCTGTATGCACCATGCCGGTTCGGTGGCCGCGCCGGTCCGGGAGCCATGCCGACGATAAACCGTTGCCGAACCGCTGATCGAAACAGCCGCTTTACCTTTTCGTTCCGCCCTCACGATGCACATATTACGGTCGGAGGGTGAATCGCACGACGGACATATTTGATAAAAGGGAACGCAGGCGGTGCGTGCCGCCTTTTCCCATTTGCATTCTCTCGGTCAGGCCTGCCGTCTTTTTGCAAAGCCGTCCCCATCCGCGCCGGGCCCCCTTTTCCATGTTTTTTGACAGATTCTTCGAAACAACGCAAAAAATTCACAATTTTTCGACACGATATGATATAATGGCTAAGATCATAGTCCTCTGCGCACCGCGTCGGGGACCGTTTGCCGTAAAGCACCGCGTCGCCGACGGCGGCACATGCGGCCTGTCCATCCGGGCCGGCCCGGCGTGAGGAGTGATGGGATCGATGGATGAGACTAATCGTAAAAAAACTTTTTGGATGGGATTTTTGGCAGGGATCGGGGTCGCCGCACTCGCCGGACTGCTTCTCTATTCCGGCGGTGTGCTGAGTCAGCCCGTACAGGGTCCCCCGCCTTCCTCTCTTGCGGAATCGCGGGAACCGGAGGTTCCGCCGGTGGTTGTCGAACCGGCCGGTCCGCTGGAAGAGTCCTCCCTCCCGCCGGAAAGCGCACCCGGGGAATCCTCCGCGGGCGAACCTTCCTCTTCCGCGCCGCCCTCCGGCCGGGAGGTGATCGGGGAGTTTGCCGTTCTGCGGGACAGCGACCTGATCAACGCGCTGGCCGACGAGCACCTTGAGCTGATTTACCGCTACTTTGACCGCAGCTACCGCTCTCTTTCCACCCTGAAGGCAGAGGACCTGCTGGACCTCTTTTCTCCCCGCACCGACGAGGAATATGAAAACAGCATTCTCAACCAGCTCTCGCTGCAAATGCTCTGCGGCGTCCGCGCGGTGCGGGAGAACGATCTGCGTCTCGACCGCTACCGGTACGGCATCAGGATCACCGCATTTGAGGAAAAATCCTCCGACTGCGTGACGGTTGATCTGGTTGAGGACAGCGAGGTCCACTTTACATTTCTTGATGACGGCGTGGATTCGAACACCAGCGGAGTACAGCACCGGTTTGTGCTGGTACGCGACGCCGCGGGAGCTTGGTACATCGGCTCCCATGAACAGGATGAGGATTTTACCCAGCAGATCTGGGCGAAATATCTCGCGGCGCGCGGCGCCTCGGTCCTGACCGATCACGACCGGGTCAACGCAATCTTCTATGACCTCTATGACAAGATGCTCTCCGCCGCCGAGCGGGACGAGCAAAGCCGTCAGGAACAGCAGGGAACCGCGCGGGTTGACGCGCGCCTGCCGGCCAACCAGTATACCTGGAAGCACGAATACGACCGCGATACTGCGGTAGGCTATTCCTACCTTTGGGTTGATGGAATGAAAACGCTGCGCAACAACGCGTGGCAGATTTACGGCCAGAACGGCACCAACTACGTCTCTCAATGCCTCTATGCGGGCGGCATCCCGATGGACTGCACCGGCGGCCAGCAATGGAAATGGTGCGGCGACACCGTCAACACCTCCCAGATGATGATCGGCCGCTCGGCCTCCTGGACCGACGTGGACGCATTTTATCTCTATGCCCGCTCCAACGAAAAGGGAGGTCCCGTCACTCTGACCGACGGCAATGTTTTCTCTGTCCGCCCGGGCGATGTGCTGCAGCTGGGACTGCTCGACAGCTGGTATCAATCGGTCCTGATCGCCGAGACAATTTCCGGACCGGACGGCTCCCCCATCGACCTGCTGATTAACACCAACACCACCGACCGGATCGACTATCCGGCCAGCGCGCTGCTCGCCACCAATCTGCGCGCTATCCGCGTGCTTGGCTTCAACTGAAAAAAGGCGCCCGTCTGTTGAAAAACAAGCGGGCGCCTCTTTGATGTATCATTCATTTTTCAAGTGATTACTGCACCGCCGGCTGCCTGCCGTCCTGCGCATTCTTTGCCTCCGGCTTTTTCCGTGCGCCGTCTTTGGAAAAAAGCTCGTCCGCCTTGCCGTCCTCCATTTGAATGCTGCCGGTAATGATCGCTCCTTCCTCCAGAGAAAGGAAGCATGTCTCAACATTTCCAAGAAGGAAAGCACCGTCGGCCAGTACCGTTTTTCCCTTGACCTTCAGATTTCCCTTGAGGCGGCCCGCGGCCTGAATGCTTTCCGCGCTGATATCCCCGATCACCAGTGAGCCCTGATCCACCGTAACGCCCTCATGCGCCGTAATATTCCCTTTTACCTCCCCGCGCAGGATCTGGACGCCGCGCCCCTGCAGATCCCCGGCCACCTTGCCGCTGACCAGAATGTTACCGTCGGTATTCAGGTCGCCCTGCAGCTCCCCACGAAGTTCGATATCCCCTTTTGCCCTGATTTTCCCTTCAATGAGGAGATCTTCAGCTATAATTGAAACCGTGGGGCGCTGCAGAAGCTGGGGCCCCGCTGCTCTCGCGATTCCCGCCGAGGGCGCCTGTTGTTTTCCCGAGCCGGGTGTATTCTCCTTGGCATCAGGCAGATGCTCAAGCGCACGAAACATTTTGTTTGCGACCTGTCCCAAGTTCTTACTGCTTTTCATCGTTTAAGCTCCTGTTCTAATCGAATTTTGTCGTGGCGATGATCATGAAAGGCGAAATTTCGTTCGCGCTCTGCGCTGCGTCCGGTGGCCTCAAGCAATGCCCTGCGCGCCTCCTCTGGAGTTTGAAATCCGAGGTCGAGCCCCGCGATGTACAACGCGGCCTCCCGCCAAGCGGCAAGAGAAAAATGTTCCGCCCGAATGCGTTTTAACGCATTATGCACCCGCAATGGACTCCTCGGCAGGTCGGAAAGAAATTCGCATCCGGAAAGGCGCGTCATCTCCTCCAAAAGTTCTGCTTTCTCTGCATCACCGGTCTGCGGGATGAGGGGCACCAAGAAAAATCACCACCTTGCTTCAAACACCATCCCATCACGCGTCTGTGTTATATAAAGTAGACAAATTGGAACAAGTGTTGTAAAATAAAAATCAGCTTATAGTCAAGCAGAAAAATGCCAAGGGCCCTTCCGTTTTGCCGCGCGCCAATTTCTCTAGCATCCGTCACAGATTTTCGACAACTTGCGATAGATTTTTTTATTTGGCCAGGCATTTTTCACACAAGGCTCTTTCGTTTTGATGCGAAAAGCCACCCTGCTCACTGATGCTGAACCGCCCCAGATTGTGCGGACAGTGGAAAAAAGCACCTGAGCAGGAAAATATTCAGTTTTAAGCGGAGTGGCGCAGCGTCAGCGGCGCCACTCCTGTTTTTGTCCGGATGCGCTCATGATTATAAAAATAGATATCAGCATCGATCATCTCATCCGCCTCGCGAAAAGAACCGGGTTTATGTCTGTAAATGCACTCTGTTTTCAGAGTTGAGAAGAAATTTTCAGCCAGAGCGTTGTCATACGGATTTCCCCGTCTTGACATGGAGGGGGTAATGCCATATTCTTGAGTCAGGTCGAAGTATGCTTGAGAGGTGTACTGAAATCCTTGGTCGCTGTGGAGCTGCAGCTCCGCAGCGATCCTCTTTTTCACATTCTTCATGGCTGACCGAATGGCGTCCAGTACCAGATTTACAGTCTGCTGAGCAGCCGTCTTATAAGCAACGATGCTGTTGTCGTATAGGTCCCGGATCATAGAAAGATACAGGGCGCCTTCCGCCGTCTGGATATAAGAGATGTCTGCTGCCCATTTTGTGTTGGGACAGTCTGCCTGGAACTGGCGGTTCAGCAGATTCTCATACTTGCACATCTGCTGTCCCATGTTCCGCCATTTCCGTTTTCTGCGGATCTCAGACAGAATACCATACTTTTTCATGATTCTAAGTACAGTTTTTGGATTGTGGTGGATCCTCTGGCTTTCCAGCCAAAGGTGCATCCGGCGGTAGCCAGCAGTGTGCCTGCTGTACACGAAGTTTTTCGGCCAGAGCGGCGTCCTTATGAGCCTGTCCCAGACGTTTTATATAATCGTGGTAACTGCTTCCGGATACACCAAAGAACCGGCACATAGCAGATACGGGATACTCTGCTTGATGACGACAGATGACTTGGTATTTGAACTTCGGCTTCACATCCTTTCTGTGAGCGAGAGAAAATCCCGCGGCAATTGATTTTCCATCTTCAACCGTTTGTTTTCCTTCTGGTAATCTTCGAGCTTCGAGCGTTCGTATTTTCCGGGGCCTGCCCTTAGGCAAAAGTACAATTTGCCACAGCTTTGTTTCAGGTCGAAGTCCGCACCAACCCTGAATTGCATAACGGCTGATCCCGTATTTACGGCTTACTTCACACTGGCTTTTTCCCGCCCCGATCTCTTTTCGAACCTGTTCTTTCATCTCTCCACTATAGTGAACCTTTCCTTTTTTTCGGACATAACAACACCCCCTGATGCAGTTCCATTTTCCTACATCAGGGGGCTTTTTGTCTATTGTCCGTTTTTTCTGGACCTGTTCATTTGATCCCGGCGGCTATTCTTTTCGCTTTTGTATTTGAATCATTCCACCAAATCGGGAAACGGCAGCTCCGGCGGCGGATTTTAGTCCTCCGGATGATTTTTTCGGTAGGCAAGGTAACCCTCAAGGATCAGCACCGCGGCTACCGCATCCACGACGGCCTTGCGTTTTTTTCCGCGCACGTCGGTCGCGTTCAGAATTCCGATTGCCGAAACAGTGGTGCTCCGCTCATCCCAAAGCACAACCGGAATCCCGGACCGTTCCTCAAGGCGGCCGGCAAACTCCGCGGCCAAACCGCTGCGCTCTCCGGCCGTGCCGTTCATATTCAGGGGATTGCCCACCACGATGCGCTGCACCCTTTGCTCGGCGGCACACGCGGCCACCGCATCCAGCAGCTTTTCCCGGTTATATTCCTTGATGACGCCGACCGGTGACGCAATCATCTCATCCTTGTCACAGGCGGCAAGTCCGGTGCGGGCATCCCCGTAATCAACCGCAAGAATTTTCATGGCAGCCTCCTCATTCCACTGTGACGCCGGTGTAGTAATGCTCCAGAATCTCAAGGTAATCGTATCCGTCAAGCGCCATATAATGTGCTCCGTACTGGCTCATTCCCACGCCATGTCCATAGCCGTAGGTTGTAAACAGGAAGCGGTCCCCTTCCTCGTCGTACCGCACCTCAAAGCAGTGCGAACGGATTCCGAACGAAAGGAGCTGCTCCCGCACGCTGCGCCCGGTGATGGTCCCGGTACCGAAGCTCCCGCCCTGAGAACGGGTATAGCCGCCGATTTCGACGGTGCCGACATATCCGCCCGGCGCGTCGCGTTCGGCGGTAATCCATTCGGAAGGATCGCCGTCCAGCTCAATGCCGTAAACCGTCTCCACCCGCTTGGCAAAATTTTTGCGGCTGACCGCCGCGGCGCCCTTATAGCCGGGAGCCTTTTTATCATAAGGGCTTTCCACCGGGACAAGATAGGGCAGTGCTCCGCCCCAGACCGACTGCGAGCTGGTGGTTTTTCCGCTGCTGGTCGAGTGATAGACGGTATTGGCATACTGTCCCTTGTAGTAAACCGCCTGCCCGATGACTTCCGCAACGGCTTTTTCGGTTGCGGACGACACCGGCGTTTTCAGGATGACCGCCGGAGCGATTCCGCGCTCGTTGTTGTAGAGGATCATGGTATAGGTCGCAACCGCGTGGGCCTTGAGCGCCTCGGGCGCGAGCAGACCGTTGGTTTCGTTCTGAACAGCCCGGCAGATGAGATCATAGGCGTTCATCCTCTGCCGCGCACCGCCAACGGTGACGAGAAGTTCCTCGTCCCCGGCATCAGGGTGGGACTTGGGGTTCGACTGTGCCCCGGAGGAGGATATCGCATCCTCCCCATCGTCCGGTTCCTCAGCCGGCTCGTCCGGCTCTTCTTCCGCGGGCAGCTCCAGTTCGTTGAGATCAATGGTCGCCGGGGCCTCCCGCGCCGGGAGCGGTGCTTCATCCGAAGCGCCGGGCGTTTCCTCAGAGGAAGCCGCCTCGCTCGGGGAATCCCCCGGCTGGGAGGACGGCGCTTCGCTCGAAGCGCCGGGCGTTTCCTCAGAGGAAGCCGTCCCGCTCGGGGAATCCTCCGGCTGGGAGGACGGTGCTTCGCTCAAAGAGCCGGGCGTTTCCTCAGAGGAAGCCTCCTCGCTCGGGGAATCCTCCTCCGGCCGGGAGGATGGTTCTTCGCTGAAAGACGGCTCCTCTTCGGGGCTTTCCGCCGCCTCAGGCACGGATTCCTCCGAGGAAGCGCTCATCCATACGGCGGACGGCGCCGGTCCCGCCGGAAGTTCCTTTGGCTCCGGGCCGCCGGAAAGCATCCAGACAAAGGCTGAAATCAGAACGAAGAGCAGTGCTCCGCCGCCGACCATCAGCAGCCGCGCCTGTCTGGGGTCCCACTTGGCGCCGCGTGCCGCGCGGCGCCGCGCAGCGCTTGACCGCCTGTTCATGGCGCTCCTCCTTTTGGCTTATTCTTCCGCAAAATCGGTGTCATAGGTAATGCGCAGATATTCCGCCTGTTCGAGCGCCCTCTGAATCAGCGCCTCCCGGTCGAGATTTCTTTCGGCCTTGATCACCGCTTCGAGATTCGGTTTGGTCTTGGGATGGCGGGGCGTAAAGACGGTGCAGCAATCTTCATAGGGAAGAATCGAAGTCTCAAAAGTGTCAATCCTGCGGGCAATGGCGACGATTTCCTCCTTGTCCATCCCGATGACCGGACGAAGCACCGGCAGAGATGAGGCGTCGTCGGTGCAGGCAAGGGCCTTCATCGTCTGGCTGGCGACCTGTCCGAGGCTCTCTCCGGTGACCAGCGCGCCGCACTCGTTTTCCGCGGCGATCCGCGAGGCAATCTCCATCATAAAGCGGCGCATGATGAGGGTGAAATAATCCTCCGGGCAGTGCAGGCCGATTTCCTGCTGAATCTCGGTAAAGCCGACCACCGCGAGCTTAACCCGGCCGGTATAGGCGGTCATCCGGCGGCAGAGCTCCTTGACCTTGAGCAGCGCCCGTTCGCTGGTATAGGGCGGGCTGGCAAAATGAACCGCCATGATCTGCACCCCGCGCTTGGCCATCATATAGCCCGCGACCGGGGAATCAATACCGCCGGAAAGCAGAAGGGCGGCGCGTCCGCCGGTGCCGACCGGAATCCCGCCCGCGCCGGGCTGCTGCCCCGCATGGAGGTAAGCGGCGCGGTCGCGCACCTCAACCCAGACCTCGACATCCGGATGGTGCACATCCACCTTCAGGTGCGGGTGACGCTTTAAAAGCTCATGGCCGATCCGGGCCGAAATCTCCGGGGAACCGAGCGGAAAGGTCTTGTCCGAACGTTTGGCGCTCACCTTAAAGGTGCCGGCCCGGGCAAGCGCCCCGTCGAGATAGGGCAGGCCCGCGCAGATCGACTCAAAGGACTTTTCCACCACGGCGCTGCGGCTCATGGCCGAGATGCCGAAGACCTTCGAGAGACGGTCATAAGCCTCATCGAGATCGGGATCCCCGTTTTGCGGAATCACCGCAATGGTCGACTGGGACTTCATAACGGTAAACTCTCCGAGGTCGGCAAGGCGGCGGCGGATATTCTTCATCAGAACGCTCTCAAAGGAAGCCCGGTTGGCCCCCTTGAGCGCGATCTCACCATATTTGAGCAGGAACATCTCTTTCATCGGCTTCTTCTCCTTCAGTTGCTGCGGCGCAGCGTTTGAGTAATCCGCTGCAGCGTTTCGGCAAAGCGGTCGGCCTGTTCCGGGGTGTTATACTTGCAGAAGCTCAGCCGCAGAGCAGAGTCAATCTCAGCGGCAGGGCATCCCATCGCGGCGAGAACATGGCTTTTCGCCCCTTTCGAGCAGGCAGAGCCGCTTGAAAGGTAGATTCCCTCTGCCGCCAGCGCGTGCAGCAGCGTCTCGGAACGGTAGCCCACCGCCGAGAGATTGAGCAGAAAGGGAGAGCAGTCCGCCTGAGGGGAATGAAACACAATCCCCTTCCCGCCGGAAAGACGTTCCCGGACGCGTGCCCCCACCGCGGTGGCCGCGGCCCGGTTCTCCTCCAGATGGGAGAAGGCGTTTTCCGCCGCCAGTCCGAGCGCGGCGATGCCCGCGACGTTCTCGGTGCCGGGGCGCAGCCGGTTCTGCTGCTCACCGCCGAAGAGCTGCGGGAGAATCCGCGCCCCCTCCGCCAGCGCGAGTGCCCCGCTCCCTTTGGGGCCATGGATTTTATGCGCCGACACCGTAACCATGTCGAGCCCGAGCGCCGGCATGGAGAAGGGATACTTGCAGAAAGCCTGCACCGCGTCGGCATGAATCAGAGCATGGGGGGAACGGCGGCGTATCTCCCGGATCACCGCAGGATCGGCGATCGGCTGCACCGCGCCGACCTCATTGTTCACCAGCATCATCGAGACCATGATGGTATCCTCGCTGCATGCCGACAGCAATGCGTCAACGGGAATTCTCCCATCCGGTCCGGGCGAGAGGAAAACCGGTTCAAACCCGCGCGTCCCCAGCTCCTTTGCGGATTCGAGCACCGAAGCGTGCTCCACCGAGGTGGTCACGATCCGGCTGCCCCGCCGGCGCAGCGCATCCGCCGCGCCGAAGAGGGCGAGATTATTTGCCTCGGTTCCGCCCGAGGTAAAGAGAATCCTGCCTTTTCCGCGCTTCATTCCCAGTGCCGCCGCGAGCTGCCGGGACGCCCGCTCGATCAAAAGCTGGGCCCGCACCCCCCGGCTGTGCAGCGAGGAAGGGTTGCCGTACTCCTCACAGAGCACATGGGTCATCAGCGCGGCCACCTCGGGGTCGGTTCGAGTGGTTGCGGCGTTGTCGAAATAGATTTCCTCCATCTTGGAAGAACGCCCCTTTTCAAAATGTAATAACGCTTTATTATATCATGAGATTTCTGGGTTTTCAACATTTCAGTTCCCGGGCGGAACAGCGGCCCGCTCAGACATGCGCCGATTCTGAAATGTGAATCGCCACACCGTTGACCTCCACGCCGTCATTCGCCCGGATCAGGATGTATTTTACTCCGTTGATGATGCGCGTTTCCACCAAATCACTGCGTTCCGGGTTCACCTTGATGGTCACATCGGGGGTGCGTAGTTCAAGCTGCCTGGTGTCCACAAGATTTTTCGGGCTGAGGCCGATGTCCGCGCCGAACTCGGCCTCGTACCGCCGCTCAAAAGCCTCCACATGCTCGTCCGAAACGCCGCAGGATTCCAGCACCTGCCGAACCTCCTGCCGGGAAACCTTCAGCGGCTCGGATTCCCTGTCGGCCTTGTGCTCCCCGATCATGCCGCACAGCTCGTCGTGCACCGACTGTACCACCTCGTAGCTGCATTCACCCGCGAGCGCATCCCCGAGAATCTCCCCGAAGGTCTCCTTCTGCGCGGCGGCGGGCATCGGAATCTCAAGGTGAAAAAGGGCGTCGGCCAGCTCCTGATGGTTTTCGGAGACGCTGCGGGTATAATAAAGGGCATTATAGATATTGGTGCAGCGGTCATCGAAGGCCGGGAACAGAAAGCCCAGCTCGGGCGGCGCGACCAGCCAATCCGCCTCGCGGCTGTGAAACCGGTCGTCATGCGCGTAGTAGCTCAGAGCCGGCTTGGTCATTTTGACCGGACAGATGCTGCAAAGAATGTAGGAAAACACCTCCGACGAGGCGTCATCCTGCCGCTGCCCATCCTTCGACCGGTAGGGCACGTCGTAGGTGTCGTGGGTCAGCAGAATCAGGTAATCCCCCTCGATCGAAAGGGAGCCGATCACCTTTTGATAAAGGGCCTGCACCGCCTCTTCATCCTTGAGGGAGGAATTCCGCAGCGCCATCAGCAAACGGTGCTCGTCGCTGCCGGCGACCTGTCCGGTGGAAAATTCCACATCGATCAGGTTTTTCCCCAATGTCCCTGACAGGGTGCGCTTGAGCAGCGCCAAAATCCGCTCCGACTCCTCCTGCGGCGTTACGGCGAGCGACTGCTCAAACTGCGAAACAATCTCCCGCTTCTCGTTGACATAGCACGCCCGTACCCGCGTGATGTTGCTTTTGTCCGGCCGAAAACGCCGGCGGATCTCGGAAACTTCTTTTTCGTTCATCGCGTTTTGTTCCTTCTGTTATTTCATCAGCCGTGCAGCCCTCTGGACTGACGGTCCATATCCTCCACCACAATATCGTGGATCTCTCCCAGAGCAGCGCAGTATTCCAAAACCTTCCATGGCTCATTGGTATGATAATGAATCTTGATCAGGGTATCATCTCCGATCGCAAGCAGACAGTCTCCCGCAAAATTTTCCGTAAAATATGCGTGGATTGCATCCTCGTCGAGATGCTTTCCTTCAATCAGAAGCTGTGTGTCATACCGGTATTCCATCGAGACGTTAATCTCCTTCCCCTGACGGCCTTTCCGCCGTCTTTTTCGGTCTTTTCCCCAGTTTAAGCAAAACGCCCTGTCGTGCCGCCGCCCGGCTCAAAAGGGAAACGGCCTTTTCCGCGCGTTCCGGCGGCCGCGGGACATCCTCGCATTGGCCGCCGAAAGCTGATTCACCGCCGCGTGAAGCTGCGGAAAATCCGGCTGATTCACCGCGAGGCAGAAGGAATTCTTCCGGTGGCCGCCGCTGCAGTGCTCCAAAAGCCAACGCAGGATCCCGGCACGTTCACCCAGCTCCGCCAGATAGGCAGGGACGCCGCTCTCCTTTGCCCGCGCAAAATCCCGGAGCATATCCTGATGGGTCACGAAGGAATCCCAGCCGGCCGCGCCCCGATATTCCCCGCAGGGATAAGTCTCGCGGAAGCGGCAGCATTCAACCCTTCTCCCCTTCGCACAGCGCGTAAAGCGGCAGGGCTGATGCCCCTCGCCTCCGCCGCGGCCGGGGACAGTAGTACCCGCCGAGCTGCATCGGGCAGAGCGCGCGGTTGAGCCCGCAGAGCGCAAAACGCGGCGTTTCTCTCCGGTAATACTTCATGTATCAGCCTTTCCCGGTGTGCCGGCGGCCAAAACCCCCTGCCCGAGGAAGCTTGGAATGAAAGCTCCATCGGCGGCGGAAGGCTCCTGCGTATAGCAGTCGAAGGCTCCCAGCGAAGCGGTAAATTCCACCAAAGCCTCATAGTGGCGCGGATTCACCGGACGCGAAAGCTCAGGAAAGCGCGCAGAGCACGCCGGCATGGGGGTAAACTGGCTCATCAGACTCAAAAGGATCCGCCCCTCAAACCGTTCGGCCAGCAGCTCAACCGCCCGCATCGAATCGGCCAGCAGGCCCGGCAGCAGCAGATGCCGCACCAGCACCCCCTTTTGCAAAA
Organism: Yanshouia hominis; assembly: GCA_014385025.1. GTDB lineage: Bacteria > Bacillota > Clostridia > Oscillospirales > Ruminococcaceae > Yanshouia > Yanshouia hominis. The sequence continues at coordinate 247,577 of JACRTB010000003.1, read as the reverse complement.
GTCCGTCGGGGCCAAAGCAGGGCGCTCCGGTCTGCCGCACCATCGCCTCAATTGCCTCCAGCGCCCGCTCGGGATAATCGGCTGCCGCGCTGTAGCGTGCGGCGGGCCTCGATTGGGCATACTTAAAATCAGGGAGCCAGAGATCCACCGTCCCATCAAGCAGAGCGACCGTTTCAGGCAGTTCATAACCGCCGCAGTTATAGACAAAGGGGATTCTCAGTCCATCCGCCCGCGCAAGGGCCGCCGCCTCGAGAATCTGCGGAACGTAGTGGGTGGGTGTAACCAGATTGATGTTGTGCGCTCCCTGTGCCTGCAGCTCCAGAAAGATTTCCCCCAGCCGTCCTGTCCCGATTTCCAGCCCCGCGCCTTCACGGCTCAGGGGCGCATTCTGGCAAAAGACGCAGCCAAGAGCGCAGTGCGAAAAAAACACCGTCCCGGACCCGCGGCTCCCCGAGATACAGGGTTCTTCCCAAGGGTGCAGCGCGGCCCGCGCCACCCGCACCGCTTTTCCGGCACCGCAGCGGCCGCGTTCGCCCGCCGCGCGGTTTACTCCGCAGCGGCGCGGGCAAAGGGTGCAATGCTCCAGCAATCGCTCCATGGCTCTTCCTCCCTTTCCGATCGGCCTTCCCATTGTATCACTCTGCTGCGCTCCCTTGCAAGCATGAACGGTGGATGATTACGCTTGGTGTTTTCATTGCATCCGCCTGACCGTCGAACTCCCTGCGAGCGCGGACGGCGGAGGATTACGCTTGGCGTTTCCATTGCATCCGCTTGATTGTCGCCCCCCCTGCGGGTGCGGAGGGCGGAGGATTACGCTTGGCGCTTCCATTGCATCCGCCTGACCGTCGAATCCCCTGAGGGCGCGGACGGTGGAGAATTATGCTTGGCGTTTCCATTGCATCCGCTTGATTGTCGAACCCCCTGAGGGCGCGGACGGCGGAGGATTATGCTTGGCGTTTCCATTGCATCCGCTTGACCGCCGAACCCCCTGCAAGCGTGAACGGAGAAGGATTGTCACTATTTTGTAGCTTGCCATCTGACAACTTTAATAATATAATAAAGTTGTCAGATGTTTTCTGACTCGATTAAACCTACGGAGAGATGACGGAAGATGAAAAACCAGCCCGCGCTTCCTGTATACGCACAAATTGCCTATGACATCGCCGCAAAAATTGCCTGCGGAGAAATTAAGGAGCAGGAACGATTCTCAGGCCGCTCCCTGATGGGGGCACAATACCGCGTTTCCCCCGAGACGATTCGCCGCGCTATGCGGCTGCTCTCGGACATGGGAATCACCGAAATCCGCGAAAATGTGGGGTCAGTCGTCCTTTCCAAGGCGCGCGCCGTCGAATATGTCGAGCAGTATCAGGCCGGAAGCGATATGAGCCGCCTCAAATGCGAGCTGCGCGCCCTTATTGAAGAGCGGGACCGGCTCAATGAAAAAATCACCGAAACTTACCGGAAGATTTTCGACCTCAGCGAAAGATTCCGCCACAGCGACCGCCTGCGCACCTACGAATTTTTGCTGTCCCCCGAAAGCCCCGCGTCCGGAAAGGATATCGGCACGCTCCGATTCCGCCAGCAGACCGGCGCCACCGTTGTCGCCGTCCGGCGCGGCGAAGAAATCTGTCTTTCCCCCGGTCCCGGCTTCCGCTTTGAACCGCAGGATATCCTGATTGTTGCCTGCGAGATCACACAGATTGCTCTGGTGTCCGCGCTGCTGGGATGTCCGCCCGCCTGACTCTCAAATCGTTCAAACAACCCCTCATGGGCAATCCAGTCCGTTATTCCCATGGGCGTCCGCCTGACCCTCAAATCGTTCGGGCCAATTCCGCCGCATCCCCTTTCGCACGGCGCTCCGCGACCCCGTTCCCCCTTTTCTTTAGAAATTCTTAATGAAAACGAAACAAATTTTCATACGCTTTTTCTTGACCAGCTGACAACTCATATGTTAGCATTGAGTTGTCAGATTTTCAAGGGAATTTTCCCACCAGAAAGGAGCCTATTATGAAAAAGATCGCTGCGTTTCTGCTCGCCCTGCCTCTGATTCTTACCGCGGCAGGCTGCTCGTCCTCTCCCGCCGCATCGGGATCTTCGGGCGCGGCCGCGCCAAAGGAAAAGACCGACCTTGTCTTTGCAGACGTCGGCTGGGATTCTATTAAATTCCACAACGCCGTAGCCGGCCTGATCGCCGAAAAGGTCTTCGGATACACCTGGACCGAAACTCCCGCTTCCACCCCGATCAGTCACGAGGCCCTGATGAAGGGGGAAATTGACATCCACATGGAAACCTGGACCGATAATCTGCCTGACTACGAGGGCGATCTCGCCGCGGGCAAGCTGACCGAACTGGGGGTCAATTTTGACGACAACATACAGGGCTTTTATATCCCGCGTTATGTGGCGGATGAGAATCCGGGGCTGAAATCGGTCGCCGATCTCAAGGATTACGCGCACCTGTTCCCCGATCCCGATTCGCCCGGAAAAGCCCGCATCTTCGGCGGCATCCCCGGCTGGTCGATCACCGAGATCATGGAAAAGAAGGTGCAGTACTACGGTCTGGACAGCCAGTACAATTATGTGATTCCCGGGTCGGACGCGGCGATGAACGCCACCATTATTTCTGCCTGGGACAAGAAGGAGCCGGTTGTTTTCTACTATTGGGAGCCAACCTGGCTGATGGGCCTCTATGACTTTGTGCTTCTGGAGGACGCCCCCTACGACGCGGCCGCCTACTTCGAGGGGAAGACCGCCTGTCCTTCGGTTCGCGTCAACGTCTGCGTAAGCAATGATTTTGCTGCAAGCAATCCTGAATTCTGCGAGTTCCTCTCGAAATATCACACCTCCTCCGCCCTGACCAGCGAGGGGCTGGCCTATCTCCAGCAGAATGCAGGCTCCACCTATCAGGACGCCGCCGCCTGGTTCCTCAAGGAAGGGCATCCCGAGCTGGTTGACCAGTTCCTGACCTCCGAGCAGGCCTCCCGTCTCCGCGAGGCGCTCTGATTCCAAATCAACAAACCGAGGTGACATCATCAATGGAGTGGCTTTTTAATTTTCCCTTCGTCATGAAGCCCGATCTCAACGCGATTGACTCGGCGGTTCGGGGCTTTGCGCTTTGGGCCTCCCCGGTGCTGGACGGAATCAGCGGCGGCCTGACCGCCCTGGTCAACGGAATCGGCTGGCTGCTCGCCCATATTCCCTGGTTTCTCCTCATCGGCGCGGTTTTCTTTCTCGGGTGGAAATCCCGAAAAAGCATCAGAAGCGGCATTCTCTATGCCGCTCTGCTCGCCCTAATCGGGGTGGTCGGCTACTGGAGCGCCATGATCACCACCCTCGCCATCGTCATTGCGGGCGTTATAATCTCGCTTCTGATCGGACTGCCGGTGGGCATTCTTCTTTCGACCTCCCGGCGGCTCAACAACCTCGCCCGGCCGGTGCTTGACACCATGCAGACCATGCCGGTCTTCGTCTACCTGATTCCGGCGCTGCTTTTCTTCGGCCTCGGCTCGCCATCCGCGGTGATCGCCACCGTCATCTACGCGGTGGTTCCGGTCATCCGCCTGACCAGCCTCGGCATCCGTCAGGTTGACCGGGAGGTGGTCGAAGCGGCCGCATCCTTCGGATCGACCCGGATGCAGGCGCTTTTCAAGGTACAGATTCCGCAGGCACTGCCCACCATTATGACCGGCGTAAACCAGACTCTGATGATGGCGATGGCGATGGTCGTCACCTGTTCGATGATCGGCGCGCGCGGTCTCGGCGTGGAGGTCCTCAACGCTGTCAACCGCATCGAGATGGGGCGCGGCGTCATTTCCGGCGCATCGGTGGTGATTCTCGCGGTGATCCTCGACCGCGTGACCCAGGGCTGGTTCGGGAAGGAGGAAAAGTAAGATGTCCGAAACTCTGATTCAGGTCAAAAACCTCTGCAAGCTCTACGGCCTCAACCGTTCCGAGGCGTCCGCAATGATGCGGGCCGGTTCGGATAAGAATACCGTTTATCAGAAAACCGGTGTTACCGCGGCGCTCTGGGACATCAACCTCGAGGTCCGGCGCGGGGAAATCTATGTGCTGATCGGTCTCTCCGGCTCAGGGAAATCCACTCTGCTGCGCTGCTTCAACCGGCTTAACCGCCCCACCAGCGGCGAGGTAATCTTCGAGGAGAAGGCTCTGGCCGAAATGAACAAGCAGGAGCTGTTGGAATTCCGCCGCAACAAAATCTCGATGGTCTTTCAGTCCTTCGGCCTGATGAGCCACCGGGACGTGCTTGGCAACGTCGCCTACGGGCTGGAGGTCAAGGGGATTTCCCGCGCCGAGCGCGAGGAGAAGGCCATGAAGATGATCGAGATGGTCGGCCTCTCCGGCTGGGAACACAAATCCTGCGCCCAGCTTTCAGGCGGAATGCGCCAGCGGGTCGGCATTGCGCGGGCGCTTGCCAACGACGCCGAGGTCCTGCTGATGGATGAGCCCTTCTCCGCGCTCGATCCGCTCGTCCGGCGCGAGATGCAGTTTGAGCTTCTCTCCCTGCAGCGCAAGCTGAAAAAAACGATCATCTTTGTCACCCACGATATCGACGAAGCGTTTAAGCTCGGCGACACCGTCTCGATCATGCGGGACGGCAGGATCGTCCAGACCGGCACCCCCGAGGAGATGAGCACCAATCCCGCCGACGACTATGTGCGGGAATTCATCGGTTCGGCCGACAAGAGCAAGGTGCTCACCGTCCGCAACATCATGATGACCCCCTCCTGCGTGATGCGGGCTCACGACGGGATCGACCACGCGCTTCGTGAGATGCGCGCCAACGCCCTCTCCAGCATCTACGTCGTCAACGACGAAATGCAGTTTGAGGGAATCCTTACCGTTGCGCAGGCGATCCGCGCCCACCGGGAACAACTCAAAACCAGCGAGGTTATGGAACGGGAGATTCAAACCACCCACGACGACGTGCTGGTGGCCGATATCATGCCGGTCGCGGCCGAAACCCCCTTTCCGATCGCGGTGGTTGACAGCGACAACCGTCTCATGGGAATCGTCACCAAATCCAGCGTGCTCACCGCGCTGATGTAACTCCATATAAAAAGCCCGCCGTTTCAAAAACGGCGGGCTTTTGGAATGCTGGGGAACAAAAGCTTATTTCAGACCGGCGGTGATGATCGCCATCTGGTAAACCTCATCGGCGTTGCATCCGCGGGAGAGATCGTTGATCGGGGCATTGAGTCCCTGCAGAATCGGGCCATAGGCCTCGAAGCCGCCCAGACGCTGGGCGATCTTGTAGCCGATGTTGCCGGCGTTGATATCCGGGAAGATAAAGGTGTTGGCCTGACCGGCAACGGGGGAGCCCTTGCACTTGGTCTTGGCGACCACCGGCGAGAAGGCGGCGTCAAACTGCAGCTCGCCGTCAATCGCCAGCTCAGGCGCGGCAGCCTTGGCCTTGGCAGTGGCATTCTTCATCTTATCGACGCTCTCGCCCTTACCGGAGCCGAGGGTGGAATAGGAAAGCATCGCAATCTTGGGGTCGATATCAAAGATGCTCGCGGTGCGGGCGGTTTCGACGGCGATTTCGACAAGATCATCCTCGGTCGGATCGATGTTAATGGCACAGTCGCCCATCGCATATTTCTCTTCGCTGCCATCCTTGCCGGTGCGGACCAGGATGAAGCAGGAGGAGACGATCTTGTTGCCGGGCTTGGTCTTGACGATCTGCAGCGCGGGGCGAACCGTATCGGCGGTCGAATAGGTCGCGCCGCCGAGCAGGGCGTCGGCACCCCCCAGCTTCACCAGCATGGTGCCGAAATAATTGCCCTTCGAAAGGGCCGCGCGGCACTCGTCGGCGGTCATCTTGCCGCGGCGCAGCTCAACCATCTTTTCCACCATCTCATCCATTCTGGGATAGGTGGCGGGATCAAGGATCTCCATCCCCTCGATATCAAAGCCGCCGGCCTTGGCCGCGGCCTTGACCTCATCGACCTTACCGACGAGGATGCAGGTGAGCAGTCCGTCCTTTTTCAGACGGGAAGCGGCCTCAAGAATACGGGGATCGGGGCCCTCGGTGAAGACGATGGTGCGGGGGTCCGCTTTCAGGGTAGCGATCAGCTTGTCAAACAGCATGGTGCAAATTCCTCCATTTTACAGTTTTCATGGACCTTATACGGTATTATTATACACCTCTGAGAACAGAATGCTCAAGGGGATTCACAAATTTTTGTAGGATTTTTGCAAATTCTTCCGTCTGTTGTGCCGAACACACCCCCGATTGTCAGGTTTCACAGGGAACTTCTCCGGGAGCCCGCGCCTTTCCCTCGAATGTTTTCTTCCCGTCGTGCCGGGGTGACAAAAATTCCGCTTTATGCTATCATCATGGTAGAAATCAAGCCGCGTCACCGAGGCGGCAAACAGGAGGGAACAAGATGGCCGAGACACTTCAACAACTTGCCGCGTCGATGAAGGATTGCAAAGGCTGCCGGCTCTGCGAGGAACGCCGCAGCGTCGTCTTCGGCGCGGGTCCCGCCGATGCCCGCGTGATGCTGATCGGCGAGGGGCCGGGACAGAACGAGGACGAGCAGGGACTTCCCTTTGTCGGCCGGGCGGGGCAGCTTCTCGACAGGATGCTGGATGCGGTCGATCTCTCCCGGGAGAGAAATGTCTACATCGCCAACATGGTCAAATGCCGTCCCCCGAAAAACCGCGATCCCCAGCCCGACGAAACCGAGGCCTGCATTGGATTCCTGCGGGAGCAGGTGCGGCTGATCCGGCCGAAAATCATCGTCTGCCTCGGCAGAATCGCCGCCCAGCGGCTCATCTCGCCCGATTTCAGAGTGACCCGGCAGCATGGGGAATTTTTCATGAAAAACGGCACCCTGATGATGGGGACGCTGCATCCTTCCGCGCTGCTGCGGTATCCCGCCCAGAAGCCCGCCGCCTTTGAGGACTTTCTGGCCCTCAAAGCAAAGATTCTCAAGGTTTGTCCCGAGGTCTATTTACCGGCAAAAGGGGAGGAGCCCACGCTATCATCATCCGTATTGAGCCAAATCATGACAAAAAAGGAGGAGTCCGCGCTATGATCCGTATTGAGCCAAACCATCTGCCCAAATCCGAGGACCGCTTTCTTCCGCTCTTTGCCCCGGAGGAAATCACCCGGGTCCGCCGTTTCCACCAAAGCTTTCCCCAATATGCGGTGACGCCGCTCGCACATCTGTCCCATCTCGCCGCATCCCTCGGGGTCGGCGGGGTGTTCGTCAAGGACGAATCCTGCCGTTTCGGTCTCAACGCCTTCAAAGTGCTCGGCGGCTCCTATGCCATCGGACGGTACATCGCCGGGCAGCTCGGGCGGGATATCGGAGAAACCGGCTATGATTTTCTCACCTCCCCCGCCCTGCGGAAACAGCTGGGGCAGGCCGTCTTTTTTACCGCCACCGACGGCAACCATGGGCGCGGAGTCGCCTGGGCCGCGCACGAGCTGGGACAGCGCGCCGTCGTGCTGATGCCCAAGGGAACCTCCCGGGCCCGGCTGGAAAACATCCAGAAGCTCGGCGCCGAGGTCACCGTCGAAAGTCTCAACTATGATGACTGTGTGCGCAAGGCGGCGGGACTGGCCGCCGAAACGCCGAATTCCACAGTGGTGCAGGATACCGCGTGGGAGGGCTATACCGAGATTCCTTCCGCCATCATGCAGGGCTACGCCACCCTCGTCGACGAGGCGCTTTCACAGCTGCGTGCCGCCGGGATCGACCGGCCGACCCACGTCTTTGTTCAAGCGGGGGTTGGCTCGCTCGCCGCGGCGGTACAGGGTATCCTTGTCAACCGCTTTCCGGAAAATCCTCCCCGTCTGGTGGTAATGGAGTGTGCCGCCGCCGACTGCTTCTACCGTTCCGCGGTTCAGGGCAGCGGCGAACCGCTCGCGGTGGGCGGCGACCTTGCCTCGATGATGGCGGGTCTCTGCTGCGGCGAAGTCAACCCCATCGCATGGGAGCTTCTTCGCAGCCACGCTTTCGCCTTTGCTTCCTGCTCCGACGAGGTTTCGGCGCTTGGGATGCGGATTCTCGCCGCCCCTGCCGGAGAAGATCCCCGGGTGGTCTCAGGGGAAAGCGGTGCAATCGGCGCCGGACTGCTTGCCTCCCTCTGCCTGCTGCCCGATTTTGCCGCTCAAAAGGAGCTGCTCGGCATCGGCCCGGATTCTCAGGTACTGCTGATCTCGACCGAAGGGGATACCGATCCCGCGCGCTACCGCTCGGTCGTCTGGGGCGGAGAGCTTCCGGTTCCGGTTTAAGCAGTCCGTGACTCTTTCCGACGTTTCGCCGTGCCGCCGGCATTTTTCGATCCTGACCGCAAGGAGGAAAATCATGGGGCAGATCATCCTCAACTGGCTGGCAGTCCTCTTTCTGCCGCTGCTTCTGGGCGCAGCGATGCGGGCCGCCTGCCGCCGATTTTCCAAAGCATGGCTGATCACAGCGGCGGGAGCGCTGCTGTCGGCCGTCACTTGGTTTACCGCATGTCACCCGCCCATCCTCGGAAGCGAACTGTACGGACTGAGAACCATTCAGGCTGTCAGCCTGACCTTTGGTTCTTTGGCGGCAGGGCTGGCGCTGCGTCTGAAAAAATAGCCTGCTCCGATCTCACGCACAGAGCCGCCCGAATACAAGCAATGCAAAGCAGCGCTCCGGAGCGTATAAAACTTCATGCGCCGCGGCACACCACGATATGTGCAGAATCTTTCGACGCATGAAGTTTTTCGCATATATACCGCTCCAGCCGCACGTTTGGGCGGCTGGGACACCGGAGAGATGGACCGGTGCCGGCGGCACTTCGGCACCGTCTCAATCATGCGCTTGGATGGCGCGCCCAGCCGTTGAGACTGCCCTCGCTGATCGGGAGATGTCCGGCCTGATCGGACACCCGGCCGGGCGCATACAGCCGCTGAAACTGCCATGTTTACCGGGGCGCCGCCCCGGCCACCCGCTCGGATTTATCATGGCGCGGATGCCAACGCTCCTTGGCATCGCCCCAATCGTGCGCTGGATGGCAGATTCGCTGCCCGCTGTGCAGGCAGCATCGTCAAATTTGTGATACTTTGGCCAAAAGCGTGCCCTGCGGAGAGTCAGACTCTTCGCAGGGCACGCTTTTGACATATCGTCTTGCAGTTAAGATGTTCTTTGTTCTCAAGGCATCCGCGCATCTATCGGGCCGCAGAGGTCTTCTCAGCAAGATATTCGGTCCTCCAGCGGCGCAGGGTATCCAGACAGCTTTCGTGCACCACTCCTTTGAGATCGCTGTGGAAAAGGGTGCAGGTCAGCTGAAGCATGGTACCGATCCCGAAGACCGCAATGACCGTTCCAATCCCCACCTTGGCGCCAAAAAGCCAGCCGATGAAGAGGACCGTCCCCTCGATGCAGCCTCGCACCACTCCGATCCTGACCTTCGGAAAGCGTTTGGCAAGCGCCAGCATCAGGGAATCGCGGGGACCGCCGCCCATTGCCAGCGGAATGTAGAGCACCGTGCCGACGCAGATAAAGAACTGCCCCGTAAGCAGCATGAGGATTCCCCCAAAGAAGTGGTCAAGATAGGGCAGCAGATTCCAGCTTTCGATCACATCGACGCCCATTCCGATCAGTACCGTGTTCAGCGGAGTGGAGATTCCAAACTTCTCCTTAAAAATGCCCACCGAAATCAGCAGGACCGTCAGTCCGGTGGCCACGTTCATGACGCCGTAGCTTGTCCCGACGGCAGAAGCAATGCCGGAGGCAAAAGCATCCCATGGAGCAAGCCCGACGTTGGCATGAATCCCCAGATAAATTCCAAGGGAATAGAGGAAGAACGCCACCGCCATCTGGAGGAAACGACGCAGCTCCCGGCGAATCATCTTTCCCCTCCTTGCTGTGCGCGGACAAAGTCGAGGTAGGCCCTGCGCCCGCTCTCATAGAGGTTATTTCCCTCGCAGTCAAGCACGACCACCGCCGGGAAATCCACCACCTCCAGCCGCCGGATGGCCTCCGACTGCAGGTCGGGATAGGCAACCATCTCACAGGAACGGACGGTGGAAGCGAGCAGCGCGCCCGCGCCGCCGATCGCCGCAAGATAAACCCCATGATGGTCCCGGATCGCCGCGGCCACCCGGGGGGAACGCAGGCCCTTGCCAATCATTCCGCGCAGGCCCGTTTCGGCCATCAGGCGCGGAGCGTAAGCGTCCATCCGGTAGCTGGTGGTCGGGCCCGCCGCGCCAATGATATCCCCGGGACGAGCGGGAGTCGGGCCGACATAATAGATGATCTGATCGCGCAGCTCACAGGGAAGCGGCTTTCCCGCATCAAGCAGCTCAATCAGCCGCTTGTGGGCGGCGTCCCGTCCGGTGTAGATGGTGCCGGTAATGAGCACCGCATCTCCGGCGCGCAGCAGGCGTGCCTGCTCGGCGGTAAAGGGGGTTGTGATTCTTTTTTTCTCATTCATCTGCGGTTCCCCCTATAATACCGCCGTCTGATGGCGGGTGACATGACATCCGATATTAACCGCGCAGGGCAGCTGTGCGATGTGGGTTGCAAACACCTCAATATTTACTCCCAGAGCGGTGGTTCTTCCTCCGAAGCCCTGCGGCCCGATGCCGAGCGCATTGATGGAGTCCAGCAGCTCTTTCTCGAGCGCGGCATATGCCGGGTTGGGATTGCGCCGGTCGATCGGCCGCAGAAGTGCCCGTTTAGCCAGCAGGGCGACCCGGTCGAAATTTCCGCCGATTCCGACCCCCACCACGATGGGGGGACACGGATTCGGCCCGGCCGCCTCCACCGCGTCAAGGACAAACTTTTTCACGCCCGCCAGCCCGTCAGAGGGCTTAAGCATCGCGAGGCGCCCCATATTTTCGCTGCCCGCGCCCTTCGGCGCGACGGTGATGGTCAGACGGTCCCCCGTGACGACATCATAGGTGATGACCGCGGGGGTATTGTCCAGCGTGTTGATCCGCTCAATCGGGTCGGAGACGACCGACTTTCTCAGATAACCGTCCAGATAGCCGCGGCGCACTCCCTCCTGAATCGCGTCTTCCAGCGAGCCGTCAATATGGACCTCCTGCCCCAGCTCAACAAAGACGCAGGCCATGCCGGTGTCCTGACAGACAGGCATTTCAAGCCGCTCCGCCCGCCGGTAATTTTCAATGATATCGTCAAGCACCCCGGCAGCGGTCGGCCAAGGCTCATTCTTCCGCGCGGCGGCAAGACCCCGTCGCATATCGTCCGGCAGAATCCGGTTTGACTCAATACAGAGCGCGCGGACCGCATCGGAAATTTCAGCAGCGGAAATCGTCCTCATAAAATCACCTCGTTTCCGAGTATAGCACGGCCCGGGCAAAAGCTCAAGAGCCGTTTCGGCGCACGTCTTTCTCCCCATCGGAACCGCATTATTCCGGCTCGCCCTTATCCTTCAGCTGGTTCAGAACCGCCGTGATAAACTCCGGCAGCGGCAGTCCCATCTTCCCATAATTCTCCACAATGCTCAGTCCTTCCCGGCCGATGTAAAACCAGATGATCGCAGTGCGGATGTAAGGCTCAGGGGTCCCGATGATCCCGTCGAGCACAACGCCGAAGCCCACGAAAACCAGCACCAGAACCTTGTTGACCCCGCCCCAGAACATGACGTGGGAATCAATCGTGCGCGACTTGGCGGCCGCGAGAAAGCCCAGTGCGAAATCAATCGCCATGCAGATGATCAGCGCCTGAACCATCTTGTCGAACCCTCCAAACCACCAATTCAGGAACGTGCCGGCAGCGGCCAGCATTCCGGAAACAGCGGCCCCCTCGCTGCCATAGCTCCAAACCAAATTCTTCATCTTTTTCCTTTCCCCCGGCTGAATACACCGGGCTTTTGTATTTTTACACTGAGTCTTCTCCGATGCCTCCCGCCGGATGATTCGAGCGGCAATTTTTCAGCCCACAGCAAATACACCGGATGCATCCCCACGCCCCTGCCATCCTTTTTATTGCGACATATGAGGCGGCACCGTTCAAGCAGTTCCGCGCACTCCTCGCCCTGTTGTCCTTTTTATCGCGACATACGGGGCGGCGCCGTTCAAGCAGTTCCGCGCACCCCTCGCCCCTGCCATCCCTTTTATCGCGACATACGGGGCGGCGCCGCTCAAGCAATTCTTCGCCCTCCTTCTCCGGTTTTACCGCTCTTTGTCATTTTCCGATTCAACTCCTCCGCGGCTTCCTCCGTCACAAAGGCCGGGGCAGTACCGCATTTTGCGGTCTTACCCCGGCCTTTGTGGTGGCATACTGCGCCCCGGCGGTCAGTCGGTAATCGTCCGTCCTTCGCCCGCGCGTCTGCACGCGGAGGCCCGTTTGGTTTCCATGGTATTCAGATCGGCGCTGTAAAACCGGCCGCATTTGGAGCATTGCACCGAGATGCGGACATTCGCTCTGCCCTGCGTCAGCACCGCCCCCTTTTGACACCATGGACAGATGAGCCGAAGGCTGTAATTCTGTTTCTCCGTCATAGGCCGCCCCCTTTCCATAGACCGGGTGCCGGTCCGGTTCCTTGACGGAACACCCCGAGCACCTCCCCGGTCTTTCGCGGCGGAAGCCCTCGGCGGACAAGTCCCAGATCCTTCAGCCGCCGGAATGCGGCCTCGAAGGACGTGGAAAAAAGGCGTGAAACCGCTCCGGCCTGTTCGAGTGCGCGGATTTCCTCGTTTGCCGCGAGATAAGGATTCTTCAGGCAGATATCCCGGGCCGCCTTACAAACGGCGGGACGCGGCATCAGCAAAGCGGCGGAAAAGGCATCCGCCTGCCATTCCATCCAATCATGATCGCTCCAGAGGCCCCGGGCACGCGCCGCGGAGCAGCTTGTCCTGCACTGGATCGCCGGCGGGTTATCCGGATTCATTCGTCCCTCCGCCGCTGCGAAAAAGGCTTCGTGTAAAATTCCATGCGCCGCTTCATGACCCATGGTAAAGCGGTAACGGTGTTCCTGTCCTTTCTCCAAAAGGCTGCTGTCGATCAGAATGGTTTTCGCACAGACACTGAGATATTCGGCGCGCCGCGCTTCAGGGTTGTAAACCACCACCCGATCCGTATTGTAAAAAACCGTCATTCCCAAATAAAGCCCGCAGTGGGAAAGATATTGAAAATCCTGCCGCATCCCGAGGTAGTTCTGGACGAAGTCATCGATGTCGATCGTCTGCGGTCTCCAAACCGCGGTTGGGCGGTAATCCGCCAGCAGCAATTCGGCCATCCGGTCCATTTGGATTCTGCTCAAAACAGGAACCCCGTTTTGCTTTTTGGAAAAATTCAGCCGCAGCATAGGCCTCCATTTACCCTTTCCGCCGTTTTAACTCTTCGACAAATGCCGCCCATTCCTTTTCCCCGGCGCCAAGATCGCGCGCTGTCCGCAGCGCGGCGGCAACATAATCCCGCCGCATGATGTAGTCCGGCAGATCCGGCGCGACGGAGTTGCGCTGTTTTCCCGCCAAATCCAGCATTTCAGATGTTTCCTCGGCGGTGAGGCAGAGGACCCGGGCGGCCAGCTCCAGTTTTCCAACCTCAAAAGGATTGCGGCGGCCCTTTTCCACATCGCTCAGATATGGGGCCGAGCAGCCAAGCAGCTGCGCCATTTTTCGAAGGGTCATTCCTCTTTGAATCCTTTTCCGCGCCAAAAAATTCCCAAAACTTTCATGGGGCATCACATTCACCTTCTCCGTGCCGGCGGCAGAATTCCTCTTTGTAAGCATGTAAGCTTTTCTGTAAATATATTATAACCAAGTCAAAAATCGTTGTCAAGCGTTTTTAGAACATTTGTTCTTTATTAAAATATCATTGAATCGCTCTCAAGTCAACACATTTTCCGAAAATGCAGGTTCCTTTGTTCATAGGACATGCGCGGAAAGCCATACATATCCATCGAAGGGTGCGGAAAGCAAAACCGGCTGTTTGTGCCGCTGCAAAGTTGGACGAAATATATTGGGCTGTATTTTCCGTCCACGGCGGCACACCGGATATCGGCAGCGCGGTCACCGGGCGGAACTCTCTCCGGAGGGTCCGCTTTCATTTTCGCCGCGGGCCGTCCGCATTCGGGGTTGTACGCCGCGCGGACCGCGTCATTTTAGCGGCGGAATCACAACGCACAAGGGCAGAATGAGATTCAAGGCTGCGGGCCGCATGGAACACGGCCCCGTTCAGGAGGGCTTCCGTTTATGAACCATTATCATGTATGCGTCTATGCAATCTGCAAAAACGAAGCAAAGTTTGTGCCCGGCTGGATCGAATCAATGCGGGAGGCGGACAGCATCGTGGTGCTGGATACCGGCTCCACCGATGAAACGGTGCGCCTTCTCGAGGAAGGCGGCGCGAAGGTGACCCGGGAGATCATCTCCCCCTGGCGGTTTGACACGGCACGCAACCGCTCACTCGAACTGGTGCCGGAAGAAGCGGATATCTGCGTCTGCACCGATCTTGACGAGCTTCTCCGTCCCGGCTGGCGCGCCCTGCTCGAAGCGGCGTGGAAGCCCGGAACCGGCCAGGCAACCTACCGCTACGTCTGGAATTTCAACGAGGACGGCAGCGAAGGGGTCGTTTTCTGGTATGAAAAGGTGCATGCCCGGGGTCTTTACCGCTGGATTCATCCGGTGCATGAGGTGCTGGAATACATCGGAGAAGGACCGCGTCCCGAAACGGTTCGGGTCGAGGGGATGCAGCTGGACCATCATGCCGATCCCGCCAAGTCGCGTTCACAGTACCTGCCCCTGCTGGAACTCTCGGTTCGTGAGAGCCCCGGGGACGACCGGGGCCTTCACTACCTCGGCCGGGAATATCTGTTCCAGCGCCGCTGGGACGACGCCATCGGCGCGTTGACCAGGCATCTTGCCCTGCCCTCCGCCACATGGGAGGACGAACGCTGCGCCTCAATGCGCTTTCTCGCGCAGGCCTGCCGAGGAAAGGGCGATTTGCGGCAGGCCCGCCGCTGGCTTCTGCGCGCGGCGGGGGAAGCCCCCTGGCTGCGGGAGCCTTGGGTTGAGCTGGCCGAATTTTTCTGGGAGCTGCGGGAATACGACGCAACGGTATGGGCCGCGCGCCAGGCGCTTTCAATTTCGAAGCGTCCCGAAAGCTATATCTGTACCGCCGAAGCATGGGGCGCGCTGCCGTGGGATCTGCTCTCGCTGGGACTTTGGTACACCGGACGCGCCGCCGAAGCGCGGGAAGCCTGCCGGCAGGCGCTTGCGATCGCACCCGGAGAGAAGCGCCTGCAAGAAAATCTCCGTCTTATGGAGGAAAAGCCGAAATAGATTCCGCACACGAATTTTAAAATCGCTGTGCCGAGGCACCGCGTCTGATGCGCCGCGCCCTGATGTCCGTCTCGCTTCAGCCGGATGTGGGGCGCGAAACTATGTCCGCTCATTTTGGACAACATCATTTGCCATGAGAAGCGTCCGGATTCCCCGCGGGCAAACAGGCAAAGGAGATTGTATTCCCATCGAAAACGTCCGTCTTTCAAATTTGATTTTTCCGCATCTTCAGAAGATTCATTTACAAAATCAGTTTCTTCGTACAATTTTTCAACAAAGAAAAAATCTGAGAAAAGAACAAATTTTGCAATCTCTCCTCAGCACGTCTGTTAAAAACATACAAGTATGGCGAGCAATATGTCTGGGACATCTCAAAAAAAATTGTAGGATCTGATAAAAATTTTGTGAACTCTTTCGGTAAGGTTAAAAGATTGACAAAGAAAAATTTTACCCCTCTGTTGACAATTCCTTCAAAATGTTATATATTTTCACCAATGTTATATGCAGAATTGATTGGCAGGATTTTAAAATCAAGGGGGCGCAACAATGAAAGAGACATTCCAGAGTTCTCCATCAGATGGAAATGCTCTGCAATTCAGCGCCGCTCATGATTGCACATTCTCCGCTCCCTGCTGTGGTGCGGAGGCGTTTTTCGGCTGCATTTCGGTCATTTTTTTGGACGCTGCCCGCGCAGCGTCCCTTTTTGTTTTTATTTTGGCCCTTTTGTTGGTATGCCTGATTGTACAAGTATGCCTTCTTGCCATGATTCCCGCGGCCGTCCTTGTACCCGCGCTTGGAGCAGGGCTTCTTGTACTGAAATTTTGCATACGCACAAAAGAACCGCTGCCGATCCAATAAGGCTTTGAGGCTGAAAACGGCGCCGCTCTTTTGGCGGGGCCGTTTTTTATATAGATCATCCCTTGTAATTCAACCTCCGTCCCGAAAACCGTGGACGGAACAACATTGAAGGAGAATTGATGATGAAAAAGAAAATTTTATCCGCTGTCCTTGCGCTTTCGATGGTCGCCGCGCTGGCCGGCTGCGGCGGCGCCTCCAGCTCCGCCCCGTCGGCGGGCGCGCCCGCCCCTTCGTCCGAGGCCGCTTCCGGCGCTCCTGCCTCTGAGGCTCCCGCCGCTCCGTCCGAAGAGGCGGTCAAGATCGGATTTATCGGCCCGCTGACCGGCGGCGCCGCGATCTACGGCACCGCTGCCAAAAATGGCGCGCAGATCGCCGTCGATGAGATCAACGCCCTCGGTGGAATGCAGTTTGCCTTCAACCCGCAGGATGACGAGCACGACGCCGAAAAGTCGGTCAACGCCTACAACGCCCTGAAGGACTGGGGAATGCAGATCCTGTGCGGAACCGTCACCACCAGCCCCTGTGTGGCTGTCGGAGCCGAGGCCTATGCCGACCGCGTTTTTGCGCTGACCCCCTCCGCCTCCTCGACTACTGTCATCGAGGGCAAGGATAACATGTTCCAGATGTGCTTCACCGATCCCAACCAGGGCATCGCTTCCGCACAGTATATCGCGGAGCAGAAGCTCGGCACCAAAATCGCCGTTATCTATAACAACGCGGACGCCTACTCCACCGGCATCTATGAGAAGTTTGCCAGCGAGGCTGCCAACCAGGGCCTTGAAATCGTCAGCACCACCACCTTCACCGATGATACCGCCACCGACTTCTCGGTTCAGATCACCGATGCAAAGAACGCGGGAGCCGACCTTCTCTTCCTGCCGATCTACTACACCCCCGCTTCGCTGATCCTCACCCAGGCCAAGGGCATGGACTATTCCCCCAAGGTCTTCGGCGTTGACGGCATGGACGGCATCCTCACCCTCGAGAACTTTGACACCGCTCTGGCCGAGGGCGTCATGCTGCTGACCCCCTTCGCGGCGGATGCTTCCGACGACCGTACTGCCGCTTTCACCAAGAAGTACAACGAACAGTTCGGCGAGACCCCCAACCAGTTCGCCGCGGACGCTTACGACTGCATCTATGCCATTTATGAAGCCTGCCAAAAGGCCGGCATCACCGCGGACATGCCTGCTGCCGATGTCTGCGAAAAGATGATCGCCACCTTCACCGCCGGCGACTTCTCCTTCGACGGGCTGACCGGCGAGGGCATGACCTGGGCCGCGACCGGCGAAGTTTCCAAGGCCCCGAAGGGCATGGTGATCCAGAACGGCGCCTACGTCGGCATGTAACAGATTTCGCTTTGGGCCGCCGCGGTCGTTACGGCGGCCCTATCCCCTTTTGTGACCATCCTGAAACTATGAGGCGATCCGCGGGCCTGCCCGCCGGGTGCCGGAAATGAGGTGTGTGCTCGTGGCCTTCCTTTCCTATCTGGCCAACGGAATCAGTCTGGGAAGCGTCTACGCAATCATCGCACTTGGCTATACCATGGTCTACGGAATCGCCAAGATGCTTAATTTCGCCCATGGGGATGTCATCATGGTGGGAGCCTACATCGCCTTCTGTGCGACCTCTTATCTGGGGCTTCCCTCCATTGTGGCAATTCTGCTTGCGATGGCCGTCTGTACCATCTTGGGCATTACGATCGAGGGGCTCGCCTACAAGCCGCTGCGGGCCGCTCCTTCACTGGCTGTCCTGATCACCGCCATCGGGGTCAGCTATTTCCTCCAGAATGCGGCCCTGCTGATCTGGGGCTCCGCCCCCAAGAGCTTTCCGAGCCTGGTGGGGATTCCTCCGCTGAAGCTCTTTGAAGGCCAGCTCATCATCACGGGGGAAGCAATCGTCACCGTCATCGCCTGTATCGTCATCATGATCGGCCTGACCCTCTTTACCGGCAAAACCCGGATGGGAAAAGCCATGCGGGCGGTCAGCGAGGACAAGGGCGCCGCCCAGCTGATGGGGATCAACGTCAACCACACCATCTCGGTCACCTTTGCCATCGGTTCGGCGCTGGCAGCGATCGCCGGTGTGCTGCTTTGCTCGGCTTATCCCGTCCTTCTCCCCACCACCGGATCGATGCCCGGCATCAAGGCCTTTACCGCCGCCGTATTCGGCGGAATCGGTTCGATTCCCGGCGCGATGGTGGGCGGAATCCTGCTTGGGATCATCGAGATCTTCGGCAAGGCGTACATCTCCACCCAGCTTGCCGACGCCATTGTTTTTTCGGTGCTGATCATCGTCCTGCTGGTCAAGCCCACCGGCCTGCTCGGCAAGGCAATCAATGAGAAAGTGTAGGTGAACGAAGAAATGTCAGGAAAACTCAGCAGAGCTTCGCTCAACGGCTTTCTCAACTATGGTCTGGTCGCTGCGGTCTTTCTGATCGTTCAGGCCATGCGCGCGGGCGGCCATGTGTCCAACTCGCTTAATGGGCAGCTTGTCCCGATCTGCGCCTATATCTGTATGGCCGTTTCGCTCAACCTCACCGTCGGCGTGCTCGGCGAGCTTTCGCTCGGCCACGCGGGCTTCATGGGGGTCGGCGCCTTTTCGGGCGTTGTCGCGGCGGTCAGCCTGACCAACGTGGTTCCCTCCGCGGGGCTGCGCCTTCTGGCGGCTATTCTGGTCGGCGGCATTCTGGCGGGAATCGCCGGTTTTCTGGTCGGCGTTCCGGTTCTGCGCCTGCGCGGAGACTATCTGGCTATCGTCACCCTTGCGTTCGGTGAAATTATCAAAAATATCGTCAACTGCCTCTATGTGGGGGTTGACTCAAGCGGCCTGCACATCGGCATGACCAACTCCAATGCGCTCGGACTGGCCGAGGGCGGAAAGGTCATCATGAACGGGCCGATGGGCGCAACCGGCGTCCCGAAGCTCTCGACCTTTTTCGCCGGGTTCCTGCTGGTGCTCTTCACCCTCGCCGTGGTGCAGAACCTTGTGCAGAGCCGCGCCGGCCGGGCGATCATGGCAATCCGTGACAACCGCATTGCGGCCGAATCGGTCGGCATCAGCATTACCCGCTACAAGCTCACCGCTTTCATCACCTCGGCAATCCTTGCCGGGATGGCCGGCGCCCTCTTCGCAATGAACTACTCAACGGTCGTGGCCAAGAAGTTTGACTTCAATACCTCGATTCTTGTGCTGGTCTTTGTCGTGCTCGGCGGCATGGGAAATATCCGCGGTTCCATCATCGCCGCGACGGTGCTTACCATTCTTCCCGAGCTGCTGCGCGCCTTCTCCGATTACCGGATGCTGGTCTATGCCATCGTTCTGATTCTCGTCATGCTGACCACTAACAATCCGCAGTTCAGAGGCCTTGTGGCGCGCCTGCTTCCGCATCGGCGTGAAGGAGATTCCGACGGATCGGGAAAGGAGGTCGGAAGCCATGAGTAAGATGGTGCCGCTGCCAACCAACAGCATCATTCCCGAACGCGATCTCGACAAGATCCCCGTGCTGGAGACCCGTCATCTCGGCATTGACTTCGGCGGCCTGACCGCTGTTGACGAATTCAATCTCACCATCGGCCGCACCGAAATTGCCGGCCTGATCGGTCCGAACGGCGCGGGCAAGACCACCGTTTTCAATCTGCTCACCAAGGTCTATCAGCCGACGCGGGGCACCATCCTGCTCGACGGCAAGGAAACCTCCGGAATGAGCACGGTGCAGGTCAATCAGGCGGGCATCGCGCGCACCTTTCAGAACATCCGGCTCTTCTCCTCCCTGACCGTTGAGGAAAACGTTAAAATCGGCCTGCACAATCAGGTGAAATACCGTACAGTGAGCGGACTTCTCCGCCTGCCTTCCTACTGGAATCAGGAAAAAATCGCCCACGAACGGGCGCTTGAGCTTCTCTCAATCTTTAATATGGAGGATCTGGCGGGGCATCGTGCGGGCAGCCTCCCGTACGGTGCGCAGCGCCGCCTTGAAATTGTGCGGGCGCTGGCCACCAATCCTTCCCTGCTGCTGCTCGACGAGCCCGCCGCGGGAATGAACCCCTCTGAAACGGCCGAGCTGATGGAAAATATCACGAAGATCCGCGACACCTTCCAGATCGCCATCATGCTCATTGAACATGATATGAACCTCGTCATGGGAATCTGCGAGGGCATCTGTGTGCTGAACTACGGCCGGATCATCGCCAAGGGAACCGCCGATGAGATTAAGCGCAATCCGGTGGTCATCGAGGCCTATTTGGGCAAGAAAAAGGAGGGGTGAGCGGATGCTGCAGGTCAACGACATCAATGTCTATTACGGCGCGATTCACGCGATTAAGGGAGTTTCCTTTGAGGTTCATCAGGGAGAAATCGTCACCCTGATCGGTGCGAACGGCGCGGGCAAGAGCACCATCCTCCAAACCGTTTCGGGGCTGCTGCGCAGCCGCACCGGGTCGGTCACCTTTCTGGGGGAAAACATCGGCGGCGTCCCGGCCCACAGGCTGGTGCAGCGCGGCCTTGCCCATGTGCCGGAGGGCCGACGGATCTTCCTGCAGATGACCGTCGAGGAAAATCTTGAGATGGGGGCTTTCACACAGTCCCCCGCCGGAGTCCCGGCCGATCTCGCCCACGTTTTCGAGCTGTTCCCCCGCCTTCAGGAACGGCGCCGCCAGGTGGCGGGAACCCTCTCCGGCGGTGAGCAGCAGATGCTTGCCATGGGACGGGCACTCATGAGCCACCCCAAGCTTCTGATGCTGGACGAGCCTTCGATGGGTCTGGCCCCGATTCTGGTTGAACAGATTTTCGAAATTATCCGGGCGCTGCACAAAGCCGGGACAACCATCCTGCTGGTCGAGCAGAACGCTCAGATGGCCCTTTCGGTGGCCGACCGCGCCTACGTGCTTGAAACGGGCCGAATTGCCCTTTCCGGCACCGGAAAAGAGCTTGCCGAAAGCGATGCAATCCGCAAGGCATATCTCGGCGGCTGAATGCTGTCACGCCGTCCTGTCCGCATACGGGCAGGACGGCTTTTTGTCGGGAAACGCCACCGGATGCGCCGGAAGCTTCAAGAAGCTTTCATTTGACCGGAAAATATCCGGGCGGCGCGGCGGGAAACTGCCAAATCCGCAGCGGTGAAAGGTCTTACAGAAAGGCGGGACACTCCGCAGTCATTTCAATGGCAGCAGGGCGTGATGAAAAATGCTCCGCCAACCTATCGGCCCGACAGGTAACAAGTCCAAGGGGGCCCGTGTGAAGCGGTCGGCCGCAAGTGATTATCCCTGCAGCCACAAACGGGCGGTGGGGCATTTCCAATCTCAGATAATATCCGTGCAGCCGAAGCGGGCGGCGGAACATTACCGATCTCTGGTGGTATCCGTGTAGCCGAAGCGGGCGGCGGAGCATTGCCGATCTCTGGTGGTATCCGTGCAGCCATCAAGCGGCGGGGCACAGCCGGGACAGCGGTGCTCCGCCTAATTTATGAGGATGTCTGACGGGGTATCCCCATGCCGGGCACCCGCCCTTTTCGGAAATGTTCACAAATTTTGAAAAAAATTCTCTTGTTTTCGTCCCGCGATGCGTGTATCATACAAAGGATACAAAATGGGAAGGTGCGATTTTCCTTTGAACTTCACAAAAAAATTCGGACAGCTGCGGCTGTCCGTCAGGATTTTGCTTCTTATCCTCATTCTTCTGATCGGATTATCGGCAGTCTGCCTCGCTTATCTGAACGCCAAGCTGAACCGAATCGGTTTTGCCGATAATTCCACGACCGATACCGACTTTGGAACCGGATTCTCCACCCTGGAGGAACTCAACGTCCTGCTGCTGGGCACCGATGAGCGCAGCGAAGGCGGAGGGCTGGGAGATTTTGATTCCTCCCTGCAGGACTATTCCCGCGCGGATGCCTGTATGCTGCTGCATCTTGACTTTACCGAGCACAGAGCCCAGCTTGTCAGCCTGGAACGCTCGATCGGCGTGCCGGTTGAGGGCGCGCCGGGAGGCGAGGACTGGCTGACCCACGCCTTTGCCTACGGCGGGGCGGAGGCAATGCTGCGGGCGGTCAGCGATCTGCTTGACGTGGAAGTAAAGCGGTATGTGCGGGTAAATGTCGGTTCGGCAGCCGAGCTGATCGATGCAATCGGCGGAGTTGACATCGAACTTACCGAGATCGAGGCATCGGCTCTCAACGGCGAAATCCGCAGCAATGCGACGACCCGCAGCCGGGTTACCCCGGGACTTAACCACCTCGACGGTTTCGATGCCATCGCCTACGCCCGGCAGCGTTTTATCGACAGCGATTTTGAACGGGTGCAGCGCCAGCGAAACGTCCTTCAGGCAGCCATCGACCAAACGAAGTCCCTTCATCTTGGACAGCTTGACGACCTGCTTGACACCGCTCTGCCGCTGGTGCAGACCAACTTCACCCGCAACGAAGCGATGGCGCTGCTCTACCGTGCCCCCGGCTTTCTGGGAGTACGGCTTGGGCAGATGACCATGCCGATCGAGGGGATGTACGGGGTCAAGCCGACCGATGACGGGCGCACCATGCTGATGCCCGATCCCGAAGAAGCCCACCGAATTCTCATCGAATTTTTTGCCGGGGACTTTGATCCCGAGACCTATACGGCGTCGGACGAAGTACAGAGTCGGGTCTGGCAAAACCAGAAGCAGGCTTACTACGAATGGTCTCTGGCCCACCCCCAGATCATTGATAGCGGAGAAACGCCCGTTGTGGATGAAGAAGAGACAAGCGAGGAAGCATCTGAGGAAGAAGCATACCAGCGGGAACTCGAGCGCCGTGCCAACGCAAACAGCGATTAAGTCAAATTGACCGGTTGAGACATGGTCTGCATCAGCCCCAGAAGAGCAGCTTACCAGCCTGCCTTTCAAGAAGCTCTGAATGTTTTCCATACACTTCTGCGGGCGGCCTACGGGCCGCCCGTTTCCTTATGTTTTCCTCTCTCCGTCGCCTGTCCGGCACTCAGCGTGCCCGAGCCAAGGACGGCACCGCGTCGGAGAAAAGCGGGGAACGCCATCCGGTTTCGGCCATTGCTGCGCAGTCGGCAGCCGTACCCGCTTTGGTTTCATTCGTTGCCGAACAGCCAGCCGACCACAAAAGAATTTATAACAGATTTCCCGATGATTGCAGGCCCATATTCTGGGACGCGATCTGCTTCATGGGACGGATCAGAAAAGAACATACAAGAACGGTGAGGAGATCCGCAGCGGGCTGGGCAAAATGAAGACCCGTTACACCCAGCATTCTGGGAAGAATCAAAATAAACGGAATGTAAAACAGCCCTTGGCGGATCAGCGACAAGAACAGGCCCATTTTGGAGGCGCCCACCGTCTGAAATGTAATCGTCATCATGTAGCACAGGCCGAAAGCCGGATACAGCGCCACCTGAGAGATCAAAAGCCAGCGTCCATAATTCACCACAGCGGGATTGTGGTTAAAGAGCAGAATCAACGGTTTGGCCAATCCTATATAGATCACCGCGACGATGACCGTCAGCAGCAGCGCGCCCCGTATTGCAAATTTGGCTGAATCGTGGAAGCGCTCCTGATTTCTTGCACCGTAGGCATAGGACGCGACCGGCTGATACCCCTGCATAAATCCCATCACGACATAGCATCCGATGAGAATCAGGCGCTGTACCACACCATAGGCGGCAATGATAAGATCGGAGTCCGGCAGGGGCTTGGCGGCAATGTTTGTCAGAGAAGTTGCCGCGGCGAGGCAGATCTGGATCACGGCCGTAGGAATGCCGATGGATACGATCCCCCATATCAACCTTCCGGAAGGTTTGAAGGCCCGCGGACTGACCTTGATGATGGAACGGCCGGAAAGATAGAACCAAGCGAGAATGGTGAAGGTCACACACTGTGATATTGTCGTTGCCAGGGATGCCCCCTCCACGCCCATACCAAAGCCCCACGAAAACATAAACACAGGATCAAGAATGATATTGAGCACCGCGCCCGTAACCACTGCAATGGTGGAGATTCTAACCGATGACTCCGCTCTGGCCGCGCAGTTCATGCTCTGGGCCGGAAGATTAAAGACAGCGGCAACAAACATCCAAAAGGCATAATCCTTCGCCTGCTGCATCACCATCTCCGATGCGCCGAACATCCGAAGGAGAGGCTCTATGAAGATGATTCCGAGCACACACAGCACAATGCCGATCACTATAGAAAGTCCCACGATGGTGGTGACAGTATGGCTTGCGCCCTTCCTGTCCCCCGCGCCAAGCTGGCGGCCGGCCAGCACCGCCGCGCCCGCGGCAAAGATGTTTTCTATCGATACCATAATCAGGAGAAGCGGGAGAGTCACCCCTACCGCCGCCAGCGCCGCATCGCTGTTCAGCATCCCGATGTACGCCGTATCCACAATGTTATAAACCGCTTTGGCCAGCAGCGCTAGGGTGGCGGGCACCGCCAGGCTGACAATGGCCTTTGATGGCTTTTCATTTGACAACAGAGATTCCTGTGTGATTGCATGACCGCTGCCCATCTTACTTTTCCCATACGCCGTACAGCAGGATGCCCAGCTGCCGGTGACACCTTTCCTCATGTTCCCTCAGCGCCTGCCGAGGGGTATTGGCTTCGGACAGCACTGTCCAAAAGCGCGCGTTGAAATAATCCATATACATCCTAAAATCCTCAACCACCGCGGATACCGTAACGCCCTCCCGCAGCGGCGCGCTTTTCAGAAGCGCGGTCAGAATGGCAATATTCTGCTGGTCAAACGGTCTGCGAATCTCTGAAAGCTTTTCCGCCAAATGCGCGGGAGGATACAGAACAACATCCAAAAAAATTCCCAGATAAGCCGGTGCTTCCGCAAAGAAACGCAGTCTCGCATCAAAGTAGCCCCGCAGGCGTTCCTCCGGATGGCCGGCAGCTTCCGCTGTTCCCTTCAGATAGGCGGTAAGCTTCTCAAAACAATCCGCCGCACAGAAAAGATACAGCTCATCCTTGTCTTTAAAATAGTGATAAACGATTCCCTTTGAAATTCCGTTCTCTGCGCATACCGTATTCAACGAAGCCCCCTCATAGCCCTTTTGCGAAAATTCCCGCAGGACGGCCTCCAGAATACGCTGTCGGGACAGCATATTTTTTTCTTCCCTCTTCATAAAATCACCCCAAAAAATAATAGACCATTCGGTCTGTAAATCACAGTGTACCACAAACAGACCGATCGGTCAATATATTTTTCATCTGGAACGGCGATCAAAAGCTGATGGTTCAACCATCTGCGAATGCGATGGAACCGGTCCTGGGCCGGATATGCTGCTCCATGCGGTCGATCGGCTTGGGGTGCCGGAAATAGGGACGGGCACTCTTGAGGGCCGTCTTCGTTTCGCTTTACGATGAAAATCCATCGGATAAACAGCTGTGCCTCCCACCAAACGGGGGAGGCACAGCTGTTTCTGACCGCAAAAAAATTTCGGCAGGCCGCCGCTTCAAACAGCGCGCCCTGTTCACCGAACCGGCAGGGCAAAAAGCCCATGCTCGCTGCAAAGGGCATAAATCGTTCCCTTGCCGCACCGCTTGAACCGGGCCTGCGCCTCCTGCTCGGGATAGAGCTTGGTAAGCAGCAGACGGTCTGCCGTTACCAGTGCCAAAGCCGTAATATAATGCTGCTTGGTCATTGGATGGCGGACAGTGACAAACCATTCGTCCTCCACCATTTCCGCCGAAATCAGATGCTCCTCCCGCGGCGTGGCGGGCATCATCCGCTCCAAGCGGCGGCCGCAGCAGGAAATCTCCGCTCCGCCGGTTGCCGTGATCAAATTTCCACAGCCCGCACAGCGGTAAAATTCAATCTTCTTCATGTTTCCTCCCACCTTCTCATTGCTTGGAAGCTCACCGGAGAGGATATCCCCGATATTCACCCCAAAAATCCGAGAGAGGTCGGGCAGCAGCGAAAGATCGGGGCAGCCCATGCCGCATTCCCATTTGGAAACCGCTTTGTCGCTCACCCCCAACAGCGAAGCAACCGCCCGCTGGGTCATCCCCTTTTCCCGGCGCAGCGACGCCAGCAGCGCGCCGATTCTGATACAATCCATCCGTTCCGGCCTCCTTCATTGATTCAGTATAGCGGGAAAGTCCGGTACGGTCAATCCACGTTCCGTAGAGGCCCGCTTCAGTCCTCATCCCCTTCCGGAAGCACAAAGCGGCTGCGGGCCGTTACCTTCTGCTCATAGCAGGCAAATGCGTCGTCAATCCGTTCCTGCGGCAGGCGGGGCGTAATCAGGCTGACCAGAGGAACCACCGCCAGAGAACCGACGATTGCGATGGCACCGGCCATTGTGGGCGCGGTAAATGGGAAAAAGAAATTGATGCCGGTCACCCCGATTCCCCAAAGGAAGCTTGCCCAAACCGAAAGGGTGGTAGTACGCTTCCAGTAAAGGCCATAGATAAACGGCCCGAGGAAGGAGCCCGCCAGCGCCCCCCACGAAAGACTCATCAGGGTGGTGATCAGGCTGTTGGGGGAGAGGGCAATGATGACCGAGAGGGCGACAAAAGCGGCGCAGAGCACCTTGATAATCCTCACCTGCCGGCCGGTGGTGAACACCTGCGGAAACAGAGGCCGCAGCACATCGAGGGTGACGGTGGAGCTCGAGGTGATCACCAGGGAGGAAAGGGTCGACATACTGGCGGAAAGCACCAGAATCAGCACCACCCCGATCAGCAGATCGGACAGGCTGTGTGCAAGCATGGTGGGGACGATATCGTCGAATACGACCTTTCCGCCCTCGGCGGGGGTGTAGTACAGACGCCCAAAGGCCCCCATGAAGTAGGACCCGCCGGCGATGATCAGGGCAAAAATGGTGGAGATGACGGTTCCGGTATGAATCGAGCGCTCGTCCCGGATGGTGTAGAATTTGTGGATCATCTGCGGAAGGCCCCAGGTTCCCAGGCTGGTGAGCAGAACCACACCGAGCAGGCCGACCGGATCAGGCCCAAAGAAGGAAACGAGCGCGCCGTCGAGGTTGGGAGCCAGCGGAGATTCGATCTGCGAAAGCTGTTCCAGAGATGCGAGAAAACCGCCCTTTCCATTCAGGATGCTGACCACTACCATTCCGATGCCTGCAATCATAATGATTCCCTGCACCAGATCATTGAGCGCGGCGGCCATGTATCCGCCGACCACCACATAAACTGCGGTCAGCACCGCGATTCCGATAACGCACCAGACGAAGGAAATGCCGAAAGCCATTGAAAACAGGCCCGAGAGTCCCTTGTAGACCGATGCGGAATAAGGAACCAGAAAGACAAAAATAATGACCGCCGCCACCTCCTTGAGGACCGGACAGCAGAAACGCTTGGCGAAGAAATCCGGCATCGTCGCCGATTCAAAATATTTGGTCATCACACGGGTGCGCCGTCCGAGAACCAGCCAGGCCATCAGACTCCCGATAAAAGCGTTGCCGATGCCGATCCACGCGGCGGAAACGCCGAAATTCCAGCCAAACTGGCCGGAGTAGCCGATAAAGACAACCGACGAAAAATAGGAGGTGCCGTAAGCGAAGGCGGTAACCCAAGGGCCCACGCTGCGTCCGCCCAGCACAAAATTACCCACATTGTAAGTATGACGCCGGCAGTAAATGCCGATTCCCACAGTGACTGCAAAAAAAATCGCCATCATCAGAAGCTTTTGAAACATCGGTTCATTCTCCTCACATGATTTTATTAGAAATACGCGGCGGGAGCCTCTCTCTTCGGCCTCGGATCACTCCTTTTCGGGGACAAAAAAACGTCCCCTGATTTTTCATCAGAGGACGGAAAAATCCGTGTTACCACCTCAGTTTGCTGCCGCCTCACAACGGTAGCCTCATCGGGTACGGCTCGGAAAATATTTCCGCGCGATACCTCTGCACGATAACGGGTGCACCCGTCACAGCCTACTCGGTTTCCGCCTTTCGGTGCGCTGCTCGCGGAATGTATTCGAACCGCCTGCCCCCTGCTGCCTTACACCAACCGGCAGCTCTCTGCGAAGGAACGGGCGGCCTACTTCTTCCCGGTCATTGCATTTAGGATTATGTGATGTATTTTATCGCTTTTAATCGATAAAGTCAAGCTTTTTTTGTTGTGCAATATGATATATTTTCAGCTCTCGTTTTTATCTTTCTTCCATATTGATTGGAATGACGGACAGTTATAATCCTATTTTTCATCTTTTTTCCTTGCCATTCCGCGCTTGGAGACCTGTACAGTTTTTTTCCGAATGAAGGGAAGAATCCCGTTTCTTTTATCCATTGACAGTAACCTTCACAAATTATTATAATAAATATACTGCGTTTTTACTATGTACTGTGCGATTTCACTATGAGAAAGCCCCGATAAGCGCACAAATCATGAAAAGGGGACCTGTTTATGGAATTGAAGAACCTCCGCGAACAGATTGACCAGATTGACCACGAAATCATCATCCGTATTTTGCAGCGCCGGGAGCTGATCCGGCAGGTCGCGGAATACAAAACCGAGCACCATCTCCCCGTTTTTGCCCCCGACCGGGAACAGCAGGTGCTCAGCAAGGTTGGCGAACAGGTTGGACATGATAATATCAACCCCGGCCTGAAGCTGGTTTATGGCATTCTGATGGATCTCAATAAGCTCTATGAATATCAGATTCAACCCAAAGAGTTTGAAATTCCTACCGCTTTGGGCGGCGCTTCGGTTCGGGCCATCCTTTCGGATCATCCCGGAGCTTTGACCCGTTACCTTTCCCCGCTCGCCGCCGCGGATATCTCCATTACCGGGATTCATTCTCAGGCGATGCCGGGCGGAAAAATGGCCGTCGATATCGAAATGGTCGGCAAAATTCAGGACCCCGGTTTTATCGCGGCGCTCTCGGTCCTTTCGGATACCGCGGAACAGTTCACGCTGCTGTAAATTTCATCCACCCCGGGCGGTGCCGAATGGCACCGTCTTTTTTGTATGCCGAAAACCGCAGGAAATCGAAATTTCCTGCGGCACGACTTAAAAATTGCAAACAATCTTATGGGAGCAGCCCTTTTCTGCGCCCCTTATTTGCAGCAGTCTACCTGCCGCAGTGACAGTCATGTCCGCCTTTGCAGCCGGAGCAGCCCGCGCACTGCCCCTTTTTGGCCTGCCGGTACAAATAGCGAACCGCAAAAAAGATACAGGCCGCGAGAATTGCGCCAACAATCAAGTTTCCCATTTTGATTCCTCCTGATCAAAGAAAGATGAGATGGTCAAGCCTTGACCTCAGCGGTTTCCACCGCGCTCATCCGAATGATATCCTCGCCCTGATAGCCCCTGCGGAAGAGCAGATAAAAAATTCCGGCCAAAAGAACCGCGGCGACGGCCGTCCCCGGTCCAAAGGAGGCCTCCCCGGTGATCAGTCCGCCGAGTTGGAACACAATCATCGAGGTTACATAGGCGAAGAGGCACATATATCCGATTGCACCCATCGTCCACCTGGCATTGTTCATCTCCCGCCTGATCGCGCCCATCGCGGCAAAGCAGGGGGCACAGAGCAGGTTGAACACCATAAAGCTGTAAGCCGACATCACACCGAAATCCGCGCCGATCGCCGCCCAGATATCATGGCTGTCCTCGAGAAGATCCGCCCCGCCGGCATACTGGTAAAGGACGCCGAAGGTGTTGACAACCTCCTCCTTGGCGATCAATCCGGTGATGGTGGCGACGGCAGCCTTCCATGCCATGTCTCCAACCCAGCCCAGAGGAGCGAAAATCCAGGCGATTCCATTGCCGATCACCGCCAGCAGCGAATCGTTGTTGTCCTCCACCGCCTGAAACACTCCCTCTGCCACGCCATAGCCCTGCAGGAACCAAAGAATGATCGAGCTGAGCAGAATGATCGTTCCGGCGCGCTTGATGAAGGACCAGCCGCGTTCCCAGGTGGCGCGCAGGACATTGCCCGGAGACGGCGCATGATAGGCGGGCAGCTCCATGACGAAGGGCGCGGGCTCCCCGGCAAAAACTCTGAACTTTTTGAGCATGACGCCGGAAATAATGACCGCGGCAATCCCGATAAAGAAGGCCGAGGTGGCCACCCATGGAGAATTTCCGAAAACAGCTCCGGCAAAAAGTCCAATAATCGGCATTTTTGCGCCGCAGGGGATGAATCCGGTGGTCATAATGGTAATCTTGCGGTCGCGGTCCTGTTCAATCGTCCGCGAGGCCATAATTCCCGGCACGCCGCAGCCGGTGGCAACCAGCATCGGGATAAAGCTCTTGCCCGAGAGTCCGAATTTGCGGAAAATCCGGTCCATGATGAAGGCTACCCGGGCCATGTAGCCCACATCCTCCAGAATGGCCAGCAGCAGGAAAAGCACCAGCATTTGCGGCACAAAGCCAAGCACCGCGCCCACACCGGCCACAATGCCGTCCTGAATCAAGCCGTAGAGCCACCCGCTGACCCCCAGCGTGCCGAGAAAAGCATCGACTGCTCCGGGGACCAACTCCCCGAAGAGGACATCGTTGGCCCAGTCGGTTCCCATCGTCCCGATCGAGAAGGAATATCCTCCCATTGCAATCCCGTAGATCGCGAACATCACCACGGCGAAGATGGGCAGAGCCAAAATCCGATTGGTCACAATCCTGTCGATCTTATCCGAGGAAGTCATTCCGGTGCGGTTCTTGTGAACACAATTTCTGACAACCCTGGCAACGTACTGATACCGCTCATTGGTAATGATGCTCTCACTGTCGTCGTCCATCGCCTTCTCACAGGCGGCAATGGCTTCCTCTATCTTCCCGGCAGTTTCCGCGGACAGCTTGAGCTGATCGAGCACGCGGCCGTCCCGTTCAAAGAGCTTGACTGCGTACCAGCGCGCCTTCTCCGCGGGAACCAGCTCTGCCGTCAGGTTTTGAATTCGCTCCAGCGCCTCCTCCACCACGGGAGCAAAGGTATGCTTCGGCAGGGTCCGCCTCCCCTCCTGTGCAATCTGAACCGCGCGGTCCGCCGCCTGCTTCGAGCCCTCGCCCTTGACCGCGGATGTTTCCACCACCTCGCAGCCCAGAGCCGCCGCGAGCTTTTGGGTGTCGATCCGGTCGCCGTTTTTTCTCACGACATCCATCATATTCAGGGCGATGACCACCGGAATCCCCATTTCAGTGAGCTGAGTGGTCAAATAAAGATTTCGCTCAATATTCGATCCGTCCACCAGATTCATGATGACGCTCGGATGCTCGTTCATGATGTAATCCCGGGTGACAACCTCTTCCAGCGTGTAGGGAGACAGGCTGTAGATTCCAGGGAGATCGGTTACAACCACATCCTTGTGGCCGCGCAGTTTTCCTTCCTTTTTTTCAACCGTCACTCCCGGCCAGTTTCCAACATACTGGTTGGCGCCGGTCAAATCGTTGAACATCGTCGTCTTGCCGCAGTTCGGATTTCCTGCGAGCGCAAGCTTGATTGCCATGCTGTTACCTCCTCTGCGGGATTTCCCGCTGACACAACGGTCTTTGAAGTTTCTCATTGTTAGCAAAAGCTAACTGATGCCGCAAAGAAAAGCCGCGCGCCGCGCGGCGGACTTCCTATTCCACAACAATGTTTTCCGCGTCGCCTTTACGCAGCGAAAGCTCGTAGCCGCGCACCGTGATCTCCACGGGATCGCCCAGCGGCGCCACCTTGCGGACATAGATCGGGGTTCCCTTGGTGATCCCCATATCCATAATGCGGCGCTTCAAGGCCCCTTCCCCTCCGAGCTTCGTCACGGTGACCGTCTCGCCGCACCGGGTATTCCTCAGCGTTTTCATGATATTCCTCCCTGCACCATAATCTTACCTGCCATGCCTTTGCTCAGCGCAACCCGCGTGTCCTTCACATTCACAA
Organism: Yanshouia hominis; assembly: GCA_014385025.1. GTDB lineage: Bacteria > Bacillota > Clostridia > Oscillospirales > Ruminococcaceae > Yanshouia > Yanshouia hominis. Next base: position 215,640 of record JACRTB010000003.1, on the reverse strand, counting down.
TCAGGCTACCGCCCATCTCAGAAACGACGACAATGCTGCTTCCTTCCACAAATCCCAGACTGGCGAGGAACCGCTTCGTTTCATCCCTTCCGCGAATCTCTTTCACAACGGTTTCTTTCCCCGTTTGAGCCATCGCCAACGGCATAATAAACACCATCCCCCTTGTGTTAGCAGGTGCTGTCCCGCAATTTTTAACAGTTAGCTATAACTAACTATTTCTGTTTTACAGTTTACCACCGCTAACTGTATTTGTCAATCCCTTTGTCAAAATATTTCTCTATTTAAAGGGTCGAAAAAAACGCTCAAGCACTCAAGGAAGGCATTTGTGATTCCCTTCCGTTTGTTTTGATTGCGGTAATTTATTTGATAAAACAAACGTGAAAGCCATTATGCCCGCTTCCAACCCTCAAAATTTTCTTATTGACATTTGAGTTAGCTTATGCTAACGTTTAAATGCTCAATCTGGAATCATTCTTTTGAAAACTCTGCATATGGGACATCCATATGCCTTTTTGTTTTTCGCCGGAGCGAAGTAATACGCGCAATCCGGCGGGACCAACAGGAGGGGATCGTTTGCTGTCCGGTTCTTCCATTCGGTATTTGCTGGCAATTTATCAGTTAAGCGACGGCGGAGCCGCCGTACGCTCGGTGGATCTTGCAAATCTTTTGGGTATTACGCGCGCCAGCGTCGTCAAGAGTCTGAAAAAGCTTACAGATGAAGGGCTGGTCTGCAAAAAGCACTACGGCAGTATCCGCCTGACCGCATCGGGTATTCAGGAAGCCAGTCGGATTTTTACAGAATACACGCTGCTCTCCGGTTATTTTACCCTTTGTCTGGGCCTTTCGCAGGAGCAGTCCCGCCGGGACGCACTTGCTGTGGTCTGTGCCGTTTCAAAAGAGGGGCGTGAAGCAATGATCCAAAGCTCGCTGCAGATGGCCGCGGCTTCCTGTGGCTGTAAGCTTCCCGAACCGCCCCAATAGCCCGGTCGGAACAAATTCTCATATTGGCCCATACAGCGTTTCCTCCTTTGATTCGCCTGCGGAGGGGCGTTCTTTTCCTGCCAACTCACCGCTCGGGGCAGAGGAGTAAGCATCAAATCTGTAAGTGGATTGAAAGCTGCACTGAGAATCCGATTCAACGAAGAGGAGGGCATGAAATACGTCACGCCCTCCTCTTCGTGTTTTTATGACTTTATTTGACGCTTCCGCGAAGGATTCCCCGCAGCGGGGAAAGCAGGAATTCCGCCTGCAAAGTGCTTCCCGCGCCAAAGAAGGCCCGCTGCCGTTGGCAGCGGGCCTTCTTTTCTTTTGGGTGAGACAGGGATGGCTTTTTCAGCCGCAGCGATGATTATTCGCCGCTGCTGTCCGTCCCTTCGCCGGAACCGCCTTCTCCATCCCTGCGGCGTCCCTTGGCAAGCAATCCGAGGATCACCGCCATGAGGGCCGCGCCGCCGGCGCGATGGGCATTGCGGTTGCTGCCGGAGGTCGGCAGCTTCCCGAGCGGAACTTCCTCGTCAAGGATCGTCACCAGATCAGGCGACGGGCCGAGCGGGACAGGATTATCGGGAATCGGGGTGGGATCGGGATCATCGCCGCCATCGCCGCCGCCGCCGCCGGTCGTCCGGTTGTAGACCAAGGTGACAGTGTAGGTGTAGCCTTCCTCATAGAGGAAGCTATCCAGCTTGGTGATGGTCATCGGGTAGGTTGCCGACGTGCCGTAATCAACCACCTGAGCAACCTGCATTCCTCCGAAGAGTCCCTCCAGGAAGGAGACGCTCTTCTTCTGGGCGCTGACACCGGAGGCGCTGCTGGTGCGGGTAACAGTGAATCCGGAGTCGAGATAACCGGAATCCTGATAACCGGAATCCTGATAACCGGAGTCGATGATCACATCGAGATTTTCGATCATCTCCTCGAGCTCGGTCAGCCCGGTGAGAAGATTGCCGTAACGCTCCCATGTCTTTTCAGACAGCTTTCTGTCGTTCTCCGCCTCGAACCTGTCGAGCAGGTCGCCAAGCTCGTAGATTTCATCGGAGAGTGCTTCACAGCAAGCCTGATATCTGGCCTTCAGATCGGAATCAACCTTCTTCATGCCAAACAGCGAGCGCAGAGCTCCGACAAATCCGGTATCCTCCGGATCGACGCCCTTGGTTACCGCACGTTTGAGAGCGATCAGATCCGACTCAGCCTGGGCAAAGGCCTCGCTGATATCGGCGTTGGTGAGGGTGGTCCGTTTCAGCACATAGGCATAGAGGTCGAGGTTGGCGGCAGTCGCCAGAGAATACTCCTGACCCGGGAAGAAATATTCCTTTCCATGTTCGTTGGGATATCTCTGTGCCATCAGATAGGCCAGGAAGTCCGCGCTGTCCGAACCGCTGTCGATGTCGGTCGTCTCGATCGCTTCGATTACCTCAGCAACCAGCTTTTTGCCTTCCTCCGTCATCCAGATCAGGTTGGCCGTGCCATCCGCCGGAATGGTGAAGTTGGACTTGTAATTGACCGGAATCGACGCGGGGTCCGTAACAAATCCGTTGCCATGGAAGAGGACCTCATAGGAGAACGGGGTTCTCTCCACCCGGATGCTGCTGCCGTCAAAGTCATAACCCCGCCGCCCATAAATCGGAGCGGAGCGGATGACCTGACCTGCCGGCATGTTGCTGTTGTCGATATAGATCTGCTGACCAGCCTCAGCGCTGTCGAGCGAGCTCTTCTGCTCACCAGACAAACGTCCGTCCGTGTAGTATTGGTGAATGATCTGGATCGCTGCATCGGGATCATGCACGATCTCGCCGCTCTCATAGTAAAGGCGAAGCACATTTTCCGATGTTTCAGCGCCGATGGTCAGCGGCAGGCCGACGGCTTCAATAAACTTGTAGCTGCCGCCGAGCTCGCCCTCAGTGATAGAGGTCGCATCTGCGTTTTCAATCACGTCGCCGAGCTTGACGCCGGAAACGGTCTTGGTCATCGACGGGTTAATGATTCCGTTGTAATAGTACTCAATGCTGTAGTAGAGGGAATCTGGGGCAGTGATCTTCAGGGTGCCCTCTACCTTGGTGATCTCATAGTTCTCCGCCTTGGTCCCGTCGTCAAGCAGGTAATCAAAGGTGTTCTTCGAACTGCCCGGGTCTTGCTGGACACCGGTGACATCATAAGTTGCGCCTTCGCCTTCCGCAAAGCCGTCGCCGCTTACCGTGACCTGATCGTTTCTCAGCGCGTAACCGTCATACAGCTTTTCATCGCTTGCGGAAGTCAGAGTCAGCACACGCTTTTCAACGGTGACAAAGCCATCTTTCACCACAAAGACCACGTTGGAGAAGCCGCTGTTGTGGTTGGCAAAGTTTTCAGCGGTCAGGCCCATGCCGGTGGTGCCGGCATCGGTCCGGGAAGCGGATGCATCTCCGCTGAAGGTAAAGTCGTTCTCGGTATAAAGCGCGCTGCTGGTGGTCACATCATAGCCGGTCACTGTGTGCTCTCCACCGTCATATTTGACAGTGTCGTTCTTTCCGGTGATCGTCACAACGATCTCCCCGCTGGCCGCCTTCATTGTCAATTCACCGGAGACATAGCTAACCTCATAGTTATCCGGATTGCCCGTCGTGAATTCGTGGCTGACAACGGTATTTTCCACCGGGCTGTCGCTCGGATAGGTGATGCTGCCTTCAACCACAGCAGTGATCGCGTCGCTGCCGACAAGGCCTTCCACCTGGTAGCCGGCGTTGCTGTGAGGCTGGCCGTTATACTCAAATTCCTCATCTGCCGCGGTGATGGTCACTGCTTTGGGATCAATCGTCAGTCCGCCATCCGTCACATCGAACACGACGTTGCTGAAATTACTGTTGGTGTTCAAGAAGTTTTCCTCAGTCAACCCCATCGGGTAACCGCCGGCATCCGTTCCGCTTACACTGGCGGTGCCGTCAAAACTGAAGTCAGCTTCGGTATAGAGAGGATTGCTGCTGCTCACATCATACCCGGACACCGTGTACTCTTCACCATTATAGGTCTGGGTGTCGGTGTGGCCGGTGATCGTAACGGTGACCTCGTCGGAAGTCGGGGTGATATCCAGATAGCCGTCCACCACAACAACCTTGATGTTGCTGTAGTTTGCGGAGGTGACCACGAAGTCATCCTCGGTCAGGCCCATCTTGTAGTTGCCAACGCCTGTGCCCTTCGCCACCGCTTCGGAGCCTTCGGCCAGCACCACGCTGATCGTCTTTGTTCCCACGTCGGTCGTGAAGCCGGTCACACTCTGCTCACTGGCGTTGTAGACCTTGCTGTCATGGTTGCCGGTGATCGTAACGGTGACCTCGGTCGTAGAAGGAACCATCGTCAGAGTGCCATGCACATATCCGACAGCATAATTGCTGGCCGCTCCCTTGACAAAGGTGTGGGCGGTAACCTGATTCGCCATAGGGCTTTCGCTTGGGTAGGTGATGGAGCCTGTGATTGTCGCGTTGACCTCATCATCGCCTACAAGTCCGTCCACGCTGTAAGAAGAATAGCTGTGCGGCTGTCCATCATATTCGAACTCTTTGTTCTTTGCGGTAATCGTCACCGCTTTGGGGTTGATCTTCAGGGTTCCGTTGTTCCGGGTGATGGAGTAAGCCCCGCTGACATCCTCACCCTGATTGGTGATGGTCAGACTGGTAATGGCGTTCGCAATCTCTCCATCGGCCACATTGGTGACGCTGCCGGTGATCTCCACCGTCAGAACGTCGCCGTTCGCGAAGGTATAAACACCAGCCGCGCTGACCGGAATCGGATCACCGTTGCCAATCTTGAGTGTATAGCTGTCCTGGCTGTGGGCGCTGCCGTCGTAGGTCCAGCTCTTGTCGTCGGCCGTCACGGTGATGGCCTGCGCCGTACCATAGGTCATGGTCAGCTGTCCATCCGTATAGCTGACAGTGTAGTTGTCTGCGCTGCCCGCGGTAAAGATATGGCCGGTAACCTCGTTCCTGACGGGGCTCTGGCTCGGGTAGGTGATGCTGCCCGCAACCGTCGCGGTAATCGCGTCACCGCCGACAAGGCCGGTCACCGTATAGGTGGCGTTGCTGTGCGCGCTGCCGTCATAGGTGAAATCGTCGTCCGCGGCTTTGATTGTCACCGTCTTCGGGTTAATCTTCAGAGTGCCGTTGTTGCGTGTGACCGCATAAGCCCCACTGACATCCACGGTACCGTTGGTAATGGTCAGGCTGGAAATGGTGTTTGCAACCGTACCCTCGGCCACATTGGTCACGCTGCCGGTGATCTCCACCGCCAGAACGTCGCCGTTCGCGAAGGTATGAATGCCGCCCGCGCCGACCGAAATCGGATCACCATTGCCAATCTTGAGTGTATAGCTGTCCTGGCTGTGGGCGCTGCCGTCGTAGGTCCAGCTCTGGCTGCCGGCCGTCACGGTGATCTCCACCGCATCCGCATAGCTCATCGTCAGGGTGCCGTTCTCAGTGGTAACACTGTAGTTTCCAGCAGTACCCGACGTAAACTCATAGCTCTTCAGGACATTCTCCACCGGGCTCTGGCTCGGATAGGTGATGCTGCCTTCAACCACAGCGGTGATCGCGTCGGAGCCTACCAGCCCATCCACCGTATAGTCGGCGTTGCTGTGCGCCTTGCCATCGTACTTAAAGGCTTCGCTGGCCGCGATGACCTTCACTGCCTTCGGGTTGATCTTCAGGGTTCCGTTGTTTCGGGTGATGGAGTAAGCCCCGCTGACATCCTCACCCTGATTGGTGATGGTCAGACTGGTAATGGCGTTCGCAATCTCTCCATCGGCCACATTGGTGACGCTGCCTTCCACGACAACCGTCAGAACGTCGCCGTTCGCGAAGGTATAAACGCCCTCCGCGCCAACCGGAATCGGATCACCATTGCCAATCTTGAGGGTATAGCTGTCCTGGCTGTGGGCGCTGCCGTCGTAGGTCCAGCTCTTGTCGTCGGCCGTCACGGTGATGGCCTGCGCCGTACCATAGGTCATGGTCAGCTGTCCAACCTCATAGCTGACAGTGTAGTTGCCGGCATTGCCCGCGGTAAAGGTATGGCCGGTGACCTCGTTCCTGACGGGGCTCTGGCTCGGGTAGGTGATGCTGCCCGCGACCGTCGCGGTAATCGCGTCACCGCCGACAAGGCCGGTCACCGTATAGGTGGCGTTGCTGTGCGCGCTGCCGTCATAGGTGAAGGCTTCGTCCGCAGCTTTGATTGTCACCGCTTTGGGGGTCACTTCGAGCTTGCCGTTGACGGTGGTGACCTTATATTTGCCGGTTACCGTCGCCGTGCCGCGCTGAATGGTATAGCTCGTCACGGTATTGGCGCTCTCGCCCGCGTCGGTCTGGCTGCCGGTGATCACAACCGTCAGAACGTCGCCGTTTTCAAAGGTATAAACGCCGTCCGCGCCGACCTCAATCGCAGTGCCGCCGTTAACGGTCAGCTTATAGCCGTCCGCCGTCAAAGCAGTGCCGTCATAGGATCTGGAGCCTCCGTTCGCCGTAATGACGAGAACGGGCTTTGCTTTCCAGATGGCATAGAGGTGGTTTTCGCCGTTGTTGTCAAGGCGGATCTGCGCGCCGACAGCATGTTCCGCTTCGGTGCCGCTTTCGGAAGTGCTCCAGCCGAGGAACTCATAATCGGCCTGCGCCTTGGTAAAGCCGCAGCCTTCCAGAGAAAGCACCGTATGCTGATCGTTGTTGCGGAGGCCGCCCACCACATACGGATCGACGGTCGTGCTGTCCGGATAATTCGCATGATAGCTGACCGAAACCGCCGCAGGAGCATCGCCCCACTGCGCGTAAAGGATGATATCCTCGGTGCCGATGTGAAGCTTATCCTTGGGATAATAGGTGTCGCCGCTGCCGTCGGGCTCGGTATTCCAGCTCAGGAAGACCTTGTTCGCCGGTGCGGTCATGCCGGAGGAAGCCATGATCTCGGCATAGCTGTCCTGCGCATAGTGCTTGGAGTCCGCGGGCGCGCCGCTGCCGCCGTTCGCGTCATACGAAACGGTAAAGGCCGCCGTGCTGACATAGTAGGGATAAAGAGTGATGTCGCCGTAAATCTGGGTATCAAAGTTGAAGGGGGTATAGGTGTAATTCCCTTCGGAGCCGGTGCGGATGGTCCAGCCGACCCACTCGGACCCGGCGGGGACCTCTTCATGCACCAGGGTATTTTCGTCGATGGTGCCGCCGTAAGGAATCTCGATGGTATTGGTGGCGCCGTTGCCCGCCATCGTCACATGGATGGTGCCGGTAAAGGTCGGGGCAGCCCACTTGGCGTAGACCACCACATCACCGGCCGGCATCGTGGTCAGATTGTCAGCAGCCTCGGTTCCGTCCTCGCAGGCGGGTGAGGTGTACCAGCCAACGAACTCATACGAGGCGGGAATGTTGGCAGGCCTGCTGGGGACGTAGTTCAAATGGCCTGCAAGCGGGGCCTGATATTTGACGCTCGCGGTATTCACAATGCCGTTAACATTATAGAACTGGAGGTCATAGGAGTTGCGGATATAATAGAGGTTCAGCCTGCTATTTGAAAAGTTCTTGGAATCATTTCGATCAAAACCAGCCTGAGACCGCGAGAAGCGAGTGAATCCCTCGATCTCATGGTACTCTTCGTCGTAAGTGGCATAATTGAAGTAGGTTTGTACCGTCTTCAGCTGGTCATACTGTCCACTCTGCCCCCAAGAGGGAGAATTTGCAGTGGAATCCACCTTCTGGACATAATAGTAGATCGTTTTGAGCGTATAGGAACTCTGATCATATAGATTAAAAGTCACATTCCGCCCCGGCATCCGATCAAGGGTCTGAAGGGCATAATCATAGTAAGAAGTGGCTTCCCACGCGCGGCCCGAATAGGTAGTGCTGAAGGGGGCCTTGCCAAATTCATCGGCAATATAAGCGTTATACTTGGCGGTAATGGTCGCAACGGTGGTGGTGGACCACCGTCCACCCGCCTGGAAGGTCAGGGTGTAGGTGTTGCGGCTGTAATAGACATTCACAATGGTTGAGCCGTCACCGGCGATCGTCTTGCCGGTGTCATACCGCTCATAAGTGAAATAGCTGCGATAGCCGCTGTTAATGTTGCTGGTTGAGTAGCCGTTCTGATTGTTCGACAGTGTGACCGTCGAACCGGTCACACCGGCATTCGTGCGGCTGCCTTCATAGCTGTATCCTTCATCATCCGCGTTCTCAATCCAATAAACAACGGTATAGGTTGTGTCATTCGCCCTCCACGAGGCCTCGAGCTGAATGTTCTCGCTCAGAGCGCCGCCAAAGGTGAAGGCACTTCCATTGAGGGTCCATCCGCCGAAGGTATATCCCGGACGGGACGGAGCGGCCGGGGCAGCGGTCACATCCGAAGGCGCGACAAAGGCAGGCTCGACATAGCTGCCGCCCTTGGAGTCATAGGTGATCCAGTGGCCGTTCTCGACCTTCGGATAAAGAGTGATGTTGGCCTCTCCGAGAGTGACCGATTCGACGCGGTTGGTCAGCCCCGCCTCGGTGTACCAGCCGGTAACAGCCTGGTCGGCATTGACCGGGAAGGTGACGTCGGCCGCGATGGAGTCGCCGGTCGTTCCTTCCTTGGTCGCATAGACCCGGCCTCTGGTATCCATAAAGAAAACATAGTAGACCTTCGCAAAATCAGCGTAGAGGTTTACCTCGCCGTCGGCGGACACTGTCTGCACGCCGAAAGCGGTAAAATAGGAGCCGCCGCTCTGGCTCTGGCTCCATCCAAGGAATTTATGGCCTTCCTTGGCGGGAGTTGCCGGAGCATACAGCGTATCGCCGGTCTTGACCACCTGTGTGTCAACCAGCGCGCCCTCCACATAAAAACGATAGGTCTGGTAGGAGCTGCTGTCCGTTCCCGGATTAATGACGCTCCTGACCGCGGGAGTACCCGATGCCGCGGGAATTTCCGATCCCTTCGGGGAAGTGTCCGCCGCGGTGCCGCTGTCTGCGAGCACGCTCGCAGGCAGCATCGTAAACACCATCAGGAAAGCCAGAAAGGCGCTTCCCAACCGCTGCCAACTCTTTTTCATCTGCTCTCATCCTCTCCGTATTTTTCATCTTGAGACCATTTTGCCAAGCTTTCGTCCTCAACCAACGCGTCGTTCATCAGGCTGATCAACTCAAGCATACTTCGGAATCGTCTCGTTGCCTTTTGCTCGCTCCAGCTTACCGTCCCCTGCCAGGTGGCGTTCTGCCGGAACTGCACATTTACAACGAAGGTGGCTTTTTCGCCACGCGGCGTTTCTTTTTCCTTGGGTTCCTCCATCGGCATTCCGCCCTCCTCTGCATCTGGAATTCGCCTTCGAGCCGTTCGAACCCGGAATTTTCTCGGTTCGAGCGTTCGCTGCGGATAGGAAAGTCCGTCAAAAAGAAATTCCATCCTTCCGATCAGCGCCGCAAGACCGATGAATTTGGGGTTCGCGCTGTAATAAGGGTTATAACAGCGGCCGTAAATCTCTCCATCCTGCAGCCGGTCGATACAGACCAGCATTTTGGTGATATCGCTTGGGATATCCGCACGGATCCCTACAGCCATGGTTTTCCCCCTTTTCCAGCATTATGGCTCCATTTTTACAAACTCCCGTCACAAAACGGTCACACGGTTCAGGGGCTCCCCCTCCGCGGCGCAAACTTTTTGACCGAAAAGGGGTCTTTTTATGGTTTTATTACCGAAATGAAGCAAAACCACCAAAAACTTTACCGTTTTCCCCTGTTTTAAAAGAATTTTTCCGCTTATTTTTGGATATATTTTTTGAAAATATTTTTTCCGTTTTTAGAGGAACCCAAAATTCTCCTCTGTCGAGAGAAGTAAAAAAAGGTATTGACAAACCCGCCCCGATGTTCTATAATAGCTAACGTTGCATCGGTCAAGGCAACCGGTTCGCTGCTATGGCTCAGTCGGTAGAGCGCGTCCTTGGTAAGGACGAGGTCACCAGTTCGATTCTGGTTAGCAGCTCCAAACAAATCCCGAAAAATGGTATTCACAAGCCGTTTTTCGGGATTTTTTTATTTATATTTCGTATAAACGAATTAAAAAAATTGTCTCAAGAACCTCAAAAAACCACGATAGGCTATCAAATAAGCTGTCAAACTGAAATGAGGTCACACAAAAAAGCGGGAGCCGAAGCCCCGCTTTCCTTTTATTCTGTCCCTTCTCGTAAGAATACCGCGTCATGGTTTTCCGCGTTTTTTGCGCGGGAAAATATTGCGTCGATTTTCCGCCCGCGGCATATCCCTCCCCCGCATCCCCCATAATAAGAGCGCCGGCGCCGGCGCGCCGAACTTCCACCATTCAGGAGGGGTCAGATGAGAACACCTGCTCATGTCGGGATTATCCCCGACGGAAACCGCCGCTGGGCCGCGCGCTCCGGGCTGAAGAAATCCGAGGGATATGCACACGGCCTGGCCCCCGGCGTTTCACTGCTGCATCTGGCGCGGGAAAGCGGCGTCGGAGAAATTACCTATTACGGTTTTACCACCGACAATACCCGCCGTCCCGCGGAGCAGGTCGCCGCTTTTTCCCGGGCCTGCGCCGATGCGGTGGAGCAGATCGCCCATGAGCCCTGCTCCCTGCTGGTGGTGGGACGGCAGGATTCCCCCTCGTTTCCCCGGGAGCTTCTCCCCTATACCCGCCGCACCGACCTCAACGGCGGAGGAATCCGGGTCAACTTTCTGGTCAATTACGGCTGGGAATGGGATCTCTCCGGCGCGGGCGCGGGCCCGGTTCAGAGCCGCCTGCGCTCCCACGACATCTCGCGGATCGATCTTGTTGTCCGCTGGGGCGGGATGCGCCGCCTTTCGGGCTTCCTGCCGGTGCAGTCGGTTTACGCCGATTTTTATGTTGTGGACCGCCTTTGGCCCGACTTTCAGCCGCGGGACTGGTTCGACGCCCTCTCATGGTATGACCGCCAGGATGTCACCCTCGGCGGCTGAATCATGGCCGCCGGTCAAACCGGCGGCGCGGGCAGGCCCTATTTCCGTCAAACGTCACCGAGACACGCTGAATGTTGTTTTCCCTGACTCCCCCACGGACGGGCGCTGCCCGTCCGGCAGCTTCCCATCCTCGAAATGGCGCCGCCGGCATCCTCCGCGCCCGGCGCTTGAAAGCGGAAGTGTTGATGGTTTCGACCGGGAGCAATGCACCGCACGTCATCCTCCGCACCCGGTGCTTGAAGCGGAAGCCCCCTTTACCGGGAGTTTCCGCCGGCAAAACCGGCGTTGTCTCTCTTCAAGGAAGAAGCCCTCCGGCGGGAAATTCACCGGAGGGCTTCCTCTTTTCTTAACGGGTCGGAGAAATTTACTTGTTCTCCCCTTCCAGAATGGCTCTGCGTTCGGCCACACCGGATTCCGCCACATCATATTCCCAGTTCCACGGGTCGCGCCGGCAGACCCCATCCGAATAAGGAAAGAACACCGAGACCAGCGCAAAGAGTCCCAGAAGCTGCTGATACCAAAGAAACGGCATAATCGCCACAGGACTTACTCCGCCGACGGTCAGGCTGCCGACAAGAAGAATCTGCGCGCCGTAGGGGATGATTCCCTGAAAGATACAGGAGAAAATGTCCAGCAGCGAGGCGCTCTTGCGGGGGTCCACCTTATATTCCCGGCAGATATCCCGGGCAATCGGCCCGCTGATCAGGATGGCCACGGTATTATTCGCCACCGCGATATCCGCGAGCGACACAAGGGCGGAAACGCCGAGCTGCGCCGACTTTTCGCCGCGGATCAGCCTGCGGATACGGGTAATCAGCCACGCAATTCCCCCGTACCGGGTGGTCATCGAAGCGAGTCCGCCGCAGAAGAGCGAGAGGAAAAACACCTCGTTCATACTGATGAAGCCGCTCCAAACCGACTGGGCAAAGGTAAAGACGGTCAGATCTCCCGAAGCGATCCCGACGATTCCCGCGGAAAAGATGCCGATGGTGAGCACCAGAAAGACATTCATGCCGACCAGCGCCAGAATCAGAACCAGAAGGTAGGGCAGCACCTTGATCATCGAAAAGCTCAGCGTTTCAAGAGGCACCGCTTCAACCGGAGCGCCGAAACAAAGCAGCAGCACAATGTTCAGGAGTGCCGCGGGCGCCGCAATCAGCAGGTTGAGCCGAAATTTATCCCGGAGCTCGCAGCCCTGGGTGCGGGTTGCGGAAATGGTGGTATCTGAAATCATCGAAAGATTGTCGCCAAACATCGCGCCGCCGACGCAGGCTGCGATCACCATCGTGAGATTCAGCCCTGCTTTCTCCGAAACGCCCATCGCAATGGGGACGATTGCGCCGATCGTTCCCATCGAGGTGCCGGTGGCAACCGCGAGGAAAGAAGAGATGATAAAGACTCCCGCCGTCACAAAACGCGCCGGTATCAGGGAAAGTCCGAGGTTAACAGTGGCGTCCACGCCGCCCATCGCCCCGGCTGCCGAGGAAAAGGCCCCCGCCAGCAGAAAGATCATCAGCATCGTCATGATTCCCTCGTCCCCCGCGCCCTTGGCGAAGATCGAGAACTTCTCGTTGATGCTTCCCTTGTTGATCAGGAACGCCACCAGCACGGCAATCGAGATTGCCACCACCGACGGGAACTGGTAGAAGGCCATCTCCACTCCCCGCGACTGCATGATCAGTCCCGCACCAAGATAAATGACGATAAAGACCAGAAACGGAAGAAGCGCCAGACCGTTTTCCTGATTGGGCGAAACATCTGCACCCTTTTGATTCATCTTTCCCTCTCCTTTTGCAATCAGAATAGTTCCATCTTACCATTATGAAGGAAAAATGTCAAAAAAAGAAACGATTTTCTGCAATCAAAACCACCAGTTGAACTGGTGGTTTGCTCCAAGCCCTGGAAGTGCATATTACCGGCGCGTCTCTCAGGAGGCGCCGAATAGATTTGCCAATCGCGTTACTTTTTCAGGCCGCCGCCAAAGCTACATAAAAAGCCCGCTGAACGCGGGGCTGAAGCAAAATCATGCCGTAAACGCCAAAACAAAAAGAATTTTCAGGACTTCCATCACCGGCAGCCGGGATTTTTCATATTCCACCCGCCGCAGCTCATGTTATTTCATTTTGGGGCCTTCTCCATTCCATAAGCAGCGGGGTTGTATCGACAGCGCTTTGCATCGGCACGGATTCTTCCATTCCAATTACGAGCACGAAAAGCGGCCAGGTTGTGCCGGCGGCGCTTTACACCAACACGAAGACTTTTTGGTTCCGATCCAACAGCACGGCGGCGTTCTCCTGCCTCATGGGTACCGAATCCTTTTTGTTTAGAAAAATCATGGCATCTCCCCCCAGAGCCTCTTATGGAAGTTTTTCGCGGTATCCGTATTTGATCTGCAATTCTTTGAGGCGGCAGCCAAGCTCCTTTCGCAGCTCACCCATCGCACGTTCATGCGCGATGTTTTTGCCGCTGCCGGTATAGGGATATTTTGATACTATCTTTTTTTCTTCATCGATGTACCACTTTTTCAATACCATGCATTCGGCCATATATGGCTGATAGTTTTTACTGTCGGGGTCGATCCGAATCACAGCGGCTCCCTCCCATACTCAAATTTCAAACGCTTGGCCGGTTCGGTCATGGTAGTATGATCGCCATCGAGATCGATATCAATTTATAAGCGAAAAAAGCAGAGCGCACAGCCTGGGAGAGTAAAAACTGATGTTTCGGCGTCTTTCAGCCTGTCCGCCAAACCTTTCCGGTCCGGCCAAGTCCCGCCCGCAAAAGCTTGCGAAGCCCGCCGGAAATCTCCGCTCAAAGCCCGTTTACGATGTTAACCGGACGGCTTCCGTCGAGGACCGCCGCGATATTCCCCCACATCGACCGGTGCGCCCGGCGGAAGCTGCCCGTCGTAATTCCGCCGAGATGCGGTGCAAGCACCACCCGGTCCCGCACACCCTCGGGCAGATCGACGAGCGGATGGTCGGCGGGGGTCGGCTCGGGCGCGAGGGTATCCAGCCCCGCGCCGAGGATTCTTCCCTCCAACAGCGCCTCCCGCAGCGCAAGATTATCGACAATCTCTCCCCGCGCGGTATTGATGAGCAGGGAGTTCGGCTTCATCCGCGCAAGGAAATCCCGGTTGATCATCCCGCGTGTCTGTTCGGTCACGGCCGTATGGACGCTCACGATGTCGCAGCGCGCGGCCAGCTCCTCCAGCTCCAGATAGGCAACATGATATTCCGACTCGGTTTCAGGGTCTCTGCGGTGCGGCGCATAATAAAACAATTCACAGCCAAAGGGGTACAGCCGCGCCGCCGCCGCCTTTGCGATATCGCCGAAGCCGATCATCCCGACGCTGCATTCCCCCAGCTCGGTGATTCCCTCGACCATCAGCCGCTCCTTCATCTCCATCTGCCGTCCGGCGCGGACCGCCGCATCTCCAGTCAGCCCATGGCGCAGCAGCTCAAGAATCAGCATCACCGTCTGCTCCGCCACCGCGGCTGCGTTGCATCCCTTGCAGTTGCAGACATAGATGCCCCGCTTTTTTGCCGCTGTAAGGTCGATGCAGTTGAAAGCAACCCCCTCGGAGTGAATCAGCCGCAGATTCGGCATTTCGGCAATCAGCGCCGCATCCACCGGGCTGATGGCATCGACGCAGAGGATCTGGGCATCCCCTCCCGCCGCAAGCAGCTCGGCATTGTTGCTCCCCCGGCCGCAGAAGGCCAGCTCAACGCGGTCAAGAGGCGCTTCCTGCGGCAGAAATTTTTCATAGCGCGCCCGCGTTCCCTCCACTAAAACCTTCACTTTTTTCTGCTGCATGACCTTATTCCTCCGATGATTGAAATTTATCGCTTTCATTGTATCACAGCCGGGAAAAAAACGCCATATTCCGCCGCCGTTATCAAAACCGCACTAAAACGCGTGGTATGCACCAGCCCTAGAAGGGCATGATACCGGCTCGCCTCTCAAGAGACATCGGATTATTTTTCTTACGCATTACACACACTGCAGCTGCCAAAGCAGTCATTTTCTCCTTTGATTGACCTTCTTCGCTTCTGAATATTTGTCATTTCGCTGCGCTCAATGCTATAAGCTAAAGCTTTTCTCCGCCTGTCAGCATAGCCGGCGGCTGCTGTCGCTAAAACCGCAAAACAAAGCGGCCGTGACACACAAATTCGTGCGCCGCGACCGTTTTTTATTTATTATACAACAACCTCTGCGGAACTGCCCGATGCGCTTTTTCTGACCACAATTCTGCGGTCGATTGCTTCCCGCAGCTCTCCAACATGGGAAATGATTCCAACGAGGCGATTTCCGCCCGCGAGCTGGCGCAGCACCGCGACAGCCTGTGCCAGCGATTCATCATCGAGCGAACCAAAGCCTTCATCAACAAACATTGCGTCGAGCTGGATGCCCCCCGTACTGCTCTGTACCACATCCGACAGGCCGAGCGCCAGAGCCAGCGACGCTTTGAATGCCTCACCGCCCGAAAGCGAGCCGACCGGACGGTTCTTACCGCTGTAGTGGTCGAGCACATCGAGTTCCAGCCCAGTCTGGCTGCGGAGATTATCCGCTTCACGGCGGCGCAGCAGCTCAAAGCGGCCTCCGGTCATCGACAGCAGGCGGCGGTTCGCCGCCCGGATAATCTGTTCGAAGAAAGCGGTCTGCACATACCGCTCAAAGGCGATTTTCGGTCTTCCTCTCAGCTCCCCGTTCGCTGTATCGGAGAGTCCCCCGAGCAGGGTGCACCAGCGTTCCAGCTGCGCGCGTTCCCGACGGCGTTCCTCCAGCTCCCCGGAAATCCGGCGGTTCGTTTCCAGACGGGAATAGAGCGTCCTGCGTTCCTCCGCGCAGAGCCGCAGAGCTTCCGCCAATTCTTTGCACTGCCGGTCAAGCTCCGCAAGGTCCACCCGCTTTACCTCCTGTGTTTCCGCCCGCAGCGCCTCCACGCGCTGCCGCAGAAGAGCCGCCGTCCGATGGTATTCCTCCACCTGCCGGTTCATTTCGGCAAGCATCTCCGGTGTGCGCAGCGCCTGATGGTATGCCTCCCGCGAGGTAAATCCGCAGCGGGAAAGGGTTTGAAGAAAGTTCTGCTCCGCCGCCTCACGCGCCGCCTGAACTCCGGGCATTCGGGAAATGTCGCTTTGCAGCACCGCGCGGGCCTGCTCCATGTGGGACCGGCATTCCTCGTGCTCCTTTCTTGCCGCCTCCCACGCCGACTGCATCCGTGAAAGCCTCTCTCTCTGCTCCTGCAGCGCGTGCCCGGCTGCCGCCGCATCGGGGAAGGTGAGCGAGCCGCCCAATGTCTTCGCTTCGGCCGCGGCCCGCTCGTATGCGGCCCGCAGCCGCACTTCTTCCTCCCGGCCGGCGTTCTCCGTCTCGGAAAGCCGCAGAAATTGAGCCTTGGCCTCCTCCGCCGCCCGGAGGCATTGCACCCGCCGCGCGGCTTCTCCCCTCAGCTTTTCGAGCCGCTTTGCCGTTTCCCGCCGCGCACAGGAAAGCGTTCTCCCCTCCTGTTCCAGCAGAGGGGGCAGCTCCCCGGGCGCAGGCTCCCGGCCAAGCAGGGCGGCGGCGTCCGCCTCCAGCCCTTTTTGGCACTGCATGAGAGCCGCGCGTTTTTCCGCGGCGAGGGCGCCGGTCCGCTCCCCTTTTTGACGCGCCGCCTCCATCCGGGACCGGGCCGCGCGCAGCTCCTCCTGGTCCGGCGCGCCCGAGGTCAGGGCGGCGGGGGCCGGATGCCCCGTCGAGCCGCAGACCGGACAGGGTTCCCCGGGCCGCAGGGCCCGCGCGAGCAGGCCGGCCTGCTCGCGCAGCAGGAATTCCTGCATCTCGTCAAACCGGCGGGAAGCATGTCGGCTTTCATCGAGGTCCGACTCCAGCTCCTTCTGCGCCGACGCCAGCTCGTGTTCCAAAACATTCGCTGCTTCCATAGCCTTTTGCAGAGCTGTCAGACGTTCCTCGCGCTCTCCAAGGCCCGCAAGCTGTGCCGCCAGTTTCTCCGCCTCAACCGGCGCTTCCTCCAGCCGGGCGGCCTCAGCCTCAGCCGATGCCTGCTCCCCGCGCAGGCGCTCGGCCGCCGCATGTGCTTCCCGCGCGCGTCTTTGTGATTCCTCCAGCTTTCTCTGCGCGCCCTGACATGCTGCAAGCGCCAGAGTGAGCTGCTCATAGCGGGGCAGTTCCCCCTCGAGCCGTGCAATCTCCGCGGAAAGCTCCCCGCGCCGCGCGGCGTTCCCCTCCTCGGCGGCGAGCGCCGCGGCAAGGGCGGACAGCTTCGGCTCTTTCTCGGCCAGCTCCCGCCGCCGCGCCGCAATCGCCCCGGCCAGTTCCTGCTCGGCCCGCCGTTCCCGGAGCAGAGCATCCTCCGCGGGTTTCCCCTGCTGCAGCGCGCGCCCGGCGGCGTCGGCCTGCCGCGCGAGCTGCCGGAACTCCTCCTCACGGCCGAGCAGCGCCTTCAGCTTTTCGGACTCCTCCCGAAGCGCATCCAAGCGCCGGTTGCCCTGCTCGGCGAGGGCGCGCGCCTCATCCGCCCGGCGCCGCAGGTTTTCCAGAGAGGTCTGGCGCTCATCAAGAGAGGCTTCCCGCGCTTCGTCAACAGCGAGCAGCGCCGCGAGCGGCTCCTGCGCCGCCGCCACAGCGTAGAGTCCGCTCTCCATCCATTCCCGGACGGCATGGGTTTCCTGGCCCCCATCCGGGAGCCGGAGTCCCGAGACGCACTGCAAAATTCCCCGCCCGTTTTCCTCCAGCTCCCGTCCCGCGCAAAGAGCGCGGTTTTTCAGTTCCCGGGAAAAACGCTCGTAAATTTCGGTATCAAAAATCTTGCGCAGGATTCGTCCGCGCTCTTCGCTGTCCGCTTCCAGCAGCCGTTTAAACTCCCCCTGCGCGATCATCACGATCTGGGAGAACTGGGAAAAATCCAATCCGAGCAGCGTCTTGATCTGCTCAGTGACCTCTTTGGGGCCGCTTTTCACACTGCCATCCGGCAGGACCAGCGACGCGGACGCGCCCTTGAGCACCATGCCTTCGCCGCGCGCCTTGGGGCGCTGGTAGGCGGGGCTGCGCTCGGCGGTATACCGCTGTCCCCGGTAGAGGAATTCCAGCCGCACAAAGGTCGGCGTTCCGGGCGCCGCGAGATCGCTGCGCAGCATCGAGGGATCGCGGCTTCTGCCGCTGGCCGCCCCGTAAAGGGCAAAGGTGATCGCGTCAAAAAGGCTGGTTTTTCCGGCGCCGGTGTCCCCGGTAATCAGGTAAAGTCCGCCCGCGCCGAAGCGGGAAAAATCGACCGTCTGCTCCCCCGCGTAGGGGCCGAAGGCCGACAGGGTGAGAATCAGCGGTCTCATGCTTTCTCCTCCTCTCCGAGTCCCTCAAAGAGACTGCGGACGAGCTGCGCGCGCTCCCCGTCAAGCGGAAGATTATTTTGCAGCTCGTAAAATTCGGCAAACAGCGAGAACGGGTCCCGGATCTCCGTCCCGGTGGCCGCGTCAAAGGCCCCGGCGGCGCGGGTGCGGCGGTTGTCGTATTCCAGACGCATCAGGTTTGGGTAAACCGCCCGCAGCCGTTCAAGAGCCCCCGCCGGTTCCTCTTCGTCGGTCAGAATCGCACGGATGTAATCCTCCGGATCAGCCATTGCCGCGACCTCCGGAGCGACAAGGTCCTCGAGCGGTCCCCGAATCTCCCGCATCTCCCGGCGCGGAACCAGCGGAAGCAGCTCGATCGATACCTGACCCTTTCTTTCAAGGGTCACAAGGACCGCGGACTTTTTTTGACGCAGCTCCGAAAAGGAATATTTGAGCGGCGACCCGGCGTAGCGCACCGTATCCCGGCCGATGCGCTGCGGTCCGTGCAGATGGCCGAGCGCAACGTAGTCAAAACGGTCGAATGCCGAAACATCGACACTGTCAATTCCGCCCACGCTCGGCAGCTCGGAATCGCTGCGCTCCGGTTCAATTTTGCCGCTGATGACAAACTGGTGGGCAACCAGCACGTTTCTGCGCTTCGGATCAGCTTCGGCGGCTGAGAGCGCCGCCCGCACCGCGTCGTCATAGCTGGCGATTTCCCGTTCCGGAAAGAAGCGCCGCGTGTCGGCGGGGCGCAGAAACGGCAGCAGCCAGAAGTCAGCCGGGCCGTATTCATCCTCCAGGGTGACGCGGCGGACCGTCCCGCCGTATCCTCCCGCGAGAAAAATGCCCCGCTGTCCAAGAATCCTTCCGGCAAATGCGAGCCGTTCGGGCGAATCATGGTTGCCGCTGACGATCATGCAGGGGATTCCCCGCCCGCAGAGCGCGGTAAGAAAGTCGTCGAACAGACCGACCGCCTCGGTAGATGGCACGCTGCGGTCATAGATATCCCCCGCGATCAGCACCACATCGGGGCGGCGTTCGCCGCAAAGCGCCAAAACCTTCGTCAAGATCTCCCGCTGGTCTTCAAGCATACTGATCTCGTTAACCCGCTTGCCGAGGTGAAGATCTGAAAGATGCAGAAGCTTCATAAAAGGTTCCCCCTGTCCGGATACCGGCTTCGAGGCCGGAATTCCCTCTTATTATAAAGCATCCGGCCGAATTTGCAAAACCGTCTTTTCTCCGGATGCAAAAAGCCATCCCACTTCACAAGGCGCAGGGATTCCGCGAAAAAGGGCTGTCACACGGCAGAATCCGGCCTCTCCTCCCTTGCAATTTCCGACATTTTGCGGCATGATTAAAATATATTATTCGGCGGAGGATTTCATCGATCCGCCGCCGATTTTCAGGAGGTATTGTATGAAACAGCGAAGCATTCCCATCTGTATTATTTTGAGCATCGTAACCTGCGGTCTTTATTCCCTCTATTGGTTCGTCACTCTGACCGATGATTCCAACAAACTTTCCAATGCTCCGAATCCCACCTCCGGTATCCTCGCCCTTCTCTTTACAGTGATCACCTGCAGCATTTACGGCATCTACTGGGCTTACAAAATGGGCGAAAAGCTCGACCAGGCCTATATGCAGCGCGGGATGCCCGCCCAAAATCAGGCAATTCTCTATCTGATTCTCGAGCTGGTTTTCCCGATTGTGGGCTGGGCGCTGATGCAGAACGCCATCAACGCGATGGTCCCGCCGGAGGGAACCGTCGGCTGACATCTCCGCGGTATTCCGCCGGTTAAAAACGGCAGCTTGCGTCGGCTCGATCAGAGCTTTTATTGACAGGCGCCTTAAGACGCATTAGAAATTTTTCCTTCGCCATCGGCTCCGCCGCCTGCCCGTGCGCAATATTCCTGCACACCAAGAGCTTTTCGGATGTGTCCGCCCGCTTTTCGCGCCGTGTTTCACCCGGCATCTAAAGCGAGGAGGGCGGTGCGGCACGCTTTTCTGCGCCGCCGGAATGCTTTCAAGCTTGCAAAAACTGCCTCAGAATGCATCTATTTGCATTCTGAGGCAGTTTTTTTCGGGCAGCACATTTTCCCGAAGTGTGGATATGCGTTCATCCGGTTTCGCCGCCCCACAATTCTCCTTTTCGTAAGCCTCCAATCCAACGCGGATCCATTCGGCCGTTACCCTGCTGTGGCCTGACGGCGATTGACCAAACCAAAATTCCCGATTTTTTCAAATATTTACGGATCAAGGGTAATGGATAATGAAATAACGCGGCTTTTCTGTCTTCATATAATGTGCCCTCATTTTTTGTATGATGGCACCGGCGGCGTGCTCATACGAGTGATTCAAAATTTGCCGCGAGCCTTGACATTGAAGCATCAATTCACTGTCGTGGTCCAAAAGAATCAGCGAATCACTTTTAGGGAGTGGGAAAAGTATTTTTTGGGCCGCAAAGAAAATATACTTTTTCTTTCCCTTGTGTGCGGAGCTGCTTCCGCGCATCGAACATCCGAAAAGGGGAAGGTTTTAAAAGCTTTCCCGCTCAACGCTGCTTCGGCGCGGTCCGTGCTGCGCCGAAGCCGAAAAAGCAGCAGAATCATTCCCCGCAAAAGCCGGGGAGGAAGCAATCCAAGACTGCCGACAATATTTTCCGGCGCGCCGCCCTGCACCAAATCCACTGTTTTCTTTTGGATGACACAGAAGGCTGCCGTAAGCCCCCTCCCAGCTGCTGCGAAGAACCGGCGCGGGCGGAAGAGGAACCCAATGCGGCTCTATTCGCGCCGGTTCCCGGCAACACGCCGCGCGAAACACTGAACAGCCAAATCAACACCTTCGGCAGTACGGTACGGTCCGTCCATTTCAAGCCCGAAATGAAGGCCGGAGCCGCCCTCCCGCCCGGACCGCGCGGACGCGGCGGCAAAAATTATAAACCGCCGGGCGTCCGCTTCTGAAAACAGACGCCCGGCGGCAGAAACGTTTCTCTCAACCGTCGTATCGCTCAATTCCGTCTTTGGAAATCCGCGCATAGACCAGCGGAGCCTTCTTCGGCGGCTCCTGCCCGATTCGGATGGCCGTCCGAAGATGCCGCCGCGCCTCGTCGAGTGTTTCGGGGCGGTCGGTCAGCAGGGTGGCAAGCGGCTCGCCCCGTTCCACCCGGTCCCCGGTCTTTTTGCGGATCAGGATACCCGCCGCCGGATCGATGACGCTGTCCTTCGTCTCGCGTCCCGCGCCGAGCATCATCGACGCGGCGCCGACCGCTTCGGTATCGGTCGAAAGGAGGAAGCCGCCGCGGTCGGCCGTCAGGTCGCACCGCTCCCGCGCCTGAGGGAACCGTTCGGAATCGTCAAGCACCCGGCTGTCGCCGCCCTGCGCCTCCACCATCCGTTTGAGGCAGCCGAAAGCCGCGCCCGAAGCAATCGCTTCATGTGCCTTCTCCCGGCATTCCGCGAGACTTCCCTTTCCCGCCAGAAACACCATATTAGCCGCCAGTTCAATCGAGACGGCGGTGAGGTCCTCGGGGCCGTGGCCCCGCAGAGTATCCGCCGCCTCGGCCACCTCGACGGCGTTGCCGATCGCTGTGCCAAGCGGGCGGTCCATATCGGTAATCAGCGCGATGGTGCGTCGTCCGTTGTGCTCCCCGATCTCCACCATCGTTTTTGCGAGGGCAATCGAATCCTCCAGCGTTTTCATCAGCGCTCCGCTGCCGGTCTTGACATCGAGCACAATGCCGTCGGCGCCCGAGGCAAGCTTTTTGCTCATGATCGACGAGGCAATCAGCGGAATGCTCTCAACCGTATCGGTCACATCCCGCAGGGCGTATAGCTTCTTATCGGCCGGAGCGAGATTTCCGCTCTGCCCCACAACCGCCAGTCCCGCCCGGCGAACCGCTTCGAAAAATTCCTCCGGGGGCAGCGCCGTCCGGAATCCGGGAATCGATTCGAGCTTGTCGATCGTCCCGCCGGTATGTCCCAGTCCCCGCCCCGACATCTTTGCCACCCGCACCCCGCAGGCGGCGGCAACCGGTGCGACGATCAGGGTGGTTTTGTCCCCCACCCCGCCGGTGGAATGCTTATCCACCTTGAAACCGTCGATCGGAGAAAGATCCACCATCTCCCCCGAATGGGCCATCAGATCGGTCAGGTCCGCGATTTCCCGCGCGGCCATCGACCGGAAGCAGATCGCCATCAGCAGGGCACTCACCTGATAGTCGGGAATGTTCCCCCCGGTGACGCCCTGTACGAAAAATTCCAGCTCTTCGCGGGTCAGCTCCCCGCCGATCCGCTTGTTGTGTATGATATCAACCATCCGCATGGCGTTTTTCCCCCAATCGTTTCCGCAAGAGCCTTTTTTCAGCGGGATTCTGATCTGTATGGCAGCAGCCCTCCCCCGAGTGCTTTTCCCGCTCGTTCCCGCGAGAATTTCTTGCCCGGACTGTTTTCTTCCTCATGGTATCAGCCGTCTTCAGGGGACTTCTCCCCGTTCGTTTCCGCAAGAGCCTTTTTCAGCGGGATTCTGATCTGTATGGCAACAGCCCTCCCCCGAGTGCCTTTCCCGCTCGTTCCCGCGGGAGTCTCTTGTTTCAGCGAATTTCTTTCTTCAGGTCGGCCGCGGTAAACCGCTTGGGAAACAGGTCGCGCATTGTGCAGAGCTGGTAATCCTCCCGGCTTTTGGCGAGCAGCACCCGCAGCTCCGGAGCGGCGAATTCCGAGAGCACCTGCAGGCAGATGCCGCAGGGGGCAGGATAGCTGCCGAAGGGCGGCTGCTCCTCCTGCGGGGCGGCCGCGAGTGCAAGAGCGACAATCCTGCGCTCACCCTCGCTGACCGCCTTAAAGATGGCGGTGCGTTCGGCACAGATTCCCGCCGGATAGGAAGCGTTTTCAACATTGCAGCCGGTGAAGGTGCGGCCGCCCGCCGTCAGGACCGCCGCTCCCACCGCATAGCGGGAGTAAGGAGCATACGCGGCCTGCCGCGCCGCGATGGCATGGTCGATCAAAGCGCGGTTATCGATCTTCATCGTACATCCTCCCTTGTCATCATGTTCCAAAAGCTCCTGCCGTCGCTTCCGCCTTCAATCCCCAGCGCTTCCAGCGCCGTCGCGGCAATGTCCGCAAAGGTATCCCGCGTGCCCAGATTGCACGGCGCGATTCCCGCGCCATAGGCAAGCAGAGGAACATTCTCGCGGGAGTGGTCGGTGCTCGGCGTCGAGGGATCACAGCCATGGTCGGCGGTAATCAGGAGCAGATCGTCCGGCCCAAGCCGCGTGAGCGCTCCGGGAAGCCATCCGTCAACCTGCTCAAGGGCGGCGGCGTAGCCCTTCGGATCATTGCGGTGGCCATAGAGCATATCGAAATCGACAAGATTCACAAAGCAGAGGCCATGAAACGGCCGCCCCAGCAATCCACTGGTTTTTTCGAGTCCCTCGGTGTTCCCGTGGGTCAAAATTGTCTCAGTCACGCCGCGTCCGGCAAAGATGTCGGTGATTTTGCCCACTGCAATGACTTCCATCCCCGCCGCCTTAACCTGATCCAGCAGGGTGCCCGCCGGCGGTTCGAGCGAAAAGTCGTGGCGGTTGGCGGTGCGGGTAAACCCCTGTTCCGGGTCGCCGGCAAACGGGCGGGCGATCACCCGTCCCACCGCATGCTCTCCGGTCAGAAGCCCGCGGGCGGTGCGGCAGATCGAATAAAGCTCTTCGAGCGGCACAATTTGTTCATGCGCGGCGATTTGAAAGACGCTGTCCGCCGAGGTATAAACGATGACCGAACCGGTGCGCAGGTGCTCGGCGCCGTAATCCCGAATCACATCGGTTCCGGAATAGGGCTTGTTGCAGAGGACGCCCCGTCCGATCTCCCGGGAAAGCGCATCCAGCAGCCCCTGCGGAAAGCCGTTCGGATAGGTCGGCAGCGGACGCGGCGAAATATGCCCCGCGATCTCCCAGTGGCCGATGGTGGTATCCTTGCCCTTTGACGCTTCCCGCAGCCGGGCATAGGCCCCGATGACCTTCTCCGGCTTCGGCAGACAGTCCACCCCGTCGATATTTCCCAAGCCGAGGCGTTCCAGATTCGGCAGCCGCACCCCCGCGCGCACGCAGGCGGCAAGGGTATTGGAACCCGCGTCTCCGTAATCGGCGGCATCCGCCGCGCCTCCAATGCCGAAGCTGTCAAGGACAATCAAAAAAATCCTCTGTTTTGTCATCTTCCGTTCCCCCTTCTTGTAAAAGTGCAAAACCGCCCCACGGCGGGGATTTCCCGGCGTTCTGGGGCGGTTTTCTCTGTTAATCGGCCAACTCAAGCGCGACCTTCATCATATCGTGGAAAGATTCCTGCCGCTCCTGCGCCGAAAGGCTCTCGCCGGTGGCGGGAACATCCGAAATGCTGCAAAGGCAGAGCGCCTCCCGTCCGGCATGCGCGGCGTTGCAGTAGAGGCCCGCCGCCTCCATCTCGACGGCAAGGACTCCCATTTGAATCCACTTTTCGTGTTCCGGGTCGTCGCTGTAAAAGGTATCCGAGCTCAGAAGATTTCCCACCTTGAGCGGTACGCCGAGCGCCTTTGCGGCTTCGTCGGCCTTTTTCAGCAGCCGCCAGCTCGCAATCGGAGCAAACGTGCCGGGCAGCCGGTACTGCGCCGCAAAATTAGAGTTGGTGCAGGCGCCCATTCCGGCGACAAGATCGCGCAGCCCAACGTTCTTTCCCAAGCCGCCCGCCGTGCCGATGCGGATGATGCTCCGCACATCATAAAACTCAAACAGCTCATAGGAATAGATTCCGATCGAAGGGATTCCCATGCCGCTCCCCTGCACCGATACCCGCTTGCCCCGGTAAAGCCCGGTAAAGCCAAGCATGTTGCGCACGGTATTGTAGCAGGTGACGTCGGTGAGATAGGTTTCCGCGATAAACCTGGCGCGCAGAGGGTCGCCCGGCATCAGGACGGTTTGAGCGATCTCGCCTTTCTTGGCGGCGTTGTGCGGTGTAGCCATGATCATTCCTCCTCATTTTGATCCGTCCTTTGACGGAGCTTATTGCAGCTGGTAGTTTCCCGAGGGGTTGTAGAGCAGATAGCCCGCGGGATCAATCCCCGAGAGCAGCGAGGCGCTCCCCAGAAGCGAGCCGTCGTTGCGATAGGCGGGAATCAGCCCAAGCCATTCGGCCCGCGCGTTTTCCGTCCGCGCACGGCTGAGGATTTCTTTGGAAACGGCGGGATCGTTTGAAAGGGTCACCATCACCTGTCCAGTCATGCGCGGCGCGGGATTTCCTCCGTAGATCATCTGATTATTCAGGGTGGTCAGCGCGTCGCCCGCCTCGTCGCCGGGCAGCAGCGCGTCGGAGGGCAGGCAGACGATCAGCCTTCCGCCCGCATCCTCAACCGCCTTTCTGACCTGCGCGATGAATCCATCCAGCACCTGCGCGCGGTCGGGGTCCGCAACGCCATATCCCGCTTTTTCCAAGCCAAGTCCCGAGGGAAACTGCACCGAATCCAGCAGGATGATGTCAAATCCGCTCGACACCAGCTCGGACGCGAGTGAAACAAGGTATTCACGCACCTGCGCGGAGCAGGGATTCAGCCATGGTTTTCCCCCCTGCGCGGGATCGTTGTCATACCAGAGCGACTCGGTATCGTAATAGCGGACCCCCATTCCCCGCTCGTAGACCGGGGCAAGGCTGTCGCGGAAGGCGTGCAGCCGCGCGGCGGGGACAAAGCCCGCGTCACGGATCGTCTTTGCAGCCGCCGCCGCATCGTAAGCGGCGAGATCTTCCGCTCCAAGCTGGCGGGCAATTTCATTTTTTGAAGCGTAGAGCACCGTTCCCGTCGCGTCCTTCGCCTCGACCACCACCGTATTGAGACCGGCCGGCGAAGCCCTTTCAAGAAAGCCCGAAACGACAGAGGGGTCGGAAAGGGCGCTCACCGGGAGATAGATTCCGTTTACCGTCTCGTCCGCCTGCGGTTCGGGCTGCGGCAGAACGGGAAGCGCCGCCGTCCCCCCCTGTGCGGAGGAGGAAGAGTCATCCGGCTTCTGCTGCGGCTGTGAGGAAAGCACCGGCGCCATGCTGGACGCGGCGGGGCGCTCCTCGCCAAGGCCCGCGATCCAGTTGTGAATGGGGGTATAAAGGCTCCAGCCGATCACCCCGAACAAAAGGACGCCCGCAATCATGGCAACGACAATCTGCCACGAACCCGAGCCCATCCCGCGCCCGTAGATGTTCCCGTAGCGTCTGATTTTGGTACCCTTTTTTTTCATACCGGAACCTCCTGTCAGGCCGTTTTCAGGTGGGTAGCTGGTGACCGATCAGGCCATAAATCGCAAGGCTGAGAATTCCAATGTAGATCATCGTGATGGGCAGTCCCTCAAAAGGACGAGGCAGCACGCAAAGCTCAAGCCGCTCCCGCCCCGCGTGAACAAGAATCATTGCCGCCGCGAGACCGGCCGAAGCGCCGAAGCAGTAAAGAACGCTCGGCAAAAACGTCATCTTCGCGGTCAGCGACAGAAGCACAACCGCCAGCGACGCGCTGTAAACCGCTCCCTGATCGACAAGGCGCATCGGTTTCTGAATCCGCCCGGCCGCCGCCATTGCGATGGTGAGCAGCAGGCTGACCACAGCGATCAGCAGCACCGCCGCCATGCTGCGGGCGTAGTTCCACCAGCTTTCGCGGCCGAAGGTCTGACTCAGCCACCAGAGAGGCATCACCGTAACGCCGGAAATCACCGCTGCCCCAAGCCCGAACTCGATGATGAACCGATAGCTGCGGGTCTGCCGCAGGATATGGTCCGCGCCGATTGCGCGGGCGAAGAGCAGGTTTTCAATGACGGCGCTCGAAACAAGCACCGTCAGCATCGATACGATCAGGTTCATACCGCGTCTCCTCCCTGTTTCGCCGTCCGCCGCGAAGCATGGAGCATCCTGCCGATGATGATGCTGTCAACCCGGCGAAAAAGCGCGCTCAAAAATCCGATCAGGATGAAGCCCGAGAAGGGCAGCACGAGCCCGCGGATTCGGATCGGCGCGGTGAGCGGGACGCCCCAGAGGGAGCCGCTCCCCAAAAATTCCCGCAGCGCCGAAAGGAAGGCCGCCACCAGCAGAAAGCCAAAGCACATCATCACCGCGTCGTGCAACGCATCCGGGACCCTGCGGCGGGGAT
The DNA here is from genome assembly GCA_014385025.1 of Yanshouia hominis. Classification (GTDB taxonomy): domain Bacteria; phylum Bacillota; class Clostridia; order Oscillospirales; family Ruminococcaceae; genus Yanshouia; species Yanshouia hominis. Next base: position 188,240 of record JACRTB010000003.1, on the reverse strand, counting down.
GAACCAGCGCAAGCTCCAGCATCATGCCGTTAAAGGCCGCCAGCGGGACATAGACGCCCAGATCCTCAAGCAGCAGCGCCTGTCCCGAAACGCAGAACCGCAGCAGCAGCACGCATCCCGTCGAGACGGTGCCGTAGAAGGGCAGAGAAAAAAGCGGGGGAATCTTTCGCCCAACCAGCGAGGCGAGCACCGCCGAAGGAATGGTGGCGGCCGCCAGGAAGGCGCTCATCAGCAGTCCCGCCTTTAGGCTCAGCGTCGGTACGATGACAAAGGGCATCGTCATCCCGAGCGCCACGACAGGATTATTTTTGAGCAGCCCCGACGTCCTGCTCAGCCGGTTCCGATACCGGCGGATTAGTCTTAAATTCACGGTTTTTCCTCCTCATGGCATGGGCGAGATGCTCCCCCCACACATCGATGATCCATACGGTGGCGTTCATGACGAGCAGGGCGAACAGGAACGACTCCTCATACCTGCCGATATGGCGGAACGCCATACTCAGCGCGCCGGTTCCAAACCCGTAAAAGATCTTCGGCAGCGTTCTCTTGGGGGAGGTGACCGGATCGTTGATCAGAAAAACGGCTCCGATCACCAGAAGCCCGCTCATCAGCTCATAGGCGACCGCGGTCAGCGCGGGCGCATCGACACGCGGCGTCAGCAGCGCCATCAGCGACGCTCCGCCCAGAAAAGCGGCCGGCATCGCAAGGCCGACAGTTTTTCGAACGATCAGGAATATCAGACAGGTCAGCAAAACTAAGATGTTAGTGCCGCCCATCGGACCGGGGGCATTTCCAAGCAGCATGTCCAGCAGATCGATGTTGGGGGTTCCTCCCAGCGAGAGACTGTATGCCGGTGAGCTGACCAGCCGCACCGTGTCGTCCACCATGGCGGGAAGCCGCTCAAACGGGACCGGATAGGCAAAAGCGGATTTCGGCCAGCAGATCATTGCAAAGGCGGTTCCGGCGGCGGCGGGATTAAAGATATTCTGTCCCATTCCTCCGAACGGCTGCTTGGCGACCGCAATCCCGAAGAGCGCCGCCAAAAGAATCATCGAATAGCTGGCCGAGGCGGGCAGCAGCAGAGGAATCAACAGGCCGGTGACCGCGCCGGAAAGGTCGCGGATGTTGGGAATCCTGCCCGCGAGAAGCTGACAGGCGCCATCCGCCATGCTGCTGACAATCACGCCGAATCCGCCGAGCAGCAGAGCCCGGGTTCCGTAATAATAAACCGCCATCGCATAGAGCGGCAGGGTGGCGATGACGATGTCGGTCATCATGGTCAGGCTGCTCTCGCGGGAGCGGATATGAGGGGGATTCTGTGTTCGCAGCTTCATGGTTGGCCTCCTGCCGTTTGCCGGCGACGGGTGTAAGCGGCGGCCTGCGCCATCACCTGTGCGAGATCGAGCTTCGCGGGGCAGACATAGCTGCAGGAGCCGCAGCCGATGCAGAGGTCGGCGTCGGCCAGCTCAATATGGTGCTTGCGATGGCTCTGCATCACCTTGTAGATGAAGTAGGGGGAAAGCCCCTGCGGGCAGGCCTCGGTGCATCGCCCGCAGCCAAGGCAGGCATAGCCCATATCCTGAAATTCTTCCGCAAAGGCGAGCAGGCCGCGCGTCGTCTGAGAGAGATAAACGGTAGACGGATCGGTGAGGGAGAAACCGGTCATCGAGCCGCCCGCCACCACCCGCTTCGGGTCGGTGATCAGGCCGACCGCCTCGAGCAGCGCACCGGCCGAAACGCCGAGCGGCACCTCATAGTTTCCGGGATTGGCGACACAGTCCCCTGTCACCGTGACAAAGGCGGAGGTCTGCCGGAGTCCCTCGTAAACCGCCCGCTGCAGAAAAAGCAGCGCACAGGCGCCGACCACCAGCGTGCTGTTGCGCTGCAGCCGCCGCCGGGCGTAGCTCTCAGCCGGATAAGAGCCGCTGATCCGGTCAACCTTGACCCCCATGATAGAGGATGGGATGCGGGTATCCAGATCAAACAGATTGCGGTAAATTTCAATGGAAGATTTTGACGCGCCGATGGCTCTCAGCGCAAGGCGGAGTCCCTGATGCAGCTGCTCGGGGAATTGAAGGGTGGGGGCGAGCTGGCTCGAGATATAGGGTTCGTCGTCGAGCGCATCGACCACGATTCCCGAGACGCTCTCCCGCGCGGCCTGCGCAAGCTTCTTCCAGAGGCGCCGTCCGTCGATCTCATCGACGATATTGGCCTCTTTGGCAATGCTGACGATCTCATACGGCGCCAGCAGATCCGGGGTTGAGGAAACCGGTCCGGGCAGCTCGCTGCGCTCCACCGGCAGGGCGGGGAGAATACGGATCTCCTTCGAAAGCCCCGGCTCTTTATTCTGCTCTAACAAAATCCCTTTTCGGGGATAGTTTCTCATGAACGGCCTCCTTTTTGGCGGGGACGAATTGATGCAAGGCAGGTGTTGGGATGGTATTTCACTTGCTGTCAAACGACAGGCTTAAAGCGACCCTGACGGCGCAGGATGCGCGCCGCCTGCAGCTCGAATGGGAAAACGAGGATCCACAGGCGCTGCGCCAGCTCAAGCGCGGCCTGCTTGGACTGCTTGCCGAGGCGCGGACCCGTCTCGGCTTTTTTCCGGCCTCCCGGCGGATGCTGATCGAGGTCTACCCCGACGAGCAGGGCGGGGCGACGGTCTACTTCTGCGCCGATCCGCCTCCCGGAGAAGAGCCGGAGAGCTTCTGCTTTTCGGACGCCGACTCGCTCATCGAAGCGGCGTCCCGTCTGGTGCCGCTCTGCGGACACCGGCTGTGCGGCAGCGCTCTCTACCGCTGCCGGGGGCTTTGGTGGCTGGTCATCCGCCCGATGGACGGCCAGGGCAGCGACGCCGGAAGGCTGCTCGCGGAATATGCCTGCCGCAGCTCGGCGGCCGGCTTCGACGCCGCCGCCATCGAGGAGCATGCCCTGCCGATCCTGCGCGAGCAGGCGGCCGACACCCTTTTTTACTATTTCGGCAAGCCGCGTCTCTCCTGACGCCGCGTCAGCCTGCCGCCTCAACGGCGGCCTGACGAATCGCGGCGATCGGTTCGGCATAATCTTCATGCTTAAAGACCGCGGAACCCGCGACAAGAACGTTGGCGCCGGCCTTCGCGACCAGCGGCGCCGTTTTGGGATCGATCCCGCCGTCCACCTGGATATCCACCGAAAGACCGCGGCGGAGGCACTCGGCGCGAACCGCCTCGATCTTCGGAAGCATGTCCGCCATAAAGCTCTGGCCGCCAAAGCCCGGCTCGACGGTCATCACCAGCACCATATCGAGCCGGTCGAGGTAGGGGAACACCGCCTCCGCCGGGGTTGCTGGCTTGAGGGCCACGCCCGCCTTTGCCCCGCCCGAACGGATCGCATCAATGGTTTTGGAAACATCGCTACCGCTCTCAAGATGAAAGGTGATCATATCGCTGCCCGCTTTCAAAAAAGCAGGGGTATAAAAGAGAGGATCGCTGATCATAAGATGGACATCCAGCGGCAGCGCGCTGACCTTTTTCAGGGAGGCGACAACCGGAACGCCGATGGTGATATTGGGGACAAAATGCCCGTCCATCACATCGACATGAACAAGATCCGCGCCGCCGTCCGCGATGGCGCCGACCTCACGCGCAAGATTTGCGAAATCGCTCGAGAGAATCGAGGGAGAAATCAAAATCATATTTTACTTCCGCCTTTGCTAAAAATCTGCCCTTCCGCTTTCGGAGGGAAAGCCGGGAAAGGGTGGAGAATCGTCCAAATCCATCTTGTTATTTTACAGCAATTTACCGCAAAGGTCAACCGAACAGGAGGTCCATGGGGGGAATTCCCGCCGAATTCACATAATTTTAAGTTTTGCAATAAAAAACCGGAAACGATCCCCAAACGCGCGGGTCATTCCGCGCGGCGGAGGACCTGCTGCACAAGCCATTCGCAGCAGGCCCTCCACAATCTATCTGATGCGGCGGGGGAACGCGCACGGGCGAGTCCAAGGGCGCGAGGGCGCCACCCGAACGCTGCCGCCGCTCGCCCTTCATGACAATCTATGCCGCCCCGCTGCCCGCCGTCCGCCGCCTGTCGGGGAAGGAAAGTGTTTTTTCCTCCCGGCCGCATCCAAACGCGCCGAAAGAGAGGGCGCGCCTTGCAGGATGACAAAAGCGGAAAATTTTCTCACATGCCCCTCCTTCCGCGCGGGTTTGTGCTACAATACAGGAAATACACCAGCCGCCGGAAAGGAGAAACAAGATGTCTCAGATCGAATTTTTTCATTATGAAGCCTTCACCGATACGCCCGGGATGGGAAACCCCGCCGGAATCGTTTTTGACACGAAGGGAATGCTGACCGAAGAGGAGATGCAGCGCATCGCCGCCGCCGTCGGCTTCAGCGAAACAGCTTTTGTCCTGCCGTCCGGCCGGGCGGAATGCTCCCTGCGGCTCCGTTTTTTCGCACCCGGCAGCGAAATGCCGCTCTGCGGGCATGGCACCGTCGCGGCCGTCAGCGCTCTGGCGGCGCGGGACGGACTTCGAGGCAATCGGCGCCTCGTGGCCGAAACACAGGCCGGCGCGCTGCCCGTCGATTGGCTGGGCGAAACCCGGGAAGTCGTGATGAAGCAGAACGACGCGCGGTTTCTGCCCTTTTCCGGAAACACCGGGGCGCTGCTCAGGACGGTCGGCCTGACCGAAGCGGATCTTGACGCCCGCTATCCCGCCGTTTATGGTTCAACCGGCTCCTGGACGCTGATCCTGCCGCTTAAAGACCTGCAGGCCTGTGCCCGCTGCACGCCGCATAACGCTCTTTTCCCCTCGGTGCTCACAGAGTTTCCCGCCGCTTCGGTCCACCCGGTCGTGCTGGACGTGACCCGTTCCGGGCGCTCGATGCATGGGCGGCATTTCTCGGGGGCCTGCGCCGGGACGGTCGAGGATCCCGTCACAGGCACCGCTTCCGGTGTGATGGGAGCCTATTACCTTCGGTACATCGAGCCTTCTCTGGCGCATGCCGACCTGCTGATCGAGCAGGGGCAGGAAATCGGCCGCGACGGGGTCGTGCGGGTCTGGGCCTCCAGAGAACGGGACGTCATTTCGGTTTCCATCGGCGGAAGGGCGGTCTGCTGCGGCAGCCGCACCGTCTCCTATTGACGTTTTTCATCCCAACGCGCCGATCACTCCGGTCAGTTCCTTCGCGGCGCGGTATCCCGCTTCGATGCAGGGGCCGATCTGATCGAAGGTGAAAAGCCCTGCTTTCTGCGGCAGCCGCACCGTTTCCCATTGAGTCTGTCTGCGTTTTTCATCCCAACGCGCCGATCACTCCGGTCAGTTCCCTCGCGGCGCGGTATCCCGCTTCGATGCAGGGGCCGATCTGGTCGAAGGAGAAAAGCCCTGCTTTCTGCGGCAGCCGCACCGTTTCCCATTGAGTCTGTCTGCGTTTTTCATCCCAACGCGCCGATCACTCCGGTCAGTTCCCTCGCGGCGCGGTATCCCGCTTCGATGCAGGGGCCGATCTGGTCGAAGGAGAAAAGCCCTGCCTCCCGCGGCAGTCTGGGGCGGCAGAGAAGCTGCTCTCCGCGCACCGTACAGTCCCGCAGCCGGCGGCTCATCATTGACAGGGAATGAGATGCGATATCGAAAAGGCACTCCCCCTCCGGCGGCGCATACTCGGACGAAACATCAATGGCAACCACCGGACAGTGCGGCAGATCGCGCGCGAGCAGCAGATCAACCGGCAGATTGTCAGTCACTCCGCCGTCGACAAGAAGCCCGCCTCCGATGCGGCGCGGTGCAAAAACCGCGGGAACGCAGCAGCTTGCGGCGATTGCGTCGGCAAGCGGGATATCCGTTTCACAGCGGGTGTTGGCCAGCCGCCGCTTCAGCGGCCGGTCACAAAACGCCACTGTTTCCCCGGCCGCCAGATCGACCGCCGCAACCGAAAGCGGCAGCACGACCGAGTTGATCGGCATTCCGCCGGTCAGTGTGGTCAGCCAGCGGTGCAGGCGCTCTCCCCGCAGCAGCCCGGAGAGGGTGACGCGCCGCCCTCCCGCGAGCTGCCCCACCGCCCGGAGGATTCCAAACAGATCGGGATCGACCAGCCGCGGGGTCAGGGACGCCGCGATCTGTTCAAGATCCTTTGCCGCGTATCCATAAGCAAAGAGGCCCGCAACGATCGCCCCCGCGCTCGCGCCCGAAAGCGCGGCGGGCCGAAGCCCCGCTTCCTCCAGCGCCATCAGTACCCCAATGTGTGCCGCTCCCCGGCATCCTCCGCCCGAAAGCGCCAGCGAAAAGGCCATCCTCTTCCCTCCATTGAACGGATGCATTCTCTTCCTTTTTGTGCTATAATAATTGCGCGCCGCCGAGCCTGACGCGGCCGGACCTCCGGATTGACTTCACCGCGAGGTCATTTACAGTGTATGCCGTCCGGCGCCGGGCAGTGCGAAACCCTTTCAAAATCCTCAGAAGGCGAAAATTTTCCGCATACGGCGCGGCCCACGGCGGCAAAATGGAACCGGATGCGTCCGGACGGATTGCCGCCAAAATTAACCGCAAGGGAGAAATCATGACCCGGATTGAACTTTTTCTTCTGTTAGCCCTTCTTTTCGCGGGAGCGGGCTGCCTGCTTTCGCTCATCGCCCTGCTCCGCCTCGGCGCGCTCTCCCGCCGTCAGCGGGAACAGCTCGATTCGCTGCGGCGCGAGCTGGCCGACCAGCTGCGTGAAAGCCGCGGGGAAGCCTCCCGCTCGACCCAGGCTTCGGTTTCCGCACTCGGACAGGCCCTGGTGGAATCCCAGCGGCATTCCTCCGAGATGCAGAGCAAAGCGGTTTCCGACCTGAACGAACAGTTTACCCTGCGCAGCGACGCGCTGCAAAAGACGGTCAGCGTCCAGCTCGCCCGGGTGGAGAGCCGGATTGAGCTGTTCACCGCCCAATCCTCCCGGCAGCTTGAGCGGATGCGGGAGGATAATGCCCGCCGTCTTGAGGAGATGCGCCGCACCGTGGATGAAAAGCTCCAGAAAACCCTCGACGCACGGCTGGAGCAGTCCTTCTCCCAGGTTTCCCAGCGGTTGGAGCAGGTCTACAAGGGGCTCGGCGAAATGCAGGCCCTCGCTTCGGGGGTCGGCGATCTCAAGAAGGTGCTTTCGAATGTCAAGACCCGCGGCATCCTCGGGGAAATCCAGCTCGGAGCAATCCTCGAACAGATCCTCTCGCCCGAGCAGTACGCCGCCAACGTCTGCACCCGCCCGGGCAGCGCCAATGTGGTCGAATACGCGGTCCGGCTTCCCGGCGACGGAAACGGGACGGTCTGGCTTCCCATCGACGCAAAGTTCCCCGGCGACTGCTACGGCGAGCTGATGGATGCCTACGACGCGGGAGATCCCGAGCGGATCGCCGCGGCGGGCAAGACGCTGGAAATCCGCATCAAAGGCTGCGCCAAGGATATCCGGGACAAATATATCGATCCGCCACACACCACCGACTTCGCCATCCTCTTTCTGCCCTTCGAGGGGCTTTATGCCGAGGTGGTGAGGAGGAATCTCGTCGAGCCGCTGGCCCGGGAGTATAAAATCAACATTGCGGGACCGACCACCATGGCGGCGCTGCTCAACAGCCTGCAGATGGGATTCCGCACCCTCGCCATTCAGCGGCGTTCGAGCGAGGTCTGGGAGGTGCTCGGCGCGGTCAAGAGCGAGTTCGGGAAATTCCGCGTCGTGCTCGAGAAGGCGCAGGAGCGTCTGCGCCTCGCGGGAAACGAGCTGGATCAGCTCATCGGCACCCGCACCCGCGCAATCGAGCGGCGGCTGCGCGAGGTACAGGAGGTCGCCCCCGGCGACCTGCTTCCATCTGAAGTCACACGGGAGGAGCCGGCGCATGTCATCCAATCCGAATGAAATTTTAACCTGGGGCGGCGTTTCGGTCGATCCGTTCGACGCGGTTCCGGAGCAGATCGATATCCGGGATATTGCCCATTCCCTTTCACTGCTCTGCCGGGCGAACGGGCATATCGACCACTTCTACTCGGTGGCACAGCACTGCCTCAACTGCGAGCGGGAAGCCGAGGCCCGCGGGCTGAGTCTGCGCGCACGCCTCTACTGCCTGCTGCACGATGCTTCAGAATGTTATATTTCCGATCTGATCCGTCCGGTCAAGCGCCGGTTCCCGCTCTACAGCGAGGGGGAAGCGCGTCTTCAGCAGGTCATCTTTCAGGCGCTCGGCGTCGGGGAACCGACCCCCGAGGAATGGGATTTTGTCGGCGCAATCGACGACAGCCTCCTTTACCACGAATTTTTGAACCTGCGCGGAACCCGCGTTTTTGAACAGGCTCCGCCGCTTCGCGCCGCACTCTCCTATGCCTTTGAACGGCCGGATGGAGTCGAGGCGCGCTATCTTTCATGCTACCACACACTTTCCGGGAGATGAGTCAGAATGGCACAGGTCAAGACAAACGCCCAGCGGATGCTGGAAAAGGAAAAAATCCCCTATCTCGCGCACACCTATGAAACGGGGGACGGACATATCGACGGCGTTTCGGTCGCACACAAAATGGGAATCGATCCGGCCGTCGTCTTTAAGACGCTGGTGACCCGGGGCGCCTCCAAGGGAATCTACGTTTTTGTCGTTCCCGTCGCACTCGAATTGAACCTCAAGGCCGCCGCCCGGGCGGTTGGGGAAAAATCGGTCGAGATGGTTGCCGTAAAAGAAATCACCCCTCTGACGGGGTATGTCCGGGGCGGCTGCTCGCCCATCGGAATGAAAAAGCATTACCCCACCGTCGTCGATGAATCAGCCCGCCCGCTGGAACGAATGATTGTCAGCGCAGGGCGGATCGGTGGCCAGATCGAGCTGGCGCCCGGCGACCTGCAAAAGGCCACCGGATGCAGCTTCGCCGCCGTGGCCGAGTGAGCGGCGCTGTCCCACTTTCGTACAAAAGCCTTTTGGGGCATTTGAATCAACACAAACAGGGAGGAATCTATCATGATCGTGATTACCATGGAAAACGGCGCACAGATCAAGGCCGAGCTCTATCCGGAGCACGCGCCGATCACGGTGGAAAACTTTGAAAAGCTGATCGGGCAGGGATTCTATGACGGACTGATTTTTCACCGGGTGATCAAAGGCTTTATGATTCAGGGCGGCTGCCCCGACGGCACCGGCATGGGCGGTCCCGGCTGGCACATTAAGGGCGAGTTCTCGGGCAACGGTGTTCCCAACCCGATCAAGCACACCCGCGGAGTCCTTTCGATGGCCCGCTCGATGAGCCCCAATTCGGCCGGCTCGCAGTTCTTCATCATGCATCAGGACGCTCCCCACCTCGACGGGCAGTACGCAGCCTTCGGCAAGGTGGTCGAGGGAATGGATGTCGTGGACGCCATTGCCTCCACCCCCACCGACCGGGCGGACCGCCCCAAGGCCCCGCAGAAAATCAAAAGCATCACCATCGAATAAGCGTTTCGCACAATGGGGAGGGCAAATGCTCTCCCCATTGTGCATCATTTCCTGCGTTTTATATTCTGCGTTACAGAATCCAGACCGATAATTTGGAGTTTGAGACTATTGATTTCGTTTCATTGCTCTGATATTATAGCAATAGTAAACAACAGCAGCGCAGCTGATGATGCACAGCGGGGAAAGAGCAGGCTCACGAAGGGAATGTCCCTTTTCCGAAAAACGCCGAAAAATGAGCCGCTCATTTTTCGGCGTTTTTTTGCGGCTGCTTGTGCCGCACAGAAAGGATGTTTTCAATGCAGAATATGATCAAGGAGGCATACCGCTATGCCTCATACAGCCTCGGGGAAGGCGCACCGGCCGACTATATCCCCGAACTGGCCAAGGCCGACACCAAACGGCTCGCCGTCTCCATCACCGACCTTGCGGGCCGGACTCACAGCGTCGGGGACAGTCAGGAGCGCTTTACGATGCAGAGCATTTCCAAGGTGGTGCTGCTTGCAACCGCCCTGCGCTTTGCGGGCTTTGACGGGGTCTTCGCGCGGGTCGGCGTGGAGCCGACCGGAGACCCCTTTAATTCGATCATCCGGCTTGAAACCGACAGCAGCAACCGGCCCTCGAATCCGATGATCAATGCGGGAGCGATTGCGGTGACGACCTGCATTCCCGGCGCGACTCCCGGGGAACGATTTGGGCATGTGCTGGAATACGCCCGCGCCCTGCTCGACAACCCTGAGCTGGATTACGACAAAGAGGTCTACCGCTCCGAAAGCGAAACCGGTGACCGCAACCGCGCGCTGGCTTACATGATGCGGGCGAGCAAGGTGATCGACGGCGCTGTTCCGGAACATCTCGAGGTCTATTTTAAGGCCTGCTCCCTTTCGGTCAACTGCGAGGAAATCAGCTTTCTGGGCGCGGTGCTCGCAAATAACGGCATTTCCCCCCGCGGCGGAAAGATGCTGATCGAACCTTTCCACGTCAAGGTCATCCGTTCGCTTATGTCCACCTGCGGACTGTACGACTACTCGGGCGAGTTTGCGCTGCGGGTTGGCATTCCCGCCAAAAGCGGCGTCGGCGGCGGCATTATGGGAGCGGTTCCCAGCCGGATGGGAATCGGCACCTACTGCCCCGCTCTGGATCCAAAGGGAAACAGCCTCTGCGGCCTGCGGGCGATGGAATATCTCTCCCAGGCGCTGAACCTCAGCCTCTTCTGACGCACGAAAGGGCGGAACCGATGGTTCCGCCCTTTCGCTATGTTTTTCCTCAGCCCTCAAGCATCTTGAGGATTGCCGCCTTCGGCTTGGCGCCCACCGAGCTGGTGACCGCTCTCCCCTCACGAAAAACGATGAGGGTGGGGATGCTCATCACCCGGAACTGTCTCGCCAGCTCCTCCTCCTCGTCGACATTGACCTTGCCGACCTTGAAGCCTTCGTTCTCGGCCGCAATTTCATCCACGACCGGCGAAACCATCCGGCAGGGGCCGCACCACGGCGCCCAGAAATCCAGCAGGACCGGGCGCTCGGATTCGAGCACCTCTGTCTTGAAATTATCCTTGGTAATCGTTACAACGGACATTTGACTTTCCTCCCATCACAATTTTCCATCAACATCCTATGCTTATGATTGTAGTTTACCCACTCCCGGCCGGAAAGTCAAATAACATTCTGTGTATAAAAAGGAAACAATATTGAGAATCATTTCTTTTTTCTTCGCCTGCATCCGCAAATAGAAGGTATCCCCTGGACGATTGACTTTCCCCGCCGAATCTGATAGGATAAAAACGCCCCGGTGGGAGTTTCAGAGGAAGGAAGCGTATCGTCATGTCGGCCAGACGCATTGTGGCACTGCTTCTCGCGGCGTTTTTGGGACTTTCCTCATTGAGCGCGCTGCTGATGCTCCGCTGAAAAGATTGCCGGAGCAGTTGACAGCCGGCGCCCGCCGCGCTATAATATTTTATACAACTGAATCACTTATCAAGAGCGGCGGAGGGAACAGGCCCTGTGATGCCCGACAACCTGCAATCTGCAAGGTGCCAAATCCTGCGGTGTCAACCGAAAGATAAGAGCTTTTTCGCGTCCGGCACCGTCCGGGCGCTTTTTGTTTGCCCCGCTCCCGCCATGAACACAGAAAGGAAGTCTTATTATGGCTCATCATCTTTTCACCTCGGAATCGGTCACCGAGGGACACCCCGACAAAATCTGCGACCAGATCTCCGACGCGGTGCTCGATGAGATTCTCGCCCACGATCCAATGGGACGGGTCGCCTGTGAAACCTGCTGCACCACCGGCATGGTAATGGTGATGGGGGAAATTTCCACCAGCTGCTATGTCGATATTCCCAAACTGGTCCGGCAGGTAGTGCTCGACATCGGCTACGACCGGGCGAAGTACGGCTTTGACGGAAACACCTGCGCCGTTCTCACCTCAATCGACGAGCAGTCGGGCGACATCGCCATGGGGGTCGACGCCTCGCTCGAGTCAAAGGAGGGGCTTGATTCCGCCGAAAACGGCGCCGGGGATCAGGGAATGATGTTCGGCTTCGCCTGCGACGAAACCCCCGAGCTTATGCCGCTGCCGATCTCTCTGGCCCACCGGCTTGCATTGCGGCTGGCTCAGGTACGCAAGAACGGAGCTCTGCCCTATCTGCGCCCCGACGGAAAAACACAGGTGACGGTCGAATACGATGAGGAAAACCGCCCTCTGCGGGTTGATACCGTCGTTCTCTCCACGCAGCATTCCGACGCCGTCTCTCTGGATCAGATCCGCAGGGACGTGATCCGCGAGGTGATCCGCCCGATCATCCCCGCCGAAATGCTCGACGAATCCACCCGAATCCTTGTCAACCCCACAGGACGCTTTGTCATCGGCGGCCCGCAGGGGGACAGCGGCCTTACCGGACGCAAGATTATCGTCGATACCTACGGCGGCTATTCCCGCCACGGCGGCGGCGCTTTTTCGGGCAAGGACCCGACCAAGGTTGACCGTTCGGCCGCCTATGCCGCCCGCTGGGTTGCCAAAAACGTCGTTGCGGCCGGGCTGGCCCGCCGCTGCGAGGTCCAGCTCGCCTATGCCATTGGGGTTGCCCGCCCCGTTTCGATTCTCGTCGATACCTTCGGCACCGGAGAAGTGTCTGATGAGGCGCTGTCCGGCGCGATCAGCAGAACCTTCGACCTGCGTCCCACCGCCATCATCAACGCGCTCGACCTGCGCCGGCCGATCTACCGGCAGCTCGCCGCCTACGGACACATGGGCCGCGAGGATCTTGGGGTCAGCTGGGAACGCACCGACCGCGCCGAGGCTCTGCGCGCGGCCGCGGGCCTTTCACTCTAAGCGATAATACAAGACAGCCCCGCGGAAGGACTTTCCTTTCGCGGGGCTGTTTCATTTTGAGGAATATTCCGGTATTGCACGGTTCCCGCCGGAACCGTGTCTCACCCCCGCGCTGCTTTCTTCTGCTTTCTCTTCTCAAGGAAAACCGGCAGAAAAATGCCCAAAAGAATCAGGGCGATCAGGGCGACGCAGAGCGGTCTGGTTAGATAATATGTCACAAGATGACCCTTGGCCATGACAATCGACTGACGCAGGCCGGTTTCCGCCATCGAGCCGAGCAGCATCCCCAGCACCGTCGCCGATGCGGGGAACTTGGCGCGCCGCATGAAATAGCCCAGGAATCCAAACACAATCATGACATAGACGCTGTACATCGTCTGGGAGATCGCATAGGAACCGACAACCGAAAGGACCACGATGATCGGGCAGAGGACCCCCGGCGGCACCTTGGTCACATTGACGACATAACGGGCGATCAGCAGCCCTACCACGCCCATGAAAATATTGGCCAGAATAAAGCCAAAGATGACGGTGTAGGTGATGGTTGCCTTTGCAGTGAAGAGTTCCGCGCCGGGAATCATCCCCTGAATCATCAAGCCGCCCATGATCACCGCCGCAGCGGCGCTGCCGGGGATTCCCAGCGTCAGCATGGGAATCATCGCGCCGCCGGTAACGGCATTGTTCGCCGCTTCAGAGGCACAGACCCCCTCGAAAGAGCCCTTGCCGAACAGCTCCTTATGCTTGGAGTAACGTTTTGCTTCGTTGTAGCCGACCCAAGAGCCGATATCCCCGCCCGCGCCGGGCAGGATGCCGACGCCGATGCCAAGCACCGAAGAGCGCAGAATAGTCGGAATCAGCAACTTGAACTCGCTCCAGGGAGGCAGAACCCGCCCCTTGATCTCACCGATCTCCATCTTCTCCTTGGAGCTGGCGCGTTCGATCGATTTTCCGATGAGCGAGAGCACCTGAGGAATTGAGAAAAGGCCAATCAGGGCCGGAACGGCCGGGATGCCGCCCATCATGTGAAGCGATCCAAACGTAAAACGCGGAAAGGCCGAGTCATTATCGATGCCAATGGTGCAGATGATCAACCCGAGACAGCCCGCAGCCAATCCCTTGGCCAAAGAATCGGAAGCAAGGCTCGCGATCAGGCTCAGACCGAAGCAGGCAAGCAGGAAATATTCCGGGGCGCCGAATTTCAGCGCCGCCGACGCCAGCAGCGGCGACAGGAAAAGCAGCGCAATGGCGCTGAGCAGTCCGCCGATCATCGAGGAAACCATTGCCACACCGAGGGCCTGCAGGCCCTTCCCCTGCAGGGTCAGCGGATATCCGTCGAGCGCGGTGGCCGCGGAAGAAGGGGTACCCGGCGTATGAATCAGAATGGCAGAAATCGACCCGCCGGCAATCGCGGAGGTATAAATCGCCATCAGCATGGCAATCGCCGCGATCGGAGTCATGCCATAGGTAAACGGAATCATCAGCGCGATGCCCATGGTTGCGCTCAGTCCGGGCAGAGCTCCGATCACCATACCGCCCACAACACCGAGAAACAGCGCGAACAGCACCTCGGGGGTAAAGAGCTGGGATGCAATAACCGGGAGGGATGCAAAAAGACTTTCCAGCATAACGATCCTCCCTTCTTAAAACAGGATGCCCGCGGGCATCGTCAGTTTGAGCTGCATCACGAATAGAACATAGATAAAAACCTCGACCGCCAGTGTGGAAATCAGCAGCATCGGAATGCTCCGGATCTTGAGGCACCACATATACGCCAAAAGGAACAGCCCGGTGGAGACAAAGAACCCAATCAGCGAAATGGCGGCGATATATGCCACGATTCCAATCAATCCGATCATTGGCTGGCGAAGCTCACGCCCGGTAATGGGGGCGTCTCCGCTCTCCGCGTCCTCTCCTTGCTGAAGGAGGCGGGTCTTTTGCACTCCCTGCCATATGATCAGAGCGGAGATCAGGATCAGCGCACAGGTAAAGAAACGCGGGAAATAGGAGGATTCCTTGGGGAACTCACCGGTCAGAATGAAAAAGAAGGCTGCAAACGCCATCAGGATTCCGCCGATATAGATATCATGGTGCAGGACTTTTTTCAAAAGGCATCTTCCTCTCTGTGAGATAGCGACGTGTTTCGGCGGCTTCCTTCGCCGCCGAAACACGTCAAGCGGGAGTAAAAACGGAAAATTATATCAGGTTCGGAGAATGAACGGCAAAGAACGCTCCCGGCGTTCTGACGCGTTGGAAGGGGCAGAGTTCCGCCGTTCACTGAATGCCGCCGGTATTTTCAGCGCCCGCATCAGTTATAGCCAAGTTCATCGGCATATTCGATGACAACGGCCTCCATCGCCTTCATGTAATCCTCGTACTCCTGGCCTTCCATATAGTCGACCTCATACCCGGCTTCTTCCATTGCCTTGAGGTACTCGGGATTCTCCTGCGCGCGGCGCAGTGCCGATACGATGATTTCTTTCAGTTCAGGGTCCATGCCGGGCTGCGCGACAATACCGCGGGAGGAACCGTTGACAATGTCATAGCCCTGCTCAATTGCAGTGGGAACATCGGGCATCAGCTTGGACCGTTCATTGCTCATAACGCCAAGCACTTTGATGGTGCCGTCCTTATAGCCCGCGAGGGTATCGCCGACCTTGCCTGAATAGATATCGACATGCCCGCCGAGGAAAGCGGATTTCGCTTCCGAGATTCCCTTGCTGTGATTGACGCCGGTGATATTGGTAATGCCTTCCGTCTTGTTGAAATCAAGCATCACCAGTTCATCCGCGCCGCCCTTCGAGGTCAGCGCAACGAGGAACTCCTGATCGGCATGAGCCTTAATATACTCGGCAAAGGATTTCAGATCATTCACGTCGGCAAAACGCTCATCGTCGGCCCGCACCGCGATCAGGCAGTAGTCGGTGACACAGTTGCAGAGCAGATTGAAGCTTTCAAGGGTGTTCTGATTCTTGAGCGACTTATTCAAATAGGAATATACCTGCGGAGTATGGATGTTCGAAATCGTATAGCCATCGGGAGCCGCATTCATCATTTCGCCCCAGCCAACCCAGTTCGCACCGCCGGTAACATTCGAAACGGTCACAACCGCATCTTTGCCGAGCTCGGCCTGAAAATAAGGGGCGAGCATCCGCGCACAGATATCAAGCCCGCCGCCCGCTGAAGCGGTGATGATATAGTTGACCGGCTTGGAGGGATAATCGGCATACTTTCCGGCATCAGCGGCCGGTGCTCCGGAGACGGCCGCCTCGGAGGAAACGGGAGCTGCCTGAGATGCGGGCGCGGCCGAGGAGGAAGCTCCGCCGCAGCCGGCGACGAACAGAATGCTCATAGCAAGCGAAAGAGCCAAAGCGATTGTTCTTTTCATTTTGTCATACTCTCCTTTATTCTCTTCTCTTTTTTCATTGCATTGTTACAGGATGGCTGCCACTCGCCTGAATATTAAAGCAAATCTCGTGCCAGACAGGATGAAGCTCTCTCTTTTCTCTGCTTTCGGCAGCGAATCCCGACCTTGTCCGACAATTTCTCTGGAAACAGGGCGCCGTTTGTGTTACAATATAGAACAGTTAAGTTTCATATTGAAACTGTAGAAACATAAGTCTTTGAATTTGAAACATCAGGGAAAGGATAGAATCATGGATGAATCCATTGCCATGCTTTTTACCAACCGCGCTACCGTCATTGAAGCCCAACGGGTCGTGGAACGGCTTGGTCTCAAGATCAAGATTCGCTTTTCGGACCATGCGGGAGCGCGCGGCGCGGCGGAGCAGCTCGTGGAGGAGGGCGCCCGCATCATCATCAGCCGCGGCGGCGTGGCCAATCTGCTGCGCGGTTTTCTGACGATTCCGGTGGTGGCGGTGGAATACCGCTACGGAGATTTTGCCCAGGCGATCGAAAACGCATCCAAAATTTCCAAAAAGATCGCCATCGTGAGTTTTAATCAGGGAATCCATGCGGCGCTGCGAGTCGAACAATATCTGGGGCAGGGGATTAAGCTGATCCAGATCGACGATTTTTCCCGCTTTGACCAGACCATGCTCCAGCTCTGTGAGGAGGGCATCGAGGTGGTCATCGGAGGGCATTCGGCACAGACTTTTGCCCGCAAGCATGGGCTGCAAAGCGTCCCGATCATGACCGATCCCCACGCCATTGAAACGGCCATTGAGGAGGCGCGCCACACTCTGACCGCCCTCTATCAGTATGAGTCGAAGATGCAGACCATTCTGGCGATCCTCAACTGCGCCCCCTGCGGCATCATTTCCATCAACAGAGAGGGCAGGATCACCAACCTCAACACGATTGCCCGGGAAATTCTTGGCCTCGGCGCACAACCGGTGGACGGTATGCATTATAACACAGTTCTCCCATTTCCGGAAATTATCGAATCCGCGCTTGCGGGCCGCTCCTTTTTCCGGCGGGTGGCGGAGTACCGCGAAAGCTTTCTCGCCGTCAACTGTGTTCCGGTGCTGGTCGATGGTGCGGCGGAGGGAGCTGTGATCAGCCTGCAGGGAGCTCATGAAATCCAAATCATGGAAGGAAAAATCCGCAAGCAGATTCTCAGCGGCGGCCATGTGGCAAAGAACACGCTTAAAAGTATTATTGGAAGCAGTGAGACACTGAGGCAGGCAAAGAAAATGGCATTTACCTACGCCTCGGTGGACAGTACGGTTCTGATTACCGGGGAAACCGGCACCGGCAAGGAGCTGTTCGCCCAGAGCATCCACAACGCCAGCACGCGGCAGAAGGAACCCTTCGTGGCGGTCAACTGCGCCGCGCTGCCTGAAGCCCTGCTGGAATCCGAATTGTTTGGATATGAGCGGGGAGCCTTCACCGGCGCGCGCTCCGACGGGAAGAGCGGATTTTTCGAAATTGCGCACGGGGGCACCATTTTTCTTGACGAAATCGGAGAGCTTCCGGTTGCTCTTCAGGCGCGTTTGCTTCGGGTTCTGCAGGAGAAGGAAATCGTCCGGGTCGGCGGAGAAAAGGTTATTCCGATCGACGTGCGGGTCCTCGCGGCCACCAACCGCAACCTGCTAGACGAGGTGGCAAAGGGAAACTTTCGCGCCGACCTCTATTACCGGTTAAGCGTCTTGGTGCTGCAAATTCCTCCTTTGCGCGCCCGGGGCGGGGATATCCGGGAGCTGGCGGAATACTTCATCGGACAGTTTTCCAATAAGTATACCCGCGGTATCCGCTCGATCCGCGAGGACGCTTTGACTCTGCTGGAGTCCATGCCCTTTCCCGGAAACGTACGGGAACTTGCCAATCTCGCAGAACGTGCCGTCGTCCTCTGCCAAAGCGCGGACCTTTGTGCCGAGGACATCCGCAGTGCTTTGGTCGGCGGCCTGAAAACGCCCCCGGAATCCCCCGCGGTCTCCGCTTGTCTGCCGCGGCTTCGTGAGGCCGACCGGCTCCTTTCGCTCCCGGCCGAGGAACAGCGCCGGCGAATCACACACGCCTTTGAGGAAGCCGGAGGCAGCCAGCAGCTTGCAGCGGAAATTTTGGGGGTCAGCCGCACCACTCTCTGGCGAAAACGCAAAGAGCTCGGGCTCTGAACAATAGATGGCATAAAAATTGCTCTCTTGTTGATTGCAAAAAAGATGGTTCCACTCAAGCCATGCTTCGGCCGCTCTAAACGGCCTGCAATCTGATCAAGGGAGAACAAATCATGCTGAAAATCGGTTTAACGGGGCCATACAGCCCCAACATGAAGGCCGCCTTCTATGACGCGCTGCCTGACGGCTTCGATGTGGTGGAAATCCCCACCGTCGAGGATTACGGCGCCCTTGAAGACGTCGATTTTGTGGTGCTGCGCACCCTGAAATTTGATAATGCAACCATCAACCGCTGCAAGCAGCTCAAAATGATCCAGAAATATGCCGTCGGCTATGAGACGATTGACATCGGAGCAGCAGCAGCCCGCAACATTCCGGTGGTGAACTGCACCGGCGTCAACACCGTGTCGGTGGCCGAAATGGCGGTGCTCCAGATGCTCGCGGTTCTTCGGAACCTTCTTCCCCTCAACCGCAGGCTCTGCGCCCACCAGTGGGCCAAGGACGAGTTTGTCCAGTGCTCCTATACCCTGAAGGGAAAGACGGTCGGTATCATCGGCCTCGGAAGTATCGGACGGCATGTTGCACAGCTTCTCCGGGCGTTCGGTGCAACCGTGCTCTACTATGATATGTTCCGTCAATCGGAGCAGACCGAACAGGAACTTGGCGTGACCTTTTTCCCGTTCGAGGAGCTGCTTCCCCGTGTGGACCTTCTTACCCTTCACGCTCCCTCCACTCCGGAAACCATCAACCTGATCGACCGCGAGGCTCTTTCAAAAATGAAGCGCGGCGCAATTCTGATCAATACCGCCCGGGGCAATCTGGTCAATGAAGAGGCTCTGATCGAAGCCTTACAATCCGGACAGCTCGGCGGCGCAGGCCTCGATGTTTTTTCCAGTGAACCCCCCGCGGCGGATTCCCCTTTGCTGCACCTTGAAAACGTTGTTGCGACCCCACATGTCGGCGGCAGCACAGCCGGAAATGACAGCAACATGATGCGCCAATGCGCCGGAAACATTGTAAAGTTCTGCGAAAGGAAGCCGATCCTCAAGCGCAACATCGTCAACCTCTCGATGCTCAGCGATCCGCTTCCGATTGAATACCAGTGACCGGCGGGAGGAATCCGATGGAAAAACAAAAGATGCTGGTTGTCTGCGCGCACGTCGGGGATTTCATCTGGCGCAGCGGAGGCTCCATTGCCAAATACGCCCGCGAGGGGCACGAGGTCACCGTCATCGCCCTGACTTACGGCATCCGCGGCGAGTCGAACGGATACTGGAAGCGGGGCGGCAGCTCGGCCGACGAGTGCCGGGAAATCCGCCGCCGCGAAGGCGAGGAAGCCGCCCGCATCCTCGGGGTCAGCCGGATTGAATTCTGGGACTATCAGGATTACCCCCTCTTGATGACCGACGAACGGATTGAGAGGCTTGCCTGTAAGATCAGGGAAATCCGCCCCGACTTTATCCTGACCCACGACAAGGAGCCGGACCCCTACAACATGGACCATAATCTTGCCTCCGATGCTCTGCGCACCGCTTATACCATCGCATCCGGCGCCGGTGCCGTCTGCAATGGACTTCCTGTGGCCCCGCGCCAGACTCCCATGTTCGGCTTTGAGCCGCATATGACCGAGATCAGCTCATTTACGCCGGGCATCTATATCGATATCACCGACGTCTTTGAGCAGAAGAAGCAGGCGATGGCCTGCTGTACCACCCAGGCCAATATGTCCGCGCATTACATTCGCAAGGCGGAAATCCGCGCAAGTGAGTGCGCCAACCGGGGCGGCGTCTCCGGTTGCCGTTATGCAGAGGCCTTCTCCACCTGGGGAGCCGTCTGCATGCATGGGCATTTTGTATGGTAGCCGGACAAAATCCACGAGATGCGAAAGAGGAAATGCCAATGAAAAAACAAACGATGCTGATCGTAACGGTCCGGGCCTCCGACGCGGTGGAAGGCTGCGGCGGTGTGATCGCCAAATATGCGGCAGAAGGGCACCATGTCGAGCTGATCGTCCTCTCGGATGCGGAAGGGGCAAAACGCGAGCCTCTGCTGCGGGAGGTCCTGAAAGGACTTGGCGTCTCGGCCCTGGAATTTGCGGACCGCCCGGGAATGCCTCTCGAATGGAGCGATGAGGACTGCGAATGGCTTGCCTGCCGTTTCCGCTCAATCCGGCCGGACTTTATCGTCACCCATGCAAAGGAACCCGATCTCCGCAGCCCCGACCGGGGATATGCCTCGGCGGCAGTCATGAAGTCCTACTTTATCGCCTCCGCGGCAGGCGCACCCTGCGAAGGACTTCCCGTCTCGCCGCGCCAGACTCCGATGTTCGGACTGGAGCCCACCCACTCTGAGGAAATCGGCTGGGTGCCGGGAGTACTGATCGACGTTACACCCTTTCTCGATCAAAAGATGACCGCCTTCGACCGGCTCTTTCCCGGTGACGAGCACCGCCGGGAACGCTGCATGGAGCAGATGAAAAACCGCGCGGTGCACTGCTCAGGACGCGGAGGGGTCACCGGCTGCAAATTTGCGGAAGCCTTTTCGAGCTTTGGGCCGATTTATGCCCATGGCCATTTTGTCTGGTAAGGAGGCGCGGCATTGAAACAACGAATTTTAGTGATCGCGGGCCACGTCGGAGATTTTGTCTGGCGCAGCGGCGGTACCATCGCCAAGGCGGTCCGCGAGGGACATGAGGTGCACCTGATTGTCCTGACTCTCGGCCTGCGCGGGGAATCAAACGGCTACTGGAAGCGTCCCGGCTCAAATATTGAGGAGGGACGCGTCCTCCGCCGCGCCGAGGGGGAGCAGGCGGCGTCGCTGTTGGGGGTCAAAACAGTGGAAATCATGGACCTGGTTGACTACCCTCTGGTCATTGACCGCCCGCTCCTCTATCATTTGGCACGCCGGGTACGTGAACTGCGTCCCGACATCATAATTACCCACGACGGCCAGCGGGACCTCTTTAATGCCGATCATACCTTGATCGGCACAAAGGTCAACGATCTTTGTGCCATTGCTGCTTCGCCCGAGGTCGAGATGGAGGGCTTATCCCCTGTCAGACAGCCCGCCATTCTAGGCTTCGAGCCACACATCGCCGAACTTTGCGGGTTTGTGCCCCGTGTTTATGTAGACATCAGCGAGACGTTCCCGATCAAACGACAGGCCATGGAATTCTACGCCCTTACCCAAAAGGGGATGTTTGCCCCTTATACCACCAAAAATCTTCTGCGCGCTGCGCAGACTGGAGATCCGAAATGCCGTTACGCCGAGGCGTTTTCGGTGCAGTATCCCAACCGGGAGCTCGATTGCATCGCATTGAGAAGGAGAGACGCATATGCTGACTAAGCTTGACCATATCGACATTAAGGCAGCGGATTTCGATGCCACCGTTCGAACTCTTTTGGACATGGGGCTGGTGATCACCCGGCGTGCCCCCGCCCCCCGCAACTCGGTGGAGATGTCCCTTCCGGGGGAAAATCAAGTTGTGCTGGAGATTCACCCCGCTAAGGAAGGAGGCTTTACCGGAATTCACCACATTGCTTTCCAAACGGATGGGGGCGATCTGGAGGCACTCAAAGCAAAGGGCATTACCTTCAAGACCGAAAATATGCTGATCAAGGATACCGGCCGTACCGTCAGCAGCTTCAGCGATCCGAACGGACTGACGTGGCAGCTGACCGACTGAGCCGAAGCCATACAGAGCAGGGCTCTACTGCCCCGCGAAAGTTTCCGCAGGATAGAGCGGTGTTGGCGGTCAAGATTCCCGATGAATCCCGGAACTTGAGTCAGCCCGGCAATGTTTTGTACCGGAAAGAAAACCACTCAAGAACCGCTGAAATTTCTCCTCTTGCATCGCTTGCTCCGCAGCCCGTAAACGGGCTATGCCCGCTCTGTCGGCGCGTTTTTTCTATCGTTCAAAGGCGGGTTTTTGTTAGTTGCTGACTACTCAGCCCGCGAACAGGCTGTTCCCGCTCTATCGGCGCGTTTTTTCTATCGTTCAAAGGCGGGTTTTTGTTAGTTGCTGACTACGCGGCCCGCAAACAGGCTGTTCCCGCTCTATCGGCAGGTTTTCGATTATCCAAAGGTTCTTATTTGCTGCTCGCTTCGCTCTATCCTTGCAGCAAAAGCTTTTTTCTCACCAGCAGAGCCGTTGGTTCTGTGCGCCAAATCTATCAAAAGTTGATCCTCCGTATGGTTACTATCATACGGAGGATCATTTTCTGCACATTCTACAAATCTGCCAGCGGAAAGCAGCCGCTTTTAGCGGCGCAAAAAGGGGATAGCCGCCTTGGCGGGGAGGAACGACACAGCATTCATGGTCATGCAGTTCCCCACTGCTGGCGAAGGATAAAGCTCCGCGGGACATGATACTCCCGGTAGGAAAATACAGAAGTACGCCGTCTGGTTTCTAAAGAGATTTTGCAAGGGCACGTTAAATTGAGGTCAACGCATACACGCAGTTACAAATTTGATTGGCACATCCATCCGTTCCGCGGCCTGCCCCGGCGTCATACCGCCGTCTAAAAACCGCCTGCAGACTGCTTTCATATTTTCTCCAACTTCAACGATATGTTTGTCCGGGTCATAGAAACGAACCACACGCTGTCCCCACGAATGCTCCTTGACGGGATGGACATATTCGATGTCGAATTTTTTCAATTTCTCCGCGAACGTATCAAAATCATCTTCTTCAAAATAGATTTCAGCATTATTGCCGCCAAAGGATATCTCATCGGTGCCGATAAACTCTTCCCATGCTGCAAGTGTCTGCAAACATAAACCACCCGTTAAAGTTTTGTTTGCCCCAAAATCCATCACTACACGAAGTCCCAGAACTTTTTTATAAAATTCAACCGTCTGATTTATATCTGCCACAACCAACATCGGAGCTTTGAATTTCATTTTTAATGCCTCGCCAAATTCATAATTTGCTGTTTTGCAGGGTAAAGAACATCACAAAAACCGAGGAAAATTCCACCATCCGCACAAAAAGCACCCAAACAGTCTGAAAATCTTTCAGGTGTTCCCCAGTGTATTCGTCTAACGATTTTCATCGGCTCTCGTTCCGCCGAACCGCGGGAAGAGCCAAACACCCTTTTTGCGGCATCCGCCGCAGGAATGGCGGCTTGAAGCGGGCAGTCGGTACGTTCTCATAAGCACCTGGCTGTCAGCAGAGAATTTTTTTAATCCTAACTTCAGGAAGGCGCGCCGGTATTGCCGGCCTGACGCGCATTACAGGCGCACCAGAGGCATAATGTAATGATGACGATGACCCCGCCCGTCAGGGCAAGCGGCCCCGGAATTTCGCCGACAAAGATTGCCACCCAAATCGGGCTGAAGATCGGTTCGAGCATCCCGATCAGAGAAATGGCAAGGGGCGGGCAGACCCGCGCGGCATAGGAAAACAGCACATAGGGAATACCAAGCTGGAACACCCCTAAAAAGAGAATCGCCCCCACCGAAACCGGAGTAAAAACCGGCGGTTCAAGAAAGAGAAACGGCACTCCGATCAGCGCGCTGAGCAGATGCCCGATCAACACTCCGCTCATCGTTTCGTGCAAAGATGCGGCCGAAGACGCAAACAGGAAAGCCGCCGCCAGCAGCACCGCGCTGAGCAGCGCGACGGTGTTGCCAAGCAGTCCGCCCGGCGAGAGATCATCGACGAAAAAGAGGACAACTCCCAGCATCACAACCGCCACAACGGTCAGATCCCGCCGGGTGATCCGCTGTCCGCGCCCCATCGCGCAGAACAGCAGGACAAAAACCGGATTGGCCGACTGAAGCACAATCGCGTTGGCGGCGGTGGTCAGCTTGTTGGCCATCACAAAGAGAGCCGTGGTCCCGCCAAGGCAGAGACCGGTCAGCAGAGTGCTGCGGTTCCAGACCGGACGCGGAGTGCCCCTGCGCCAGAGAACGATCCAGAGCACTGCCGCCGCGATGGCGCTGCGAAAACCGCCGATGACAAGGGAGTTCCAGTCAATCAGCTTGATAAAAACTCCCGCGGTGCTCCAAAGGGCCGCGCAGAGGGCAAGGTAAAGGATTCCTTTGTTTCGGGTCATGGCTTTTCCTCCGGCCGTCGAACTGCCTTATCATTGTAGCGTAAAGAGGCGGCGATTGCAACGCCATTTTAACGCCGCTTTTGCTCGCACAATTTGCGGCTGGGACTTCCTTTTGGGGCCGGTTCGAGTTATAATACAAAATACGGGTCCGCCGGATGCGGCATCCCACATGCATCGATCAAGAGCCGGAAAGCCCGGCCTGCTGTGAGGTTTTTACACCGATGATTTTTGCAGACCTGATCTTTTTATACCTTTTTCTTCCCGCCAACCTGCTGCTCTACTATCTTTCGGGCAGCCGCGGCTGGCGAAACGGAATCCTTGTCGTCTTCTCCCTGCTTTTTTACGCTTGGGGGGAGCCGGTTTATCTGCTGCTGCTTCTTTTTTCCGTTGGACTCAATTACCTCTACGGCCGGGTGATCGAATTGCTGCGCGGCACACCGCAGGCCGGTCTTGCACTGGCGGTAATCCTTTTCATCGATCTCGGCCTTCTCGGTGTCTTCAAATACAGCGGTCTGGCGGTCGAGACGGTCAATTCGCTGCTGGGGCTTTCGATTCCGGTGCCCGGGCTGTCGCTTCCGATCGGCATTTCCTTTTACACCTTTCAAATTATCTCCTACATCATCGATGTCTACCGCGGGGAATGCCCGGCACAGCGCAGCTTTTCCAAATTTCTGCTCTTTGTTTCGCTTTATCACCAGCTTGTCGCCGGGCCGATCGTCCGCTACACCGAAATTGCCGAACGGATCGATTCCCGTACCGAGAGCTGGAACGGGATTGCGCGCGGCTTTGACCGTTTCTTTATCGGACTTCTCAAAAAGGTGGCAATCGCCAACACCGCCGGAAAACTCGCCGCCCCCTATCTTGACGGTCCGGCCGGCTCGCTGACGGTTTTGGGCGGATGGTTCGGCGCGCTGCTTTTTTCATTGCAGATCTACTATGACTTTTCCGGATATTCGGATATGGCGATCGGCCTGGGCGAGATGTTCGGGTTTTCCCATCCGGAAAACTTTGATTATCCCTATGCCTCCCGTTCCGCCACCGAGTTCTGGCGCAGATGGCACATGACCCTCGGACGCTTCTTTCGGGATTACCTCTACATCCCGCTCGGCGGAAACCGCCGCCGCATGGTCCTGAACCTGATGCTGACCTGGTTTGCCACCGGGCTTTGGCACGGCGCTTCCTGGAACTTTGTTCTCTGGGGGCTATACTACGGAGTTCTGATCCTGCTGGAGCGGCTTTTCCTGGGAAAACTTCTGGAGCGGCTCCCCCGTCTCATTTCTCATTGCTACCTCCTGCTGGCCGTGCTTTTCGGCTGGATTCTCTTTTACTTCACCTCGCTCGACCGGGCGGCCGCCTACATGGGCCGGATGCTCGGGTTCGGCGGCGCGCCGCTCTGCGACCTGCCCACTCTGGTCGATCTTGCCAACAACTGCTTCTGGCTGCTTCTTGCCATCCTGTTCTGCATGCCGGTTGCACGGTGGTTCGGAAATCAGATCCGCAATCTTCCCGAAGCGGGACAGACCGCGGTTTTGCGGGTTCGTCCCGCGCTGAACCTGCTGCTGCTCGCCCTCTGCACCGCTCTGCTTGCCGGACAGAGCTACAATCCTTTCCTCTATTTCCGCTTTTAACAGCCCGTTTTGCCGCGGCCGTTTCCAAATGATTTTCTGCATGGACTGCATAAGGGGGCCTTTCTGATGCCACAAAAGAATCGCCGGCGGGCCGGACCGCCCGCAATGGGCGGGGTTCTGCTGACCGTCGCCGTTTTGGGGGCGGTCGGCGTCATTGCCCTCTGCTACGACCGGCCTGCCGTCTCGGAGATCGAAAAGCGGGAACTCGCCGCCAAGCCCGCGCTGACCGTCTCGGCGCTCCTTTCGGGGAGCTACACGCGGGAACTCTCCAACTTTTTTGCGGACACCTTCCCCCTGCGGGAACAGCTTGTCGCCTTTTCAGGCGCGCTCTCCGATTTGCGCGGCATCCGCTTCAACGAAATCAAAATTCACGAGGCAAAGCCCGACGACGGAGCGGTTTCCACCCCCGCGCCCATCGCCTCCGAGGCGCCCGCGGTTTCCTCAGCTCCGGAGGAAAGCGCCGCTTCTTCCCAGAGCACCGAACCCGCGCCCAGCGAGGAGGTGGAAGCCGGGGTCCGCAACGGCTCGATTATCATCTACCAGAATGCCGGATATCAAATTTTCGGCGGCGGGGACAGCATGGGCCAATGGTATGCTCAGGCGATCAACCGCTACGAGGCGGAGATCGGAGCCAAGGTGCGGATCTATAACCTCGTCGTCCCCTCCTCCATCGAATTCGGGCTGCCGGAACGCTACCGCAGCGCCACCGCGGCGCAGCGGCCCAAGCTTCAGAATATCGCCTCCAGCCTCGACCCCGGCGTGGAATTTATCAACCCCTATTCCGCGCTCGACGCTCACCGGGACGAATATCTCTATTTTCATACCGATCATCACTGGACGGCCCTCGGCGCCTATTATGCCTACACAGCCTTTGCCGAACAGGCGGGCTTCGAGCCGGTCGAGCTCTCCTCTCTGGAGCGTCGCACCCTCGAGCCGTTTCTCGGAACCCTCTATTCCCAGACGCAGGACACCGCGATGGCCTCCCACCCCGATCATGTCGACTACTATATCATGCCGCAGGATTTGAGCTGCTGCTACTTTCTCAAAGGTTCTCCGTTTTACGGCTCCCACGGACCGCTCTACGGTGAATATGCCAAGAGCTACAACTCCTATTCGGTCTTTTTGCAGGGCGATATCCCCGTGATCCGCATCACCAACAACGGGCTGGCCAACGGGCGGCGGATCGCCGTTGTCAAGGAATCGTTCGGCAATGCCTTTGTCCCCTGGCTCGTCAACCACTATGAAGAGGTTCTCGTAATCGACCAGCGTTATCTTGAGCGCGGCTTCTACGGCCTGCTCGAAGAGGAGGGCATCAACGAGCTGCTCTTCATCAACAATATCTTTGCCGCGCACACCCCCGTCCGAATTCAGGAAATCGAAAGCCTGCCGCTGCGCGTCTATATCCCGCCCGAGCCGGAATCCTCCAGCGAAGCGGAACCGGAAGGCGAAACGCCGGAGGCCGAAACAAAGGAAGAGTCCGAACCGCAGGACTGACCCTGTCTGCCGAAAGGAGAAGCTTATGAAACGAATCGCGGCATTGCTGCTGTGCCTTTTCCTGCCGCTCCTCGCTTCCGCCTGCCGGCAGGAGTCCGTCCCCATTCGCCCGACCACCGTGCTCCAGCTCGCGGTACAGCGCGGGATTTCCAGCGAGTCGACGGCCGGCCTCGACTGTTTTACGAACAAGGTCCGGGAGCTTTCCGGCGGGGAAATGATCGTGGAAACACTGCCCAGCGACGATGTGCTCGATTCGCTTGACCGCGGCTGTGCGCTGATTCTCGCCTCCAACACCGAGATTGCCCGCGCGGACTCCAACTTTTCCTCATATACCTCCCCCTTCTATTTTTACGATTACAACCATCTGACCTTGACCCTGAACTCAGAGCGCTTTCGGAAAATCATTTCGGACGAGGCCCTCAGCCTTCTCGGCGCGCTGCCCCTTGCCGCCTTTTACGACGGGAACAGCGTCATTCTTTCATCCGGTCCTCTCTCCTTTGATACCGTCGATCAGTTTGAGGGGGCGGATCTGACCATCTCCAACGATCCGATTCTTTCGGATCTTCTGCGCGGCCTGGGCGCGCGGGTCCGGATCCGCGAGGAGGAGTCCCAGCGGCTTGAGGGCTTCTGCCAGGGCGGTGATCCGGCGGTCGAGTGCCGGATTTCCTCCCTCTTTGCACTGACCGAGCTGCCGGACGAACAGCCCTTTACCGTCTGCCGCACCTTTCATCGGGCACGGGTCAACTGGATTATGCTCTCAGAAACCGCGCGCCAGACTCTTACCGTCCGGGAACAAGCGGTTCTTACCGAGGCGGCCGCTTATGCGATCTCGGCAAACGACCATCTGGTGCTGTCAAAGGAGGCGCAGGCCCTCGCGGCGGCTGAAGAACTCGGCGGAGACGAATCGACAGTAATTTTTGGGGAATTCTTTGAGCCAATCGCGCAGGTTCTGCGCTCATCGGACCGCTACAACAGCATTTGGAATTGGGAACAGCATCTCGAAGTGCAGCAGCTCTCAATCAAGGAGGAGAGCTGACCTTCCGCCCGCGCGGGTTCCGCGCTCACCGGACTGCTACAACAGCATTTGGAATTGGGAACAGCATCTCGAAGTGCGGCTGCTCTCAATCAAGGAGGAGAGCTGACCTTCCGCCCGCGCGGGTTCCGCGCTCACCGGACCGCTACAACAGCATTTGGAATTGGGAATAGCATCTCGAAGTGCAGCAGCTCTCAATCAAGGAGGAGAGCTGACCTTCCGCCCGCGCGGGTTCCGCGCTCATCGGACCGCCGCGGCAGCGTTTGGAACCGGGAGCGTCACTCCAAGTGCCGCCGCTCTCACAATCAATAGGGAAGCTGACCTTCTGAAAAAAATCCCGCTGCGAAGCTCGGTGGTCGTAAAACAGTAATATGCGAATTTCTTGGAACAGGCATGATTTCGGTCATGCCTGTTCCGCTTTTATCAGTTCATCCACGGGGATGTAGCCAACAAGGTCATATTCGATATGTACCTTCTGCTTGCGCTTTCCGCTGGACTTGTCCGGTGCCTCTACATAAACCGCTTTTACAAGCTCTCTGAGGGCGTATGGCGTGAGTTCTGTGAGGTCGGTGTATCTGTGTGCCCTTTGAATAAACTGTTCAAGGTTTTCTATCTGTCGTTCCTGTACTTCGACTTCTTTTTGCAGATTTACGATTTCAACTTTGAGCTGCGCCTGCTCATCCTCGTAGGTCTTGCTCATCATGGCAAAGCGGTCATCGTTCAGCTTGCCCTTGGCGTTGTCCTCGTAGATTTTGATAAACAGGCGGTCAAGCTCCCCTATACGCTTTTCTGCCTGCGTCAGACGCTCTTATATACCCTTATGGTTTCCTCGCTTTGCAGACGGAGCTTTTGCTCCATTTCCACCCTAAAATGCGCTTCGTATCGGGTCACATACGAGATAACTTCTTTCATGTGTTTCCAGACCACATCTTCCAGTACCACGGCACGAATGTAGTGTCCGCTGCACTTATCCTTGTTGGCTCGATGGGTAGAGCAGATGAAGAAGTCCTGTCGTTTTTCAAAGTAGTTAGTAGTGGAATAGTAGAGCTTCTGCTTGCAATCGGCACAGAACACTAAACCCGAAAAGGGGCTGCTCTTGCCGGTTGCCGTTCTTCTGTGTCGCTGCTTGCGAATTTCCTGCACCTTGTCAAAGACTTCATGCTCGATGATGGCAGGATGGGTGTTGTAGAAAATAGCTCGATTTTCTTCGGGGTTTTCCCTCTGCTTCTTATTCCAAATGGAATTGGTGTAGGTCTTGAAATTGACCGTAGCGCCGATATACTCTTTTCGCTCAAGAATATTGACCACGGTGCTTTCGTGCCAGCGGTAAGGATTCTCCGGTTCGGTGTGCGGTGTTTTCTCGCCTTGCTTATTTTTGTATGCGGTAGGCGTGAGTACCTTATCCTTTTCAAGCTGGTCTGCGATTTGGCTTGGTCCACGCCCATTCATGCAGAGCGTGAAAATCCTTTTGACCACTTGTGCAGCTTCTTCGTCGATAATCCATTCCTTTGAATTGTCGGGATTCTTCATGTAGCCATACGGCACATTGACGGTTAATCGCTCGCCACGCTCGCCCTTTGCTTTTTGCACCGCACGAATTTTTCGGCTCGTGTCCTTGGCGAAAAACTCGTTAAACCAGTTTTTTATGCCGGCAATGTCGCTGTCGGTGCTGTTGGGATTGATACTGTCGAAGTGGTCATTGACAGCAATGTAGCGAACATTGTTTTGAGGGAAAGTATAGTTGATGTAAAGCCCTGTCAAAGCGGAGTTACGACCAAGTCTTGAAAAGTCTTTCGTAATGACCGTACCCACATGACCTGCTTCAATTTCATCGAGCATTTTCTGAAAGCCTGGGCGGTCATAAGTCACACCACTGTATCCGTCATCAATAAAAAATGTCGGCTGGGAAAAGCGGTGATCTCGTGCGTATTGGAGTAACATAGCCTTTTGATTCTGGATGGAATTCGACAAATCTTCTTTGCCGTTTTTCTTTTCATCCTTGGTGTCCTCTACGGACAATCTGCAATAGAGTGCTGTGATTTTATCGGTTGCCCTTAACATTTCGTTATCCTCCTTTGGTTGGGCAACTGTCTGTACAGGATTGGAATTTGTATTTATATCAAAAGAGGGGGCGTTGTTCATTCGACATCCTCCGTGATATCAGATTCATCATCGGCAGCGTTCTGCTCCATAATGCGTTTGAGCTTTTTGTCGAGAGTTTCCGTTCCCTTATAGCTGCCTGTAACTGTGTATTCTGTGCCGCCGATTTCATCAATGATTTTCACTTCAGGCAGCCAGAACGCAGAAAGATTTTTTACAACGATGTTGCCTTTCTCGTCAAAAGAGAAATTGCGCTTGGGGGCATCATCGGGACGAGGCTCGATCTTTGCATATGGGTCGGGATTGGAGAAGTAGTATTCGGGAATTTCCTCGCCATACTCTCCACTCGCAATCTGTTCTTGAAAAATAATCTCGTCTATTTCATCGGGTGTAAGCTCACGAGCTTCATCCTCTTTGCATTTCTCATCCATCGTGTCGAACCTCCTTTTCTTTCATTCACTTCGATTCGTTTCATTCAAAATATCGTGGGATAGCAAAACGGACAGCCGCCGTCAATGGTCAAGATGAACGGCTTCGCCGCCATTGACAGCGTCCGTCCGTTTCGCTTCTCAGTAGACAAGGCGGCGGTTGCCGCCGATTTCCATTTGTGAAAATGGCACTTGCCATCTTGAATAAGGTCGAATAGCAAGCACAGCGGGTGTATGCACACTCTGCGATTTCAGACTTGGCAAGCAGGGCACGGCGGTACCCACTCGTGCGTACTTGTTGGGAAACATCCCAAACCCTTTAACGATTTTTTCAAAATCGGCTACGCTCCTATGGAGCTATTATGCAAAAACTCATCAGCTATTTTATTGAGTTGATTTGCAATTTCAGAAAACTCGCAATCCAAATCAAGCGTTTTTACGCTGATTTTATTGCCGCTCATCATGTAGGTATTATTGGGTTGTATTGCCTCATCAGTTTTGGCATACAACAACATACCGGATACTTCTCCACCCGTTGCTGCCTTATTTTTCACATAAGTGAAAATCTGATATAGATTGTTCGAGTGGAGCGTGTTCACATCGTATTGCTTCTGTGTGGCATGTCCATAGTATTTGGCATCAATGATAAGTGTTTTGTTTCTATAAGTCAGCATAATGTCAGATTGCATTGTAGGTAACATCGCACTTATGCCATCATCTAATGCCCAACCGATTTGAGATGCTGCTGTTTTGATCTGCGGATAATGTTTTCGGAAATATTCCAGAATGAATTTCTCATATAAGCGACACATCCGTTGTTCATCCAAAAACTGCATCAGTTTCACAGACCCATCAGCGGTTGTCTGCAACAATCCTTTGATGATAAGATAGCAGACCGACATCAACATTTGATAACTTTGATTGTTGCGATTGAAACGAAAGCTCCAGTTTATACTATAAATGTCAATCGTCCCAACATCATTAAAATAGAGAATCAAATTCTGCAATTCCTTTTTTCTTGCTTTTGGGATGTCATATCGCAAGAGTAACTCCATTGTAGTTTTCAAAATACGATTCATGTAAGAATCAACAGAAAATTCATCATATGTACAGACCAACTGCTGCGTTATAATGGTCTGCTGTTTGATGGATTCCGTAACATCAATCTTACCTCGCAAACAACTCAGAGGCTCTGTTTCTTCGATATATGTGCGACCAAGACCACGCTTGATTTGTACAGTTACACCTTTTGCAAGAATGGCAGATAATAGGTCGGTGGTATTTTCAAATTCTTCTGTACCACAGCTTGCATACCCTTGCTCTCTCAAAATTTGAAAAGCGTATGCAAGCATATGATAAATGTTTTGAATCCGAATCATCGAATCGCCTCACGCAAAGCATATTCCCAATCCCGAACTTTGCTCGGTTCGTCAAACCAATACTCATTTAAGAGAGGAACAATTTCGTATGTAACCACTGCGTTCAGCCACATATCATCGATAGGTTTGTCTGTGCAGAAATAGCTGTGACCAATGCGGAAACCTCTGCCAAGAGTTTCATCGTTTTCAATAGCGATATTTAACTTTTCGATAGTCGCAATAAGACTATCGAATTTTTTGTTATCCTTTCCTTGACGATACTGACGGAAGCCATCCGTTTCAAGCGCCGGAGAAAATTCAAAGAAAGCAAAACGGCGTCTGAGAGCATAATCCAACATAGCAAGGCTTCGGTCTGCTGTATTCATCATGCCAATGATATAAACATTTTCGGGTACGGAGAATTTCTCATCTGAATAGAGAAGCTGTAACGATACGCCACGCTTGTCGTTCTCAATGAGCATAAATAGCTCACCGAAAATTTTGCTCAAATTCCCACGATTGATTTCATCAATGATGAAGTAATAGTCGTTTTCAAGGTCAAGCTCCGCTTTTTTACAAAAACTATAAAATGGTCCTTTTTTCAATTCGAAACTTGTTGAAGCGGGCCTAAATCCCATAATAAAATCTTCGTAGCTGTAACTTTGATGGAATTGCACCATCATAACTCTGCTCGGATCTTTGACACCCATCATAGAGTAAGCAAGTCGTTTAGCAGCAAAGGTTTTGCCAACACCAGGCGCACCCTGCATGATGATATTCTTCTTGTTAATGAGCAGGTTGGAAAGAATATCATAATTGCTTCTGCTCATATAAACTTCGCTGAGAAAATCTTCTGCGGTATAAATCGGGTATTCGATTTTTACCTCCTCAACATCCCCAGATACCTCATCTTCAAACAGCGCAGAGATTTCTTCAACATAATCGGTATATGAGGTTACATCCGTCAGCACTTTGGTAATTGCATTTCCGGGATGCTCCCACTCGCCTTTATGTGTCCAATTTACTTTTCTAAGGTTTCTGTATTCGTCAGAATAGCTATCATCATAGTAGTAATCCGAAGTTACTATACCACGACCGATAATAGTGCGCTTGCCGCTTTTCGCAAAGATAACATCACCGGGTTTTAATTCGTGTACAAACTGCCATGTTTCCAAGGAAGCATTTTTATAAGAACGAGTACCTGTATCTCCGCCACATTCCATCATGCGATCTTGCATTTCTTTCCTTGATGCAAATTGTCTCAAATCACCGATGTGCTCTCTGGCAATTGCCATAACACCATCTTCATAGAACTTGTCCCACATAGCAGAGCCATAACCGGGAGAATAAATCCAGTAATGGACGGTATGAACATCTTTATCGCCAATGGCTTCGCCTGCATTTACACGAGTATTTTCAACTGCTGCGGCACGATTTTCCTCGTTTACCTGTTCTGAAATAACCCATGCGTAATAAGACAGTTCAGGGAAATTCTTATAGCGATAGTTACCTTTTTCAAGGACAGCACGACTTTTATCTACAATGGCAAGATACTCCGCACCAGTAGGAACAGTTTCAAAGGCACCGATGCTTTCGATGTAATCAACAGGCATATTTTCGGGATTGCAAATATACCAACGGTTGCGAGAATCCAGGTTGATATATTCATACGGACGAATCCAATAGAGCGCCATCGTCAAATTCCATTTAACGCCTTTTTGTTGAGATGCAACATCATACGCTGCTACAAATGTCTTTTTACTGCTATCCGAGTGCGTATTCGCATATTCCAGAGCTGATACAAACACTTGCCACAAGTTTTCAATATCGTTTTCTTGACGGTCTCCAATGAAGCAATAAAAAGTTGCTGCCATATTGTTCAAGACAGGGATTCCATCGAAAGAATCCGGGACTTGTGCTTTAACAGAAAACTCTTGTGCAAAACCTCGCAAAATGGAAATTCTGTTTGCATTTGTAATGCCTTTGTTGAAAAGCCCGAAAATTGTAAACGGATCGATATCGACAATCTTGTTATCCTTCTCCAACTTTGGTAAACGCATATTGATAGCGGTATAAATAGCCTTGACTTTATCTATAAGAGTTTTCCTATTATTTTTGTATGCCAGCAGTTTGTCTGCTAACTCCATGTAAAAGTCTACCCAACTGAGATATGCTTTTGTTTCCATGTTTCATCCTCTTTATTCTTAAAGTTTCTGTTTTCCAAAATCGAAATTATTTACGCTTTGGAAATAAGTCCAGCAACCAATCAGCAATATCAATAATCTTTACACCTTCGTACTGATATTCATCATGTCGTGTGCGGGCAATTACCATCTTGGGATAGGCATCCTTGATTTGAAGCAAGGGAGAAACCTCACGCTCAAAAGTCTTGTCATCGCTGATATTATCGGAAACCTGTATATAAATCTTCTCGTTGCGCTTGATTGCAACAAAGTCGATTTCTTTTTTGTAAAGCACACCGACATAAACCTCATACCCTCTACGGAGCAGCTCTATCGCAACCACATTTTCAAGGATTCTGCCATAGTCCATGTTTTTCGTGCCGAGCTTGGCATATCGGAAAGTATGGTCGCTCAGATAATACTTGTCGTTGCTTGAAAGATACTTTTTTCCTTTGATGTCGTATCTACGGACTTTATAAAAGGCAAAGGCATTGCACAAATATTGAATATACGAGCTGATCGTAACGTGGTTTACCTTTTCCTTTAATCCGCTGAAAGTGTTTGTGATGTTTCGTGCCGAGGTCAGATTAGAGATATTGTCCATAAGGAAATCCACAAGTCTATCCATGAGCTGCATATTACGGATTTTATATTTCTTGCGAATATCACGAACAATCAGCGTATTGAACACATCGGCAATATAATCATACTTGGCTTCTTGATCTTTATAGAGATAGGAGCCAGCCATACCGCCCTCAATCATATACTTGTCCACGACAGCATACTTGTCACTGTAACCAAAATACTGCATATATTCGCTGAATGAGAAGGGGAACACCTTGATTTCAAAGGTTCTTCCGGTAAACAGCGTAGCAAGGTCAGAACTCAAAAGGAAAGCGTTTGAGCCTGTAATATAGATGTCAAACTTTTCAGATGCGTGTAGACCGTTGATTGCTTTTTCAAAATCGGTACACATCTGCACTTCATCGATCAAAACAAAATTCTCTTTACCAGCCACGTACTGCGAATTGATATAATCGTACAAAGGTCTGTACTCAAGCAAATGGTCAAACTCCGGCAAGTTGAAGTTGATTTGAATGATATTGTGGTCGGGTACATTCTGTTCAACATGGCTCTTAAATGCTTCAAGTAGCTTGGATTTTCCGCTGCGGCGAACACCTGTTATGACCTTAATATCTGGAGTACCGATTACGTTGATCAGTTTTTCTAAATATTGATTTCGAGTAATAAGTTTCATGGCGCATCACCTCACAATAGATATTATATCACAAATTTTTACCATTTTCAATAGTTTTTAGAAAACGGTAAATAGAAACTTACAAAACCGATATTTGTATGCGCAAACAAAATTATGCCCGCAGAGATATTACTACTCCTGCGGGCAAAGTAATTTTAACTTTCAAATGGCTTGTTTATTGTTACCGCCTTGAGATAGACTTCGGGATTGCCGTTGAGTATCAGATCGGCGTATGCAATCGGGTCATTGTAGATAAGATAATCAAGTTCTGACCGCTGATACATATTGTCTGCAACCTCGTTTTCAACGGCAATGGTATCAATGGCAATCATGCTGCCATCCGAAAATTTCAGCTCCACACAGACGGTATCCATGTTAAAATCGCAAGATAAAAGACGCTTCATGTTAAAACCTCCGTAATTTTAATGATTTTGAGATAGAAAAAGAACGATGTTAAGTTTTTCAACTCGACATCGCTCTTTTCGTAGTTGTTTTCCAACCCTGTCAGACAGATGCCGTAAAATAGTAATTTTTTAGAATTACTGTCTTACGAGCACCCATCCGATGCAGCGGGATTTTTTATTCTCACAATGGCGGAAATAATGGCAAGGACCGGGTTCCTGTATTCGCTTTTTGCAAAGGAACGGCGGCTGTCACATTCCATCTTCTTTTGGAAGGCAGCGTTCGTAGAGAAGATAGGCATCGGACAGATTGTAAGGCGGAGACTGGCCGTCTCCCGGAGCGCCTACCGTAACCAATGCACGGCGAAGGCCCCCTCTCTCGGCCGCACTGACCAGGCAGAGTCCCGCCTCCTCTGTGTAGCCGGTTTTTCCGCCAATGATAGGCTCGGGAGTCTCCCGTTCCAGCATTCGAAGCTTCGGCACCATCGTCGAAACAAGACGCAGCCCTTCCGGATGCTGCTCGGTTGGCGTGGTGGTATAGGTCAGGGAACCGGCGGCGTCCATCAGGTCCCGGTTGTTCATTGCGGCCCGCCAAAGAAGGGCCAAATCGGAAACGGTGGTATAATGCTCTTCATCGTGCAGCCCCGTAACGTTGGAAAAATGGGTATCTTGCATTCCCAGCTCCTCCGCAAGCCGGTTCATCCTCTCCACCGCGGCCTCCACCGAGCCGGAGCCTGCCCTTGCAAGCGCCCGCGCCGCTTCCGCGCCGGAGGGCAGCATCGCGGCATAAAGCAGGTCGCGGACCGTCACAGTCTCCCCCATGACAAAACCCGCCATCGAGGCGTTTGCCTCGTAAAGCCCCGCATAATCCTCGTAGATCAGCATAATGGGGGCATCGAGATTTTCGATTTTCTCCAACGCGGCATAGGCGGTCATCACCTTGGTCAGCGACGCGGGATAAATCCGTTCTTCGGCGCCCTTGGCATACAGCACTCCGCCGTTGGAGGGATCAAACAGCAGTGCGTTACTGCTTTGAAGAACCAGCCCCGGCGCCCTTCGTCCAACGCCCGGCGCGGTGGCGGTCAGCAGCGCGCCGGGAACGTTCCGGTCCGCCCGGGTGCCAATTTCCCGCCACAGTGCTTCCGCCGCGAAACCGGCCGCCAGCAGGAGGCTCAGTATCCCGCAAAGCAGAAGCCCTCTTCCCTTTTTTCGCTTTCTTCTCATCGCCGTTCTACCCTCTTTTTCATATCTTGAATAGTATAGCAGAAGAGACGACGTTTCGCAATCCCGCCGCCCGGAAACGGCAGGTCCTCTGCATTCCGGCGGCAGCGGATCTCCATACAGAAATTGGTCTGCGGTAAAACTGCGCTGGAAGGTCACAAAAAATCCATCCACTCATACTATGTAGTGAGTACAACTTGATTTATCGAACAGGAGGATTAGCATGGCACTTTCCAATGACAACCTTGCCGGAGGAGCGGCAAATGTCTTTCGTGAGGCCGTTTGCATCGATACGCGGAGGATTTATGACGCCTGCAGCGACAAAGACTGCGTGCGGGATCTCCCGGTCTACTTCACCGATGCCGGCCAAAGCGTGATCGATCAGGCAACCAACATCAAAGTCCGCAGCGCAGAGGTCTGCGGCGTCCATTTCGAGGTAGAGCCTCTCGCCTTCAACAAGGGGTTCTTCTCGGTGGATATGACCTTCTTCTTCAAGGTGTGTGTCGCCGCCTATCAGGCGCCCGGATGCCCCCCTGTCTGTCTGGAAGGACTTGCCACCTTCTCCAAGAAGGTCATCCTCTTCGGCAGCGAGGCCAGCGTCAGAACCTTCTCGACCGATGCCGCATTGGCACAGACCTGCGGAAACGCCCCCATCGTCAATGTGCAGGTGGTGGACCCGATGGTGCTGGCTTCCCGGGTATGCCCCTGCTGCCCGCCCAGGCCGCGCCGCTTTGCCCCCCCGCAGGAAATCGCCTGCCAGTTCGACGGCTGCTTCCATGAGGTCTGTGCCGAGCGCGAGCTCTGCATCACCCTTGGACTTTTCTCGATCGTCCAGCTGATGCGTCAGGTCCAGATCATGATCCCGATCTATGATTTCTGCATCCCCGACAAGGAATGCACCGCGCAGGACAACACCGACGATCCCTGCGAGCTCTTCAGGAAGATCGCCTTTCCGACCGACGAATTTTTCCCGCCCCGTCTCGCGGATCTCGAATCCAACAGCTAACCGGATTTTCTGTCTGCGAGCCCCCTAAAGACGCCCGAACCGCGGCCCCGTTTCAGGGACCACACGCAGGGCGTCTTTTTCGGATAACAAACAGCCGCCCACTGGAGAAGTGGGCGGCTGTCTTCGCAAGGATCATTTGCCGGATAACCGGAATTTAGGCTCTCGCGCCGGTGCCGGGGTTAACAGGAGTTACCGGGTCAACGGGGGTCACAACGATGTCATCGCTCTCGTCGCTCGATTCGGTGGCGCTGGTGTCCAGCTCCATATCGGAGACGACATAGCTGCCGAGAGTACGGGTCTTGAAGTAGAAGCCCTCATCGGCATCGTCGTACTCGGCATTGGCCACCTCAGAAAGGGAGCCGTCCGAATTGATCTGATAGAGGTAGTAGTTGTCGTAGTCCTCATCGCCGATCGAGAGGAACATCTCGCCGGTACGGTTGAACTTCGCACCGTTTCCATTCCAGAAGTTCAGTTCCGCAAGCGGATACTTCGCAGCAATCGAGGAATTGAAGTCGGTGTCGAAATAAAGCAGGGTCTTGGGCTGGCCGGAAACGTCAACGGTAAAGGTCGAGTCGTCATTAAAGCCAAGCTCAATCTCTTCGTCGCAGTCGAACTTCAGCGCGTAGTAGGTCTCGGAGTAGATCGGATCATAGTCGCCCTCAATGGTCAGATCCTCGGTCTTGCGATAGCTCTGCTCCCAGTCGACATTGATCGCAACGTCGAAGTCGATGTCGTCAGCCTTCGGCTTCTTGGACTTCGAAAGGGTCAGGGTGCCGATGATGTCCGCATCGGAGGTCGAGGAAGAATCCTCAACAGTGATAGCGACCATGTAGTAGTATTTGCCGGAAACAAAGCCGTAGTCATTCGCCATATCAGAGGTAAAGTCTGCGTCCTCGGTAAAGTTATCCTTGTCGTCAAGGTCATCATAGACGCCGAAGCCGTTGACCTTCTTCTTAGTGATG
This sequence comes from Yanshouia hominis, assembly GCA_014385025.1. Taxonomy (GTDB): domain Bacteria; phylum Bacillota; class Clostridia; order Oscillospirales; family Ruminococcaceae; genus Yanshouia; species Yanshouia hominis. Next base: position 148,784 of record JACRTB010000003.1, on the reverse strand, counting down.
GCCATTCCATCGACAAGGCTCTTGCCCTCTTCCCAATCGCCCTTGACCTTCAGCTTGTCGGTGCTTTCGGACTGGGTGACCAGACGGGTCTCCTCGCCGGAATCAAGGTAATATTCGGTGAGCAGGAAATAGGCGGTCTTGCCATATTCCACCGAATCAATGGTCAGGTTCTTGTCGTCAGAATTGTAGCCAAACGGTCCAATGAGGGTGGTGTCGATCGGATAGCCGTCGTCATCGTCATACTTGCCATCCTTAATCATCGATGCATAGGCATCGGCAGGTGTGGTTTTGTCAGGGGTGCCGGTCAGAGTACGGCTGCTGCCGGAAACCGCAAAGGAAACCGCGGACATGCTCGCAACCATGGACACTGCGAGAAGCATCGCTAAAAACTTCTTCATGTTTCAATAATCCTCCTTAAAATTAATCTGCCGTCCGGCTCCGGAACTCTCCATCATCCTCGCCGGAACATATTAGGATTATAGCATACCATCCGTTGGAATGCAATGGATTTTTCCGGAAAATTGTTATTTTTTTGTGATAATTTCGTGAATTCGTTACATGATGGTAACAATAAAAGAAAACTTTTCCTCCAGACCCTTGTCGAATCATAGCCGCTGGTTCAGCTGGCGGCTTCAAACAGGCACATTATTGCCACAGGCATCTCAGGATGCACCGACGGCCTGACCAGCTCCGATTAGAGCAGAGACCGCTGCCGCAAGTACCTACAGGAGGTGCCGCATTTGCATTCACCACACGCCGTTTATCGCAGAGGTTTGTAGCAGGGAAGCCGCTGCCGTTTAGCGGCGTTTGCCATCAAATGGAACCGTCAGTAGTTCATTTCGTCCGGCGCTTAAAGTAAAATATTTAGCGATTCCTCCGCTGGCAGAGCCAGTGGGGTTTCCGTAATCAATAAAAACGCCCCGTGGAAATTCCACGGGGCGTTTTTGCATCAACTGAACCGATTGGTCAAGGATTTAGGCCCTGGCGCCGGTGCCGGGGTTGATGGGGGTAACGGGGGTAACAGGCTCAACGGGCGAGACAACGATGTCGTCATCCTTGTCGGAGCTGCTGGAGCCGCCGACCTCAAGCTCCATGTCAGAGAAGACATAGGTGCCGAGGGTGCGGGTCTTGAAGTAGAAGCCGCCGTCGGAGTCGTCGTACTCAGCGCCGGCAACCTCGGAGAGGGAGCCGTCCGAATTGACCTGATAGAGGAACTGGGCATAATCCTCGGCGTCCTCACCGACCGCGAGGAAGAACTCGCCGGTACGGTTGAACTTGGCGCCGTTGCCGTTCCAGAAGTTCAGCTCGGCAAGCGGATACTTCGCGGCAATCTTGGAGTTGAAATCGGTATCGTAGTAAAGCAGGGTCTTGGGCTGGCCGGAAACGTCAACGGTAAAGGTCGAGTCATCCTCGAAGGTAATCTCAATCTCTTCGTCGCAGTCGAACTTCATGGCATAGTATTTCTCGGCGAGGACAGGCTCGAAATCGCCGGTGATAACCAGCTCATCGCTGTCCTTGCGGTAGCTGTACTCCCAGTCGACATTGATCGCAAAGTCAAAGTCGATATCGTCGCACTTCGGCTTCTTGGACTTCGAAAGGGTGAAGGTGCCGATGATGTCATCGTCGGAAACCGAGGAGGAATCCTCGATGGTGAGGGCGATCATGTAGTAGTACTTGCCCTCTTCAAAGCCGTACTCCTGAAGAAGCGCCAGCGCATCAGGATCGGCGATGAATTTGTCATCAAGATCGGAGCCGGCTTCATGCTCATAATAGCCAACATCATTGATCTTTTTCTTGGAGACAGCAATGCCCTTGATCAGGTCCTTGCCTTCCTCGAGGTCCTCCTTGATCTTCAGGTTGGAGGTCGAGTTGGAGTCGGTGATCAGGCGAACCTTGGCGGCATCAAGAATATCATCCATATCCGCTGCGCCCTTGTTCTCATTGGTATAATCCTTCTCCTCGTCGGAACCCTCAAGGCTCAGAGCGGTGAGCAGGTAATAAGCGGTTTTGCCGAACTCAATCGAGTTGTCGGTCTTGAGGTTCTTGTCCTCGGAGTCATAACCAAACGGTCCGATCAGGATATCGGCGATCGGGTAGCCGTCGTCGTCATCGTAATAGTAGTTGCCGTTCTTTTCTTTGATCATTGCTTCAAAAGCGACCGAGGGATCATCCTTATCCGGGGTGCCGTCCTTCACTTCATACGCAAAGGAAGTAGCGGCCATGCCCGCAACCATCGAGACGGCGAGCAGCGAAGCTAAAAACTTCTTCATCTCTAAAAATCCTCCTTAAAAAATTACGTTTCCAGCCAAGAATCAGGCAACTTTAACCTGTTCTACTAGAACTTGTTTGCAGTATAACACAGCCGTTTCCAAAATGCAAGAGTTTTCCGCTTAATTCTGTCATCCTTTTGAAAGATTTTTTTATAATTGTTACAGTTGTGTAACAAGATCAAAAAGTTTTTCTTTCAGCCCTGTTCCGCTAAGACCGAAAGCGTCCGGCCGCGCGCAGCGCCCTCACTGCGTCGGAGAGATCCGCAAACTGCTGAAGGGTCAGCCGTTCGGCGCGCTGGCCGCAATCCACTCCGGCCGTCCGGAAGGCCTGCGAAAGCTCGTCCTTGCCAATCCCCAGAGAGGCGGAAAGGGCGTTGAGCACCGTCTTGCGGCGCTGGGCGAAGGCCCCGCGCACCAGCTCAAACATCAGACGCTCATCGCCGGGGCTTACCGGAGGCTTCGGCCGCAGGTCGAGCCGGATTACCGCTGAATCCACCTTGGGCGCGGGCATAAACGAACCCGCGGACACCGGGAAAAGCACCCGCGGCTCGGCATAATAGGCAATCGCGGCCGAGATGGCCCCGCATTCCCGCTCGCCGGGAGCGGCGCAGAGCCGGGCCGCGGCCTCCTTCTGCACCATCACGGTGATTGCATCGACCGGGAGCCGCGACTCCAGCAGCCGCATCAGAATCGGGGTGGTAATATAGTAGGGCAGATTCGCGCAGACCACCACCGGCATCCCGCCGAAGCGTTCGGCGATCAGGCTTTGGAGGTCAACCTCCATCACATCCCCGAGCACGATTTCGACGTTGTCGAATTCGGCAAGCGTCTCCGCGAGGATCGGCGGCAGCCGGGAATCCAGCTCAACACAGACCACCCTGCCGGCCCGGCGGGCCAGCTCGGCGGTCAGGACCCCAACCCCCGGCCCGATCTCCAGCACCCCGACCCCGGGAGCGGCTCCGCCCAGCTCGGCCATCCGCGGACAGACCGACGGGTTGACGAGAAAATTCTGCCCCATCGCCTTTGAAAAAGTAAAGCCGTGCCGTTCCAGCAGCTCGCGCAGCCGGGCGCGGTCGGTCAGAGCCATCGCAATCCCTCCTGAAAGGCGCCGGGCGGACAAATTTTCGCACCCTCTTGCGCCGGATTGAATTTTATTTTATGATAGAACAATCAAAATGAAACAACCTGCGGAGCATCCCCCGCGAAAAGGAGGCCACCTTCGATGGACAGACGTGATAAAATCAACTACTACCTCGACATTGCCGAGGTTGTATCGGAACGCGGCACCTGCCTGCGGCGCAATTTTGGTGCAATCATCGTCAAAAACGACCAAATCATCTCCACCGGCTATGTCGGCGCGCCGCGTGGCCGGAAGAACTGCTCAGATCTTGGGTTCTGCACCCGCGAGAAGAACAACATTCCGCGCGGAGAACGCTATGAGCTCTGCCGCTCGGTCCACGCCGAGGCCAACGCCATCATCCACGCGGCGCGCAGCGACATGCTCGGCGCCGCCCTCTATCTGGTCGGGCGTGAAGTATCCACCGGCGCCTATGTGCAGAACGCCAACGCCTGCGCGATGTGCAAGCGTCAGATCATCAACGCCGGCATCGCCACCGTCATCATCCGGGATACGAAGGAAAGCTTCCGGGTGATCAACGTCTACGACCAGTGGGTGTCGCAGGACGAATCCCTCGATCTCGTCACCGGATATTGACCCTTCCGCCGCAAACGGCGCGCCCATTCCCGGGCGCGCCGTTTTCTTCTGCCCTGCCTGTCACTTCTTCCTATAGAATTTGTTTTCGGTCCCTTCGCGCAGCCGCCTGAGATTCTCCCGGTGGTTGCCGAGAATGATTCCCACCAGAAGGATCGCCAGAAGCAGCGAAAGCTCATCGATTCTGCCACGATAAAGCATCGTGCCCAGCAGAATGAACGGATAGAGCGCCGCCCCGGTCATCGATCCCAGCGAAACATAGCCGGTGATCAGAATCAGCGGCAGTCCGACGGCGATCAGCACCAGCAGAATCAGCGGATGCAGCGCGGCCACCGCGCCGAAGGCGGTGGCCACCCCCTTCCCGCCCTGGAATCGGAAATAGACCGGATACATATGCCCGAGCATCGCGGCGATGGCCGCCGCCGAAGCAGCGTGCACCGCCTCAAGCCCAAAGGCCGGCGCGAGCCAGCGGGCGATCAGCACCGACAGGGTGCCCTTGAGCACATCGCCGAGGAAGGTGGCAAATCCGGCTTTGTAGCCGAACGTCCGCATCATGTTGGTGGTTCCCGCATTGCCGCTGCCGTGATTGCGCACGTCATCGCCGAAAAAGAGACGGGAGATCAAAACGGCGCAGTTAATGCTCCCGAGCAGATAGGCGGCGCCGGAAAGGCCCGCCATCGCGCAGAGTATCTTCATGAATGCTGGTCGCTCCTTACTGCTAGTTCTTCAGGCTCTGCATCGGCGCGGGAATATATCCGCCGCGGCGGATCAGCCCTTCGGGGGAGAAGCGGCTGACCGGCATCACCGGCCCGCCGCCGAGCAGTCCGCCGAAGTTGAGCTCGTCGCCGACCCGATAGCCGACCGCCGGAATCACGCGGACGGCGGTGGTTTTCTGATTGACCATCCCGATTGCCGCCTCATCGGCGATCACGCCGGAGATCGTCTCGGCGCTGGTGTCGCCGGGCAGCATAATCATATCGAGGCCCACCGAGCAGACCGAGGTCATCGCCTCGAGCTTTTCCAGCGTCAGCGCGCCGGCGCGGGCCGCATCCATCATTCCCGCGTCCTCCGACACCGGGATGAACGCCCCCGAAAGTCCGCCGACACGGCCCGAGGCCATCACGCCGCCCTTTTTCACCGCGTCGTTCAGAAGCGCGAGGCAGGCGGTGGTTCCGGGTCCTCCGCATTTCTCGAGGCCCATCTCCTCGAGGATATGGGCGACCGAATCCCCGACCGCCGGGGTGGGGGCGAGCGAAAGATCGATGATGCCGAACGGAACCCCGAGGATCTCCGACGCCTCCGCTCCGACAAGCTGGCCCATCCGGGTAATCTTAAAGGCGGTCTTCTTCACGACATCGGCCAGCTGCTGAACCGGCACGTCCGGACCGGCCCGGCGCAGGGCGGCGCGCACAACTCCCGGGCCCGAAACGCCGACGTTGATGACGCAGTCCGGCTCGCCGACCCCGTGAAACGCCCCCGCCATGAAGGGATTGTCCTCGGGGGCGTTGCAGAGCACCACCAGCTTGGCGCAGCCGATCGACTGCCGGCCGGCGGTCAGCTCCGCCGCTTCCTTGACGATCTTCCCCATCAGCGCGACGGCGTCCATGTTGATGCCCGCCTTGGTGCTGCCGATGTTGACCGACGAGCAGAGCAGGTCGGTTTCCGCCATCGCCCGCGGAATCGAGCGGATCAGCTCGAGATCGCCCGCCGAGAAGCCCTTCTGCACCAGCGCCGAATAGCCGCCGATGAAGTTGACCCCGATGGTGTCCGCCGCCCTCTGGAGGGTGTGGGCGTATTTGACCGGGTCTCCGCCCGAAACTCCCGCGAGCATCGCAATGGGGGTCACAGCCACCCGCTTATTGATGATCGGGATGCCGTACTTGCGCTCAATCCCCTCGCCGGTGGCAACCAGCTTCTCTGCAAGGCGGGTAATTTTGTCATAGACCTTCCGGCAGGAGCGGTCAATATCGCTGTCGGCGCAGTCGATGAGCGAAATGCCCATCGTGGTGGTGCGGATGTCAAGGCATTCGTCCTGAATCATCTGCACCGTTTCCAATATTTCATTGATGTTCAGCATGGGCGGCTCTCCTTATATCCGGTGCATGGCGTTGAAGATATCCTCGTGCATGACATGCGCCACAAGGCCCTGATCCGCCACCGCCTGCTGCATCTCCTCCGAAAGCGCCGAGATGTCGCAGGTGAGCTTTTCGATGTCGGCCAGCATCACCATCGAGAAAATCTCTCCCATGACCGTCTGGGTCACATCGATGATATTGGCGTTATGGCGGGCGCAGACGGCCGCCGCCCTGGCAAGAATTCCGACCGCGTCGCGGCCGACAATGGTAATCACAGCTTTCATAATAGCCTCCTAGAATGTGATGGTTTCCAGCTCGCCGATCAAAACCGCCGGATCGAGGTCGGACGGGATTTGATAGGCGGCGCTGTGCAGGCTCACATCGGTGAGTCTGGCGCTGTCGGGCGAACAGCTTCGCTTAAACTGGCCCGAGACAAAGCGGCGAAGGAAGAGAATCAGCTTTTCCCGAAGATAGTCGGGCTGGTAGCGCCCCGCAAAAGCGGCGCAGCTGTAATAATAGAGCTTTGCCGGGCGGAAGCGGTAGCGCAGCATGTGATAAAGGAAGTAATCATGCAGCTCGTAGGGGCCGATGATTTCTTCGGTCTTCTGGGCAATCTCACCGCTCTCCGCGGCGGGCAGCAGCTCGGGGGAAACCGGCGTGGCGAGAACGTCGCGGAGAAATTCCTCCTCTTCCCCGCCGCGGGCGGCCCTGCGCTCGACGATCAGGCGCACCACCGTCTTGGGGATGCAGATGTTGACGTTGTAGCCCGCGAGCTGGTCGCCGCCGAAGGTGCACCAGCCGAGCGCCGCCTCCGAGAGATCGCCGGTGCCGAGCACCAGCCCGCCCTGCTCGTTGGCAAGATCGAAGAGGATCTGGGTGCGTTCCCGCGCCTGAGCATTCTCATAGGTGATATCCCGCACCGCAGGGTCGTGCCCGATATCCTCAAAGTGCTGGGTCACCGCCGCCCGGATCGAGATATCCCGGCTGGTGACTCCGAGCGCCTCGAGCAGTCCGAGCGCATTGAAGTAGGTGCGGTCGCTGGTGCCGAAGCCCGGCATCGTCACCCCGATGAGGTTTTCACGCGGCAGCGAGAGCGCGTCGAGCGCGGCGGCCCCCACCAGCAGGGCGAGGGTGGAGTCAAGTCCGCCCGAAAGGCCGAGCACCAGCTTTCTGATCCGGGCGTTTTCCATCCTCCCGCAGAGGGAGCGCACCTGCAGCTCGAAGAGCTCGTCAAGATACGCCTCCCGCGCCGGGCCCTCGGGAGGAAGGAACGGATCGGTGGGCAGCGGGCGCAGCAGCCCGCGCTTCTCGCCGTCCGCGGCGGCGGAAAAGAAAGCCGGCTGATAGTCGTGAAAGGTTTTTTGGGAGTGGATCACATCGGCGTCAAGGTCGCAGAGCAGCGAAATTTCCTCCTGTCCGGCGATTTTGGCTCCCAGCTCGCCGCCGCACTCAAAGACCGCCGCAAAGCCGCGGTAGAGGTGGGGGGAGGAGCTTTCTCCAACGCCGCCGTTTGCCACCGCAACAGCACAGCCGAGCGAGCGGGAAACCATCCGCGCCGCTTCGAGACACCGCTGGGTGGAGCCGGCGGTCACCGGTGCGCAGGCGGGAACAAGCAGCAGGTCAAATCCGGTCCGCTGAAGCGCCGCCGCCCGGGTGAGCAGCCGCTCCGGATTGCCGGGACAGACCGCGAAGCGAAGCGACCCGCAGGAAAAAACCGTGTCGGGCGGCAGAAAACGCTCGGAATAGGTGTTCTGCATCCCATAGGGCGGGTCCTGATCCGGCAGAAGACCGATCAGCCTGCCGCGGTGCAGCACCGCGACCGCCGACACCGCTCCGCCGCATTCAAAAAGCGGCAGGCCCGCCACCACAAAGCACGAAAGCTCGGCGGAAATGGAACAAAGACGGTCCAGCTGGTCGGAAGCGGCGTCAAGCAGCTCCCCGGAGGAAAAGAGGTCCCCGCAGGAAGCGGAGGAAAGCGCGCAGGCGGGCAGCAGCACCAGATCGGGGGAGCTTGCCGCCGCGCTGAGCAAAAGGGCTTCGGCGCTGTCGGTACAGGCCGCGGGATTTCCGGGCTTTACCCGGTTGCAGGCGGCCATGACGCGAAGCATGGAATTCATCGGGGCATCCCTCCTTTTTCTTTCGGCGTCCCGGCCCGCATCACAGGCCAAGCTCCTCGCCGACCAGCACCACGACACTGCGGGTGCCGATGATCGGGCGCATGTGGATGACCATCGCATTGCAGATCCGCCCGGGACTGTTGCAGTCGATGCAGCGGCCCAGCGCGGCACACGGGGTTTTGCTGCCCAGCCGCCTGGCGTTGGCAGGTCCTGCAATCTGACGCGCGCGGGTCACCGCGTCCTCGAGGGTGGGAGCCAGCTTGTTTACGCCGCAGACAAAGTAAACGGTCCTGGCGCCGAACAGCGAGGCGGAAAGGCGGTTGCCGCTTCCGTCAATGTTGACCAGCTCCCCGGTTTCGGAAACGCCGTTGGCCGACGTAACGTAGGTGGTGAATTCCGCGAAGCGTCCGCGGTCCTCCGGGTTCTTCCAATGCCAGAGGACGGTGTTTTCCCGGCCCAGCAGCTCATAAAGCCCCAGCTGCTCGCAGGTCACCGACCCGCCAAAGCCGACCGTCTCTCCCTTGATCTCGCCGGCAAGGTACTGGCGCGCCTCCCCGGCGGTATCAAAATACACCGCTTCAAAGCGGTGCCTGCGAAATGCTTCAAGCGCCTTGTTCCAATCCATTCAAGCCCCTCCTGCTTTAATTTCTCATTATCGTTTTATTTTCGCATAGATGCCGCCTAAAATCAATCAATTTCTTGCAATCGGTCGAAATTTCATGCTATAATGCAGGCATTAAACCGGGCTGCGACTGAAACTTCCAGAATTTTTTGCGGCATACGGCAGCCGGCTGTAAGGATGAAATATGCAAATGCTGTTTGACCACCATACCCATTCCCACCATTCCTTTGACGGCAGCGAGCCCATTGAAGCGCTGGCTGAGGCGGCCGTCTCACGCGGCCTGCACGCCCTGGCCGTTACCGACCATTGCGATCTGGGCCTTCAATGCGTCCCGGATTGGGAGGAACGTCTTTCCGGCTCAATGGAGGAAATTTCAAAGAACCGCGCCGCCTTTCAGGGGAAGCTGACCCTGCTGGCCGGAATCGAACTGGGGCAGCCGCTGCACGATTTGCAGCACGCCGCGGATGTGCTGGGCCGTTTCTCCTATGATCTGGTGATCGGCTCCCTTCACAATCTGCGCGAAACCGAGGATTTTTATTTTTTGCAGGATGCCGGCGCCGACCCGCGGATGCTTCTGGACCGCTACTTTGACGAGCTGCTCGAAATGACCCGCTGGGGCGGCTTTGACATTCTGGCCCACCTGACCTATCCCTACCGCTATCTGGGATACACGGACACTCCGCCCATCGCCTGCTTCGAGGAAAAGCTCCGTGAAATCTTCACCGGTCTCGCCCACGGGGGCAAGGCCCTGGAGCTCAATACCTCGGGACTGGTCCGCTCCCCCGGCGGGCGGACCAGTCCCGGGCTTTGGGAGCTTCGCCTGTTCCGGGAATGCGGCGGTGAATTTGTCACGCTCGGCTCGGACGCGCACCGCTGCGCGCATGTGGGCGGCGGAATCCGCGAAGGGCTTGAGCTGCTGCGCGCGGCGGGCTTCCGCTATCAGGCGTCCTTCTCGCGGCGCCGCGCCGCGGCCTTCCCAATTTGACCTGAAAGGAGGAATTTTTATGAATCAGGCCAGCTCAGTCGGTATCATCGGCGGAGCGGACGGACCCACCGCCGTCTTCATTACCTCCCGTTTCCCTGTTATGACGGTGCTGCTCTGCGCCGCGGTGTGCGCCGCGGCGGTGCTGCTCGCCCTTTATTTCCGCAAACGGTAACCGCCCCCCTTTTTCCCCCACGACAAAAAAGACAGGCAGTGCCTGTCTTTTTTTTGAAACCGCCGCCCTCCCGCGGCGGTTTTTGCCGTACCGAAACGAAACGCCATCCCGCGCCGAAGATATTCTCAGCGCTTTCTGGCAGCCTCGGCGCCAAGATCGGCGGCACAGTGAACGCAGACGTTCTTTCCCTTGTAAGTGGTCATCTGGTCGGTTTCGCCGCAGAAAACACAGCAGGGCTCATATTTTTTCAATACGATGCTGCTCTGGTCCACATATATTTCCAAGGCGTCCCGCTCGGAAATTCCCAGTGTTTTCCTCAGTTCAATCGGCAGCACAATCCGCCCGAGGTCATCAATTTTTCGCACAATTCCGGTCGCTTTCATAACGTTCCCCTTTTCCTCTCTCTGTACTCTCCATATCCCATCCTTTTTTCCAAGGATGTCCTGTTGGTATTTGTAGTATAACGGATTTGCAGTGGTTTGTAAAGAATTTCAATGTTAAAATTTGTAAAAATTTTTTGATTTTTCCGTTTTTTCCACAGATTGAGGAGAAAACGGCAGGAATCTTTCCCCATTTTTTCTCATAAGGTAGGAGGGAAGGGAGTGACGGAATATGATGACCATCCTGTTCTGCGGCATGATCCTCTCGGGAATCCTGCTGGGCGGACTGACCGGAAGAATGCCGCAGGTGTCTCAGGCCGCAATCGAGCAGTCCGGGGAAGCAGTCCGCCTCACCCTTTCTCTGCTCGGAAACTTCTGCCTTTGGGGAGGGATGATGAAGGTTGCGGAGCAGTCCGGGCTGACCCGCGCGGCAGCCCGCGCCTTCGCTCCCCTGACCCGCCGCCTGTTCCGGGGAATCGACACCGGCGGCGCGGCGATGCGTGCCATCACCATGAATCTGACCGCCAACCTGCTCGGCTTGGGCAATGCCGCGACTCCATTGGGCATCACTGCAATGAAAGAGCTTAAAAAAGAGGAGCGCGCCCACAATGCCGCCACCGACAACATGGCCCTTTTCGTCGTGATGAATACCGCATCCCTCCAGCTGATTCCGACCACCACAGCGATGCTGCGCAGTGCGGCCGGGTGCGAACATCCGCTCGATATCCTCCCGAGCGTATGGATCGCCTCGGCCGTCTCGGTGGTCTGCGGAATTGTCATGGCGAAGCTGCTCGCCGGCCGGAGGGCAAAACGATGAGCGCCCTCGGGGACTGGGCGATCCCATCGGTGATCTTTTTGATCCTGCTGGCCGGCTGGCTGCGCGGGATCAATGTCTTTGACTGCTTCCTCGAGGGGGCGCGGGAGGGAATCGGCACCGCGTTTGACATTCTGCCTTCCCTGGTGGCACTCATCCTTTCGATCGGAATCTTCCGGGCGTCCGGCGCGCTCGACCTCCTGACGGCGGCAGCCGCCCCCCTTGCGCGCCTGCTCCTGATCCCCGGGGAAGTGGTGCCGCTCGCTTTGCTGCGCCCCATCTCCGGCAGCGGCGCGCTGGTAATCTTTCAGGATCTGCTCACCCGCTTCGGTCCGGACAGCATGATCGGACGGATCGCCTCGGTGATGGAAGGCTCGACCGAAACCACCTTTTACACCATCGCCGTCTATTATGGGGCGGCCTCCATCCGCCGGACCCGTCACACCCTGCCCGCAGCGCTTTTCGCGGATCTGACTGGATTTCTGATGAGCGCCCTGACCGTCCGGTGGCTCTTTTATTCCTGAACGCTCCTTTCGGAAATGACAAGCAAACCGCGGCTTGCGGCAATCAACAGCGGTCTCTCGGCCGGCCGGACGCAAACCTGCCGCGCGGCCGGATTAAGCTGTCCGCGAATCCGGCGGAACCGGGCATTGCAAAAAGCGGGAGGAAGCTTCCCGGCCGCGGACCCGGGCCGGACGCGGGCGATCTGAAATATCCTTTTGCAGTTTCCCGAAAAGAGCGGCCGCGTTGAACGCGGCCGCTCTTTTCGATTATCCTCTTTCCGAGCCGTCCAGGATTTTTTCAATTCCCCATGCGACCCCATCCTCGAGATTGGAGGGAACGATCAAATCCGCCGCCGCCCGCACCGCCGGTTCAGCGTTTTCCACCGCGCAGCCAAGCCCCGCATATTCGAGCATCTCGCGGTCGTTTTCGGCGTCTCCGAAGGCCGCGATCTGGCGGGGAATAAGGCCCAGCTGTCCGCCCAGCCAAGCGACGCCCGCGCGCTTGCCGCAGTCCCGGTGGACAATCTCGATCAGATGTCTCATCGAGGCGGTAACATAAACTCCGGGAATCTCCTTTTTCAGCCTCTCAATAATCGGTTCCCGCTCCACGCCGCCGGGGAGCACCAGATCAAGCATATCCAGTTCACCGCGGTGCTCACGCACGAAGCCGCGCATATCCGCGACCGCCCTGCGGGTCCTTTTCAGGTACTCCACGCTGACGGCGCTTTTGGGAGAATAGGCGCCCGGGTCCGCCAGATACCGTTCGGAGGCATATCCCTGTCCGTCAATAAACGCCTGAAGCTCAAATGCGGGGTCAACCCGTTCCATTAACAGCCCGGCCGCGTGCGCCGGGAGGACGAGCCTGTGTATGGCGCAGTCCCGCCGCAGGTCGTAGACCGCCGCGCCGTTGGAGGTGACCGCATAGCGCAGCCCTTTGATTGAAAGCACATCCCGCGGCAGCGAACGCCTCGAACGTCCGCTGGCGATGACAACCTCCACGCCCAAGGAAAGCGCCCGCTCGATGGCATCCCTCGTTCTGGGGGCCAGCCGGCTCTCGCCGTTCAGAGTGGTGTTGTCGAGGTCGAGCGCGATCAAGCGAATGGAATCCATGCAGTTTCTTCTCTTTCCGGGACTGTTTCCCTGTTTTTCTCAAAAAATCATACCACAGGCTGCGAAGCGGTGTCAATCAGCCCACCCGGCGGAAATTTCTCTTCCATCATCTCGCTGTCCTGCCAAAAACACATCAGCAATAAAATGAAGCCGCCGGGGCACTCATGTTCTGAACCCGCCGGGCAGCGGCGAGGGACAGCTCCGCTTCCCACGCCGGACATCATGGGCGGGGCGCATCCGGCGCCCCTCGACGGAACCATCCGCCCCGCTATGAACCGCTTTGGAGGAATGCATCCTATGAAAAGAATTTTTGCATTTGGCCTTGCAGCCGCAATGGCCATCAGCATGGGAAACGCCGCTCTGGCAAAAAACGACGAGGAGGTTCTCTACTCCATCGGCTCGATCGGCGCAAGCGCCTACCAGTATGACGACGACCTTTCCGCGGTCGATCTGTCCGCGCCGGCTGACCGGATTGCCTACGGAGAAACCGTCTATTACCCGCTGCTCAACAGCGCAGGCGTCAATGGATCGAGCGAGGAAATCGCAGTGGCCGAGGCCCTTCTCGCCGAGCGGAAAGCCGCGCTGCAGCAGGCTCAGACAAAGTACGACGAGGCAGTGGAAAACGCGGCCGACAAGTCGGCCGTTCTGAAGGCCGCCGAATCGCTCGCGGAGGAAGGCGATTTCGTGCTTCTGAACGCCCGCGCCGAATCGCAGGCCGCCGACCGCCTGACCGCAGAGCGGCTCGAGGCACTGACCGCCGCCCAGTCCGCTTTTCAGAAAGCGGACGAAACGCTTGCCGGCCTGATCGCCGCCGACTTCCGCTACGTGCACGAATCGGACGCGGTGGACGGCGTCAAGATCAAGGCCAAATGGGACAACGGCGGCAAGTATGTCGGAACGGTTGAAATCGAGAAGAAAAAGGCCTCCGGCGTACCCCTCGATCAGAAATACCTCTATTTTGTGGCCGTCAGCCTCAAGGAAAGCGACACGATGGATGTCAACGATCTGACCGGAACGATCCAGCTGCGCAAGAACGGCAGCTTCGACTATGACGAGATGGAACTTGAGGTCAGTCTCGAGCTTTCCTATCCCCGCGCCTCGGAACCGGTCATCACCAATGAGCCCCAGATCTTTGAGGAGGGCGAGGGCTTCACGGGAGACCCCGATGAGGAATTCACCTTTGAAGCGGACCGGGACAGCTACTTTACCGTCAACACCGTGGGCCAGAGCAAGCTGCTGCTTGCGGTTTCCAGCGATTTTGACGCTGAAATCGCCGATCTTTACCCGGAAGCCAGCCTCAGCTTCTTCTACGGCAACGGCGCCGCTTTCAATAAAACCGGCACCCTCTTCCTTGCGGCTGACGAAGGCGCCCATCTCTACAAGGTCAATCAGGAGGGCGCCCTTGAAGCGGTCAGCGCCAAATACGACGAATTTGAAGGTGCGTTCGCTATCCGCACCAAAATTCTCGGCAGGTACGTCATTTCGGATCTCCCGCTCCTGTAACCAAAAGCCCACACTTCCAAAAAAACGGCATGACCTGTGGTCATGCCGTTTTTTAACGACGCTTTTGCAGATGTGTGTTGGGCGGCAGGATACACGCGCTCGCCCTCCCGCGCGCCGCTGTGCAGTGCGGCAGCCGTTAAAATATCATAGTACTCACCCTCCCGCGCGCCGCTGCGTCCTGCGGTACCCGCCCCGGGCGGCAAAGCAAGGAGGGAGGTGCCGCCCGCCGTTCGAGCACGCCGGGCGCCGGACAGGCGGGGGCGGACAGGCGGGGGCGGACGGGCATGGTCCGCCGCCTTCGCAAAAACGGCGAATGAAACGCACGTGTCATTCAGCGCGGACTTTCTGCCGAGTCCTGATAAAGCTGCGGCGGCGCCTTGTAAGCGCGGAAGTCACATCTGTTCTTCTTCCACCAGCGAGCGCCTCCAGCGATTCGAGTGGGTATAGAGCATTCCGATTGGCACCGAGATCGAAGGGGCAATGGCACAGGCGGCAAAAACGCCGACAATTCCGAAAAAATGCTCGAAAGAGACTGCCAGCACCACGCGAAAAAGAATGCAGTTGGCAAACGAAGAGCCAAAAACGCACCAGGTGTGCCCCGCCCCGATCATCAGGGCATGATAGCTGATGAAGATCGCATAGAAAACCTGTCCGAGCACCTCGATTCGCAGATTCAGCGCGCCCGCGGCGATCACCTCCGGGTCGGGGGTGAAGATGCCGATGAGCAGCGGAGCGGTCAGCTCAATGAGAAGCGTCATGACCACCGCGGAGGCCGCGGCCAGCTTCATCGCGGTGTAAAGAATCTCCCGGGCCCGTTCGTAAAGGCCAGCGCCCAGATTCTGCGCGATCATTGAGGAGGCGGCGGTGCCCATCGCGGTGATAAACATCATCGAAAGGTCCTTGATTTTGACAGCGAAGCCATTTCCCGCCGAATAGACTACTCCATACCGGTTGATGAGATAGGTTACGGTCAGCCATGAAATTCCGGCCACCGTCATCTGCACCGCGCAGGGGACGCCGACTTTGAAAATCAAAAGAATGTATTTTCTGCGCATTCGCAGGTTTCCGCGGCAAAAGGAAAAGAGATTCCCGGCGCGCAGCAGATAAAAAAGCGCCAGCAGAAAGGCCAAACCCTGTGAAAAAACCGTCGCAGCGGCCGCGCCCGCTGTTCCCCAGCCGAATGGACCGACAAAGAGCAGATCCAGCAGGACGTTCAGCCCGGTGGAAATCATGACAAAGCGCATCGGCGCTCTGGAATTTCCCACCGCCCGCAGCGCCGAAGCCAGCGCATTATAGCCGAAAATAAAGAAGAGGCCCAGCGTGGAAATCCCGAGGTAGGCCGCCGCCTCCTCAAGGGCGGGCGCCCCCATAAAGACGAGAAAGCTCCGGGAAAAGGCGCAGGCCAGCACCGAGAAAAGCAGCCCCAGCAGCGCGAAAAGGCTGAAAAAGCTGCCGGTCGTCTCCTGCCGGCGTCGCTCATCCCCCGCCCCGAAATATTGCCCGATCAGCACGTTGCCTCCGTTGGAAAGCCCGATTGCAATCTGCGTCAGAACCAGCATGGCCTGAGAGGAATTGTTGACCGCCGAGGCCCCTGCCGGGCCGAGCATTCGGCTGACAATCAGCATATCGACCAGATTGTAAAGCGCCTGCATCAGGCTGGTGAGCACCACCGGGACCGCGTAGCGGATGAGCTGCCCCGGAACCCTGCCGGTGGTCAGCGCCGTATAGGATTGTGCCATTTTCTCATCCCTTTCGCCGTCATGCCCGTATTGTTTCAGCATACTTCAAATTTGCGCCCGCCGCAAGATGCAAAATCAACGCAGCAGCTTTTGCAGCAACCCGATCAAAATTCGCGCATCCTCACTGAGATAGCGGTCACTGCGGTAGGTGACGGCAAGTTTGCGCACCGCCGGGTGCCCCTGCATCACACAGTAGCACATCGTCCTGTCACGGACTGCGTGGCGGACAAAAAGCTCCGGGACCAGTGTGACCCCCACTCCCGCCTCCGCCATCGCGTGGGCGGTCTGCAGGCTGCGGCACTCGAGCGCAATCTGTGGAACAAAGCCCTCCTGCGCACAGAGAGAAAAGCAGATTTGCCGCAGCATCTGATCCTCAGAGAGCAGGACAAAGGGCTGATCCGAAAAATCAGCGAGGGAAACGGACGGGAAGTCCCCGCCGGACGGCCGCACGGAACCGGCAAGATTCGGCGGCACGGCCAGCAGCAAACGTTCTTCGGCCAAAAGGACGCTGGTATCAAGCAGAGATTCATCATGGGGAACGTCAATCAGCAGGTCAAGATTATCCTCCTGAGACAGAAGGCTGGTGGGCCGCTCGACTAAAATGACCGAGCAATTTGGCCTTTCCCGGCGGAACTGCGCCATCACGCCCGGAAAAAGATAGGCGCTGCGCGAAAAGGAAACCCCCACCACCAGCCGCGTGCGAACGCCTTCCGCAACATCGGCAATGCGCCGGACCGTCTGTTCCTGTGAACGCAGGCTTTCCTTTGCCCATTTGGCAAACAGCTCCCCCGCATAGGTCAGTCTCAGGGGAGACCGCGTGCGGTCAAACAGCGGTGTTCCCAGCTCCTGCTCAAGCGCGCGGATGCTCTGACTCAGCGACGGCTGGGCGAGATAGAGCTTCCGCGCCGCCTTAGAAAAACTTTTTTGCTCCGCGATTTCCACCACATAGCGCAGAGTGTTCCAATTCACGCCTCATTCCCCCTTGATCTCATTGTAACGGAGCGGAAGTTCAAAAATCAATAGGCTGTTCCTATTATTTTAATTAGATTTCTTATATTTTACATAATAATATATCTGTGTTAGGATGACAGTGAAGAAAGGGAAACCACGCCAGAAAGGGGATGACGGTATGGATACGCTCACACAGAGAACAACCGGCCTCTTCGGGATGCAGCGCCCGAAAAGAGAGCCGATCGCCCCGCCCATGCGGCGGAGCAGTCCGTCATGCAGGATCGCACAGGAAGCCGAGCAGTACCGGGCGCTGACCGGGAAGCTCTGGTATTCCTCCCTTGGATGCAGCGATTGATCCATTTCCCCATCTTCGCCTGTCCGGGTGACCGCTCTTTCACCGGACAGTCCTCCGAAAAGCGAAACCTGCCTAATCGGCAGGCTTCGCTTTTCTTTTTCCTTGACATTTATACGAAACAAATTATAATAAATTCAGTAAACTGAATAATCTTTTTGAAAGGACTGAAACACAGATGAACCGCCTCTTTGACCTCGTCATCATCGGCGCTGGAGTAATCGGCAGCGCGATCGCGCGGGAGCTTTCCCGATACCGGCTGAAAATCGGTGTGCTTGAACGCGGTCCGGACCTTCTCGGCGGGACGAGCGCCCGTAATTCCGGGGTGCTTCACGCAGGCTTCAACAACGAGCCGGGCAGCAAAATGGCGCGCTTTTGTGTTGAGGGAAACCGCGCCTTCGACCGGATCGCGGCCGAACTGGATGTCCCCTATAAGCGCACCGGCAAACTGATTGTCGGCTTTACCGCCGACGATTACGACCGCCTGCTGGCCCTCAAGGCACGCGGGGAACAGAACGGTGCTCCCGGCTTTGAGATGGTCGGCCGGGAACGGATCCGAGAGCTGGCCCCGGCGGTCGAAGGGGAGTTTGCCCTCTATTCCGGCTCCACCGGCATTCTCAGCCCGTTCCAGTACACGCTGGGGCTGGCCGAGAACGCCGCCAAAAACGGCGCGGAATTTTTCTTCTCCCACCCGGTCACCGAAATTACGCGCACAAAGGATTCCTGGCTGCTTGCCGCGGGCGGCGAGCAGTTTGAGACCCGCTGGGTGGTCAACGCGGCAGGGCTTTTTGCCGACAGGATTTCCGATATGCTGGGAATTCCGGGATATGAGATTTATCCCTGCCGCGGGGAATATTTTTTACTCGATCCGCGCCTCGGGCCGATGCTCCCCCTGCCCGCGTACCCCGTCCCAAACTATAAGACGGGCGGGCTCGGAATCCACCTGACCCCCACCGTTGACGGCAATATCATGGTAGGTCCGAGCAACGAGTACATCGACGGACGGGAAGATTACGCCGTCACCCAAAAGGTGATGGATCTGCTGATCGCCGACGGATCACGAATTTTTCCGCACCTGAAACGGGAATTCTTTATCCGCAATTTTTCCGGGATCCGTCCCAAGCTCAGCGGCAAAAAGACGGGCGGCTACCATGACTTTGTCATTGAACGCCGGGATGACCTCGCGCCCCGCGCGGTCAACCTCGTGGGCATCGAATCCCCCGGCCTGACCGCTGCGCTGCCGATTGCCCATGAGGTGATCCGGCTGATCCGGGAGATTGAGCCGCTCGAGCAAAACCCCTTCTTTGATCCGATCCGGCGGCGGATTCCTTCCTTCCGGGACAAAACGCCGGAGCAGCAGGCCGAACTGATCCGTCAAAATCCCGATTACGGCGAAATCATCTGCCGCTGTGAAACGATTACCAAAGCCGAAGTGCTGGCGGCGCTTCGTTCCCCGCTGCCCGCGCGCACCCTGACCGGCGTCAAATACCGCTGCCGGGCAATGATGGGGCGCTGCCAAGGCGGCTACTGCCAGACGCGGCTGGCCGATCTTCTGATGGCGGAAACCGGTCTCAGCCGGGAGGAGCTGCTCTATTCCCGAGAGGGCTCCTGGCTTTTCACCGGGGAGGTGCATCCACAATGAAAGCGGTTGAAAAAAAGATCGTAATCATCGGGGCCGGCCCGGCCGGACTCGCCGCAGCGCTGCGGCTTTACGACCGCGGCGAGCGGGATATCGTCCTGCTGGAACGGGAACGGGAACCGGGCGGGATCCTGCGCCAGTGCATCCACGACGGATTCGGCCTGACCCGCTTTGGAGAGACCCTTTCCGGTCCGGAATACGCCGCGCGCTTTACCGAGCGCGCCGTCGGGCTTGGCCTTGAGATTGTCACCGGCGCGACGGTCATCGGCCTGACCTCCGGCCGGGTGGTCACCGCCGCGACCCGCGAGGGGCTGCGGGTCTATCGGGCACAGGCGGTCATTCTGGCGATGGGCTGCCGCGAACGGACCCGCGGCGCGCTTTCCATCCCGGGGCGGCGGCCCTCCGGCGTCTTTACCGCCGGGGTTGCCCAGACTTATATGAACCTCAAAAACACCATGGTGGGCCGTGAGGCGGTCATTCTCGGTTCGGGGGACATCGGCATGATTATGGCGCGCCGTCTCACCCTCGAAGGGGCTCATGTCAAGGCGGTCTTTGAAATTCAGCCCTATCCCAGCGGCCTGCCCCGCAACATTGAGCAATGCCTCAACGACTACGGAATTCCGCTGTATCTGAGCCACACCGTCACCCAAATCAACGGGGATTCCCGTCTGTCCTCCGTCGTGGTCAGCGAGGTTGACGTGGCCCGCCGTCCGATCCCCGGAACCGAGCGCGAAATTCCCTGCGACACACTGATTCTTTCGGTCGGACTGATTCCCGAAAATGAACTGACCCGCATGGCGGGCGTCCAAATCGACCCGGGCACCGCGGGTGCGGTGGTGGACGAGCACTATCAGACCAGCATTCCCGGAATCTTTTCGGCGGGCAACGTCCTGCATGTCCACGATCTGGTGGATTTCGTCTCGCTCGAGGCGGAAGCACTCGCCGATTCGGTGCTGGAGTTCTGCTCCGGCTCGCTGCGCGGATGCCCCATTGAGGTTTCCGGCGAGGGCTGCGGCCATGTCATTCCCCAAACGGTCAGCGGGAAGGCGGATGTCACCGTCTCCTTCCGCCCCCGCCGCCCCATGCGGGGATGCATCGTTTCCGCGGTGCAGGACGGGAAGCGGATTGCTTCGAAGCGGCTTCCCCGCGCCAACCCCGCGGAGATGGAGCGGTTATCCATTCCGGCGGCCGCCTTCCTCTCTCAATCTCCGATCAAGGTGGTGCTTCAAGATGACTAGGACTTTTACCTGTATCCTCTGCCCCAACGGCTGCGAAATCACCGCCTCCGCCGAGGGCGGCGGGCTGACCGGCTGTGAAGGAAACCGCTGCCCGCGCGGACGCGAGTATGTCCGGCAGGAGCTGACCTGTCCGATGCGGAACATCGCTACCTCGGTGACGGTGCGCGGCGGCACGCTCCCCCTCTGCTCGGTGCGCCTGACCGGACCGATTCCAAAGGAAGAAATCTTTCGCGCCGTCAGCGCCATCCATGCCGTTTCTCTCGAAGCGCCGGTCCGGCGGGGCCAAACGGTCCTTCGGAATCTGCTCGGCCTCGGCGTGGACGTCATTGCCACCCGCGCGGTTCTGGCTTCCGATGGGAGGGACGGCTGATGGACGCCCCTCTCTCCCCCATTCGTTCCCAGAAAGCCTACCGTACCATCGTCCGTACCATCGTCGGCCTGATCGCGCGGGGGGAGCTGGAATACGGCAACCGGCTTTATAACGAGCAGGAGCTGATGTCCATGCTCGGGGTCAGCCGCCCGACTCTGCGGGAGGCGCTGCGGGTCCTGGAATTTCTCGGCATCGCCACCGTCGCCCCCCGCCGGGGAATTCTCATCAACCAGCCGCGGGACAGCGAAGGATACCTTCCGCTGCTCTCGGTGCTTCTCTTTGAGCGGATCACCGACCGCGAACTGTTCGAGCTGCGGCAGGCACTGCAGATCGAAGCGGTCGGCCACGCCGCCGAACGCGGCGGCGCCAAACAAGCCGCCGTCCTCGACGAAATCAATCTCCGGCTCGAAGCGCTTCTGAACCAAGCATCTCCGGACCCGGTACAGTTCGCCGACATCGACTACGAATTTCACGAGCAGGTGGCCTCGATGGCCGAAAACCGGCTGGGAAAGAAGCTGATGAATACCTTCGGCGTGCTGATGCGCGACCAACTGCTCGAGATCAGCCGGGCAATGACTCCGGAGCTGAGGAAGAAAACCCTTTCCTTTCATCGGGAGATCGCCCGGCAGATTTCCCTGCACGACCCCGAGACTGCGCGCCGGGTCATGCGGGAGCATCTCGACCGCCCCTATCGGACGATGACCGGACGGCCGGTCGGTCTTCCTCTCTCCGGGGAGCTTTAGGCTTGCATCCTAAGCCTGCGGCGGGCCATGCGGGAGCATCCCGACCGCCCCTATCGGACGATGACCGGACGGCCGGTCGGTCTTCCTCTCTCCGGGGAGCTTTAGGCTTGCATCCTAAGCCTGCGGCGGGCCATGCGGGAGCATCCCGACCACCCCTGCCGGGCGATGGACGGCCGGTCGGTCTTCCTCTCTCCGGGGAGCTTTAGGCTTGCATCCTAAGCCTGCGGCGGTGTATGATGGAGCCAGAACAAGACAGGAGGAAACATGCCATGTCCATTTCCGAACACATCGGGCGGATCTCAGATCTGCCGGTCAACAACGAATCCAATTTTGTCCCCAATTCTGAAAAGCGGGTCGTTTTCGGACCGGAAGGCCGGTTCTGGAGCGACTATGTGATGCGCTGTTTCACCTTTGCGCCGCACGCCGGAATCGAAAAGGTTCACACCCATCCCTGGCCGCATTGGATGATCTGTCTGAATGGATGCGGCAAGGCGGAAATCGGCGGAGAAACCGCCCCGATGGAGGCCGGAATGTGGATGCATGTCCCCGGCGGGCTTGAGCATCGTTTTTACAATGATTCGGAGGAACCGCTTCGCTTTCTCTGCATCGTCCCGCCCGAAGGGGACGTCAATCCTGCCAAACAAAACTCCCGGCCTTAAAAACGGGCCTGTAGACGCGCAAAGAGGAACCGCTGCAAAAAAATTCGCAGCGGTTCCTCTTTGTTTTCCTGAATATTCCACCGGAGGATGGGAGCACATCCGTCCGTTCATTTTCCATCCGCCAGAGCAGGGAGTTCAAGCCCATCCGGCTGGGCGGGCGCGGCGGGCAGCGGCTTGGAAATCCTGCGAATTTCGAGGGCCGAGCCCTGCGGCGGCAGGCTCATGGTATAGATTCCCCGGTGGAAGATATTAAGCTGATCCCCCGGTTGAATCTGCGTGAGATCGAGATAGAGCTGGGTCTGCCCCACCGCATAATGGTAGACAACCTCCTGTCCGTTTTCGATATCAAACAGAACGATTGTCCCCGCGCCTTCCGGATCGGGCCGGAGTTCCCCAACCACGCCGTTAAAATTCACCATCTCGGCAGAGGGGTAAAGATTTGCGGCAATGACCGTAACCGGCTGCGCCTCAAGCGGACCGCCGTAATAAATCTCAAGATATCCACCCTCCTCAAGCTCTCCGATCGGGAAGGTGAGGACCGCCTCCGGCGGCAGAAGCGCCTCAATCGAAGCCGCTCCAAAGTTGGTTCCCTTGGCCTGTTCCAAAGTCAGGAGCAGGCCGGACGCTCCCTCCGCCATCGAAGTAATCGTCCCCCGGTACATTGCGGCGTCGGCAACCAGAAGATCGGGCTCCTCCGGTTCGCTCTCGGGCAGGGATGATTCTCCGCTTTTCAGCGACCCCGGCTCGGAGGCGGCCTCCCTCAAAGAGGTCCGCGGCCCGCAGCCGCCGACCAGAAGAAAGCCTGCGCAGAGCAGCATAACCAGCGCCTTTTTCATCGGATAGCCCCCTTTCCTTTGCCTTCTCTCTGAAACAACGGGTACTCAAAGCCCGGCAGATTCAAATCCGTCCTTTGAGCCATGCCACCGCCTCTGCAAGTCCTTCGTCGCTGATCGGCACCTGGGTCTGTTCGGGGGCCTCCTGCGCCTCAAAGCAGCGGTCATCCTTCCATGCGCTTACCTCAATGCAATCCCCCTTAGGGGCCAGCCGGTAGCGCAGAGGGCCGCAGCTTCCGACAAAAATATTCTTGTTCTGGAAATAGGTCAGGTGGCGCAGCTCAAACTGCGTTTCCATCGGATGATTCCCCCCTGCCCAGCCTGCGCTCCCATTCCTCCTCGCTAAAGCCGACCAGCACCGTTTCTTTCCCCACGAGAATCGGACGGCGCACCAGCATCCCGTCGGTGGCCAGCAGCGCGAGCTGCTCCTGTTCGTCCATTCCGGGAAGCTTCTCCCGAAGGGCAAGGGACTTATAGAGCAGGCCGCTGGTATTGAAAAACTTTTTGAGCGGCAGCCCCGATTCCCGATACCAGCTTTCCAGCTCGCCGGCGGCGGGATGATCAGATTTAATATCCCGTTCGGCAAAAGGGACGTCATGTTCCATCAGCCAGCGCCGCGCCCTCTGACAAGTCGTACATTTGGGGTAACAGATGAATTGGTAGGACAAAGCGATCCATCCTTTCAGCATGTTTTATTTTTTATTCTACCGCGGCAGAGCGCTTTTGTCGAGTCCGCGCCGCAAATCATGGCCACGTTCAAGAGAATGCGGCATGAATGACGGCCGCTTTATAAGGACAAACAATACCAGCGGCGTCTACAGGCGTCTGGTACGGCACCGACGCATGTTGGTGTTCTCAAAGTCAGGACCTCCGGAAAAATCGTGAGCCTGAGTCGGCCCTGAAACGGCTCCGTACCGGAAAGCCTCTCAAACGGCGCCGAAGTTTCTTCTCTTGCAGCGCCCGCGGACGGGTAATGACCCCTCTGTGGGCAGGTTTTCCATCATCCAAAGGTTCTTGTCCGCTGCCCGATTCGTTCTGTCCTTCGGGCGAAGGCTCTTTATCCTCACCGGCATGGCCGGCGGTTCTGTCCACTAAAGCTACATAAAAATCCCCCATGGAACCCATCCGGTGTTTCCATGGGGGATTGACAGCCTGAACTTCCCTTACTTCTCCGGGGCAACGGTGGAGCCCTGGAACTTGGAGGGGTTGATCTTAACGCCGGGGCCCATGGTGGTGGCCACAACGCAGCTCTTGACATACTGGCCCTTGGCGGCGGCAGGCTTTGCCTTGACGATCGCGCCCATCAGCGCGTCGAAGTTCTCCTGCAGCTTCTGGGTGCCGAACGAAGCCTTGCCGATCGGGCAGTGGATGATGTTGGTCTTATCCAAGCGGTACTCGATCTTACCGGCCTTCGCCTCGGTGACAGCCTTGGCGATATCGGGGGTGACGGTGCCAGCCTTGGGGTTCGGCATCAGGCCGCGCGGTCCAAGGATCTTGCCCAGACGTCCGATCATGCCCATCATGTCGGGGGTGGCGATCACGACGTCAAAATCCATCCAGCCTTCCTGCTGGATCTTGTGAACATACTCATCCGATCCGGCAAACTCGGCGCCGGCGTCGATGGCCTTCTGAACGTTGTCGCCCTTGCAGAACGCAAGGACGCGGACGCTCTTGCCGGTTCCGTTGGGGAGAACGACCGCGCCGCGGACCTGCTGATCCGCGTGACGGGAGTCAACGCCCAAACGGACGTGGATCTCGACAGTTTCATCAAACTTGGCCTTGGCGGTCTTGGTGCAGAGCTCCAGACCTTCCTCGGTATCATAGAGCTTGAGCTTCTCAACAAGCTTCGCGCTCTCGGCGTATTTCTTTCCGCGCTTCATTGCATTTCCTCCTTGATGTGGTGGTTAACGGAGTATTTCCTCCCACGTTCGGCGCATGCCCCATCCGGTTCGGGGGGCGCGCCACGCCATAAGCCCGTTTTGGGCGGAGTGTTCTTAGTCGACGACCTCAATACCCATCGAACGGGCGGTGCCGGCGATCATGCTCATCGCAGCGTCGATATCCGCCGCGTTGAGGTCGGGCATCTTGGTCGTGGCGATCTGGCGGACCTGCTCACGGGTGATCTTGCCGACCTTCTGCTTGTTGGGGACGCCCGACGCGGTCTCAATTCCGATTGCCTTCTTGATCAGAACCGCCGCAGGGGGAGTCTTGGTGATGAAGGAGAAGGAACGGTCGGCGTAAACGGTGATCACGACAGGGATCACCATGCCGATCTCGTTCTTGGTGCGCTCGTTGAATTCCTTGGTAAACGCCATGATGTTGACGCCGTGCTGGCCGAGAGCCGGACCGACAGGCGGAGCCGGGGTTGCCTTTCCGGCGGGAATCTGCAGCTTAATATAGCCTACAACCTTTTGTGCCATTGGTTTGCACCTCCAAAATTAGTGGTTCATCTGCGGGGACGCGCCCCTCCCACAGGCCGCGCTTGCAGCGGCCCATCCGCATCCGCAAAAGCGGTGCGCTTTCTTACACAAACGCGACGACCTGATCGAGCGAAAGCTCAACCGGTACGTCCTTGCCCATCATCGAAACGGTCAGGCGGACAATCCCCTTTTCCTTCTCGATGCTGGTGACCTTTCCGATAAAGCCGTCAAAATACCCGTCGATGATCGAAACGTTATCGCCGACCTCAAAGTTGATCTCGATCTCGTTCTTTTCGACGCCGAGACGCGCGACCTCCTCGTCGGTCAGCGGCACCGGCTTGGAACCGGGGCCGACGAAGCCGGTAACGCCGCGAATGTTGCGGACGACATACCAGGTTTCGTCATTCATGACCATTTTAATCAGGACATAGCTCGGGAAGATCTTGCGCTCAACCTCCCGCTTTTTGTTGTCCTTGATCTCGGTGACCGTCTCGCTGGGGACCCGGACCTCACAGATCAGGTCGTGCAGCTTGCGGTTTTCCACAGCATTCTCAATGCTGCCCGCCACCTTGTTCTCATAGCCTGAATAGGTGTGTACGACGTACCATCTGGCTTGATCAGACATCTTGTCCCTCCATTACGCGCCGATGAGCAGCCTGACGATGAGTCCAACGACCCAGTCAAAGACGCCGACGGCCACCGCAAAGATCACAACAGCGACCAGAACAATCGCCGTGTTGTTCAGGACCTGCTTTTTCGACGGCCAGACGATCTTCTTGACCTCGCTCTTCTGGTCGCGGAAGAACTTGCCGATCCGGGCGAAGAACGACTGCTTTTCAGCTTTTTCTGCCATGCTGTTCTCCTGCCTCTCTTATTTGGTTTCCTTGTGAAGGGTGTGTTTCTTGCAGAATCTGCAATACTTGTTCATCTCAAGTCTGTCGGGGTCGTTTTTCTTGTTCTTCATGGTATTGTAGTTGCGCTGCTTGCATTCGGTGCAAGCCAAAGTGATTTTTACCCGCATGTTCGGCACCTCCTATGAAACGGATTAATTTCTGCCTCCCTCAAGGGGATCTTGTGCCCTCATTTTTGGGCACAAAAAAATAAGCCCCTTTTTGAGGTATGACCATCCTACCATATTTGCCTTTCCCCGTCAAGTTTTTTTTGAAAAACGCCCAACGGAGAACCAAATCACGACTTTCATCACAAAAGGGGATGCCATACGGGCATCCCCTTCCATGGATCAAGAGTCCTGCGCTGTCCCGGTTTTCAAAAAAGCGGGGTTACTTTGCCAGCGTCCCGCTGCTCACCACATAGTATCCCTTGGTATTGGTGGTAAAGGTCAGCCTGCCGTCGGCTCCGACCTTCGGGCGGTTGGGGGACTGAATCAGCCGGTTGTTGGCTCCGTCATAGGTATAGAGGTACAGATTCGCGGCATCCATGCCCTCGAGCGAAACCGAAACGGAATAGGTCGCGGCCTGATCGATTGTTCCATACTCGGTTCCATTGCTCACCAGCACAAAACGATTGGAGAAATTGCGGGTGATGATTCCCTGCAAAGCGGCAGCACTCCCCGCCGGGGCCGAGGAGGCGGAGGAAGAGGGGGTGCTCACCTGCGCGGCGTTGGAGTAGATTCCCTCCGAGGTGGAAGCGGACCGCAGCGGAAGATCAGACGCCACATAGGAGCCGAGATTCCGGGTCGTGAAGCCGAAGTAACCGTTGTTGTTATCCTCCGAAAGCAGAACGAGGGTGTTATCCTGCTTGATTTCGTAGAGGTATTTCTTATCCGCGGGCGCCTTGAATTTGAAAACATCCTCGTTGGCAAACCGCGGGCGGGCATAAAACGAGAGGAAATAGAGGGAGGCCTTGGGATTTGCCTGCACGATAAACTGGTTGGCGACATTGGTGTAGCCGAAATTGAACTTCGTTGCGGTGGAAAGGCGCAGGGTATAATAGCTGCCGTCCTCAAAATCGAGCCGGCACAGCTTGAGATCCTCGTCAAACTCGATCGCAGGATTGCTGTTGTCCACATTGTACTGCGAATCGTCAACCACTTCGCTGATCTCGCCGTCCGAATAACCGATCGTCAGGTCAAACTCATACCAGGAACGCTTATCGGTATTTTCCTTATCCTTGGCCAGCACCATGATATGCGCGTCCAGATTTTCGAGATAGGAGAAGCTCATGCTCGCGCGGAAATGGAAGAAGTACTCCCCGGTTTCCTCATTTTTGACGAATTCGGCCTTCTCGACCCGGCGGCGGACCGCCGAGGAGGAGACGTCGTCATCATCCGAGCTGACGCTGACCGAAACCTTGTAGTACTCAAAGAAATCGTCGTCGATCGGGCTGCCTTCCCAATCGGTTTCAAAGTAATAATCCTGCCCCGGACAGAGGGTTTCGTTCGTTTCCTTGACCTCAAAAAAATCCAGATTGTCGTAATCGTCCTCATCGAACGCGGAAACGGTCAAGGCGCCGGTTCCCATGACCATGCCGGCGGCCAGAAGCAGAGCCAGCAGCTTTTTCATAATATCGCCCTCCAAACGGTTCAATTTAGTTGGATCATTTGGAGATATCATACCATATTTCAATGGAAATGCAAAGGGAATGAAACAAAATTCATATACTTTCCATTGATTTCCTCTGATTTCCTCATCTGCCGACTGTTTTTTACAAAACAAAGAAAAAAACGGCCAAAAAGTGCAGCAGTGAGCCAGCAAGGATAAACAGGTGAAAAATTTCATGGAACCCAAAGTTTTCACTGATGACCGGGCGCTTGACCAGATAGAACACCGCGCCGATGCTGTAGGCGACTCCGCCCGCCGCGACCAGAGCAAGGCATCCCGGCTCGAAGCCGCCGAGGGAATTCCAGTCAAAAACAATCGCCCACCCCATCAGCAGGTAGAGGGAGGTGTAAAGCCAGCGCGGCGCGGAAAGCCAGCAGAGCTTAACCAGAATTCCCGCCGCCGCGATCGACCAGATGACCGCAAGGAAGGCCGCGGCGTGCTGATGCTCCATGCCATGCCAGATGATCGGGGTATAGCTGCCCGCGATCAGGACATAAATAATGGAATGGTCCAGCTTGCGCAGCCGCAGCAGGGTTCGGTCGCTTCCCTGGTAAAAGTGATAGAGGGTGCTCGCCGCATAGAGCGCGACAAGGGAAAAGCCAAAGACGAGCGCGCAGAGGATGGTGACCGGGTCCTTCCCCGCAATGATTCCCCGCAGCACCAGCAGGAGGCTGCCCACCGCCGCGCAGCACATTCCGATCCAGTGGGTAAAGCTGCTGATCGGGTCCCGCGCATGTTCATAAAAGTATCCCATTGCAATTCTCCTTACACAAACTCTTTATATAGTTTTTATAACTGCTTATTATCGTTATTATATTCTAAATTTTCGATTTTATCAACAGCATTTCTTGATTTTTAAAACATTTTTCTCTATACTGGTCAACAGTCATCAAAGGCGAAAGGAGAAATCAAATGAACCGTCTCAATGAATTGGTGGAAAAGGCTTTTTCCCGTCAGGCACTGCATACCGCCGATCTTCCCGGGCTGGATCTCTACATGGATCAGGTGATCACCCTTGTGGAAAACGGCTATGCCGCCAATAAGCGCACCGCAGAAGAGAAGCTCCTGACCAAAACGATGGTGCAGAATTACAGCAAAGCGGGGCTGGTGCGGCCAATCAAGGGCAAGAAATACACTCCCGGTCATATTGTGCAGATGCTCGCAATCTATTCCCTCAAGCGCACCCTGACCATTGGGGAAATTAAACAGGCGCTCGACGCGCTTTATGCGCAGGAGGGAGGAGAACAGGCGCTTCCCGACTGCTATGAGCGCGCGCTTTCTCAAAAGGATGCTCTTGCCGGCGCCATCGCCGGGCTGCTGGAACAGAACGGATTCTCCGAATGCGGGAGCCGCAGCGACGCCTTTACCTCCCTTCTCACCGCGGCCGCCCTTTCCGAGGCGTTTGCCTGCCTCGCGGAAGGAATTCTTGACCGGTATCTCCCCGCCGAGCAAAAGGCCCGCCGTTCCTGACCGAAACTTTTTCATCCATGAAAATTTTCCCGGCCGCATACACATACTAAAAGAGACGCGGCAGGCATCGTGAAAATTTCAGGAGGTGGATGAAATTGTTTTTCCAGAATAAATCCGACGGCAGGCAGGAAAGCGGTCCGCGCATACCGCTTTCCATGGAGCTGCCCTGCGGCGCGCCGGGCGGCGCGGAGCAGATTCCGCCGTTTTACCAGATGTCGGAACTGCTGGCGCAGGGCGCCCAAAGCATTGCGGCCGTCTCCCAGAACAGTATTTTTCATGGAAATGTCGAGACGACAGACGATATTGCCGTTTTCGGCCGTCTGGAAGGCGATATCTCCGGAGCGGCGGCGCGGATATTCGGCGCGGTTGTCGGAACCGTCCGCTGCGGCTCTATGCAGGCGGCGGGCACGGTGGAGGGAGACATCTTCTCGGCCGGCCCGATCGAAATCAGCGCGGAAAGCCGGATTACCGGAAATATCCGCTGTGAACGCGCCGTCATCAGCGGCGCCGTCACCGGAGATGTGGAAGCGGCGCAGAGCGTCATCCTGACCGAAACCGCGGTGCTCAACGGAAATCTCCGCGCGGATGAAATTGAGATCCGCAAGGGCGCGGCCCTGCACGGCCTGGTTAAAATTGAAAGGTCCGAATTGTGCCGGGAGCAAAGCGCCGGCCAGGCGGAGGAAATTTCACAACCGGAACCCATTGTGCTGTGACGGCACAGGCCCTGTCCGCCGAAAGGCTGAAAGCTTCCGGACACGCAAAGCACCCGGGGAAGCCATAAGAGTCTCCGGTTGGAGTGTGGAGCGCGGCGCAAACAATCCCACGCAAAGCACCCGGGGAAACCATAAAGGTTTCCGGTTGAAGTGTGAAGCGCGGCGCAAACAATCCCACGCAAAGCACCCGGGGAAACCATAAAGGTTTCCGGTTGAAGTGTGAAGCGCGGCGCAAACAATCCCACGCAAAGCACCCGGGGAAGCCATAAAGGTTTCCCCGGGTGCTTTTGGTAAGCCCGAAAGACGCCGGCTCAGTCCGGCAGAGCGGTCCATAAAGCCTTTGCTCCAAATACCGGGCAAAGCGGACTGCCAACAGAAATCTCTTCTGATGATAAAACGCCGGCATCAGAACAGGCCGGACCCCTTTACGGGCCGCGAGGCGGGTGAAAGAGCTTCCGCGCGTCCTTGATGCCGATTGGCGATAATCCTCCCCTGCCGGCCGGTTCAGCCGTTGGCCATGGCTTCAGCGGGACACCGCGATTCGGGCGCGGTGTCCAAACCACAGAAGGCTTCCGATTGCCATGCCGCCCAGAAGATTGCCGGCCGTCACCGGGAACAGGTTGGCAAACAGGAAATTCTCCCAGCTCAGGGCCGAAAGCTCGAGTCCGGCCCCGGCGGCCAGCGCCGCATACTCCGGTATCGAAAGAGCCGGAAGTCCCGCCGGAATACAATACATATTGGCCACACAATGCTCAAAGCCGCAGATCACAAAAAAGCAGACAGGCAGATAGGCTCCCATAATCCTGCCCCCCGTATCCTTTGCGGTCAAACTCAGCAATACCCCCAAGGCGACCAGCAGGTTGCAGAAAAAGCCGAGCATCGCCGCCTGCGGAAACCCAAGGACGCATTTTGCCGCCGCGCCCCGAATCGTGGCGAGCGCCAGCCGCCCGCCATTCCCAGCTGACCGGAATAAACACAGCCTGCCGCGACAAGAAGGGCCCCGGCCAGATTGCCGAGATAGACAAAGAGGAGGCTGTGTGCCACCGCGCCCGGCGTCACGCGCCGCTCATAAACCGAAATGCAAAGCAGGAAGTTTCCGGTAAAAAGCTCCGCTCCGGAAAGGACCACCATCCCCAGCCCAAACGGAAAGAGAAGTCCGCTGATCAGCCGGGCGGTCGAGGGGTTTTCGACGGTGCAGACGGCGGTATTTACCGCCGCGCTTCCCATCGCGATGAGCATTCCGGCGAGGACACCCAGCGCGAGCATTCGAAAAAGCGGAAGGGAAGCCTTTCTTCCGCCCGCATCGGCATAATTTTGTATGACCTCCGCCGGTGAAAAAAGATTCATCGCGCCTCCCTCAGCCTTGCCCGCACCGCGGCAAGAACGCGTTCGGCCCGCGGCAGGAATTCCCCGAGCAGGGCGTCGGCTTCCCGCTCATAGTGACCGGCGCGTTCCCGGTCGGCCATCGCTCTGGTATTGATAAAGACGTTGAACGAGGCTCCCTCCAGCGCCGCCCGGCAGAAAGCCGCGCCCACTCCCGCGTCGCTGACCGCAAGGGCGGACCCCTTCTCCGCAAAGCCCTCGATCAGCTCAACCGCCCGTGCGCAGAGCCGCATGATCTCCAGCGGCGCCTCGGTCGCGCCGGTGAGCGCCGCCTCCATCACCCGCTGCTTTTCCGCCCTCTGCTCCGGCGTCTCCTTCGGCAGCCCATAGGCCCGGGACAGCGGCTCAAACGCCTTCGCGTCCCGCTCCATCATCGCCAGAAGCTCCCGCTGCAGCGCGTCGGACCGCGCCTTGAGGGCCAGAATCTCCTCCTGCACGCCGGCGTATTTCTTCCTGCCCGCCGTCAGGCTTCCGACCATTCCGCCCAGCGCGCAGCCGACGGCTCCCACCAGCGCCGAAGCGCCCCCGCCGCCCGGCACCGGCGCGGCGGAGCAAAGCACTTCGACAAATTCCTTCAGACTTTTCTCTTCCATCGGCTCCCCCATCAGAACAGACCGGAGATTCTGCCGGTGGAATCCACGTCGATCTTCTCGGCCGCCGGAACCTTCGGCAGGCCCGGCATTGTCATGATATCCCCGGTCAGCGCCACGATAAAGCCCGCGCCGGCCGATACCTTCAGGTTCCGTACCGTCACGGTAAACCCTCTCGGCGCGCCCAGAAGCGCCGCGTCGTCCGAGAAGGAATACTGGGTCTTGGCCATGCAGATCGGCAGATTGCCGAACCCAAGGCTCTCCAGCTGCTTTGCCTGCTTCTTCGCGTTGGCCGTCAGCACCACCCCGTCGGCCCGGTAGATCCTTTTGCAGATCGTTTCAAGCTTTTCCTCGATTCCCTGATCCAGGCTGTAGCTTTGGCTGAAATGGTTCGGCTGCTCACAGAGCCGCACTACCTCGCGGGCCAGCGCCTCTCCGCCTTCGCCGCCCTTCGCCCACACCTCGGACAGGGCCACGTTCACGCCCAGCTCGCTGCACCTTTTCTCCACCAGCTCCAGCTCCGCCCTCGTATCGGTCGGGAAGGCGTTGACCGCCACCACGCAGGGCAGCCCGAAGACCGTCGTGATGTTTTCCACATGCTGCAGCAGATTCGGCAGGCCGCGTTCAAGCGCCGCCAGATTCTCGGTTCCAAGATCCGCCTTGGCCACCCCTCCATGGTGCTTGAGCGCCCGCACCGTTGCCACAACCACCACCGCCGACGGGATCAGACCCGCCATACGGCACTTGATGTCCAAAAACTTCTCCGCGCCCAGGTCCGCGCCGAAGCCCGCCTCGGTT
Organism: Yanshouia hominis; assembly: GCA_014385025.1. GTDB lineage: Bacteria > Bacillota > Clostridia > Oscillospirales > Ruminococcaceae > Yanshouia > Yanshouia hominis. The sequence goes on along the minus strand of JACRTB010000003.1, from coordinate 116,063 downwards.
ACCGCGTAGTCACCCATCTTCAGCGCCATCCGGGTCGCAATGATCGAGTTGCACCCATGCGCGATATTGGCGAACGGCCCGCCATGGATAAAGGCCGGCGTGTGCTCCAGCGTCTGCACCAGATTCGGCTTGAGCGCGTCCTTCAGAAGCGCGGCCATCGCTCCCGCCGCCTTGAGGTCCCCCGCCGTCACCGGCTTTTCCTCATAGGTATAGCCCACGATCATCCGGGAGAGCCGCGCCTTGAGGTCGTCCACATCCCTTGACAGGCAGAGCACCGCCATGACCTCCGACGCCACTGTGATGTCGTAGCCGTCCTCCCGCGGGCAGCCGTTGACGCGCCCCCCAAGACCGTCCACCACATTCCGGAGCTGACGGTCGTTCATATCCACGCAGCGCCGCCAGGTAATCCGCTTCGGGTCGATCGAAAGCGCATTCCCCTGATAAATGTGATTGTCCAGCATCGCCGCCAGCAGGTTGTTCGCCGCTCCGATCGCATGAAAGTCCCCGGTGAAGTGCAGGTTGATGTCCTCCATCGGCACCACCTGCGCCCAGCCGCCTCCCGCGGCACCGCCCTTGACCCCGAACACCGGACCCAGCGACGGCTCGCGCAGCGCCACCACCGCTTTCTTTCCGATCCGCCGCAGCCCGTCCGCAAGCCCCACCGTCGTGGTCGTCTTGCCTTCACCCGCCGGCGTCGGCGTGATTGCCGTCACCAGAATCAGCTTCCCGTCCGGACGCTCTGTTTCTTCCAGCAGGCTGTAGTCGATCTTCGCCTTGTAGCCGCCATACTGCTCCACATATTTTTCGTCTACTCCCGCCTGCGCCGCCACCTCGGTGATCTTCAACGGCTTCGATCCCTGCGCGATCTCGATGTCGCTCATCATGTTTTCTTTTCCTCCATACTTTGTTTTGTCGGACAGCCTTCGCGCTCCCGCTCTTGCCTCTTCAATATAACACATCCGTTTCCGGAACAAAAGAGGGGTTTTACCCGCTTCGACGGAAATCGGACGCATGAAATGAAAGTTTTTCTACACCGTAAGGCTGGCTGTTGGCGGCCCGTTTCGCTCAATGCTTGAAGCGGAAGTTTTTTACGGGATACCCCCACCGGCAGAGCCGGTTGGTTTCCGTAACGAAGAACTCCCGCGGCAATTTGTGCCGCGGGAGTTCTGTTTCATCAATAATTCTCGGCTTTCACCTGGAAGTAGGCCTTGGGGTGATCGCAAACCGGGCACACCTCGGGAGCCTTCGTGCCGATCACAATATGGCCGCAGTTGGCGCACTGCCACATGACCTTCTCACCCTTGATAAAGACGGCGTTCTCCTTGACATTGGCGAGCAGCTTGCGGTAGCGTTCCTCGTGGCTCTTTTCAATCGCACCGACCGCCTCGAAGAGGAAAGCAATCTTGTCGAAGCCCTCTTCCTTGGCGACCTTGGCAAAACCGGCATACATATCGGTCCACTCGTAGTTCTCACCCTCGGCAGCATCGAGCAGGTTGGCGTCGGTATCGGGCATGCCGTCGTGCAGCAGCTTGAACCAGATCTTGGCGTGCTCCTTTTCGTTATTGGCAGTTTCCTCAAAAAGATCGCCGATCTGGACGTAGCCTTCCTTCTTGGCCTTGGAGGCATAATACTTATACTTGGTGTGGGCCTGGCTCTCACCGGCGAATGCGGTCATCAGATTGGCCTCGGTCTTGGTCCCCTTCAAACTTTTGCTCATGTGAAAAACTCCTTTCAATTCTGTGCTCTTTCATCCCAAAACAAATATAATAATAATTCTTGATTTTTATTATATTCCCTTTGCCAAAAAAGTCAAGCATTTTGGAAAAATTATTTTTTTAATTTTCCTTATGTTACCGAACGGCGGGGCGCCTCTTTGCGCACGGGCCCGAATTTTCGCATCTTTCCGCCATTCTTCTTGACATTCTCCGACAGAACTCCTATAATAATTCTGCCGATCAGAAAATTTGAACAACAGACAGATGCAAAGAAGAAATCAACCGTTTGCACCTCTTTTGCACAGAGAGGGCGGGACGCTGGAAGCCGCCCGAAAAGGGAAAACGGAAGCCGTTTCAGAGCACCGCGGCGGCGAACCGCGGCGTTTCCGCGCGTTAAGCGGAGAAAAGCGGCAGCAGGGATTCTTTTCCGCTGCAATTTGGGTGGTACCACGGAATGATCACTTTCGTCCCAACTTTGGGGCGGAGGTGTTTTATTTTTCCCCCGAAAAAGCTTGTTATACGCGTTTTGGATGCGTCAACAATAGGAACAACAACCCTCAAAATAATCAAACAGGATGTGATTTTTCTCTATGGAATGGACCGGACTCAACGACCTGCGCAGTAAATTTCTCAAGTTTTACGAAAGCAAAGGGCACATTATCCTCCCCTCCGCGCCGCTCGTCCCGCGCGACGACAACAGCCTTCTTCTCATCAACTCGGGGATGGCGCCGCTGAAAAAATACTTCACCGGCATCGAGACGCCGCCGAGGAAACGCGCCACCTCCTGCCAGAAATGCATCCGCACTCCCGACATCGAGAACGTCGGCAAGACCGCCCGCCACGGCACCTACTTTGAAATGCTCGGCAACTTCTCGTTCGGCGACTATTTCAAGCATGAGGCCACTGCCTGGGCTTGGGAGTTCCTGACCCGGGTGCTCGAGATCCCCAAGGAGCTGCTCTGGATCACCATCTATGAGGATGACGACGAAGCCCGCGACATCTGGGTCAACGAGGTCGGCATCCCGCCCGAGCGCATCATCCGCATGGGCAAGGAGGATAATTTCTGGGAAATCGGCTCCGGCCCCTGCGGGCCCTGCTCAGAAATCCACTTCGACCGCGGTGAGAAATACGGCTGCGGCAGGCCCGACTGCGGGGTCGGCTGCGAGTGCGACCGCTATATCGAAATCTGGAACCTCGTCTTTACCCAGTTCAATTCGGACGGGAACGGCCACTATGAGCCGCTCGCACATCCCAACATCGATACCGGCATGGGCCTCGAACGCCTGGCCTGCGTCATGCAGGGGGTGGATAACCTCTTTGAAGTCGATACCGTCCAGCGGATCATGGGCCACATCAGCCGCATCGCCGGCGTCACCTACAAGCAGGACGCCTCCAAGGACGTCTCGCTGCGCGTCATCACAGACCATGTCCGCTCGACGACGATGATGATCAACGACGGGGTTGTTCCCTCCAACGAGGGACGCGGCTACGTTCTGCGCCGCCTGCTCCGCCGCGCCGCCCGTCATGGCCGCCTGCTCGGCATCCACAAGCCCTTCCTCTTTGAGGTCGTTGACACGGTGATCGAGGAAAACAAGGTCGCCTACCCTGATCTCGTGGACCACCGCGACTATATCGTCAAGGTCGTCCGGATGGAGGAGGATCGCTTCTCCCGCACCATCGATTCCGGCATGGAGCTGCTCAACTCAATCGTTGACAAGATTGAAAGCGAAAAGATAGCCGAGGGCGAGCGCCGCCTTTCCGGTGATCTTGCCTTCAAGCTCTACGACACCTTCGGTTTCCCGATCGATCTGACCCGTGAAATCCTGGAGGAACATCACATTTCTCTTGACGAAGCCGCCTTTGGCAAGCTGATGAACGAACAGCGCGAGCGCGCCCGCCGCGCCCGCGAGGAAGGCATCGGCGACGTGAGCTGGAAGGATGATGTTCTCGCCTCGCTCGACCACAAGACCGTTTTCTGCGGCTATGCCGCCGGAGAATGCAAAACCCGCGTCGCCGCGATCGTAGCGGACGGCGCTCTTGCCGATGGGCTCGGGGAGGGAGACTCCGCCGCCCTTGTCCTCGACTCCACCCCCTTCTATGCCGAAAGCGGCGGCCAGGTGGGCGACGTCGGCACCATCACCGACGGCCAGTCGGTCTTTGAGGTTTACGACTGCAAGAAATCCCCGACCGGTCAGTTCCTGCACCTCGGCCGGATGCAGAAGGGCAGCCTGCTGGCAGGCAGCGAAGTGACCGCCGCCGTTCTTCGTCCCCGCCGCCAGTCCATCATGCGCAACCATACCGCCGCCCATTTGCTTCAGTATGCGTTGCGCGAGGTGCTGGGAAGCCATGTGCACCAGGCCGGACAGCTGGTTGACGCCGACTGCTGCCGCTTCGACTTTACCCATTTCGCCGCTGTCACCTCCGACGAGCTGATGAAGATCGAGATGCTGGTCAACAGTTTGATTCTTGCCTGCCTGCCGGTCACCGTCTCCGAGATGAGTCAGGAGGAGGCGAAGGCCAAGGGCGCGATGGCGCTTTTCTCTGAAAAATACGGTGACGTCGTCCGCGTGGTCGATATCGGCGGACGCTCCATCGAGCTCTGCGGCGGCACCCATGCAGACAACACCGCCAAGCTCGGCCTCTTCAAGATTCTCAAGGAGTCGTCGGTTGCCGCCGGCGTGCGCCGCATCGAAGCGGTCACCGGCCTCGGTGTGCTGCGCCACATCGGCGAGATGGAGAAAGACCTCGGCGCCTGTTGCGAACTGCTCAAGGCCGGCAGCAGCTCCGATCTTCCCTCCAAGATCGCCGCTCTGCAAAGCGATCTCAAGGAGCGCGACCGTCAGATCGATTCGATGAGCCAGAAGCTTGCCGACAGCCAGATCGCGGGACTCTTTGCCAATGCCAAGGAGATCGGCGGCGTTTATCTGGTCACCGCTTCCTTCAACGACGCCCGCCCCGACGCGCTGCGCACCCTCGGCGACAAGGTCAAGGAACGCCCCGGCGCGATTGTGGCGGTGCTTACCGCCGCCGGGGAAAAGAAGGCGGCCATCCTCGTGGCCGCCTCGAAGGACGCCATCGGAAAGGGCGTGCACGCCGGCAAGCTCGTTAAGGCCCTGACCGCTCTGGTCGGAGGCTCGGGCGGCGGCAAGCCAGATTCGGCCATGGGCGGCACCTCGGAGGTGTTCCGGGTGGACGAGGCGCTCGCCAAGGCCCCGGAGCTGCTGGCCGAGCAGGTCAAAAAGGACTGACCGGATTCGGGCCGGGCTTTCCTGCCGCGTGCCGGCAGACCGGGGCGGTTTCCGCGGACACGCCGCCGGACACGCCCGCGGAAGAAGGCCCGGCCATCCGATCGGATACACTGCATTTCCAAAGCCATCAAAAAGGAGGATTTGTCTATGGATTGTCTGTTTTGCGGCATTGCCGGCGGAGAAATCCCCAGCACCAAGGTCTATGAGGACGAACAGGTGCTGGCGTTCCGCGACATTGACCCCAAGGCTCCCTTTCATGCGGTTGTCATCCCCAAGCGGCACATTGGTTCGGCGGCTGAGATCACCCCGGAAAACAGCGCCGTCGTCGCGCATATCTATGAGGTGATCGCTGAAATTGCCCGGCGCGAAAAGCTGGAAAAGGGCTTCCGCGTTGTGACCAACTGCGGCGAGGAGGGCGGACAGACGGTGGGGCATCTTCACTTCCACCTGCTGGCCGGACGCAATCTGGGGTGGCCTCCCGGCTGACCTCATGGATCAAAGGAGACAAAACATATGGAAAAAACCTATCGTCTCAAGGTCGCGGGGCTTGAGCGGGAGCTTCCCATCTGCCCGCTCAACAAAAAAATGTCGATCGCCGCGTTCATCATGTTCTCGGATGTCGAGCTGACCGTCGCCTGCGCGAAGGAACTGCTCACCCGCGTGCCCGATTTTGACGTCATCGTGACCGCCGAATCGAAGGGGATTCCCCTTGCCTATGAGATGGCGCGCCAGTCGGGGAAAAATTACTATCCCGCCCGCAAGGCAAAAAAGCTCTATATGAGTGATCCGGTGGCGGTCGAGGTAAAATCAATCACCACGGCCAACCGCCAGACGCTTTATCTTGACCGGCACGACATGGACGCCCTTGCGGAAAAACGGGTGCTGATTGTCGATGATGTCATCTCGACCGGCGAATCCCTCAACGCGCTCAAGGAACTGGTCCGGCAGAGCAGGGGGAAGATTGCCGCCTGCGCCGCGGTTCTTGCCGAAGGCAGCGCGGCCGAACGCGGCGATATTCTCTTTCTCTCGCCCCTGCCTCTTTTTTTTCACTGATTTCGGTGTCCGCCTCCGTGCCCCTTCCGCCCGTATGTTCCGGGCGGAAGGGGTTTTCTTTCGGAATATTTCGTGCCTGCGCCGCCAAAATAGAACGAGCCTTACCGGCAGCGGCGGCGAAAACGGCATGTCCTCTCTGATTTCGCCATTTTTCGACATAAATTCTGTCAAACAAACTGTGACAGAATTTATGTCATTTATAATATGTGCATAATTCACAGGGGGTGAGCGGGTGATCAGGACACGGATACGGGATCTGCGTGAGGACCGCGACTGGACTCAGAAGGAGCTTGCCGACCGGCTGAAGATCAGCCGAAGCGCCTATTCGGCTTATGAAAACGGGGCCAACGCCCCGCCGCTTGAAATTTTGATTGCTCTGGCCGATCTCTATCGGGTGAGCGTCGATTACCTGCTCTTTCGTACCGACTTTCCCGGGATGATGCGATGAAAACCCTTCAAAACCAAACCGCCGCGCTCAGAATGCCCCTGTCCGCATTAGGCGCCGTCCGAAGGTCGCTTTTCTGGATGGGATGCGCCTTTCTGCTCACCGTCTGGCTGCTGCTGGCTCTGCCGGGGTGGACGTTTCTCCCCTGCGCCGCCGGAGGCATCCTCTGCATCGGGTGGCTCTCGCAGGGAAGCCCACGGCATTTTCTGCCGCTTCTGGCCCTTTTCTCCCTGCTCGGCCTGGCGGCGGTCCTGGGCCACAGGGGGCTTATTCAGGTCCGCCTGCTGCCGCTGCTCGCGCCGGGCCGCCCGGTCTCGGTCACCCTCACCATCGAGGAAGCGGTGCAGCGCGGGGCCTACCGGCGCTACTCAGGGCGCGCCGTGCTGGAATCTGATACGGGCCGCGCCGCGGCCGAGGCGGTGGTGAGCGGCTATACGGAGGAACGCTTTTCGCCGGGAGAGACGCTGCGGTGCGAGGCGGTCTGCTCCGAACCTCCGAAGGAGCGGGAGCTGCTTTCCGGCCCGGTGCGTCTCCGGCTTGTGCGGCTGCTTCCCGGCGATCCTCTTGACTCCCCTCATTTCTCCGCCCGCCTGATCCGCTGGCGCGCCTTTCTCGCGGACCGGATTCATATCCTCGCGCCGGGGGAAACCGGCGAGGTGCTCGCGGCAATGCTGGTCGGCGATCGTTCCCGGCTCTCCGCCGGGCTGAACGCGAGCTTCCGGCGCAGCGGGCTTTCCCACCTGCTGGTGGTGTCCGGGCTGCACCTTGTAATCCTGAGCCGGATGGTTTCGCTTTTTCTCGCCCCGTTCGTACAAGAACGGCGGCGCGCCTTTTTTCTGATCGGCTTCTGCTGGGGCTTCGCACTGCTGACCGGAGCGGGCAGCTCGGTCGTGCGGGCCGCGGTGATGCTCACCCTCGCGCAAATCGGGGATCTGCTCGGCAGACGCGGCGACACCCTCACCTCCCTGTCGGCGGCGGGCGTGCTGATGGCGGTTCAGAATCCCGGCGCGATTCTGAGCGCTTCCTTCCAGCTTTCGTTCGGCGCGGTGGCAGGAATCGCCCTTCTGTCAGCCCCCTTCGAGCGCCTGCTCGCCGGGAAAGCGCCGGGCGCGGCGCGAAGCTGGCTTGCGGCAAATCTTTCCGCCGGACTTGCCGCACAGGCCGGCGCCGCTCCCGCGCTGCTTGCCTCCTTCGGGCTTTTTCCGCTGCTGGGCATCGCCGCCAACCTGCTGGTGGTGGGAATCATCGCCCCGATGATGACGCTGGGATTGCTGTCCCTGCTCTTTTCCTTTGTTTTTCCGGGGCTTTGCGCCATTCTGCTGCCCGCCTGCCGGGGGCTGGCGCTGCTGCTGATCCTGACCGCCCGATTCTTTTCCGCACTGCCCTTCGCACAGCTGGGAATCTCCTTTTGCTGGCAGACGGCGGGGCTGGCCGGGCTGCTGTGCCTTGCGGTTCTGCTGCTGGCCCGCCGTCCGGGCGGGGGCGTTTTCCGGGCCGCCCTGCTCGGATGGTGCGCCGTCTTTCTCACCGCAGCGGTCCTTTCAGCGGCTCTTTTCCGAAACCACGCCGACCTTCTGATTACCGAGAAGGGCGCCGTCTCGATTTCGCGGGGCACACGTGCGGTCGTTCTCGGCACTCCCGCCGACATCTGGGAAGCCGACGCCCTCGCCGACGCGCTCACGCGTCTCGGAGTCTGGCAGATCGACGGAGTGCTCCTGTCGGATGGAGAGCGGGCCGAGCTTCCCCTTTTCCGCCTGCTCGGCCGCTTCGGCGGGACACGGCGGGTCGCCGCCTCCGATTCCCTGACACTGCGCCGCTTCTGCGGTGCGGCCCGGCTCATTCCCTGTGAACCTCCCGGTGAGGCGCTTCTCTTCGGTGCGGCGGAACTGCTCCGGGAAGGCGGCGGATATCGGACTGTATTTTCCGAAGCCTCCCTGTTAAAATCCGAACAGGAATGTGCTATAATAGGAAAATACGGCCGGGCCTTGCCGCTCGGGGAAACCATCGTGCATCTTCGCGTCCGCTTGGAGGACATCCCATGATTCTGCAAAATGAAGAGGCGGTCAAAAAGGAGCTTTCGCTGCGTGAGGCGCGCGGCGTTTATCTCCTGTTCGGGGATGAACCCGCCCTGCTTTCCCTTTACCGCAAAAAATTGATTTCACGTCTCTGCACCGACGGAGCGGACCCCGACCGCTTCGACGGAAAGCGGCTCGACCTTCCGGCGCTTGCCGACGCCGTTTCTCTTCTCTCGATGTTCGGCGGAAGGCGGGTCACCGAGGTGGCGGACCTTGCTCCGGAGCAGCTTTCGGAACCGGACTGCAAGTCGCTCTGTGCCCTGCTCGGAGAAATCCCGCCCGACTCGACCCTTCTGCTTGTCTGCGAGGCGGGCTCCCTCGACCTCAAAAAAGGAAAGAACGCCAAGCGCCTGCACGCCGCGGCCGACGCCGCCGGGGCGGTGATGACCCTCAACCGCCGCACCCCCGCCGAGCTGCGCGCCACCCTGCGAAACCGCTGCCAAAAAAAAGGCTGCGAGCTTTCTCCGGATGAGGCCAACCTGCTGATCGAACGCTGCGGCGATGATCTCTCGGCACTTCTCAACGAATGTGATAAGCTCTGCGCCTACGCGCAGGGCCGCCCGATCACCGCCGCAATGATCCGCACCCTCTGCACGGGAACCATCTCGGCCGATCTCTATGCGGTGGCAAAGCTGATGCTGCGCCGCCGCCCGCAGCCGGTGCTCGATGAGATTGACGCTCTGCTGCGCTCCCGTCAGCCCGCCGCTCTGATTCTCGCAAATCTTGGCGGAGCCTTTTCCGACCTTGCGCGGGGTTGTGCCGCGCGTTCCGCGGGGAAAAGCGGCGCGGACCTTGCAGCCGACTTCTCCTACCGCTTCGCGTGGAAGGCCTCCAATGCCCTGCGGGATTCCAGCGGGCTGGACGCCAAGCGGGTGCAGCGGGTCTGCGAGATTCTCTGCGAGGCGGAAACCACCCTGAAAAGCGCCTCCTGCGACGAACGGGTGCTGCTCGAGACGGCGGTGGTCCGCTCGATGCTCGCCCTGCGGGGGGAGCCATGCTGAAGGTGCGCCGCCCCATCGTCGTCGAGGGGCGGTACGATCGAATCCGCCTTTCCTCGGTCATCGACGGGGTGATTTTGGAAACGGGCGGCTTCCGCATCTTCAAGGATAAGGAGATGCTGGCGGCTCTGCGTCATTTGGCGCGCACCACCGGCCTGATTCTGCTGACCGATTCGGACCAGGCGGGGTTTCGCATCCGCAATTTTCTGCGCGGCGCGCTGGGCAGGGACGCCCGGCTCACTCAGGTCTATATTCCCGGAATCAGAGGGGTCGAACGGCGCAAGGCCGTCCCTTCCGCCGAGGGCCTGCTCGGAGTGGAGGGCATGGAGGAGAGCGTCCTGCTGGAAGCCTTCCGCCGCGCCGGCGTCGGATGTGAGGAGGTCCAAAAATCCAGCGGCCTGACCCGCGCCGACCTCTTCGACGCGCGGCTGATCGGCGCGCCGGACAGCGCCGAGCGGCGCAGAAGGCTGCTACAGTCCCTTTCGCTGCCGCAGCGTCTTTCCACCTCCGCGATGCTCGACCTGCTCGGCACCCTGCTCACCCGCGAGGAATTCCTGCAGCGGACCGCATCGCTTGACCAACCGCGGGAGGAATCGTCATGCAGCTGACCGATCTGGGCTTCCTGTTTTTGCTGCTGCCCGTTGCGGCGGCGGCTTACTACTGTGTGCCAAACCGCGGAAAACCGCTCGCCCTTCTGACGGTTTCGGCCTTTTTTCTTCTCCTGATCGACCGGCGGACCCTGCTGCTGCTTCTTCTCACCCTGCTGCCCGACTGCGCCCTTCTGCACCGGGATGCGCTTCGCGCCGAAAGGCCCCGCCTGCTCGATCTCTGCATTGCACAGCATGCGGCGGTCATCCTGATTTTCGGACTCCTGCTGCCGCAGTTCGGGCTGCCTTCCATGACCGGACTGAGCGTTCTCTCGCTTTCCGCTGTCGGAATGCTGGTGGATATCCGGCGCGGCGGGGCGGCTCCCTCCCCCGCCGATTATGCCGCCGCCGTTCTTTTCTTCGGCAGAATCCCTCTCGGACCGGCGGGTTACGAGGAACGGGTCCTCCGTTCGCTTCAGGCTCCCCGCCCCTCCCTCTCCGGGATCGGGCGCGGGATCATGCTGCTGATTTCCGGCGTGGCCAAGCAGGTGGTGATTTCCGGGGAATTTATCGCTCTTTTCCGCACCCTCTCCCACCTGGACCCCAACCAAATTGCACTGGCCACCAGCTGGCTTTATGCCCTCTGCTGTGTTCTCGGGCTTTACTTCGTGCTCTCCGGCTTCAGCGACATCGCTCAGGGCCTCGGGCTGATCTTTTCGATCGATCTGCCCCGCACCGTCTACTATCCTCTGCAGGCGCTCGGCCTGCGGGAATATGTCTACCGGCTCAACATACCGCTGGAGGACTTTCTCCACCGCATGTTTCTGCCCGGCGCCCGCCGGGAAGAATCGTGCGCGGGCACCTTCCTCGTTTCGATGGTCTCGACGCTGCTGCTCGGATTTCTGATCGACCCCACCGGCGGATTCCTGCCCTGGAGCCTCGCTCTCTGCGCCCTGCTGCTGCTCGATGGCCTCGTGTTCTGCCGCATCCCGGTATTTCTCCCCCCGCTGGGTCGGGTGATCACCTTTCTGCTGACCCTGCCCGCCTATCTTCTCCTGCTGCCGGTCGGGCTTGGGCAGCGGCTTGAGATGTTTGGCGCAATGTTCGGGATCGGCGGTCCCGAGCTGTTCAACAGCACCACCCTTTATCTGCTTCGCTCCAACATTGTTCTGCTGCTCATCGGCCTGCTCTTTTCCTCCAGCCTGTTCGACCGGCTCGGCCGGCTGACCGAGCGGCAGTTTCCCCGCCTGTGGTGGCTTGCCTCCTCGGCCGGACATCTCGCCCTTCTGGTTGTGGCGACATCCTTTCTTCTTTGGAATGTGAGGTGACTTTCATGCTCAAGCACGCCGCTTCCCTCTGTCTCGCCGGTGCAATTCTGCTGGTCTGCGCTCTGACCGCGGCTTCGGCCTTTGCCCGCGGCTCCCTTCCCGATGGAATTTCCGGCCTGACCGCATGGTCCAACCAGGCCGTGAAGGAACAGCTTCAAAAATTTCCGCTGCTCGAACAGATCGCGCCGACCCTTCTTCTCGGCGTGGGAGCCAAGGAACAGGACGGCATCTTTATCACGGAAAACTACCTGCTGGAAAATATTCTTCCCGTCGACCGGCTCACCGCCAGCGAAAATATCGCGGGAATCGATCAATTCCTCATCAGCCGCAACCTTCCGGCAGTGCTGATGCTGATTCCCACCGCCTGTGCGATCAAGCAGCAGGAGCTGCCCGCCAATGCTGTTCTCTACAACCAGAAGGCACTGATTTCAGACGTCTACTCCGATCTGGCCGGACTGGTTACAACCGTTGATGCCTACTCCGCCCTTTTCGCGGCCAAGGACCAGTATACCTACTACCGCACCGAATCAAATCTCACCGGACTGGGAGGCTATTACCTCTACGGCGCGCTCGCCTCCCGGCTGGGGCTTTCAGCCCGCCCTCTCGATCAGTTTGAAATTGAACACCTCGAGCAGGATTATTACGGAGACCTTTACCTCCGTTCCAATTACAAGGGAATCCGTCCTGACCTTGTGACCTTCTACCGCTTTTCCCGCTACGACCGGCAGTACTTTCTTTCCCACACCGCCAACGGGGAAACCAAAAACTACTACTCTCTTTTTCCCACCCATCTTGCCCTTCTCGGTTCCCCCGTCTCGGCTCTGCTCGGCGGGGTGGGGCAGCGGCTCGATATTTCGGTCGTTTCCCCGTTTGAGGAATCGATGCTCATCTTTGGCGATGAAACAGCCACCGCCTATCTGCCCTTCCTTGCGGTTCATTACGGGCAGATCACCCTTGTCGATCTCATGCAGGCCGATGACGAACAGCTCGCCGCCATCCAGCTCGACGATTACAACCGGGTAATGCTCGCCTTTTCAGTCGACTATTTTATCAACAATCCGATCGGGGAACGCCTTGCGCTGGTTCCATAATCAAAGCCGCGCGGAAGCATGTGCTCTGCGCCGGCCTTAAAAGGTCCACGATACCGCCCTGCCCCACAAGGAACTCCGGGTCTGTCACAAAACGGGAGGCGCATCCCGCCGGAGGACCTTGAATCATCGACGAGCGCCGACAAAATCCGATCACGCGCTGGCCCCCGTTTTGCCCCTGAGCGGCTATGCGGAGTTCGCGGCACACGGGCGAATGCGCCTGTCTCTCTTCCTTCTCAGTCCGTATGCCCGCCCGGTGAGTGGCGTGCTCTGGCGGAAAGACGCTGCCATTTTGCCCCTGAGCGAATACGCGGGGTCTGCGGCACGCGGGCGGATGCGCCTGTCTCTCTTCCTTCTCAGTCCGTATGCCCGCCCGGTGAGTGGCGTGCTCTGGCGGAAAGACGCTGCCATTTTGCCCCCGAGCGAGTGCACGGGGTCTGCGGCACACGGGCGGATGGTGCCTGTCGCTCTTCCCTCTCTGTTCATATGCCCGCCCGATGGGCGGCGTATAAGGAAAATCGGGGGGCGCGCGGCCCACACCCCATAAACAAGCCGCTGTTCCAACGGCAGTTTCATGCAATTTGGAAACCGCATGAAGCGGAAGTCCTGATCCACACCAGCGGAGCCGACAGTGCTGTTCGTGAAGACGGCACAACCGAAGGAGCGCCCCCTGCCGCGGCAGGGGGCGCTCCTTCTCTCTTTTATTTTGATTCCTGTATGACCTCAGCCAAAAGATTCAGATCGTTGTTCGCTCCCGAGACGACGAAGCAGACCTTCTCGCCCTTTGCGAAGGAGATTCGGCCCTCCAGAGCCGCGGCCAGCCCCAGAGAAGAGGACGGCTCGGCTACGATCTTCGCCTTGGACACATATATTTTCATTGCCAGACGGATTGCATCATCGGAGGCAGCGGCAAGCTCGGGCACCAGACGCTCAATCATCTCAAAGTTGACAGGGTCAGCGCGGTCGGTACGGGTACCGTCGGCAATGGTGTCAACCTGTTCCAGCCGGACCGGCCTTCCCTCACGGCGGCTCCGGCGATAGCGGGAGGCTCCTTCCGGCTCGACCCCGATCACCCGGATTGAAGGCCGTACCGCTTCGACGGCGGTCGCCACACCGGAAATCAATCCACCGCCGCCGATCGGCAGGACAACGGCGTCCATCAGCGGCTGGTCCTCGAGGATTTCCAGCCCCAGAGTCCCCTGCCCCGCGCGGACAAAATCGTTGGCGAAAGGATGGACCTCGGTGCGTCCCTCCTCCCGGACCAGCTCGGCTACCTTCGCGTCCCGCTCGCTTGAACGGGTTCCGCAGAAGAGCGCTTTGCCTCCGAAGGATTTCACCCCCGCCAGCTTGACCGGATTGACGTTTTCAGGCATAACGATCACCGCGTCGATTCCAAGCCTTTGTGCCGCGCAGGCGACCCCCTGCGCGTGGTTGCCGCTTGAAGCGCAGACCACCCCGCGGCGCTTCTGTTCGTCACTCAGCGCGAGCAGGCAGTTGGTCGCCCCGCGCAGCTTGAAGGAGCCGGTATACTGCAAGCCTTCGGATTTTACATAGACCTCGCATCCCCCCAGCAACCCGTCGAGAACGGGAATCCGCAGCAGGGGAGTACGGAGCACATAGGGCGCGATTCGCTTTTGGGCGTCGAGGACATCCTGATAGGTAATCATGGGGAAGCTCCTTTCTATTTCGCCGGAATTGCCGTCGGTCAAAACAGCTCCGAGCGTTTAATCAATGCCGAAATTTCCCGAAAACGGGGGTGCTCCTTCGCGCGGGCCAGCTCAAAAAGAAGCGCTTCGCAGCTTGTCAGCAGAATTCCCTCCTGCCGGGCCCGCTCCAGCGCGAAAGCGCGGTCCCCCTCCCCGCGGGAGGAGATGCAGTCAGCCGCAAAAACGGGGGTATATCCCAGCTCTTTGAGTCCCAGCGCCGTCTGCAGGACGCAGATGTGAGCCTCAATCCCAAAAAGGATGATCTGATCCCGGCCAAGCGGGCGCAGCGCCGCGGAGAAGGCGGGGGTGTCCGCCGCTCCGAAGCTGGTCTTTTCGATCACCGGCGCGCCGGGCGCGAGGGCAAGCAGCGCGGGATCGGTCTTTCCCAGTCCTTGAGGGTACTGCTCGGTAAAGAGCACCGGAACAGACAGCAGGGAGAGTCCCTCGAGCAGCTCGGCGGATTTTTTCATCAGCCGTTCCCGTCCCCGGATCGGCGGCAGCAGCCGCTCCTGATAGTCCACCGCAACAGCGGCGCAGCGCTCACAGATCAGCCGCATGACCGCCCTCCTGATCCCCCGGATTCTTTTTCCCGCGTCCCGCGCCTTTCAGACGGCTTTTCAGCTCTTCCCAGGCGTCGGCGCGGTCATGGCGCAGATTCGGAAATGCCTCGGACAGACGACGGTCCTGAAAGAGCCGGCGGTCCATTAAAGCGCGCATCCTTTCGGTATGAGCCCGCGCTTCTTCCTCGAAGCGCCCGCGCAGCTCGGCGCGCCATCCGGCGCGCTGCTCCGGGGTGCTGTGCCGCAGCTGGCCGGCCGCAAGATTGGCTTCCAGCGCCCACTGCTCCCCGCGGGCACGCGCCTCGGTGAGAAACCGCTCCATTTCCTCCTGAACCTCTCCGAGCCGCTCGTCGAGACGCAGCACATGGCGCACCGTGGCAAATGCGTCCGAAATGCTCAGTGCGAGAAACGCTCCGGTCAGCCCCCAGGTCAAAGGCTCTCCGAGGGCGCCCACCTTCGACTCCAGCCATGGCTGAATCCACTCCAGAAGAATCAGCCCAAATGCTCCAAAAACCAGAAAGCCCGCGAGACAGACCCGGCCGTTGAGGTTAAAATGCATCGAGCTATAGTCCCACCAGCGTGCGTGAAAGAGCTTCTCCATCGCCCAGGAGGTGAAGTATTCCAGCGTGCAGGCCAGCACCGCGCTCGAAAGAAACACCGCGGCCGGGCCGCTCTCCGACCGCCCCACCACGAAGATAATGGTAAGCGCGCCAAAACCGTAGATTGGGCAGATGGGGCCGTTGAGAAAACCGCGGTTGACCAGCTTTCCGCCGGTAATTGAACAAAGGATGGATTCATACACCCATCCGGCAAAGCTGTAAAACATCAGCCAGAGAAACACCCGTGCGGCAAACAGCATTCTTGTTGCGTCCTCCTTTTCCTGATGGTACCCAGTATAGCACCTCATTCCGAAAAAAGAAAGATGGCGCGAAAAAAGGGTCTTCCCTTTGGAGAAGGCCCTTTCCGCAACTATGGGAAACAATCAGCCGCTGTAATCGCCCTTCTGTATCCGGCGCTTTTTGGTGCGTTCGGCAATTCGTTCACTCAGCCGCTCGGATGAGCGGTAAAGGATCGGGACGAGGAAGAGGGTCAGCAGGGTCGAAACGCTCAGACCTCCGATGACGACAGCTGCCATTCCCTGCATCATCTCAACCTTGCCGCCGATGCCGAGCGCCATCGGCACCAGCGAGAGGATGGTCGTCAGCGTACTCATCAGGATCGGCCGCAGCCGGCTGCGGCCCGCCGCCTTCAGGGCGGCGTTGATTTCCAGGCCCTGCTCGCTGCGCAGCAGGTTGGTGTAATCAATCAGGACAATGGCATTATTGACCACGATGCCGACCAGCATGACGAGGCCGATCAGGGAGGTCATACTGATCGACTGCCCGGTGATCAGCAGCGCGGCGAAGGCGCCGGTCAGCGCAAAGGGCACCGACGCCATGACGACGATTGAGAACTTCATCGATTCAAACTGGACCGCCATGACCACAAAGACCAGCCAGATGGCCGTCAGCAGGGCAAAGCCGATGGAAGAAAATTCGTCCTGCATCATCCGCATCGTATCGCCCTCCGCCAGCGTCACCCCTTCCGGGAAGGTGACGCTGCTGTTGATGCCGCTGCGGATGGTGTTGGTCAGCTGGGTGGCCGAAACGCCGGTTCCCACTTCGCCGGTGACCGTCACCGAATATTTCCCGTCGGTGCGGTTGATCGTCGAAGGCGCATTGCCATAGACCACCTGGGCCATATCGGTCAGCGGCACCTGCGCGCCGCCGATTGAGATCATCATGCCCGACAGGTCGGAAACATCATGGAACCGGTCTTCCGGGTACTGAACCTCAACCGAATATTCTGTATCCCCTTCCTGCAGGGTGGTGGCCTCGATCCCCGAGATCATATTCTTGACCTGTGAAACAACGGCGGACGGGGTGGTTCCGTACCCGGCGGCCTGCACCGGATCGACCACAATCTCGGCGCGGGGATCGCCGTCCGACAGGCTGGTGCTCACCGAAATAATCCCGTCATAGCCGCGCATATGCTCCTTGATCTCCTCCGAGACCTCTTCCACAAGGCTCAGGCTGCTGCCCCGGATCGAGAAGGAAACTCCCGAGGAGCCGCCGAAGGACATGCCGCTCTGCTGTGAGACTTCAATCGAACAGTTGTCGATATGAGCGGTATCCTGCCGGATCTGCTCCACCATTGTGTCGGTATCCACCGAGCGGTCCTCCTTGAGGGTGATGCTCAGAGTCGCCGAACCGCCCCGGCTGCGCAGCGAATATTGATCGATGTCGTCATATCCCGACACAATCGACTCGATTTCGGTCATAATCGCGTCGGTCGCCTCCAGATTGAGGCCGGTTTTGGTCGTGACCGAAAGGTTAATGTTGCCGCGGTCCATATTCGGCATGAGCTGCATATCGATTTTAGAGAACATGAACGCGGTTCCGCCCAGCATCAGCACCGCCATCAGCACAATCAGCGCTTTATGGCGCAGCGCCCCGTCAAGGCCTTTGACATAAGCGTTTTCCACCGCGTGGACGGCTCGTGCGACCAGCCCCTGCTCCTTCTCGACCGGGCGCAGCTTGACGAAGAGCAGCGGCACAACGGTCAGGGCCGAGATCAGGGAAGCGCTCATCGAGAAGACGATGGTAAAGCCCACGTCCTTGAAAAGCTGGCCGGACATGCCCTCCATCAGGGCGATCGGCAGGAACACGACGATGGTGGTGATGGTCGAGGCGATGATCGAGGAAGCCACAATCCGGGCCGCCTCCTCCGCCGATTCCATGAAGCTGCGTCCGGTACCGCGCACCTTGAAGCAGCTCTCCATCACGACAATCGAATTGTCCACCATCATACCGATGCCGACAACGAGGCCGCCGAGGCTCATCATGTTGATGGTCATGCCGTAAATGCTCATCATGACCAGGGCGGCAAAGACCGAGAGCGGCATGGCCAGAGCAATGATCATCGAGGATTTCGGCTCGCCGAGGAACAGAACCAGGACAACCATGGAGATCACCATGCCCTGAATCAGCGAAGAGATCACGCTTTCAATGTTATCCATGATGGTTTCGCCGCTGTTATCGGTGATTTCGATGGTCAGCCCAAGATTCTGTGCGTTCAGATCATCGACCACTGCGGCGATCTGGTCACAGATCGAAATGGTGTTGGCGCTCTGGTTCTTGGAAATCGAGATACGGATATTTTCCTGCCCGTTCTGCCGGCTGATCGAGCTGTTTTTTTCTTCCGCCAGCTCAACGTCGGCCACATCGGTCAAGTAGATGATATCGCCGGTGGAGAGGGAGATCGGGATGGTGTAAAGGCTCTCCATCGTGTCGTAGTCGGCGCTGCCGAGCAGCGACATCTCCACCTCACCCCGGTTGATGGTGCCGGCGGTGGTGGTGAAGTCCGCCGCGGAAATCGCCGAGGCAATCGACGAGAGAGAGAGGCCGTATTGGGTCATCTCCTCCTCCTTGACCTGAATGCGGACATATTCCCGCTTGCCGCCCATGACCTCGACATCCGACACGCCTGAAATCCGCTCAAACTCAGGCACCACTTCATCCTCGATGTAGGTCAGAAGGTTGTCGTTTCCCGACGCGAGAACCGAAAGGGACATGACCGAGTCGGAATCCATCCCCATCTCCATGATGGTCGGGTCGTCGCAGTCGTCGGGCAGGCGCAGGTTATTGAGCGCATCCTCAATTTCGGTGCGTTTTTCATCCATGTCGATGTCGTAATCGAATTCGAGCACCGTCATCGACGAGCCCTCGGAGGAGCGGGAGGTCATTGAGGTATAGTCCGAAACGCCGGAAAGAGCGGCCTCAACAACGTCGGTGACCAGAGAATCGATTTCCTCCGGCCCAACGTCGGAATAACGGGTCATCACCATGAAAACCGGCATATTCATCTCCGGCGTGGATTCGATATCCATCGACATGACCGACGAAATGCCGAAGACGATCAGGCAGGCGACGCACATCAGCACCGCAACCGGACGGTGCAGGGCAATCTTCGAAATATTGTTCATCGCATCAGACCCCGCTCTTGAGGGAAACCGCCGCCCCGTCCGCGAGATCGGGATGCCAGGTGGTAATCACCAGGGAATCAGACGTCAGGCCTTCGGTCACCTGTGCATAGGAACGGGTGGTAATGCCGAGGGTCACATGGATTTGGACTGCTTTTCCGTCCTCATAGACCAAAACGTAGGGGCTTCCGTCTGCGTCGTATGTAATGGTATCGACCGGAATGACCAGCGCGTCCTCGGCGCTCTGGGTGGCCGCGGTGACCTTTGCCGAGACCCCCGAAAGCAGAGGGCTGTCGTCCACCAGATTGGCGGTCACAGGAAACAGCCCGACCGAGTTTGCCTTGGAATCAATTTCAACCACCGTCGCCTCATAGCTGCCGCTTCCCTTGGTGACAGTGACGGTATCGCCGATGTTCAGGGTGGAAACACCGTCGGCCGAGACGTTAAATTCAATCGACATCACATCTTTATTGGAAATGGTATACGCCGAGGACTGGGTGGAGGCATTCTCATGCAGGGTAATATTCTTGGTTTCGACCACCCCGCCGATGGGGGCGTAAACCCGGGTATCCTCCACCGCTTTCAGGGCCGATTGATAGGTCAGCTCGGCTGCCTGCCGCTGCAGCTCATAGCTGCCGGTATTTTCCCCCACCTGCTGGCTCTTGTAAATCTCATACTTTTCAAGCGCCTCCTCATAATCGGTGTAGGCATTCTCAAACGAGGTCACATAATCCTGATAATCGGTGTAATCGTCGAGAAGCTCGTAGTAGTCGTCCTCGGCTTCGAGAAGCTCGGACCATGTTTCGTCGGTCTGAGCCCGGTCGTATGCTTTGGTCGCGTCCTTCCAGCGCTTTCTGACCTTGCGGAATTCGGACATGTCAAAATCATCATCGCTGGCAAGATCGAGATTATCCCGCGCCCGCTCATAGGACTGCCGCGCCGTCTCGATGGCCGATTCATAGTTGAGAATGGTCAGCGCATTGCCGGAACCGGATTCCTCAACATCGATATTCCGCAGGGTCTGATCATAGGTAACCTTTGCCCGCTCCAACGCCAGTTCCGCGTCGGTCGAGTCCACGGTGAAGAGAAGGTCCCCGGCATCGACCTGCTGACCCGCTTCGAAATAAACAGCGGTGACGGTTCCCGAGCTTTTGGGGTAAATGTTCACCGATTCGGCGGCCTTGACCGTTCCGATATAATCGGTGGTCAGCGAAAGGTCCTCCACCGTGGGAAGGGTTGTATTGACCGAAATCGCCTGGTTCTCCGCAGGAGAACCGTCGCCTCCGGGACCTGCAAGACCCGAATCCCGCGCGCCGCCCTGCCCCCCTGCCTGCCCGGACGAGGCGCCGGAGCATCCGCCCGCCGCAAGAATCAGAGCCGCGGCCAGCGCAAGGCTGGTCATTCTTTTTAAATTCACAGAAACACTCTCCTTTGTCGTTTCCTCTGTTACTTCTCCAATCCTATGTGCCCGGACTAATGTGTTGTTGACGTTTTCGTGAAAATTGGGTGAAACAGGAGGCTTTCTGCAAAAAAATTTCCGATTTTCCTGTATTTTTCACCCAAGCGTTTCAATGTGTTCATCTTTTTCGCCGCATCGAAGAGACATCACCGCCGTCCAAGCCGATGGCTTGAACAGGCCGCTGTCAGAGCCTTTTTCGACATGCATCCCAGTACAGAGGAAACCACGCCAGACTGGCTCGGCAAGCCCTACCGGAGAACCGTTACCGGCGTGCATCCCGAAATGCATTGCACTTCTGCTTCGTATTTCATTTTACCTGCACCGCCCTACCCTCAAAGCATGTAAACGGACGGCGTTCCCGCTCAACAAAGGCTTTCCCGGTTTATCAGCTTGCTTTTTCGCATCTCTCTTCCCCCGCGCCCGAAGCGGCGGCTCTTCCCCCGCGCCTCCATCGGCAAAGCGAACAACTCCCGAATTTAAAAATGCGCCATGAAGAGTTTTTCTCTTCATGGCGCATTGCCTTGCAGCTTTAGCGACAGCAGCCACCAGCTATGCCGGTGGGCGGAAAAAGCTTTAGCTTATCGCATTGAGCGCGGCGAAATGACAAATATTCAGAAGCGAAGAAGGTCAATCAAAGGAGAAAAGCCCTGCTTTGGCAGCTGCGGTGCGTGTGATGCGTAAGAAAAATAATTCGTCACCTCTTATGAGGCGAACCGGTTATCCTGCCCTTTCAGTGCTGGGGCATACCACGTGTTCAACGCGTAGCTTTGATTTTGGTCCTTACAGAGCACTTTGATAAATTTCAAAAATTTCCTGTTCCCCCAGCTTCATCAGCCCGCCGATTTTGCGGGTGCCGAAGAAGGTGCATTTGACCGTCAGTTCCCGAAGCTCCTTTTCCTCCGGTGTGCGGCCCAGCAGCCCGGTGAGGGTGACGGGCATTCCAATCGAGGCAAAGAAACGCTCGGTCCGCGCGATCGCAGCGGACGCCGTCTCCTCCGGATGCTCATAGTTCAGCGGAATTCCCCAGACATTTGCGCCGAAGCGGGCAAAACGCAGGAGATCCTGCCGGCAGACATACCGCGCCCAGGCGGGCCACACGGCGGCCAGCCCTGCGCCGTGGGCAACGTCATACATTCCGCCAAGCTCATGCTCAAGCTGGTGTGCGGCCCAGTCCCCGTCCCTCCCAAGCCCGGTCAGATGGTTGTGGGAGAGGCTGCCCGCCCACATGATCTCGCTGCGCGCCTGATAGTTTTCCGGCTCTTTGACGCAGACGGGTCCGTACTGAATCACGGTGCGCAGAAGCGCCTCGGCAATCCGATCGGTCATCTCATTCTCGCCGCCGGGAGAAAAATACCGTTCAAGGGTATGCATCATGATATCGGTGACGCCGCAGGCGGTCTGATAGGCCGGCAGGGTATAGAGCAGCTCCGGATTCATCAGCGTAAAGCGGGGACGAATCAGCGCGTGATTAAAGCCGCGCTTGAGGGCGCCCTCCTCCTTGGTGATCACGCTCGAGGAGCTGGTTTCGCTGCCGGCGGCCGCAAGGGTCGGAATCGCCGCAACCGGCAGGGCGGCCGTTGGCTCGGCCTTTCGGACGTAGAAATCCCACACATCCCCCTCGTAGGGAACACCCAGCGCGATGCACTTGGCCGAATCAATCGCGGAGCCTCCCCCCACCGCCAGCAGAAAGTCTATCTTTTCGCGGCGGCAAAGCTCTATTCCCTCCCTTGCGAGCGAGAGGTGCGGGTTCGGGACCACCCCGCCGAGCAGGAAACAGGTCAGCCCCGCCGCCTCAAGCGAAGCAGTCACCCGGTCCAGCAGGCCGCTGCGCCGGACGCTTCCTCCGCCGAAGTGCACCAGAACGCGGCTTCCTCCCCACGACCTGATTTCCTCACCCGCCTGTTTCTCGGCTTCCCGGCCAAAGATCACCTTGGTCGGGGAATAAAACGTAAAGCTGTTCATATCATCTTTCCTTTCTGTCAGAGGACGCCCGGTGCGCGGCGGTCAGCCGCTTTGTTTCTTCCCCGGACCGGAAATCCCCGCATCCCCCTCTATGGGGCCGCGGGTCCGGCCGGAAAAGCCGCGCCAAACGGCCTCCGGCATATACCGATTGGCAATTGAAGAAAGGACTCCGCGGCGCGGAGCCCTTTCCGAGTCTCTTTTATTGTAGCGCGAACTCCCGGGTCTGTCCAGTCTCATTTACACCGGAAGGCATTTTCCACGCCGTATGATCGGTGTGCAGCAGGTGGTGCGCCCGTTCCGAAAGAGGATGCCCCAGATACTCCTGATAAAGCCGCTGCACCTCGGGGTTCTCATGCGAAAAACGGATGGGATTGGCGGCGTCGATCTGGTACAGCAGACCGCCGCGCTCTCCCGCCAGCTCACAGCCCTCGCAGATCGGCTGGCCGCCGCCGCCCGCGCAGCCGCCCGGGCAGGCCATCACCTCAACAAAGTCATACTGCACTTCTCCGTGCAGCAGCGCGCGAATCAGACGGTCGGCATTGCCCAGCCCGCTGACCGCCGCCACCCGCAGGGTGTCTCCTCCGAGAGAGAACTGCGCCTCGCGCCAACCCTTTTCACCGCGTATCTCCGCGAAGGCATCCGGGTCGGGGTTCGATCCCGTAGCGAGGAAGCAGGCGCTGCGCAGCGCCGCCTCCATCACTCCGCCGGTCGCGCCGAAGATGACCGCCGCGCCGCTGCCCGTCCCCAGCGGGGAATCAAACGGCTCCTCATCGAGCAATTCGGGGCGGACATGCTCGCTCTTGAGCATCCGGGTCATCTCGCGGGTGGTCAAAACAAGATCGACATCCTGGCCCGCGCCGGCATCCTGCATGGTGGGCAGAGCGCATTCCTGCTTTTTGGCGAGACAGGGCATCACCGAGATGCAGCGGACTTTTTCGGGCGTCACTCCGATTTTTTCCGCAAAATAGCTCTTGGCGACCGCGCCGAACATCTGCTGCGGAGACTTCGCAGTGGAAAGATCGGAAACCAGCGCGGGATAGTGGGCCTTTGCAAAACGCACCCAGCCGGGGCAGCAGGAGGTAAAGAGCGGCCGGCCGTCGTAGTTGAGGTTCTTTTGGCGGGCAAGGAATTCGCTGCCCTCCTCCATGATCGTCAGGTCAGCGGTAAAGTTGGTGTCAAACACATAGTCGAAGCCGATCCGGCGCAGCGCCGCGGCCATCCGCCCTGTGGAGGCCTGCTCCCGGTTCAGGCCGAACGCCTCACCCCATGCAGCCCGAACCGCCGGCGCAACCTGCACAACGGTGACGAGCTCCGGGTCGGCAAGCATCTCAAACGCCCTTGCCGTATCATCCCGCTCCCGCAGGGCGCCCACCGGACAGTGGGTGATGCACTGGCCGCAGAGGGCGCAATCGACCTCCGCGATCCGCCGGTTGCGGGAAACATCGACCGTCGTGCGCGAGCCGGTGCCCTCGACGTCCCAGATGCCCAGCCCCTGCACCTTGTCGCAGACCTGCACACAGCGCATGCATTTAATGCACTTCGAAGCCTCGCGGTAGAGCGGGAAGGAACGGGTCCAGTCGTTCGGCGGCGCCTGCACGGGATAAAGATTCTCCAGGATGCCGAGGTCGTTTGCAATGGCCTGCAGCGCGCAGTTTCCACCCCGCACACAGGAGGAACACCGCCCGTCGTGCTGCGAAAGGATCAGTTCGACATTGATCTTCCTCGCCTCCCGCACCCGGGGGCTGTTGGTATGGATCACCATCCCCTCCTGAAGCGGGCTGTTGCAGGAGGGAACGAGCGTCTGGGTTCCCTCGATCTCCACCACGCAGACGCGGCAGGCGCCAATCTCGTTGAGTTCCTTGAGATAGCAGAGGCTGGGAATCATTACCCCGGCGGCGCGCGCCGCCTCAAGGATGCTCGTCCCCTCCGGGACGCTGACCGGAATCCGGTCGATCGTCGCGTTCACCATTGCTTGCTCCTCCCTCCCTTGAATCCGCCGTAGCCGAAGTGATCGCAGCGCAGGCAGCGCCGCGCCTCCTGCTGGGCCTCCTGCGCGGTCAGCGCCGACTCGATCAGCTCAAAATCGTCGCGCCGCTCGTCGGCGGGCCGCTCGTCGGGAGAAACCCTTCCGCACGCGGGATGGTCATAAAACCGAACGCCCGGGATTTCCACATCGACGGTGATTTCATGCCGGAATCCCAAATACTCATCGATGTTGGCGGCCGCTACCTTGCCGGCCGCAATCGCCATCACGGCGGTTGCCGGACCGGTCACGCAGTCTCCTCCCGCAAAGACGCCGGTGATGGTGCCGATATCACTGGTGCTCATCGCGTCAATCACCCCGCGCTTGATCGGCACACCATATTCCTCAAACGGCGCGACCTCGATTCCCTGCCCGATCGCCACCACAACGATGTCGCAGGGAATCCGGCGTTCCGGCACGTCGGCAGGGCGCGGACGCGGGCGGCCGCCCGCGTCGGGTCCGCCGATGATCTGCGGCCGGGTCCAAAGCGCGGCGACCCGCCCTTCTTCGTCTCCTTCAATCCGCAGCGGCGCCTGAAGGGTCAAAATCTCGCATCCCTCGGCCATCGCCCCCTCGATCTCCTCGTGCAGGGCGGTCATGTCCTCTTCGCGGCGGCGGTAGACGCAGGTGACCCGCTCGGCGCCCATCCGCCGGGCGCTGCGCGCGCAGTCCATGGCCACGTTGCCCCCTCCGATAATCACCACCCGCTTTCCGGTAAAGTCGGGCGTCACGCCGTCCCCCACCTCACGGAGCATTTCAACCGCCGAAATCACGCCCCGAAGCTTTTCGCCCTCAATGCCGACCGTCTTATCGGCCTGCGCGCCGATGGCGATATAAATGCAGTCGAACCGGCGGCGAAGCTCACGCAGGGAAAAATCCTTTCCGATCTCCACATTGAGGCTGACCTTGACCCCGGTCGAAAGAATCGCCTCAATATCCTCGTCGAGCCGCTCGCGGGGCAGCCGGTAATTTGGGATGCCATAGCGCAGCATTCCGCCCAAAGCCGACTTTTTCTCAAACACCTCCACCTCATGGCCCATCAGGGACAGAAAGTAGGCGGCGGAAAGCCCGCCCGGGCCGCCGCCGATCACCGCCACCCGCTTTCCCGTGGCAGCGGCGCGTTCGGGGACCGGAACCTTTCCCGCATGATCGACGGCATATCTCTTGAGAGCGCGGATCGACACGGCGTCATCGACCATGTTGCGGCGGCAGCGCGCTTCACAGGGATGCTCGCATACCATCGCACAGGCGGTCGGAAACGGGTTATCCTTGCGGATCAGCCGTACCGCGTCGGCATAACGCCCTTCGGCGACCAGCGCAATGTATCCGGGAATGTCCACCCCGGCGGGACAGAGCGCCACGCAGGGAACAGGCTGGTTCAGACTGCAGAGGCAGCGGTGCCGCAGGATATGCTCCTCATAGTCGTCCCGAAAGCCCTCAAGCCCCTTGAGAACCATCGAGGCCGACTCGCGGCCGATGGCGCAGTCGGCGGTGTCCACAATCACCCGCGCCGTCTTTTCCAGGAGGCCGAGTGTGTCGAGGCCGGCCTTTCCGTCGAGTACCTCCTCAAGCAGACGGGTCAGCTGCCAAAGTCCGATGCGGCAGGGAACACACTTTCCGCAGGTCTGCGCATGGCAGAGGTGCAGAAACGCGAGGGACAGGTCAACCGGGCAGAGTCCTGGCGGACTTGCGGTAATGCGGCGCTCTACATCGCGGTAGAGCCCTTCCACGACCATCTGGGCGCGGTTGGGGGTAATGATCTCCAATCGACTCACACAGGGAACCTCCTTGTTTTGATTTGATGGGCGGTATGCGGCCCAAATCATTGTAATCATATCTATTTTCGTTAAAAAAGTCAACATTTACAATTAATAATTATATATTTATTACAATAAAACATTACGTTTTCTGAATATGCCTCCGCATCCCCGCCCGATACGCTCAAATCCGGGGCACTCGCTCTCCCTATCCGTCCAAACCGGCGGCAGGCCGCGGGGTCTTTCCCTTTGCCATGCTCCATCGGGGACGCGCGGGCTTATTGCGGCAACCTCTGTTCTACTTTCGCGCTCCATCAGGGGAGCGTGCAGGATGAGGTTCCCAATTCCTTCTTGAAATTCCATAGGCGCTGTGCTATAATGCCTTTGTTATATTTGTGTCAATATGGTATCATGCCGTTTTATCCGACACGATTGTGCTTTGCCTGCAAAACATCACGATTTTGGGAGGACTGCAACGATGAATGTTCAAGAAATCTACCGTTCCAAGCTGGCCACTGCCGACCAGGCGGCCGCTGTCGTCAAATCGGGGGACTGGGTTGATTACGGCTGGTCCGCCGGCCATCCCGTGGCGCTCGACGCCGCTCTGGCCCGCCGGATGGGCGAACTGCACGATGTAAAAATCCGCGGAGGCATCTGCATGTGGGTGCCCGAAATTTTCAAGATCGAGAATCCCGCCGACCATTTCTGCTGGAATTCCTGGCATATGAGCGGGATCGAGCGCAAGGCGATTGATCAGGGCTTTGCCTTTTACAATCCGCTGCGCTACTCCGAACTGCCGCGCTACTACCGCGAGCACATCGCCCCTCCCGACGTTGCGATGTTTCAGGTCTGCCCGATGGACGAGCACGGCTATTTAAACTTCGGCCCCAACGCCTCCCACCTGATGGCGGTCTGCGAAACCGCCAAAACCGTCATTCTCGAGGTGAACAGGAACATGCCCCGCTGCTACGGCGGCAGCGAAACCGAAATCCATGTTTCACAGGTCGATATGATCGTGGAGGGGGACAATCCCGCGATGGCCGAGATGGGCGCGGGAGCGCCGTCGGCCGTTGACGAGGCCGTGGCCCGGCTGATCGTCGAGGAGATTCCCAACGGCGCCTGCCTTCAGCTCGGTATCGGCGGGATGCCCAACGCGGTCGGCTCGATGATCGCGGACTCCGACCTCAAGGATCTCGGCGTTCATACCGAGATGTATGTCGACGCATTTGTTGATATTGCCATGGCCGGAAAGATCAACGGCTCCAAAAAGTCGATCGACCGCGGACGGCAGGTCTTTGCCTTCGCCGCGGGCACTAAAAAGCTCTATGATTACATCAACGAAAATCCCGCGGTCATGGCCGCGCCGGTCAGCTACACCAACGACGCCCGCACCATCGCCCAGATCGATCATTTCATGTCGATCAACAATGCCGTTGACCTCGATCTCACCGGCCAGATCAACGCGGAAACAGCCGGCACCCGTCATATTTCCGGAGCGGGCGGCCAGCTGGACTTTGTACTCGGAGCCTATCTCTCGAAGGGCGGAAAAAGCTTTATCTGCTGCTCGTCAGCCTTCAAGGGCAAGGACGGGGTGCTGCGCTCCCGCATTGTTCCCACCCTTGCGCCGGGCTCCGCCGTCACCGACACCCGCACCAACCTCCATTACCTTGTCACCGAATACGGCAAGGTCTGCCTCAAGGGCCTTTCGACTTGGGAACGGGCCGAAGCGATCATCTCGGTCGCCCACCCTGACTTCCGCGATCAGCTCATCAAAGATGCGGAGCGCCTGAAAATCTGGAGGCGCTCCAACCGATAATCTCCCGCTTTTCCAGGCCGCGCCGCATCTTGCAGCGCGGCCTTTTCCATGGGCCTCCCCTTCTGAAGCGTTGCCGCGATCTGTTCTCCCCCGGTGGGATTGCGGCCTTTTCAAATGAATCGAATTTTTTTCATTTTTACCTTTTCTCCAAATGAATTTGTCTCAAATTAGGCTATTTTGCTAAATCTTTTCTTCGTGTTAGAAAATTAACAAATATCCCTTGCATTCATGCTCCGGTCGTGCTATAAATATAATTGTTATATCTATAACAAGGATATACATGGGTTGTTTTGCGCCAAAATTCCGGTTCAGACGCAATTCAGCCGGTCGCTGGGAAACCGTCGGGCGGTGACAAGTCCGCCCGTTGTGTTTGACTCTAACATAGGAGGAGAAAACAAATATGGACTTTGTACTGAGCAAAGAACATCAGATGCTCCGCAAAATGTACCGTGAGTTTGCGGAAAACGAGGTCAAGCCTCTGGCCGCCGAGATCGATGAGGAAGAGCGCTTTCCCACCGAGACGGTAGAGAAGATGGCCAAGCTGGGCATGATGGGCATCTACTTCCCCAAGGAATACGGCGGGGCCGGCGGCGACATCCTTTCCTACGCCATGTGCGTGGAGGAGCTCGCCAAGGTCTGCGGCACCACTGCCGTCATCGTGTCCGCGCATACCTCGCTGTGCTGCGCCCCCATCTTCGAGCATGGCACCGAGGAGCAGAAGAAAAAGTACCTGCCTGACCTGCTCTCCGGCAAAAAGATCGGCGCGTTCGGCCTGACCGAACCCAACGCCGGCACCGATGCTTCCGGCCAGCAGACCACCGCGGTTCTGGAAGGCGACCATTACGTGCTCAACGGTTCCAAGTGCTTCATCACCAACGGCACCGTGGCCGACACCATCGTCGTCTTTGCCATGACCGACCCCAAGGCCGGCAACCACGGCATCTCCGCGTTCATCGTTGAGAAGAGCTTCCCCGGCTTCTCGGTCGGCAAGCACGAAAAGAAGATGGGCATCCGCGGCTCTTCCACCTGCGACCTGATCTTCCAGGACTGCATCGTCCCGAAGGAAAACCTCCTCGGCCAGGAAGGCAAGGGCTTCAAGATCGCCATGATGACCCTCGACGGCGGCCGTATCGGCATCGCCTCCCAGGCTCTGGGCATCGGTGAAGGCGCGATCGACGAGGCTGTCAAATATACGCAGGAGCGCGTTCAGTTTAAGAAGCGCCTGTCCCAGTTCCAGAACACCCAGTTCCAGCTTGCCGACATGCATACCCGCATGCAGGCCGCTCAGTATCTGGTCTATGCCGCTGCGATGAAGAAGCAGAACCACGAGCCCTACTCGATGGACGCCGCCATGGCCAAGCTCTTCGCCGCCGAGGCCGCTTCCGATGTGACCCGCCGCGCCGTGCAGCTCTTCGGCGGCTACGGCTACACCCGCGAATACCCGGTCGAGCGCATGATGCGCGACGCCAAGATCACCGAGATCTACGAGGGTACTTCCGAGGTCCAGCGGATGGTCATTGCCAGCCACCTGGGCGTGAAATAAGTTAGGAGGCAGATCGAAATGAAAATCATTGTTTGTGTCAAGCAGGTCCCCGATACCTCTGGTAAGGTGGCCGTGAATCCCGATGGCACTCTGAACCGCGCCTCCATGGCTGCGATTACCAACCCCGACGACCTCAACGCTGTCGAAGCCGCTCTGTCCCTCAAGGAGCAGACCGGCGCCGAAATCATCGTTGTCTCGATGGGCCCGCCCCCCGCAGAAGGAATGCTGCGTGAGGTCATGGCCCGCGGCGTTGACCGCGCTGTTCTGGTATCCGGACGTGAATTCGGCGGTTCCGATACTTATGCGACCTCCCAGATCCTTGCTGCCGCCATTAACAAGATCGGCGTCGGCCCCGAGGACATCGTCATGTGCGGCCGTCAGGCCATCGACGGCGACACCGCTCAGGTCGGCCCGCAGATCGCGGAGAAGCTTGGCCTTCCGCAGGTTTCCTACGCCGCCGAGATCAAGAAGGACGGCGACACCCTCACCATCAAGCGGATGCTCGAGGACGGCTACATGACCATCAAGGTCAAGACCCCCTGCCTGATCACCTGCATCAAGGAGCTCAACACCCCCCGCTATATGAGCGTAAACGGCATTTTCGAATGCTATGCCAAGCCTTATGAGATCTTTGATTACAACACCCTCAAGGACGATCCCCTCATCGATCCCAGCACGATCGGCCTCAAGGGCTCTCCTACCAACATCTTTAAGTCCTTCACTCCTCCCCAGAAGGGTGTCGGCATGATGCTGGAGGGCGCCGATAAGGCCACCTGCGACAAGCTGGCCGGCATCCTTGCGGCCAAGCACATGATCTGATAGAAGGGAGATTTGAAGAATATGTCTAATTACAACAGTGCTGCAATTGAGGAATTCAACGGCGGCATTTGGGTATTCTGCGAACAGCGCCAGGGCAAAATGATGCCCACCTCCTTCGAGTTGATCTCCGAGGGCCGCAAGCTGGCCGACGAGCTCGGCTCCAAGCTCTACGGCCTGCTGCTCGGCAGCAATGTCGAGGGCATCGCCAAGGAACTCGGCGGCTACGGCGCCGACGGCGTTTATGTCTGCGACAGCCCTCTGCTTGAGAACTACACCACCGACGGCTACACCAAGGTGATCTGCGACGTGATTCGGGAGTACAAGCCCGAAGCCATGCTGATCGGCGCGACCAATATCGGCCGTGACCTCGGCCCGCGCTGCGCCGCCCGCCTGCACACCGGCCTGTGCGCCGACTGCACCCATCTGGACATCGATGTTCCCAAGTATAAGGACTTCCTGCGTTCCGCTTCGACTCTGGCTCCTGCCATGATCGACAGCATCAAGGAGGATGACCGCAACCTGAAGATGACCCGTCCGGCATTCGGCGGCCATCTGATGGCAACCATCATCTGCCCCCGTTTCCGTCCCGCGATGGCGACCGTCCGTCCCGGCGTTATGAAGAAGGCCGCGTTTGATCAGGCCAAGGCCGACGCCTGCCAGATCATCAAGCCGAACTTCTCCCTCACCGAGGCCGATCTGGATACTCAGGTCGTCGAGGTCGTCAAGGCCGCCAAGAAGATGGTCGATCTGATCGGCGCCGATGTGGTTGTTTCGGTGGGCCGCGGCATCTCCAAGGATGTTGAGGGCGGCATCAAGCTCGCC
Organism: Yanshouia hominis; assembly: GCA_014385025.1. Lineage (GTDB taxonomy): Bacteria > Bacillota > Clostridia > Oscillospirales > Ruminococcaceae > Yanshouia > Yanshouia hominis. The sequence continues at coordinate 85,038 of JACRTB010000003.1, read as the reverse complement.
GAGGAGCTTGCCGAGGTTCTCGGCGGCGTCGTCGGCGGCTCTCGTGCCACCATCGACTCGGGCTGGCTCTCCGCCGACCATCAGGTTGGCCAGACCGGCAAGACCGTCCATCCGAAGATCTACGTCGCCCTCGGCATCTCCGGCGCGATCCAGCACAAGGCCGGCATGCAGGATTCCGAGTGCATCATCGCAGTGAACAAGAACGAGAGCGCCCCCATCTTTGAGATTGCCGACTATGGCATCTGCGGCGATCTCTTCAAGGTCACTCCCCTGCTGATCGAAGCTATCAAGACTGCGAAGGCTGCGAAATAAATCAGTTTCCCCTCCTGTTAGAGCAAACAAACCCGGGCGCATTCCCTTAATGGGAATGCGCCCGGGCTGTTTTGTGCATAGGACAAGTATCCGTTCTGCTGGTAGCAATGAAAAACTTTAACTCAAGCATTGAGCACGGCAAAGCGGATATCATGACCTTTATCAGGAATCGGTCTGTTCGCCTCTTTGGAAGGGATATGGGCATCGGACATGTCCCCCGGTCGACATCTGCGCTATTGTAAGCGCCCGCTTCTTTGGATGGCATAAACGGACGCGGTTCCTCCCTCTTCTCAAGCGGGCCGTCCATCGGGCAGAAGCCTGCAGGCAGCCATGAAAAGAAAACAAAGAAGCGGGCGGGCACAGATGGATTCGACCATTCGCGCCGCCCGTTACGTGATAAAAGGCACTGAATTCAGTTAAAGTCTTGATGCGCTTGCGATACGGCCCGGCATTATAACCCCTTTGGCAACGACTCAAGCCGCAAGCTGAACACGTGATTTTGATTCGCAGTCAGTCGGCATCCACCATTCGGTAGCCAACTCCCATTTCGGTGAAGATATATTTGGGATCGGCAGGGTCTTTTTCAATCTTGCGTCGGATATTGGCCATGTTAACCCGCAGAATCTGGTTGTTGTAGTTGGCATTCTGTCCCCAGATGTTTTTGATCAGGAAGTCATAGGTCAGTACCCGCCCGGCATACTCCGAGAGGAGGGAAACGATTTTATATTCCACCTTGGTAAGGTGGGCGTCTTCGCCGTCAACATAAACGTGACGCTTTTTGTAATCAACGCTCAGGTCGCCCGCCCGAAACACCCCATCCGGCATTGCCTCTGCGTTGGCGGATCGCCCGATAATATGACGGATTCCTGTGCGCACCCTCGCGAGCAGCTCGGAGGTTCCGAACGGCTTGGTCACATAATCATCCGCCCCAAGGTCGAGTGCCATCACCTTATCCTGCTCGCGGCTGCGGGCCGAAACAACGATGATCGGCACCTGCGACCATTCCCGCACCGCCTTGATAATCTTCAGTCCGTCCATGTCGGGGAGGCCGAGGTCGAGGATAATCATATCCGGGCAGTGGGAATTCACCATCATCAATGCCTGTTCCCCATCGCGGGCCACCAAAACATCGTAATCATTGGCTGTCAGGATCGTCTTCATAAAACTGACGATGCTTTTCTCATCCTCAACGATCAAAATACTGTACCGGTTATTCAACTAATATTCCTCCCCAAGCGGCAGAATAAAGCGAAAAACCGCTCCGCCGCCTTCTTTGTTAAAGGCGCTCATTGTTCCGTTGTGCGCCCGTACAATGGTCTCGCAGACCGAAAGACCGATTCCCATATTTCGTTTGCTGTCGCCTTCCTCCTCATAGTTCTGGCGGAAATATCCATCAAAGATATGCGGGAGCAGCTTCTCCGGAATCCCCGCTCCATTGTCGCTTACCTCAAAGACGGCATTGGAGTCTTCCCGGCGGACCGAGAGCGTAATCCGGTCGGCGCCCTTGGCATGCAGAACCGCGTTTTCGAGAAGGTTGGTAATCACCTGTTCAATCAGAACAGCATCCATCGGCACCATCAGCAGCTCGCTCGGAATGCTGACCGACAGCGGAGGTTCTCCGAAGCGTTTGCGATGCTTGGCGGCGGCCGAAGCGATCAGCTCCTCGACCGCCTCGGGTTCTTTATAAAGCCGCGTATTTTCGTCTGCATCGATGCGGGTGATGGTTAAAAGATTTTCCACCATTTTAATCAGCCATCGCGCATCATCCTGCGCGTCGTGTAAAAGGCTGAGCCGTTCTTCGCTGCCAAGAATCCTGTCATTCTCAATCACCGCCGAAATGGCCCCCAGAATCGAGGTCAGAGGGGTGCGCAGGTCATGCGATACCGCCCTCAGAAGGTTGCTGCGGGTCTTTTCCTTTTCCGCCTCGATTCGGATTTGCTCCTGCCGCTTGTTTTGTGTGGTCAGCATGCTGGTCGCGGTGGAAACCACCAGCATGCACAGGATGGTGATCGGATAACCTGCCAAAGTAAAATTAAAGTTAAAATAAGGATAGGTGAACAGATAATTTACAAGAAGAACTCCGGCCAGAGACGCGCCAACCCCATACCAAAAACCATCAGTATATCTTGCCACTAAAAATACAAAAAGGATGAAAAGCATCGGCACATAGGTATCCCTGTTGTCGATCATCCGCAGAAGAATACAAATTCCCGTGGCGACAGTCAGAAAAAACAAAGTGCGAAGCACATTTGAAACAATCGGCCGAGAGGCTTGTTGCCTTAAAAGAGAACGTTTCATCCTCAATCCTCCTTTCCGATTTCTTCTCTTATACAATATCACCTTACAGCCCGGTTGCCAACTAAATATGCCCCGCCCCGTTGTCAAAAAGTTGTTAAGAAAGATGATTCATCCTACGGCGGCACACGGCGGGATTCCGCAAAAAGAGCCGTGGGCAGTGCCCGCGGCTCTTTTCAGCATATTGGGGAATCGGACAGAATATTCTCTTAAGCCAATTTAGCCGGGGACTTTTTGCCCATCATCTGAAGCAGGACCAGTGCAACCAGCACACCAATGCCGATGAGGTCGGTGATCAGTCCGGGATAAATCAGGCAGAGACCACCCACAATTCCGATCAGCCTTGCCGGCCATTTCAAATCCCGGAACATGTAACCCATCAATCCCGAGGCAATCAGCAGCATCCCGATAAAGGAGGAAACAACTACCTGTACGACCTCGTACCACTGAGTATCAATAAAGAGCATCGCGTTGTTGAACGCAAAGATGTAAGGGATGATAAACGCCGCAATTGCCAGACGTGTGGCATTGAAGGCCGTCTTCATCGGAGGTGCCTTGGCAATGGCGGAACCCGCATACGCAGCCAGCGCCACGGGCGGGGTAATGTCCGCCACAATGCCAAAGTAGAACACGAACATATGGGCGGCGATGACATTCATTCCCATGCCGTTGATCAGAATCGGCGCACAGGTAGTCGCCATAATGACGTAGTTGGCGGTGGTGGGAACGCCCATGCCGAGCACGATGCAGCAGAGCATGGTCAGGATCAGGGCAATAATCAGACGCCCCTGTGCCAGGCCGACAATCAGCGAGATCAGGACCTGACCGAGGCCGGTCATGGTAACGACGCCGGCGATGATTCCGGCGATGCCGCAGGCAGTGGCAACAGACAGGCAGTTGCGTCCGCCATTCTCCAGCGCATCCACAAAGGTGACGAGCTTGCTGCGATTCTCAGGGCTGACAGCCACATTGAGCAGTGCAAAAAGCCCATAAACCAACATCATGAAGGTGGAAAATTTCAGCCCCAGCGGTTTTATGCCGGCAAAATTCTGCTCGGCAAAGGTCAGCACCAACAGCGGGAGCAGCGAAAGGGCCATGACAGCCTTCTTGCCTTTAGAGGGTTCCCGGTTGATCATACAGACGGTGATGGTGTAGAAGGTGGCATAAACGGCAGCGGTGGCCATCGTCTTGCCGTTGATGATCATATACACCAGAACGACCAGCGGAATGATCAGATAAATCTTGGGAAGGATATCCCGAGACTTGGGGAGTTCTTCCTTGGGCAGTCCGCGCAGGCCCATCTTCTTTGCCTTAAAATGCACCATCAGGAAGATGCCGGTGAAGTAAAGGGCGGCAGGCAGAATCGCCCGAACCAGAATATAGGAGTAGGGATTTCCGGTCATCTCCGCCATCAGGAAGGCGGCGGCGCCCATGATGGGGGGCATGATCTGGCCGCCGGTGGAGGCGGCGGCTTCCACCGCGCCCGCAAACTCCCCGGGGTAGCCGGTCTTTTTCATCAGCGGAATGGTAACCGAACCGGTGGTTACGGTATTGCCGACCGAAGAACCCGAAACCATGCCGCAGAGCGCGGAAGAGATGACCGCCACCTTGGCAGGGCCGCCGGTTGCCGCGCCGGCCAGCGCATTGGCACAGTCGATAAAGAAGTTGGCAATGCCGGTTGCCTCAAGGAAGGCGCCGAAGATGACAAATAACACAATATAGGTCGAACAGACGCCGATCGGAGTACCGATGACACCGGTTGTGGTATAGAACAGGTTATAAATCACCGCACGCAGCGATTTGCCCGCTCCAAGAAATGCATAGAGGACAAAGCAGGATGCCACGACCAGAATCGGAATGCCGACCACACGCCGGCAGCATTCGGCCAGCACCAGAATTCCAATAATACCCAGCACAATATGAATCTGTTTGATGCGGGTGCCCAGATCGACAATTTTTTCAAGGTTCAGGCAGTAGTAGAAAAAGCTGCCTGCACCCACAGCTGCCAATACAATGTCATACCACGGGACGGAATTTTTCCGGGTGCTTCCCTTTTTGATGGGATAGAGAAGAAAGACCAGAATAATGACCATTCCCACGAACAAGGGGCGGCGGAAGCGCTCATCCCATGTGGCAAACATGTTCATCCAGACCATGAACAGGGCGAACACAGCCAGAAGGATACGAATTGCAAACTTGGGAGTTCCCTCCCAGACGCGGACATTGGATTCACGATCATATTTTTTCATGATCGCATCCACATCTTCGGCTGTACCGACCTCTACATCCACTGCCGGTGATGCGTTGACCCTTGTCTTCTCATTGTCGGACAAAGCAGATTCCTCCTTCGATTTTTGTTCCTCAAAACAGCTGCCATTCATAATTAAAACGAACCGCTGCGTTTTTTCCGCACAAGTCGCGCAGGCTGATTTCCCGACCGTTCACCGTCAGCAGATGGTCATATACCGTACCAACGATATAGCCCACATTGTTTCGAAGCTGATGGATATTTCCCACGATCATCGATCCGTCCTCCCCGTAGGTCAGCGTCTCTCCCTCGTTGAGCTCGGTCTGAACTCCCGCGCCAAAGTGGTAGTAAATCGTCTCCTCAACATAAATATCCCCGTCCTCGATCTGATACACGTCAATGACGGGGCTCAGATTGATGGAATGCTTGAATTCGACGGAAAAGCGCCCGCCTTCCTTCATGGGGTAGCGCCCATACAACTCTCCGGTGTCCCGGTTCCGCAGGGTTAAAAAAGAATGAGGGCTGAAAAGAAGGGCCGCCGCGATAATTATGACCATTATCGTGGCGGCCGCTTTTACATACTTTACAGATGCGGACACTGTAAATTACAGCACGCCGATTTCCTTGTAGAACTTCTCAGCACCGGGATGCAGGGGAACGGAAGCACCGGAAACCGCGTACTCAGGATCGAGGAACTGGAACTTGGCATGAGCCTGTTCGAGGTCCGACTTGCTGTCAAACATGGTCTTGAGCAGCTCGTACACCACGTCCTCGGAAACGTCCTTGGAGGCGACCAGAGCAGCCTGAACGGCCACGCACTTGGTTTCCTGGTCGATGCCGTTGTAGGTGCCGGCAGGCAGGTTATCCTGAACCAGGAAGGGGAAGTTCTCGCCGATGTAAGACAGGGCCTCATCGGTCAGGGAAAGCATGTTGAATTCATTGGTGGTGGCAAGGTCGGTGATCGCGGTGGTAGGAGCGCCGGCCACGGTAAAGGCAGCGTCAACCTTGCCGTCCTTGATGCCGTCCACGCCGTCCTGGAAGGAGCCGGAAACCGCATTGACGTCGTCGGCGGTCATGCCGTAAGCGGCCAGAACCTGCTCCGCGTTGACGCGGGTGCCGGAACCGACGTCGCCCATGCAGACGGTCTTGCCCTTGAGCTGGGAAACATCGGTGATGTCCTTGGTCGCAATGATCTGCACGGTCTCATTGTAGAGGCCCGCGACCCACAGAGCACTGTCCTCAACGCCGGTTTCGGCAAAGGTGTTGGTGCCGGTGTGGGCATAGGAAACCACGTCGGACTGCAGGATCGCCATCTCGGCCTCGCCGTCGGTGATCAGGTTGACGTTAGCCTTGGAAGCGCCGGTCGACTCAACGGTCAGATCCGACATGGTCAGCTTGCTGTTGAGCACAGACTGCATGGCGCCGCCGACCGCATAATAGGTGCCGGAGGTGCCGCCGGTCGCCAGAGTAACCTTCAGCTTCTGGGCAGGGGCAGCGGGAGCGGCAGAGGAAGCGGGAGCTTCGGAAGAAGCAGGGGCAGCGGAAGAAGCGGGAGCCGCCGATGACGAACCGCCGCAGGCCGCGAGCGCCAGTACAAGTACCAGTGCCATCGTAATTGCCAAATACTTTTTCATAAAATTTCCTCCCATTCAACTTGCGTAATGTTTGTAATCCCTCGCTGTTGTTGGCGCACAGCAAAAGATCACCCCGTAGTGGGTAAACTCAGTATAGCACAGCCTTTCCAATTTATCAAGGTTTTTGGAAGAAATGATGATAATATGCAATAAAATTGAATATTATTCCACCACGATTTTTTCCAAAATTTAATATATTCCTGATTAATACAGGAATTTTTCTATTAATATTTCTTTTTTTTGGATAATCAAATTGATAACATAGTTATATTATTCATCTTCCTCAAAGCTTTTCCCATTTTTTGTATTCGTTTAGTTTTTGTTAATTATCTCACTAAAGTGCTAATAAATAAGCAGGTTACAAACTGGATTTCTTCATATTTCCAGAAAAAGGGCCTGTTTTTGTCCCGATTTTTGAAAATTTATGCATTTCAAAAAAGCGCAGATGCAATTTTAATTTTTCACAAATTCATGTGTTTTTATATAAAGTACATGTGCCCTTCCATAAAATTCACTTTTCCAAAGAAAGTGAATTTATTTCGTCGTTTTGCACATGATTCCTGCGCCGCAGAAAATTCTTGCAGCAAATCCTTCCGCCCTCCTTTCTTGTCTCCGCCGCCGTTTGTCCGTCCGCCCTTGCCAAAAGAGGCCCGCTGATTCCTTCGAGAAAAGATTTCGGCCATTGAGAAAGAAAGTTTTGAAAAATTTCACGTTTCCGGCCAGGAATGTTGTATAATAATGTTGTCACACAACGCCCGGGCCACCGCCCCGCGGCGATTAAGATCAATAAGGAGGACAACCCCATGTCGCTAGAAAAAATTATGGTTGCCGATGACGATCAGAATATCTGCGAGCTGCTGCGCCTCTACCTCGAAAAAGAACAGTATACGGTAGTGATTGCAAATGACGGCAATGAAGCCATCGCAAAATTCAATTCGGAAAATCCCGCTTTGATCCTGCTGGATATCATGATGCCCGGTCTTGACGGATGGCAGGTCTGCCGGGAAATCCGCAAAAAGTCCAATGTGCCGATCATTATGATTACAGCCAAGGGAGAAACCTTTGACAAGGTTCTTGGGCTGGAGCTTGGCGCCGACGATTATGTCGTCAAGCCCTTCGACGCAAAGGAGATTGTCGCGCGGATCAAGGCGGTGCTGCGCCGGGTTTCTGCGGGAACCCAGGCGGAAAACGCCGTGCGTGAAGTCAGCTACGACAAGCTGGTGGTCAACATGACGCGCTATGAGCTCAAGGTGGACGGCAAGGTTGTCGATACCCCGCCCAAGGAGCTGGAGCTTTTGTTCCACCTCGCCTCCAACCCCAACCGCGTGTATACCCGCGACCAGCTTCTCGACGAGGTCTGGGGCTTTGAATATTACGGGGATTCCCGCACCGTTGACGTGCATATCAAGCGCCTGCGCGAGAAGCTTGAAGGCGTCTCGGACCAGTGGTGCCTCAAAACCGTCTGGGGCGTCGGGTATAAATTCGAGACAAAGGATTAACTTTTGCCTCCCGCATTGGAGTGTCTCGCGTGAAAAAAAGCTTGTTTTCCCGCTATTTCCGGCTGTGCGTCATGATTATTCTTTCCAGCGTCGTCGTACTGGGAATGATGCTGATGCTGCTCTCGGCCCAGTATTTCAAGCAGGATAATCTGGACACTCTTGAGAAAAAGGCAAATCAGGTTTCGCTGATTCTCGAGAACAACTATGTCGCGAACAACCGGCAGTACATCGATTTTCAAACCGGAAAGAATGCCCTGAGCATCTTTTCCGCCGCGTCGGAGGCGGATTTTTTCCTCGTGGACCCCTCCGGCCGAACCCTGCTCTGCACCGATACCGGCAGCTGCCGTCACAGCACCTATATCATTGATTCCGCTACGATGGCCAAGGCCAAGGGCGAAGGCTACCGCGGCGTCACCACCCTCGGAAGCATCTATGAACGCCCCAGCTATGTCGTGGGGGTTCCGATCCGTTCGGAGGGGGTCGTGATCGGTTCGGTCTTTGCCGGAGCGGATGCGGTGGGGATGTCCACCTTCCTCAAGGACGTGTTTCGAATCTTTCTGATCGGCGCTCTGCTGGTATTCGCGGTTGCCTGTATTGTCGTTTATTTTTCCACCGAAGCAATGGTGCGGCCGCTGCGCACAATGGTCCGCGCGACGGACAGCTTTGCGCGCGGCGACTTTTCGGCCCGTGTCCCGCTGGAGGGAGACGAGGAGATTCAGCAGCTTGCCCGCGCCATCAACAATATGGCGGCCAACCTTGCCACCCTTGAGGATACCCGCCGTTCCTTCATCGCCAATGTTTCGCACGAGCTGAAAACGCCGATGACCACCATCGGCGGCTTTGTGGACGGCATCCTCGACGGAACAATTCCCACCGAGCGCTATCCTTATTATCTGGGAATCATCTCCACCGAAGTCAGGCGGCTTTCGCGGATGGTCGTCTCCATGCTCAATATCTCCCGGATGGAGGCGGGCGAAATGCCCTTGAATCCCTGCCCGGTCGATGTGCATGAACTGATCTGCCGCACCTTTCTCGGGTTCGAGCGGCCGATCGAGGAAAAGAAAATCGACGTGCGGGGTCTTGATTCCGACCGGATGATGGCCGAGGCGGACCCCGACCTTGTCAGCCAGATCGTTTACAATCTGATCGAAAACGCCGTGAAATTCACCCCCGTCGGGGGAACCATCTCGGTGAGCTATCAGACGGATGGACGGATGCTCCGTATCGCGATCCGCAACAGCGGCAGCGGCATCCCCAAGGAGGAAATTCCTCATCTGTTCGAGCGGTTCTATAAAAGCGACCGTTCCCGCGGCATCGACAAAAAGGGGGTCGGCTTGGGGCTTTATATCGTGAAAACGCTCGTCCACCTGCAGGGGGGGGAGATCACCGTCAAGAGCGCCGCCGGGGAATATACCGAGTTTATTTTCACCCTCCCGCAGCCCCCTGCGAAGAGCGGAAAAAAGGTGTCCCGCATCCCCGAAAAGCGCGATGACGCCAATAACTTTTAAATGGCATTCACTGCGCTTTCATAATTTTTTTGTACAATACAAGCATACTATTCAGAGAACTGTCAGAAAGCGCCGGCTCTGCGGCGCAAAGGAGGAATCCATATGTCCGATGAACGCGATGAACGCATGGAGCAGGACCCCAATCCCGCGCAGGGGGACCCGGCATCGGCTCACGAACGGAGCGAAGAACCCGAAAGCCCTTACGGGCAGTATACCTATCGTTCCCCGGGTGGGCAGTCCGACGAATCGCGTCCCGCGGGAGAACGGCCGGGATATGGCCGCGGACCGGAGGGATATGCAAACCCCTCCGGGGAGTACCGCTGGAAGTTTGAGGATTACGAAGCCGTCGGAAAGCCATCCAAACCGCCCCGCCGCAGCGGCGGTCTGATGATTCTGGGCACGCTGGCTGCTCTGGTGCTGGTGGTCGGCATTGTGTGTCTTTCCGGCTATGGGGTATACAGCCTGATTCGCCAGAACGGCGAGGAGGACTTCCCTTTGCCGCCCGGGGAATCTGCATCCTCCCATGCGGCGGCTCCCGCCGCCGGGCCGGAGCTCTCCATCAAGGAGCATCCGGTGGACGGCAGCTCCGTCTCCTCAAACGGCATCCTTTCAACGGTGGAAATTGCCAAAAGGGTTCGTTCCTCGGTTGTCGGCATCGCCCAGTACAGTGCGTTTAATACCTTCACTCCTTCCGGGCAGGGCTCCGGCATTATCATCAACTCTGACGGCTACATCGTTACGAACGCCCATGTGGTGGAAGGCGCAACCGGCATCAACGTCGAGCTGGACAACGATGAAACCTATGCGGCAAAGCTGATCGGCATTGATACGAAAACCGACCTCGCGGTCATCAAAATCGAGGCGGAAAATCTGGTGGCGGCCGAATTCGGGAACTCCGACGCGCTGCAGGTCGGCGAGCGGGTCATCGCCATCGGAAACCCCGGCGGCGCCACGCTGGCGGGCAGCGTCTCCCAAGGAATTGTCTCGGGGGGCAACCGCACCCTGAACGACGGGAACCACACCTCAACCTATATTCAGACCGACGCCGCCATCAACCCCGGCAACTCCGGCGGAGCGCTGGTCAACGAATACGGTCAGGTCGTCGGCATCAACTCCGCCAAGGTGGCGGCGGTCGATTATGAGGGGATTGGTTTCGCAATCCCGGTCAGCGAGGCAAAACCGATCATCGACCAGCTTCTGCAATACGGCTATGTCAAGGGTCGTGCCAAGCTGGGCATCACCGGCCAGGTGATCAACGAGGCCCTTTCACAGATCAACGGCATTCCGGTCGGCGTCTATATCTGGTCCATCGACCCGACCAGCGAGCTGGCCGGCAAAAATGTCACCCAGGGCGATATTATCATTGCCATTGACGGCCAGAAGATCACCGATTTCAACGACATCAGTGCCGTGCTCAAGACCAAGGCGCCCGGAGACGAGGTGACGCTGACCCTCTACCGCTCTGCAAAGGGAGTCTCCAACAGCGGACGTTCCTTTGACGTCACGACCATTCTGATGGAGGATGTTGACAGCGGAATGACCGGCACCGCCCGCAATTAGCCTTTTCCCTTCCAACAAATCCTCCCCCACGGACTGCCGCGGGGGAGGATTTTCGGTCCGCGCCCGCCCTTGAAAGGCCGGGAGGCTTATGGTATCATAGCCGCAGGGCAGACACAGAGCATTGCCTCTCTCTGCCCGAAAGCTTCCGTCCGCCTCCGCGCGCGGGATTGTCCGCAGAACACCCGGCTGAAATTGCCCAGTCACGAAGGGTATCCGCGCTCTGTGCGCAAGGCCGTCCGTGAAGCGCATGATTTGAAATGACTCCTTCACGAAGCCCGTCCGCGCTCTATGCGCAAGGCCGGTATAAGGCGTGTGGTTTGATACTCATTTGGCAAAAAAGTGCCGCTATAACCCGTATGCGGAGCCGCGCCGGGAGCGCAGGCGCGGCGCGAGGCACAGAAGGCTTCTTCCGCTGTCTCCGCAAACGCGGCGGACGATGATTGACATTCCAGGGAGGCAGGACCATGAGACACTTATTCCGACAGATTTCCGCGCTGCTGCTCTGCGCGGCGCTCCTCTTCCTGACCTCCTGCGGCGGAAAGGAAGAGATCAAAGCCCTTTCCTATGATCTTTCCGAAAAGCCGCAGACCATCGACCCGCAGTTTGCTTCCGGCAGCAGCGCCTACACCATCATTGAAAATGTCTTTGAGGGCCTGACCCGTCTGGATGACGCCGGCGAGCCGCTCGGGGCCTGCGCGGAACGCTGGGAGGTCTCCCCCGACGGACTGACCTATACCTTCCACCTGCGTGAGGGGTTGGTCTGGTCCGATGGTTCCCCGCTGACCGCGCGGGATTTTGCCTTCGCGCTTCGCCGCCTGTTCGGGTCCACGCCCGCGCCCGGCGCGGCCGATTTCGCGGTCATCCGAAACGCCGGCGAGATCCTCGCCGGAAAGCTTCCCGCCTCCTCACTGGGAGTGCAGGCGCCGGATGACCGCACTCTCGTCGTATCGCTGGCGGCGCCTCATCGCTCATTTCCCTCCCTGATGGCCCGTCCCGCCGCGATGCCCTGTCAGGAGGCGTTTTTTCTGGAGCAAAAGGGGCGCTACGGTCTTCCTTCCGGGCAGGTGCTCGGCAACGGTCCCTTTGTGGTGGAAAGCTGGACCGACAGCTCGGTTGTACTGGCAAGAAACGACGCGTTCCGCGCTCCGCCGCAGGTGGACCGGGTCACCCTTCATCTCGGCCGCGGCGACGCTGTCTCCCTGTTCCTTGCGGGGAAAAGCGACGGTGTGCTTGCCGCTTTCCGCCGCCTTCCCGAGCTTGGCGGCAACACCGGCACCATGAGCTACGACCAAAGCTGGGTTCTGCTCTTTAATACCAGCGGCGGAAGCTGCGCTGATCCCGAGGTGCGCCGGGCCCTTGTCTCCGCACTTGATCTCGACGCGCTGTCCGCGCTGCTTCCCGCCGGGGCGCTTCCCTCTCAGGGAATCATCCCCCCCAGTGCCGCCCTCTCCGAGCTTCCCTACCGCCGTCTGGCCGGCGCCACACGCCCTGCCGCCGCCGCGCAGGATCCCCGCGCCCTTTTGCAGGAGGCACTGGGCAGGCTCGGTCTCACCGACCCCGGGAAACTTTCTCTTCTGGTCAGTGATTTCGAACCCGGCCCCTCCTTCGGCGGACAGATGCAGAAGAATTGGCAGGAAAGCCTGTCCGCTTTTGTCAATATGGAGCAGCTCCCCTACGAGGAGCTGCTCTCCCGGGTGCAGAGCGGACGCTATTCCATCGCCATTGCGCCTCTGATGGCGCAGGGAAACAGCACCGTCGATTTTCTCTCCCGCTTTGCGGGGCAGGAAGCCGCCGCCCCGGAGGACTCCGGAGAGCAGCCCATCGCAGTGCTGCTCGACCGGGCGCGCGGCAGAACCGACCCGCAGGAGGCCGCGGCCGACCTTCTCGCCGTCGAGCAGCGTCTGATCGATGATTCCATCGTGACGCCGCTCTTCGACGCTCCCTCCTGCTTTGTACTGCGTGACGGAGTCGAAGGGGTTCGGTATCACGCCGTCTCACACACCGTTTATTTTGCGGATGCAGCCATCCGATAGAAATTTAAGCCTGTCACGGCACGGGATGTTCCTTCTCCCAGCGGTCGATATACTCTTCAAGAATCTGCTCCGCCTCACGGTTGGCCGATCTTTTGTTGCAGCGCGCCAGCCTCTTGAGCCGCTCAAGCAGTTCTCTGGGGATTCGCAGCGAGAAGGGGGTGGTATTTTGCATCTGCGTCACCTCCTTGATTGATGGATGAGCGGGCCGGGGGCATGCCCCCGGCCCGCCATTACTACCATCATACGCAGAAGCAGCCGCCTCGGGTCCTGATATGATTCATCAATTCGAAAGGCTGCCGTCTTCTTACCGGCGGCGGATACGCGGACAGGCTGTCCGCTCCTCCCCTTTTGCTCTTTCAGGTCAAAAGCATCTCGGGAGAAGTCACCGCTTCGTAGTAGCGGCGCCCTGCCAGAACCCATGCATAGCGATCGGCCGGAATGGTCCTGCTCATGGCTGCCATCGGCCTGTCGCTGGCAATCAGCGAGACAGGGGTATAGCCCCCGCCCGGTGCGTTCGGCAGCAGGGCAAGGTGTGCGGCGGTCTCCTCCCGCAGCGGCAGGAAAACGCAGGATTCCAGCGCCTCGCGGCTGAGATAGTCATAGGCGGCGACCTCCACCCCTTCGCTGTACAGCACTCCTTCGGAAGCGGCCGGCACCGCAAGGACGGTGACGCCGTAGAGAACTCCTTCCTCCAGTCCGAGCTGCGTCTCGATATCGGGCGCGGTCATGGGAATCGCCTCTCCGTTTGGACTGGAAAATCGGAGCGAGGCCGCTCCGGCCTCCAGCGCGAGTAAAACCGGCAGCATCGGCAGAAGCGCAAAAAACAAAAAACGTCGTGTCAACGTCAATCCCCCTTCAGCATCAGATCTGCTGTTTTTATTAGCATTCCCTCCAAGGCCGGCGCGCTAATCCCGGAGAATTTTTGAAGTTTCCATAAACCGTTTCTAAGTAGTTGCTTTTTGCCGGAATTGATGGCAAAATAGGGTTATTACAGGATTCGTTTGATAAGGGAGGAGCTTATGGAGAACCATCAGCTGATAATGGTCATCGACTTTGGCGGACAGTATAACCATCTCATCGCGCGCCGGGTGCGCGAGTGCGGCGTTTACTGCGAGGTCAAGCCCTATACCGTTTCCATCGAGGAAATCAAGCAAAAGAACCCGATCGGCATCATCTTCACCGGCGGGCCGAACAGCGTCTACGTCAAGGACGCTCCCCGGATCGACCCCGCGCTTTATCAGCTCGGAATTCCGATTCTGGGCATCTGCTACGGCATTCAGCTCATTGCGCAGGAACTTGGCGGGCATGTCACCAGCCCTGACCGCCGGGAATACGGCCGCACCGAAACCACGCGCCGTCCGGTTGAAAGCCTGCTCTTCGGTGACCAGCCGGACCACTTTATCAGCTGGATGAGCCATACCGACTATATCGACCGCCTGCCCGAGGGATTTGTCGCCACCGCGGCAACCGCCTCCTGCCCGACGGCGGCGATGGAAAATCCGAAGCAGAAGATTTACGGCCTGCAGATGCATCCCGAGGTCAATCACACCGAGGGCGGCATCGGCCTGCTTCGCAACTTCCTCTACAATATCTGCGGCGCCGCCGGCGACTGGTCGATGAAGGATTATGCTGTTACCGCAGTCGAACAGATTAAAAAAACCGTCGGAGACGGCAAGGTTCTGCTCGCTCTCTCCGGCGGGGTCGATTCGTCGGTAGCCGCCGCACTTCTGGAGCGCGCGGTCGGCGACCGGCTGACCTGCATCTTTGTCGATCACGGTTTAATGCGTAAAAATGAGGGCGACGAGGTTGAACAGGTCTTTGGCCACGGCAAGATCAACTTTATCCGCGTCAATGCCGCTGACCGTTTTCTTGGCCGGCTCCAAGGTGTTTCCGATCCGGAACGCAAACGCAAAATCATCGGCGAGGAATTCATCCGTGTCTTTGAGGATGAGGGGCGGAAGATCGGCAAGGTCGACTTTTTGGCACAGGGTACTATCTATCCCGACGTTGTTGAGTCGGGAGTCGGTGAGGCCGCGGTCATTAAGAGCCACCACAATGTCGGCGGACTTCCTGCCGTCGTTGACTTCAAAGGGCTGATCGAGCCCCTGCGGATGCTCTTTAAAGACGAAGTGCGCGCACTCGGCGAGCAGCTGGGGCTTCCGGAATTTCTTGTCTGGCGCCAGCCGTTCCCCGGCCCTGGCCTTGCAATCCGGGTTCTCGGTGAGATCACCGAGGAAAAGCTGTCGATTCTGCGGGATGCCGACGCAATCTTCCGCGAGGAGATCTCCAACGCCGGACTCGCCCGCTCCATCAATCAGTATTTTGCGGTGTTGACCGGCATGCGTTCGGTCGGTGTTATGGGAGATGGACGCACCTATGACTATACCCTTGCCCTGCGCGGCGTGACTACCACCGATTTTATGACCGCCGACTGGGCGAAAATCCCTTATGACGTGCTGGAGAAAGTTTCCGGCCGTATCATCAATGAAGTGCGCGGAATCAACCGGATCGTTTATGATATTACAAGCAAGCCCCCGGCAACCATTGAGTGGGAATGATTTCAGAGACCCGGAAAAGCCTGATATGACTGGGCTTTTGAGGGGTTAAGGCCCTCTATGGCAACGATTTGGCAACATTTTTTCATTATTCATAAAAAGAGAGCTAACTGATTTTGATTAGTCAGTTAGCTCTCTTTTTATTAGCTCTATTTTGCTAAAGGCCTTTATCACTTTTTGAAGTGAAATAGTTCATTCGCCTTTTTTGCAAACTCATCCGCCCCAGATCGTAGTTGACCTGGATAATGCCCGCTGAGATTAATCAATTTTCCAGTATCATCTAAAGTCATTTGAGCGTGGAATGTTTGATGTCCGCGATTGGAATTATAGTGAAAAATCAAGAAGCCCCATTTGTCAATCGAACAATATAGCCCGTGATAAATTTGCTTGGCAACTTCGGTTAATTTTGATAGAGGAATACCAGCAAAACATTCTTCTGGCTCGGAAATAATTGCTTGTACATTAGCCGATTGCTTGGTAGTGAGGCTGTTTTTTAGCAGAAGGCCTGCTACTATCGCTCCACCCACACCAGCAAAAGTACATAAAGTGTTCTTAATATTCATGCTCAGCCTCCTTTTCTTTGAAGGTATCTAGCAACATATCACTAAACCCCTGCGACAGAATCTTTTCTGTCTGTTGTCTAGAATCAAACTCCGGGTAGTGGTAGCGCCACTTGTCGTAATCCTCTTTGGAGATCTCACCCGCCTCCAGCATGGCAGCGGCCTGCTGCCAGGAACAAAGCATCTCGTGCAACCGGGCGGCGTCCTTGTTCTTCCACACATCAACCTTCAAGCAGACTTCTCCATCCGTCTCGCCGATCTTGAGTCCGTAGTTATCCTCCAGGGTAAACAGGGTGTGCATGAGCCCCACATAGGAGTCTATGTCCGGGACGGAGAGGGCATGGGGAGAGACATCCAGTACCTGGGCTAAGGCGGCGGTAAGGTCTGCCTTTGGGGTTCTTGATCCTGTTTCGTACTGTGCCAGGCGCACATCAGCGGACTTCTCCGGGAAGCCCAGCGCCATGCCGAGATATTTCTGAGTCATCCCCCGCAGGAGACGGAAAAAGTGAATCCGTTCGCCAATCGTCATATCATCAACTCCAATCGTTGGTTGTCTTTAGGAAAAGCGTAGCAGAAATGCTTAGTAAAGTCAAGAGAATCCTAAACAATTTTATTTAATTTATTTTGCGTACTCCGATTGACACAAACTATTATGCTTAGTATAATGACAATAGACTAAGCATAATAGCTTAGAAATGATGAATAAAAAAAGAACTGCCGCAATCTCCCGGTTATACATCCGAGAAAAAAGTGGCGGACGGAAGTGAGGAGGCATTTATGGGACACAATATCCAGCCGCAGCAGTCATCAATGAGGAAAGGAAGGTATTTTCAATGCAGGCACAAAACTTTATGCGTGTGGAGGAAGTGGCCCAGGAGCTGGGCATCTCCAAGTCCCACGCCTACAAGGTAATCCACAAGCTCAACGCTGAACTCCGGGACAAGGGCTATCTGACCATCGCTGGGCGGATCAACCGAAACTTTTTCATGGAGAAGTTTTGCTACGGCAAGACGGGAAAGGAGGGCTAATCATGGCAGTCTATAAGGAAGAAAAGACAAACACCTGGCGGGCGGTCTACCGCTATACTGACTGGAACGGCGAGCGCAAGCAGACCCAGAAGCGGGGCTTCAAGACCAAACGGGAGGCACAGACCTGGGAGCGCGAACAGCTCAACAAGACCAGCGCCGATCTGGACATGACCTTCAGGAGCTTTGTGGACCTCTACACAGCGGATATGAAGACCCGGCTTAAGGAGAACACCTGGGCCACCAAGGACCACATCATCCGCACCAAGCTGCTGCCCTACTTCGGCAGGCTGAAAATGTGCAACATTACCGCCCAGCAGATCATCACCTGGCAGAACGAGATGTTGAACCACAAGGACGAAAACGACAAGCCCTACTCGCCGGTGTACCTGAAAACGGTCCACAACCAGCTCAGCGCCATCTTCAACCACGCGGTTCGGTACTACAACCTCCGGGAGAATCCCTGCAAAAAGGCAGGAAGCATGGGCAAGAAGAAAAACCGGGAGATGATGTTCTGGACTAAAGAGCAGTATCTCAAATTTGCTGAGGTAATGATGGACAAGCCGCTGTCCTTCTACGCCTTTGAGATGCTCTATTGGTGCGGTATCCGGGAGGGGGAACTACTGGCCCTGACCCCGGCGGACTTTGACTTCGAGAAGTGCACCGTGTCTATCAATAAGTCCTATCAGCGGCTGAACGATCAGGACCTGATTACCACTCCCAAAACCGAAAAGAGCAATCGGGTTATCACCATGCCGCAATTTTTAGCCGAGAAACTCCAGGATTACATAAAGATGCTCTACGACATCGGGCCGGATGACCGGATGTTCACTGTCACCAAGAGCTATCTCCACCGGGAGATGGACCGGGGAGCCAAAGAAGCCGGTGTGCCGCGCATCAGAATCCACGATATTCGTCATAGCGCAGTTTCACTTCTGATCGACATGGGGTTCTCTGCCACGGCCATCGCGGACCGGGTGGGACATGAGAGCATCGATATCACTTACAACTACGCGCATCTGTTTCCGTCCAAGCAGGCGGAAATGGCAGATAAACTGAACATGGAAAGGGGTAATTAAAAATGTCAGCAAAGAATTTGGACAAGCACAACCGTTGGAGGAACAAGACCGTGGCTTTCCGGGTCTCCCCGGAGGAGGACGCCCAGATCGAGACGGCGGTGAAGCTCACTGGCTTGACTAAACAGGATTACATCATCCGGCGGCTGCTCTACCGGGATGTGGTGGTCCAGGGCAACCCCAGGGTCTATAAAGCACTGCGGAACCAGCTGGCCGCTGTACTGGACGAGCTGCGCAGGATTGAAGCTGGACAGGGCGTGAACGATGAGCTACTGGATACCATCCAGATGATCGCAACCATTATGAATGGGATGCAGGAGGACTTTGCCTATGACCGATGAGAAAAAGAAAATGACCGCCCAGGGCTCATCTGTTGGCGCAGATGATGGGCAGTCAATCTCTCAAAATTCCAAGACCACTATACCAGACCCGAACGAAAAAAGCAATTCCCCTGAAAGAGATTTGGAGGAACTTTACCGGAAGATGCGCCGCATGAATGACCCGGCATACCTGCATACTGTGACCCTGGACGAGCTGATGGACAATGTGTTTGATGGTCAGTCTGCGGTAATTGAGAACCCGCTCTATACAGGAGCGTACATCCTTGCCGGAGCGCCCAAAATCGGCAAGTCCTTCCTGGTGGCGCAGATCGCCCACCATATCAGTACCGGGCAGGACTTGTGGGGCTACAAAGTTCATCAGGGAACCGTCCTCTATCTTGCTTTGGAAGATGACGAGAGCCGTTTGCAGCGCCGGATGTTCCGTATGTTCGGGGTGGAGGGGACAAGCTCCCTCCACTTTGCCACAAGCGCCAAGATGATCGGCGGTGGTCTGGATGAACAGCTGGAAAAGTTCGTCCGGGAACACAGCGATACCAAACTCATCGTCGTTGACACCTTGCAAAAAGTCCGGGAGGCGGTGAGCGACAGTTACAGCTACTCCAGTGACTATGAGGTGATCGGCAAGCTGAAACAATTTGCAGACCGATATGGCGTCTGCGTCCTGATCGTCCACCACACCAGAAAACAGCCTGCGGGAGACAGCTTTGAGATGATTTCCGGTACAACCGGCTTGCTGGGCTGTGCAGATGGGGCGCTCCTGATGCAGAAGGAGAAGCGGACGGATAACAAGGCTACTCTGGAGGTGGTGGGCAGAGATCAGCCGGATCAGCGCCTGTATCTCAGTAAGGACCAGGAAAGCCTGGTGTGGGGTTTTGACCATGCGGAGAATGAGCTTTGGAAGCAGCCTCCAGACCCGGTGCTGGAAGCCGTGGCAAAGATCGTATCTGCTGACAACCGGGAATGGGAAGGAAGTCCTACCGAGCTGGCCCAGGCGATTCAGACGGGTATGGCGGTGAACTGGCTTACGAAGCATCTGAATGTGAATGCCAGCCGCTTGCTGGAAGAGCATCAGGTAAAGTACGAGAACAAAACTAAACACGCCGGGCGGCGTATCCGACTGACTTACATGGTGATAGAAGCGCCTGCGTTTGAAGTAATCAAGTAAAGCGCAACGCTCGCAACGGTCGCGACGGTGTTTTGAGGGGTACTCCCAGCACCGTTGCGACCGTCGCCACCGTCGCGGAACGAAAAAACTGGGGTGGTATTTTACCACTCCATCTTCCAGGAGGGGCCCCATTTTAGGGCACTCTAAAAGCAACTACCATGTCGCGTTTCCCGACACCCTATGCCCCGAAACAGGGTACCGGGTACAGGGGCAAAAAGCGTTCGGAGAACGCGCAGCCACAGAATGAAATTCTGTGTTCAAAAGGGGCTTGGGGGCGCTGCCCTAAACAAGCAGACGGCAGGAAATGTGAGTGTGTATTAACACTCGCATTGCTTGCAAGTCGTGTGTGTGGCTATCCACACGCATTGCTTGCCTGTCGTATCTGAACAGAAATCGACGGATACCGAAAAAGAGATTCGAAAACATACTGCTTAATATGTAAGTGCGCGATTGCATTATTCGCAAATACGCTGTATAATAAAATCGTATATTTATATTCCCTGTAAGAAAAGGTGGCCGATATGGATTACATGAACGCAAAAGAAGCCGCTGATAAGTGGGGACTTTCTGTGCGACGAGTTCAAGTCCTCTGCGAACAAGGTAGAGTTGATGGTGTAGAACGGTTGGGTAATGTTTGGCTAATTCCTAAAAGCTCAGATAAGCCGTTGGATGGGCGTACTCGTGAAGCGAAAAAGTAGAAACAGCAGCTGAAATAAAGTTGTTCAGGAGGAACTAAGATGACGAATCTCGAACGAGCAATAAAAGATGGTTATGCACATATTATTGGAGAAAAAGGCAAGCAGAAAATCACATATGTTTCTTCTGATAACCATGTAGAAAATTATAGCGATCCGGAAGAAAAGGTCCGTGCTGAATTCTGGGCTGAACTGATTTATAAATACGAATATCCAGTCAATCGAATTAAAATTGAAGTGACTGTGCCAGATCGTCTGCCGACAGATCGTGCGGATATTGTTGTATTCCGTGATGACGAGTGCAAGCGCCCCTATGCTGTGGTCGAGTGTAAAAAAGACGGTGTTACGGATGCAGAATTTAACCAGGCGATAGAGCAGGGCGTTGGCAATGCAACCTGGGTGAAATTGCGTGCTGATTATGTTGTAATTATCGCTGGTGGCACTCGTCGTGTTCTGGATGTTACTGATAAATTTGGCGCATTGGAGCGTGAGCAAAATATCCTGGCCGATTTACCTCATGCATACGGAAAGCCCCAAGAATTTAGATTCTATAAGGGAAGCGAAAATGATATTAAGCCGGTAGACCGAGAAGATTTAATTGCTGCTATTAAGAAATGCCACCAAACACTGTGGGGTGGTGGTCGCCTTTCTCCGCCGACCGCTTTTGGTGAACTGTGTAAATTGATTTTTGTAAAAATCAGTGATGAGCAAAAACCTCGGAAAAAAGGTGAGCCTTACCAGTTCCAGATAAAGACACACGAACCGGCTTCTAAATTGGCTGAACGAATCAATGCTTTGTACGATGAGCAGAAAAAGAAAGACCCTGAGGTCTTTACTGACTCTATCAAAGTGGATGATCGAGTGCTGCGGACGGTGGTTTCCCATCTTGAAGCAATTAACCTGAACAAAACGGACCTTGATGTAAAAGGTGTTGCATTTGAACAGTTCATGGACGGATTTTTCAAAGGTGATTTTGGCCAGTATTTTACTCCTCGTCCGATCATTGAGTTTGCTGTAAAGATGATGGAGCCGGAACACGACTGGGATGTGCTGGATACTTCCTGTGGGTCGGGTGGGTTCTTGCTGTATGCACTGGATTATATTCGCCATCAGGCTACCGAGTATTACGAAAAAGGCAGTGCTGACCACTATCGTTATTGGCATGATTTTGCGGAGAAGCATCTCTACGGAATCGAAATCAATGACGAAATTGCACGTGTCGCAAAGATGAATATGATCGTGCATGATGATGGACATACCAATGTGATCAGCTACGATGCATTAGAGAGCATTGATAAGATTGCGGCGCATAATTCTGGCTTCCAAAAGGATAAGTTTGATCTGATTTTGACCAATCCTCCTTTTGGTTCTACGGTGAACGGGGCTGAAAAACCGTATCTAAGCACTTTTGAGTTGGGTAATACTTATGACAAAAAGGGGAAAGCAAAGCCCAGAAAGAACCAGAGTTCGGAAGTTCTGTTTGTTGAACGCATTTGTGAGTTTCTCAAACTGGGTACCGGAAAAGCAGCTATCGTTTTGCCTGATGGGATTTTGACAAACAGCTCTTCCCAATATGTGCGAGATTTCATTTTAGAGAGGTTCCAACTGCTGGCGGTTGTGAGCCTGCCTCAGTGCGCCTTTGCACATTTTGGCGCTGGTGTAAAGGCTTCTGTTATTTTTGTTCGGAAGCGTGGTAACGACGAAGTTGCGAACAATGAGGAAGCTATTTTTATGGCGGCGCCGGAACTGATTGGATATGATGCCACTGGACGAAAGACCGAGTCGCAGCTGGATGAGATTGTTGAACAATATAAAAAGTTCCTGGAGGATCCTACCCCTTTTTTCGTCTAACCCCCGGCGCAAATAAGCTTATTTCCTTTGCGATAAAACGGGGGAACATAGAAAAAAAACGTTGTGATGTAACGGGAACTTATCACATAATGGCTGATAAGACAAAATACAATTACGAGATAAAAAAAATAGGCGCGATTGTAAAATCATTTAGTGGCGGTACTCCGAGTAAAAATGATCATTCTTTTTGGGAAGGAAATGTACCTTGGGTATCACCAAAAGATTTCGGGGACTTTTATATTTCTGATTCTGAGGATCATATTTCGGAAGATGCAATTGGGTTTACTAAAAAAGTGCCTGAGTATGCGGTTTTAGTCGTGGTAAGGAGCGGGATACTAAAACATACTTTGCCGATCGCCGTAAACACAGTTTCAGTGACTATCAACCAAGATGTCAAGGCGCTTATACCTATGGCTAATGTGGATGCATCATATCTTGCTTACTTCCTAAAAGTATTTGAGACAAAAATATTAGGGCGATGCGTGAAACATAGTACTACTGTTCAAAGTGTTAATAGTCATGAATTTTTTTCTTTGGAAGTTCCGATTCCGCCTTTAGACACTCAAAAAAAATTATCAGCCTATATGGATATGGCCCGGAGAGAATATGAGCGGTCTATCAAGGAAGCGGAAAATATTTTAAAAAATATTCCAGAGTATATTTTAAAGGAAATGGGTCTTTCATTTTCACGGAGTAAGCCCCAAACGTTTTATGCGATACCGTCTTCTATATTGGAGGGACGTTTGGATGCCGACTTTTACTCACCCAAATTTCTGAAGCTCAGAAAAGCAATACAGGATTCGAGATATAAAGCGGTCTGTATAGGGGATGTGTGCGAAAGCATTATTTCTGGTTTCGCCGCTGGCAAACAAGATCAAGCAGACGACTTACCTGATAATGAAAGAGTGCCACAGCTAAGACCTTTTAGCATTACTCCATACGGCCAAATCTCTTTTACAACAAAGAAATATGTGCCTATTAGTAGATTGCAAGAAAAAGATTACTGCCAAAAGGGCGAGGTTCTTTTCAATAACACGAACTCTGCAGAATGGGTTGGAAAATCAACGGTGTTTGATATTGACACTCCTTGTGCGGCATCCAATCATATCACGCGAATTACGCTGAAAGAAGGGATAAATCCCTACTATATTGCAGCATTTTTCAACATGCTGAGAAGTATTGGCTATTGGAAATTGCTAAGTACCTATTTTAATAATCAAGCTGGAGTCAATATAGAAACATTAAAAGCTGTCCGCATTCTGCTCCCTGAAAAACCTATTCAGGACGAAATTGCCGAGGAGATTCTAAAACGTAAAAATACAGCTGAGGCATTGCGCATAGAAGCAGAGCAAGATTGGGAAGCAGCAAAGGCGGAGTTTGAAAGAGAACTTTTGGGAGAAATGTCGGTATGAAATTAAGTGGAATCATTAGTAGATCTATGCGCAACTTTTTGTGCGTTCGTGGGTTTGCGTCGCTAAAGGAGCTAGGAGAATATTCCCATGCCGATGATGATATTCAACGTGACCTTATCCATAGCCACAAAGATCAAATGGCTCAGTTTTTGAACAGTGGAGATTATACGTTTTTCCCGGAAGTGATTCTGGCTACCGTATTTCCAGACTATGAGAGGTTGGCCAACCTTGTTGATGATGAGAAAGGAACGAATGAATCGTTCGGGAAAATCAAAGTCAGCATAAATGCCAGCAATAAAACAGTATCTCCCAAAGATAGCAGAAGAAAAATTACGTTGCCGATTATTCATTTTGAATTCAATAAGGGAGATCTTGAAATTTTCAGAATCGATGGAAACCATCGTTTGAGCGCCTATGATCTTTCCGAAAATGACTATAATACACCTTTTTGTATACTGCTGTTTAAATCGGAGAATGAATATAAGCGCTTTTCAAGAGCAATTTTTCACAACATTAACGCAAAGCAAGTTCCGTTGACATTGGAGCACAATCGCAAAGTCATTATTGAGGGAACTGAAACTTTTCCGGACGATACATTGTTTTCTGATCCTTCTTTTGGACCGCAATATTATTTGACCCGGAAAACCATTCAAAGTATTGACCTTGCATACTTCCCCAATGTTAATACTTATATCGGTAGAGCTCCTGCAACGTTTTTTATTGATTTGTATGGTTTTCTGTTGGGTAACCATACAATAGATGCAAGTAGTAAAGAATTGGCAGATGAGGCGATAGCGTTAGTGAAAGGAAAGCTAACCGAAATTGAACAAGCTTTATCTGAATCTGAGATTACCACAACAACCACAAACATTGCGGTTCTTGGTGCTTTAGCGTACTATAAGCTTACAAACCAAGCGAAATATCGAGGCTTTTTATCTTGGGTTAAGAAAAATAATATTGGGAATGTGAAGATTATACATATTGAGGATGTCATAGGATTATACGATGAAATCTATTTGCACGTTCCTAAAAAAGCGTTTTTAGCTCGTTGGTACCCTGCTGAAACTGACCCTGCATTTACCCAGTCTGTACATCGCGTAAATGCGATAAAAGAGGTATGCCAAGAATTGCAGTTAGAGCTAACAGATCTTGGGACAAGAACGGATGGAGCATTTGATATTCGCGAGGTTATGTATCGAGATATTCGAGATTGTGATATATTCATTGCCGACCTTACAGGGGCCAGGCACAATGTGATGGTTGAAGTTGGATATGCGTTACAGCATGTGGGAACAGGAAGAATGGTATTCTATTTTCAAGATAGTCCGAATTGTACGGCAGTACCATTTGATGTGAGCCATCTTTCATATGATAAAATTGTTGATTCAGCAGAAATTAAAATTAAGACCAAGGCGCGAATAAAGACTATTCTGGAAAAGGCGCGTAATGGGGAAATTTAAGGGGGGAAACTCAATGCCGATGTGGTTATGCCGTGCTGGACGGTACGGCGAGTTTGAGAATAAATTCCTTGAGGACAGTAAGGTATACTGCACCTGGGACAATCTCTCTGAATCAATCATGCAGTTCCACACCAAGCAGGACTTGCAGCAATACTTTGTGGACAATAACCCAGATGTAAAGGTAAAAACAACGATGAACTGGGCGAGCCAAGTATGGCCGTTTGCCCACGAGATGAAAAAGGGAGAGATCGTTGCCCTGCCCAGTAAGATCAAGCCTGTAATTCATTTTGGCAAGATCATAGGGGATTATGAATTCTTTCCTGACAACGATAATCCTTATTATCACGCTCATCAAGTAGACTGGTTTGCCCGTGACATTCCCCGCACGGCTTTTGACCAGGACATCTTATATTTCTTTGGGGCATTTATGACTATTTGCCGTATTAAGCAGGAAGATCGCATAAAAGCAGTCATCCATGCCCAGAAGCAGGGTAAGAAAGCACCTCAAATTACTCTGCAAGAGCCGCCGGATGATGAAGAAGCACGAGATATTGAAAATGAAGCCTTAGGGGTTATCACAAACCTGATAATCCAAAAGACTAAAGGGCATGGTTTAGCAAAAATTATAGATGCCATTCTTCGAGCAAAGGGCTTTACTACATACGTTAGCCCGACCGGACCGGATAAAGGTGTGGACATTCTGGCTTCTGCTGGTACACTTGGATTTGGAAGTCCCAAAATCTGTGTTCAGGTTAAGTCCACGGACGCGCCGGTGGATCGGATTGTTCTGGATCAGTTGGGCGGCGTGATGAAAAACTTTGGTGCCGAATATGGCTTGTTAGTATCCTGGAGTGGGTTCAAATCTTCAGTCATCAACGAGACGGCCAAACAGTTCTTTGAAATCCGGCTTAGGTCAGTTTACAAGGAACTACACGCAGACCACGAAACGGGGGCTGCTGACAACAAATAAAGGCTGAGTATCAAGCACCGGGAAAGTGCGGGATATTCAGCCTGTTTTGTTGTCAGGGGTTTCCAAAGGGGCTTGCCCCTTGGCACACGACTTTGCTCGCAAAGTGTAGTGTGTTATACGCTCTGTCGGCGTTGCCGTGAAAATGCCGTTGCCGCCGGAGAGGGCAAGGGCATTTGAAGCGGCAGGAAAGCAGGGCTGTGATTGCGTGGCGTGGAGCCGCAAACGCAGGACTGGTTTTATCAGCAGACAGGGCGTATATGAAAGCCCCCGTTCCTCGTCCCACGCCGGACTTCGGGACAAAATGTCCCGAACTTGTGGACACACTCACGAAAAAACAGACGGATTTTTCTCTCAAAATTGAAATGGGCGGGAAGCCGTTTTAGGGCTTTGCTATTTCCCCGATAAACTTGAAGTTGTACTTATGCACAGGCAATCAAGCATCCCGTTTAATCAAAGCGGCATCGGAGTCCGGGCAATCACAATGACTGCCAAAACAGCGCCCGCAAACGCTGCTGCGCCGATAACTGCCGCCGTTTTTTTGCTGAGGTTCTTCTTTACTGCCTTACAGATTAGCATGGCGCAAACCACGCAAACAGCCGCAACCGCAAGCGCAATAACCAGCGTCTCCCATAACCATGAAAGTTCGTATAATATTCTCATTCGCTCACCATACCTTTCTCTTGCAAACTGGAAGTTACTTTTTCATATACACGCCTTTGCCAAATCCCGATTTATCCCTTTACTTTCTCCCCCGCTGCGGTTTTGGGTTTTTCAGCAAGTCCGACTTCTGCGCAATCCTTTTCAGCCACTTTCTTTCTTCCTCCGACAGCTTCCCATAGTTCAGCTTGAGCCGTTTACAGATAAACGCCATCGCCGCCTGTTCCGGGTCGCTGCCCGGAGTGGACGCTGCTTCTGCGGCTTGCAAAAAATCTTCCAGAGGATTGTCCTCCGGGACGCTGAAAAAATCGTCCTTATGGGCTTCCCGCAGGTCAAGGGCTATGCCGTTTATGTCCTGCTGTATTACATAGCGGCAAAAGCTGTCATCGTCAATATGGGCGGCGATAAGCTGCCTTAGCTGCGGGTCGGACAAGCCGGGATTGTGCTGCTTCATAATGGTTGCGCTCATAATATCCACAATGGCATTTGCGCTCTGTACCTGCTTGACTGCCGTTCCGTTCACATAGATTTCAAGGTCAGCCATGAGCCGGGGGAAATCCGGGTGTACCGCCAGTTCACACAAGAGGAAATTATCCACCAGCCCGCTTTTCAACAGTTCAATCATATCATCACTCACACGCAGGTCTGCAAGATCGGCGTTTGGGTGATTTTTTGTTTCGGACAGCCCCAGCAGGTAATCGGCGGTCACGCTGTAAAACTTCGCCAGCTTGATAAGGGCATAGTGGCTGATGTCCTTAAAATCCTCCGCTTCATAACTGCCCAGCGCAGACTTGGAGAGGTGGGTCTGCTCCGCAAGCTGTTCCAGCGTCAGCCCACGCTCTACACGCAGGTCTTTTAGGCGCTCTTGAATGGTTAAAGCCATATTTTGTTCCTCATTATATTGCCGTTATCATATTTTCTAACTTAAATCTTTCGAGCTGCGGAATGTTCTTGGCAGAAATATTTAGGCCATATTCTGGTTTCGACTTTTTACCCTCGTATGAATGGTAAACAAAAGTATTACTACTGTCGTTATCCCATGTGGTCGCAGGAATTAAATATTCTATGGGGTGTTCGCCATCATTTAGCAAAAGCAAGAACAAGTAAAGTGATTGGTCTGAAATATCAAAATATTCCTCCCGCATAAAAACATAGCCTGTTCCTTTGCGAATGGCTTTAACTTGAAACTTCAAAAATCCTCTCTTGCTTTCTGCAATAAAATCTATTCCATGGTCATCAACCTCGGAAGTATAAATGCTCACTCCATAAGAGGCTAATGACATTTTTGCGTAGTATTCACAGAACGTCCCCAGCTTTTGCCGGGTGAGGTCACTTCTTGACCAATTTAGGTTATACATTTCATTTCCACCTCCTGCTACATTTCTCTTTTTCATTCTACCACAATTCCGAGAGCGTGGAAATAGGCAGTTTTTTTGGCGGATTTCCTACCTCTTGGATATACGGGACGAACGGTCATTTAGGTGTAGACTTAGGGTAGTTCATCGATGGACAGCACCTTGAAAACCGAATGACCGTCCGAAAAGAAATACCCCGGCCGGGGAAGCACCGCAAGGAGACGGACTTCTGGACACTTTGTCCAGAGGTCACTTCGGGACAAGTGTCCAGAAGCTGCGGGGAGCGTGCCAACGCCGGAACACGCCGCAGGAATGGGGCAGGAAGCCTTTTCGGGGCGAACGGCAAAAGCGAAAAATGGAGGGAACGCATGAGAGATAACCCCTATAAAGACTTGCCACCGCTGGAACGCAGGCCGGACGGTTCCCTTTACCGCATGACCCCAGCGCAGCGGAAACAGGCAAACGCCCTGATCCGCCGGAAGTGCTGCTGTTATGAGGACGGGAACTGTATGCTCCTTGACGATGGGGACACCCACACCTGCCCCCAGACCATTTCTTTCTCGGTCTGCTGTAAGTGGTTCCGCTGGTCGGTCTTGCCGCAAATCGGAATGCTGGAAGCAGAGATTTTCCGGGATAAGGAGCTAAAACGCTGTGCGGTCTGCGGCAGAGTGTTCGTCCCAAAGTCCAACCGGGCGAAATACTGTCCCGACTGCGCCGCCAGAGTTCACAGGCGGCAGAAAACAGAAAGTGAACGGAAAAGGAGGTCTACTGTGGACAGTTAGGGGCTGAAAAGTCCTTGATTTTCAAGGCTTTGCAAGCACAGAACAGGGGCAGGCAATAGAAACTACCGTCTGCCCCCGGAAACAGGCTTCTAACCGTCCACAAAACACGATATGGCAAACACCATTTATATCCATCAGCCGGAAAAGGCGGTCAGCTTTACCCGGCTTCCCAATTTCCTTTTTGAAGCCCCCACATTCACACCCCTGTCCAACGAAGCAAAGGTTCTGTACGCCTTTATCCTGCGCCGGACAGACCTATCCCGAAAAAACGGCTGGGCAGATGAATACGGGCGGATTTACCTCTACTATCCCATTAACGAGGTAGTGGAGCTGCTCCACTGCGGGCGGCAGAAAGCGGTCAATACCCTGCGGGAGCTACAATATGCCGGACTGGTGGAAATCCAGAAGCAGGGCTGTGGAAAACCCAACCGCATTTATCCAAAATCCTATGAAGCGGTTTCAAACACCGACTTCAAGAAATCCGGTTATGGAACGCCGGAGGACTGAAAACCGCACTCATAGAGTACGATAATCAATCCTCTTGAAGTACGAAAACCGGACGGTATATAGAAATACAGAGATTAAAACGATTTTATTTATATCTATTCCATTCCAATCCTATCAGAGATAGTTTCGGCGGGATTTTCCCTGTGGAAAACCCGCTGGAAAAGAATGGAACGAGGAAAGGAGCAGAATGGCACAACACGCAATCTTGCGGTTTGAGAAACACAAGGGCAACCCGGCAAGGCCGCTGGAAGCCCATCACGAACGGCAAAAGGAACAGTACGCCAGCAATCCCGACATTGACACCAGCCGGAGCAAATACAACTTCCACATTGTTAAGCCGGAGAGCAGGTACTACCACTTTATACAGAACCGTATTGAACAAGCTGGCTGCCGCACCCGTAAGGATAGTACCCGGTTTGTGGATACGCTGATTACCGCCAGCCCGGAGTTTTTCAAGAAGAAGCCCCCAAAGGAGATACAGGAATTTTTCCATAGGGCGGCTGATTTCTTAATCGGGCGGGTAGGCCGGGAAAATATCGTATCGGCAGTGGTACACATGGACGAGAAAACACCCCACCTGCATTTGGTCTTTGTCCCTCTGACAGAGGACAACCGCCTGTGCGCTAAGGAGATTATCGGCAACAGAGCCAATCTCTCAAAATGGCAGGACGATTTTCACGCCTATATGGTGGAGAAATATCCCGACTTGGAGCGTGGGGAAAGTGCCAGCAAGACAGGCAGGAAGCATATCCCCACCCGTCTGTTCAAGCAGGCGGTCAATCTATCCAAACAGGCAAGAGCCATTGAAGCCACGCTGGACGGCATTAACCCGCTGAATGCCGGAAAGAAAAAAGAGGAAGCCCTCTCCATGCTGAAAAAGTGGTTCCCACAGATGGGGAATTTCTCCGGGCAGTTGAAAAAATACAAGGTCACAATCAATGACCTGTTAGCGGAAAATGAAAAGCTGGAAGCAAGGGCAAAAGCCAGTGAAAAAGGCAAGATGAAAGATGCGATGGAACGGGCAAAGCTGAAAAGCGAACTGGACAATTTACAGCGGCTGGTTGACCGTATCCCGCCGGATATACTGGCGGAACTGAAACGGCAGCAGCGGCAGCATGGAAAGGAAAGGTGATTTTATAAGTACCACTATCAGATACAAAAAGGAAACGGAAGTCGTGACTTTTCAAGGCAGGGAAATCACGCTGGAAAACCTCTCCCCGGTGTTCACGCCGGAGCAGGAAGCGGCAAAACGCCGGGAACTGGAACAGCAACTTTATGAGGTGTTCCGCAAGTATGCCGACAAACGGCAGAGTGAGGAAGCCGGGGCATAAGGTTTTCCAAAGCCATCGTTGATTTGCGGGGCTGCTGACGGTATAATAAAGGTGTCAGCAGCTCCGTTTCTTTTTTAAGAAAAGGAGCGACAATATGAATAATCGAATAGACGCAATCTATGCAAGGCAATCGGTAGACAAAAAGGACAGCATTTCCATTGAAAGCCAGATTGAATTTTGCAAATACGAGTTGAAAGGCGGTAACTGCAAGGAATACACAGACAAGGGGTACAGCGGCAAGAACACAGACCGTCCGAAGTTTCAAGAACTGGTGCGGGACATCAAGCGGGGCTTGATTGCAAAAGTCGTGGTTTACAAACTCGACCGTATCAGCCGTTCCATTCTGGACTTTGCCAACATGATGGAGCTGTTCCAGCAGTACAATGTGGAGTTTGTGTCCTCTACGGAAAAGTTTGATACCTCCACCCCGATGGGGCGGGCTATGTTGAATATCTGTATTGTGTTCGCCCAGTTGGAACGGGAAACGATACAGAAGCGGGTAACGGACGCATACTATTCCCGCAGTCAGCGGGGCTTCAAAATGGGCGGCAAGGCTCCTTACGGCTTCCACACCGAGCCTATCAAAATGGATGGTATCAATACAAAAAAGCTGGTGGTAAATCCAGACGAAGCGGCAAATATCCGGCTGATGTTTGAGATGTATGCTCAGCCCACAACCTCCTACGGGGACATTACCCGGTACTTTGCCGAACAGGGGATTTTATTCAACGGCAAAGAGCTGATACGCCCCACGCTGGCGCAGATGTTACGCAATCCTGTCTATGTGCAGGCAGACCTTGATGTGTACGAATTTTTCAAAAGTCAAGGGACGGTCATTGTCAATGACGCTGCCGATTTTACTGGCATGAACGGCTGCTATCTGTATCAAGGGCGAGATGTGAAGCCCAGCAAAAAGAACGACTTGAAAGACCAAATGCTGGTACTGGCTCCCCATGAGGGCATTGTTCCCTCCGACATCTGGCTGACCTGCCGCAAGAAGCTGATGAACAACATGAAAATCCAGTCTGCCCGAAAAGCTACCCATACATGGCTGGCGGGAAAAATCAAGTGCGGGAACTGCGGGTATGCCCTTATGAGTATCTTCAATCCCTCCGGCAAGCAATACCTTCGCTGTACGAAACGGCTGGATAACAAGAGTTGTCCGGGGTGCGGGAAAATCATTACTTCGGAACTGGAAGCGGTTGTTTATCAGCAGATGATAAAGAAACTGGCAAGCTACAAGACGCTGACAGGCAGAAAGAAAGCGGCAAAGGCAAACCCTAAAATTGCCGCCCTGCAAGTGGAACTTCTCCATGTGGACAGCGAGATTGAAAAGCTGGTGGACAGTCTGACGGGTGCAAACAATGTTCTGCTCTCCTATGTGAATGTGAAGATAGCGGAACTGGACGGGCGCAAACAGGAACTTGTGAAGCAGATAGCCGAGTTGACGGTGGAAGCCATCAGCCCGGAACAGGTCAATCAGATTTCCGGCTACCTCGACACATGGGACAATGTATCCTTTGACGACAAGCGGCGGGTGGTGGATTTGATGATTACCACCGTTGCCGCTACAAGCGACAGCTTGAACATCACATGGAAAATCTGATGGGTGGAACCCCTCCCGTCAGATACCTACCCTGTGTAGTCCCTTGTAAACTGTACTTTTGGACCCACAAAGAAATTATCGAGGAGTTCCTGCGATACTACGACCAGATGGACGATGAAATCAAAGAACTAATCCCTCTCAAAAAGATTTGGGTTGTGAGCAATGATGATCAATAATTAAAATGCTTTGATGAAGAATCCATTGTATGATATAATCAGTCTGTAAGGTGTAAATCATCCTCAATTTACTGGCAACACTATGGCAACAAAAAATCAGATAGCCTTCACTATCTGAATAATGAAAAGAATACCAATACTCTGAGCCAAATCCCATAAGCAAATCTGTTTAGAAAACTTCTGGCAGGAGCGAGTGGGAATAATTAACGCAACCCCAAAAGCCTTGATTTAACAGCGATAAGGAACTAAATCACTTATTAACTGTTAGCTGACAGTTTCAGGTGTGCAGAACAGAAGCAAAAAAGCGAAGGCATTCTGGGTGCCTTCGCTTTTTGCTTCAATTTTTTTGTTATTCCGCTCTACCGCGCAGACGGTTGTTCCGGAACTGTATCCCTGATCGCAGTGGTTATACATGCCTGGCATCAGGAAAAGGCGACCTGACCGGTAAATGTCATGATCCCGAAAAACAGCAGAAACGCAGTCCACAAAAAGCAGTAAGCTCCGCCGAAAACAGGCTTTCGGGGTCTGTTTTCCGTAATGCGTTCCGGCTTAGCCGGGTCATAGTATCCCATCACCTGCCGCCCCAGATCTCGCTTGCCGGACAGCGATTGACGGCTCGAGTACCGATAGGTCGTGCCATTCACTGTGTACTCATAGGTCGGCAGATAGTACGTCTCCCGGCGCAGCCGATCACTGCCGTCCTTTTGGTGTGCCCACCGTTCATCGGCCGATTCCTCGATCCATACCACCTTCATCATCGTGGTGCCTGTGTACCGCCGCACGTCATCCTCGTATTCCTTCTGTGCGCTTTTTCGACGACGGACACCAAGCCATGCCATCAGCACGGCCGCGAGGAGAAAGCCAATGCCCGCTGTGATATACTGCATATATCCTGCGGGCCATGCCACAAGCGCTACTGCAAAAATGAAACCGATCACGATAACTTTGATACTCTTCATACGTTCTCCATCCCGCCGCCATGGGCGGAGATATCCTTTTATGATACCGGTGGTTGGTTCTTCACGGCATCTACAAACAAGATGGTCAGCCCGATATAAGCGGCGCAGGCTACTGCCAGCAGAACGCAGAGGACGACACAGACCGATTGAACCGGTTTCCGCAAGTAACGGCGGGAGAGAGCTATCCCCAGCAGCGACAGCAACAGCAGCACCACAGCAAGCCAAAGAGGCATATTGCTCACCTCCCTTACACGCCGCGGAATGCGTCGATCATATCCGTGAACCAGCGCAGTTCATGGGCAAAGCGCTGCCGCAGCTGCGCTGGATTTTCATAGCCTTTGCCGATGTCGAAAAAGCCGCGTCCGCTGTGAACGGCGATATACACCCTGCCGTCGGGGTTGAGATTTACAGCAAATTTACCGATGGAGGAATCCGCCAGTGCCAGGATGCGCTCCATGCGGCCAGGGGTCAGGATGCGAAGGGCTGCCGCTTCATCGTCGCTGCTCAGATTGAAGCGTTTGTCGAAGACCTCGCTGCCTGTTTTGATGGTTTTGGCGCTGAACAGCTTATCCAGCCTTTCTCTCGGCCAGATGGTCAGCCATGTCGGAAATTCTTGTCCCAGCTCACACAGCATCCACTGACCGGTGTAGACAGGCTGCTCGTTCTTTTCCCACAGGCCCGTTTCCTCCCGCTGGACCTCGTTGACCTCCGTCAGCCTGACGGTACACAGCTCCGTAGTCAGGCCACGATATGTTCCCCGAACATACCCACTGCCGCTGCAATGGGTGTGTCTGGGCAGGGGTATGTTCGTGTCCTCTGCGTCCAGAAGATGCGGCGTGGGGCTCATCTGCACGTTTTCAAGGGCAGCGCTTACGATGTCCGGTGCGATGGCATCGAAGGCCTGCTGGCTTGCCTTGTCCTTGGACTTGCCCTGCACCATCTGCCCCAGGCCAAGGATCACGCCGCCGATGACGACCAGCACAATGTTGCCGCCCAGAATGATGCCTGCGATGGCGACCACACCGCCCACCAGCGAAAGGAGTTTTCCGCCCAATTTGCCGCTCTTGCTTTTGCGAAGCTGCCGCGACAGATGTTCATCCGTCATGTTCCTGCTTTTTTCTTCCATATTCTTCTCCTTATTCTGTCGTGCCGGTCAGCGCGGGACTTTCCGTTATCAGATCCAGCAGATTGCCCATACCGGTCAGCGAGGCGATGAACCACTTGCGGATACCGTCGATGTCCCGCAGATCCAGCTCCTCCGGAACGCCCGCAAACACATACCGGGTGTTCAGAGCCAGCGTCAGATCGCCGCCACGGAGGATAAGACCGCACAGCTTGGCACTGCTGGAAGATGCCTCCAGCTTCTGTACCAGGTCACGAAGCTGCGGTGTGACCTGATCGTCCGCCTCCCGGCCATCCGCCGTGTGAGCGGCAAAGTGTTTCCGGAAGGCGGCAGGGTCGGTGATGTCGTCTTTCTTCCGCTCCTGGAACGTATCATTCAGGGCGATGTCCAGCGTCGGGTCGCAAATGTCCTTGCAGCGGACCACGATGCCGCGGAACAGCGTCTCGGTTCGGGTCATCCAGTTGTCGTTGTTGGGGCCGGACTTTTCCTCCACCGTGCGGCGCAGCTCCACGTTGGCCGCGGAGAACCGCAGCCCCTTGTGCTCACCCTCGTGAAAGTCTGTCACGGTACACTCCGTAAAGGAGACCGTCGACAGCTTTGCCGCCTCCAGGTACGCCCAGTCGATGGGCAGCGTGGCCAGCTCCGGCTCCGGGCCGAAGGCTTTTGTCAGCTCCGTGCGGAAGAAGCCGCCCAGCTGCTGCTGCATCAGGGCTTTTTTATTCGTTTGGGCGGGCTTGGCCACCAGCAGGAACAGTGCCACGCCGGAAAAGACCAGAATGCAGATCACAATAATATTGCGATACACAAACATCATGATGCATCCGGTGATCACCAGAATAACGCCCAGCAGGATTCCGATGCTCTCCATTCTCTGATAGC
This sequence comes from Yanshouia hominis, assembly GCA_014385025.1. Taxonomy (GTDB): domain Bacteria; phylum Bacillota; class Clostridia; order Oscillospirales; family Ruminococcaceae; genus Yanshouia; species Yanshouia hominis. Next base: position 49,464 of record JACRTB010000003.1, on the reverse strand, counting down.
TTCCCAGCTTTTTTGACAGCTCCGTGTCGGTCATGCGCTCGGCGCCCACAGCGTCAAAGTCATTGCATTTCTTTCGCATAGCCGTCCCCCCCCTTAGTAGCAAAGGCTGAAATACAGGCTGTTGTAAGGGTCAACGGTATCGATGTCCATAAGAGCGGCTTCGGGCGAAATGCTGTCCAACTGCATACGCTTGGCGCTGTCTTTGTAGCTCGACGGCTGCGTCTCGGCGGCAAATACGAGTCCGTCATAGTCCTCCGGGAGATAGACGGCGTAGCTCTTGGTCAGGACCTGCGCCCAGTCCCCCACGTTGTACTGCCAGTTGGTGGAGTAGGCGAATTCAATGAGATAGCTGTTTCCCTGCCAGCTGACGGTGTGGAGATAGTAGTTGTCGCCCCGCTGGCTGTTGCCGTAAGCCGTTGCGGTGGTGAGCCACATGCCGGTGTAGAAGTCGTACAGCTCGCTGTCGGTATTGGTGATGTACTTCTCGGAAAAATACGGAATGGAGTCCTCCGGGATGTAGCAGATGGCGTCGAAGTGCAGCTCGCGGATGCCGTCATGGGTATAGTCGCCGTTCTTCGTGATCTCCCAATAGCAGTCATCGGTGTTGTAGCCATCGCCAAGTCCCGAATAGCTGCAAACTCCGTCTTCCAGCAGGAATGTCCCCATCTCCACGGCGGCATTGATCTCAAGGCCGTTTCTTGCGAAGTACGGCTCCTGAGACTGGATGCCCTCCACAGGCAGGAGCGTGCCGTTGTTCACGCTGTCGATGAGGTCGCCGCTGACGGTGCGGTCCAGCTGTAAGGTGTCACCGCTGCCGTCAAAGTGGAGCGTCACGCCGTTTTCATCCACCCAAAGCGTACCGTATTCGATCACTTCATCCTGATCGTTTACAAATTCCCATGTGGCGTCATCGCAGATGCGCAGCCAGAGGTTCTTCCCTTGATACTCCCAAAGGCCCACATACTCGCCCAGGTCACCGCCGCTGAGAGCAACGGTGGAAAGATCCTCCCGGAAGACATAGCGCTCCACCGGGTCCCAGATCCAGACCAGCTCGGTGGCGTCACCGTTTTCGTGGATGAAGCTCACCAGAACATCACTTTCCCCGTCACCGTCCATATCGTCAAAGGAGATGGCGTTGAATGACTGCTCCGCGTCGGGGATGTTCATGGGAAAGGATACGCTGTCAAAGAGGACCTGCTCCGGCAGATCCCGGTAGAAGGCCGCGCTGCTCTCACACACTGTGACCAGCACATCCACACTCTCGCCGTCATGGGCAATGGTGCCGCTGCCAACCACCACGCCGGTCGTGCGCCAATCATCTCCTGCGACATCGTCAGAATTGCCGCAGGCGGCAAGGCTCAGGCAGAGCGCCATGGCCAGCACAGGGATAAAAATATGTTTCCATCGATTTTTCATGGTTCTCCTTCCTTTCCATCACTCCATCAGGTAGTAAACGCCCTCATCGCCCCAGGCCAGAGAGTCCTCGTCAACCTCAAAGACCCGGTAAGAAACGCCGTCATACATGGTGGAGTCCGCATAATAGGTGCTTACCTCATCCATGGAGTAGGTGAAAACTCCGCAGTCCATTTCCGCAGGCTCAGCGCCGGGAGCGCGCTGGTAATAGCTCCAGTTTCCATTACCGTCGATGACGATATAGGTCTCAGCCGAGAGATCGCCGTCATAGTACCAAATGCCCTTGAATTCCGAGACATTCCGCTGGCAGAGGTCGGAATCCCAGCTCCAATAGGAGTCTGGGTCTCCGTCTAAACGGCCGTTCCAGTCGGGCACCTCGTCCTCCGAGGGATCGGGCTCGTCGTCCTCGGTGAGATGGCCGCCGTCCTCATACCAGAGGTACTCCATCCCTTCGCCGTAGTTAAAGTAGCCGTAAGCGGCGCTGTAGAGCTGGCCTTCCTCCATGGTGATGAGGCTGCCGGAATCGTCCGAGCTGCTATAGGCATAGATAGCCTCCCACTCCGGCTCATAGCGGAGGTAGCCGTCATCCACCACCTCACCGCTGAGGTAGAGGGTCCAGTTGCCCTCGGCGTCAAACTCCATGGAGTCGTAGTCGTTGTCCGCTTCGCCCAGCCAGATACCCTCGAAGCCGCTGAAGTCGTTGACGGTGTCCTCGCTGAGGCCACCTCCCAGGCCCTCGTTGGGGTCATCCTGCGGGGCGATTTGCCCCTCCGTATTGCCGCAGGCTGTACACAGCAGGAAAAGCAGCAACACCAGTCCCGCCAGAAGATATGGCTTTTTTCTCCTCATGCAGCATCCTCCTCATTCTTCATCGCTCAAATACAGCTGCGAAAAAATGTTTTGATAGGTCTCACCCATATCCGCCGCAGCATCGGGGGGCGCGCAGAATCCGTAAAGATAGGTACAAATGTCGGTGTCCATAACAAATACGGTCCATTCTCGGGTGTCTTCGTTCTCACCGGCGGTATAGGTTACGATGTAAACCGGATAGCTTAAATTTTTGCTGTATTCCTCATTTTCTTTGGCGGACAACAGCTCATAGGTACCCGCATCACTTAAAGACAGGGCGCAGGCTGTCAGATAATCGTCCAGCTCCTGTACATCAGGAACAAAGCAGCTTTGCTCCGCCGTATTGACCACAAGGAGCTGCCCATCCTCGGTGATGTCCTCATAGCGGTAGGTGCCGTCGTCATGGTTCTCGGAGAGCAGGTTCTGCATATTGGTAAAGGGCAGCGCGCCACCCATCAGAACCGGGATGTCGTCCCGTGAGATCACATCACCCCGGCCGTCGCCGTCCGCAGCATAGGACTCCACGATTTTCTGGTCATAGACCTCCTTGTCATAAGCGGTGTCCAGGAAAAGGGCAACGCTGAGATCCGGCGGCGCGAAAATAAGAAAGTCGCCGTTGTCAAAAAACATGGGAGAGCTGGGATCATAGTCAGGGTTGACCGGCTCACCGTCCTCACCGTAAAACTGAAGGCTGAAGCCCTCGTTTAGCTGCCCTTCCGTGTACTCCCCCAGGTCGATCTCGGTACTCTCGCCCTCCGCCAGTGTGGTCTCCAGGCGGTTCTCCCCCCAGTCCTCCTCCGAAGTGAGGCTGATGCGTATATCCGCAATGGGGTATGTGGTACGGTTTACAACGGTGATCTCCATGGGATACTGCTTCGCACCGCAGGCGGCAAGGCTCAGACAAAACAGCAGCGCTAAGGTGAACGTCAAAAAGGGTCTTCGTTGTCTCATTTCATTTTCCTCCTTCTTCCGCGGGGCTTCAGATGTCCCAACTATCCATCCAGTTTGCGCCCCAGTCAACAGCGGGATCATATGGTTCTTCGGGAATCCAGCCTGCGGGATAGATGAGGCCGTCTTCGTCGTGGTAGGCAAGGCCGTCTTCGCCGATGGTGTAATCGTTGCCCAAAAGGTAACGGTTCACGCCGTCGTAGTACCAGATATAGAAGGTGGAGTATTCGTCTTCATAAAACTCCGCGTTTTCCATATCCGTGTAGGCGTAGAAGTCGGCATTGCGGTAAAAGACGCCATCAAAATGCTGATCGTCCCCGTAGCGGCCGAAGCGTTCGGCGGAGAGGGTGAAGCTGTTGCCGTCGTCACCGGGGCAGAGGTAGGCGCGCGTCCCGTTGTCGTAAAGATAGAGGCCCATACCCTCGCCCTCGTCGTTCATGGTGCCACTCATGGAATAGTCCGGCGAGCAGGCGATGTACTGCATGAGGGACGAGTTGATGACGATGGTCTCGCCCAGGGCATTTTGCCACATGCCGTCCCAGTTGCTTATGTCCCATTCGACGATCTCCGCCTCGTCGTCGTGGAGGAAGGTGTTTCGATGGATGGTGAGTCCGCTGCCCTCGCCGTTCCGGTTTGGCAGCAACACGCCGTCGTCGCGCAGGAGGAAGTTGTAGAGAAGACCGTTGAAGAAGATCATCGGCCGACCGCTCGCCTCGGACAGTTCGAATTCTCCGCGCCCGCCGAGTCCCCAGCGAGTGCGGTAGGCGTAAAAGCCCTCCGTACTGTCAAAGTATAACTTCGCGGTGCCGTCGATGCTCCACATCCCGTCGAGAAATTCCATATCCATGACGGTCTCATAGCCGCTTTGCGTATCGTCAGATTCGGTGTCGCCGCAGGCGGCAAGACTCAGACACAGCGCCAGCGCCGTCAGGAGCGAAAAAAGCTTTTTCATGCGTTCCTCTTTCCGCGGCATTACGCCATCTTCTGATAGTAGTCGTATTCGCCGCCCCAGTAGATCACATCGTCGCCGACGAGGGTGAAGTCGTAGACAACATCTTCATACATGGCGGAAGCGGCAAAATACTGTCCGGCGCCATCCTGATTTACCTCAATGGTGCCGCAGTCCACCGTGGTGGGGTCGCCGTCGCCGCCGGGGCGTTCGAGCAGCTCCCAGCTGCCGGAGGCGTCGAACGTAAGGATGCTGGCAGCGCCGGGCTCGGCATCCTGATACCATGTACCGGCAAGGTGTCCGTAATCGCCGTCACCGACGTTTTCGCCCGGCGCATCGCCGAGTATCTTTGTAAATGTGCCGAGAGAATCCACGTACAGCGTGCCGACCTCGTCGAACCAGCTGCGGTAGGCCACGCCGTCGTGCTCGTTGTAGAAGTAGTCGTAGTCGTATTCCGGCACGAACTGGATAAAGCCGCTGGCGGTCACCTCTTCGTCGGCGTCGTACAGCGCAAAGCGCACCTCGTCACCGGCGTCGCTGGTGGCAGAGATCAGTGTTTCGCCGCCCTCACCCCTCCATGCGCCGCCAAAGACATACAGATTCGACATCTGTTCGCTGTCCTTGACCAGTCCCTCAAAGGAATCCGGGACACCGTAAAAATTGTAGTCGCTGCCGTCATCGCCGTAGTCCTCGTTGCTCTCGCCGCAGGCGGCAAGGCTCATGCACAGCGCCAGCGTCAATGCAAGGGACAGATAGGTTTTCAAGTGTTTCATCGGTTGCTTCTCCTTTTTCAAATGGATTGCTTCAATGCTCCTGCTCCGCCATGGACAATATCTCATCGTGGCTCAACTCCACATCGCCAAAGCGGACAAAGATGCCATTGGTCACAGCGCTGTTCCAGATCCGTGCATCGGCAAGCGGGCGAAACCGGATCTTATCAAGATACGGCTTCATATCCAGCAGCAGCCGGCTGCCGGATACAAAATCCACCTGCAAAACATGGTTGGGCAGCGGTGTGACAGATGTGAGATACCTTCGGTTCAAGAATGCGTGCCCTCCTTTCCGCAAATAAAAATCCACCGTACAAACATTGTACGGTGGATCCTATGGGATAACCATTAACCAAAGGTTAGGTCTTTTATCTGAGCAGCTCGGCAAGCAGCTTTCGTTTGGTTCGGGTGTCGCCCTCGATATGAAGCTTGGAATAGATCTGGTTGACATACTGCTTGACGCTCCCCTCGGAGAGAAAGAGCTGTTCCGCGATCTCGCGGTTGCTGAGGCGCTGCGCCATCAGCTCCACGATCTCAAATTCCCGCGGTGTCAGCACGTCGAAGGCTGCCGGGCGCGTGCCGGCTGCGTTTCGCGCCGTTGCCGCTTCGCCAAGCTCAATGATTTTTGAGAGCAGGTCATTTTTTACCTCCCGTTCCAACAGAGGCTTCAGGATATCATAGTTTTCTACAAACGGCATCACAAGACCGTCCGGTTCGGCGTCGGAAAGTGCCTTTCTCAGCCATGCGTGGGCTTCCTCGCTCTTGCCCAATTTCTCATAGGCTGCCGCTGTCTGGATGCGTAGGTGCAGCGCCACCAGCGCATAGTGCATGGCTTCGCAGACCGGCAGCAGCTCTGCGCTATACCCCACCACCCGGACATAAGCACCTTGGGCAAGATACACCTGGTTTTCGATCATTTCCATCATAGGCTTACCCGGCGCAAGCATATTGATATCAGAGAGCCGGTGCTGCGAAAAGATTTCAGGGATACTGTCCGTTTCACCCCGCAGCGCATGGTAATAGGCACTGGTGGCGTTCCAAAGGTTGATCCATGAGGCATCGTGATAGCGCAGCAGCGCCGCGTATCGCTCCTCAAAGGTATAGCGCTGCTCCACATCGGTATGCAGCGAGAGCCGCCACGACAGAAAGTCGCAGCAGAGTGCCATGTTGATCTGCCCGTTGTCTTTGACCTGCGCATAGGCACGCTCCAGTTCGATGTGCGCATCGGTGAAGCGGCCCTGGCAGAACAGCGCCTCGGCGCGCATGATGGTCTCCGCGCCCTGCCCGTGGTGGTTGGTGACCTTATAGTAATGGGGCATACACTCGTCCATCTCGGCAAGCTCGCTTTCGAGTTCTCCCGGTGCGCGGTAGAACATCATCAGAACGGACGGCGAGCCAAAAGTCCAGCCACCGCTATTCTGGATGCTGATGGCGGGGCGGGACATCTGCACGCTGGCGCTGCGGTGCAGGCGGCTCATGGCGCTGATGTCGTTGTAGCAGAGAAAACTCAGAATGAGGTCGCATTCGCCCAGCAGGTTGCCGCGTTCTTCTTCGGACAGCTCCGGGTGCTCCTCGATGGCCGTTAGCAGCAGCGCCTTCAGCTCCAGCATTTTTGGGATTTGCCGCCATGTGAACATCCGGCGCATCAGTACCAGAATGGCGAAAGGATAGGCCTTGAGCGTTTCGGCGGGGCATTTTTCCAGCGCGTCGAGTACGTCCTCGGGCTTCAGCGACGCAAGCAAAATGCCCGCATCGCTGCGGATGACGCGCAGCAGCGCGTCGTAATTCTCGCTCTTCCTGTAAGCGGCAATGGCATGGAGATACTGCCGGTGCTGCTCATACCAGAGGCCGAAGCGCTCCCAATAGAGCCGCTGTGTTTCAGCTTCCATTGCCAAGAAGCACCGCTCAGCGCACTCCTTCATCATGTGGTGGAAGCGATAGGTCGCGCCATCCGGCAGTCGCGTGACAAAAGCATTCTGCTCGGTCAGCATAGAGAGAATTTTCCCAGCCTCTGCGTCGCCTGTGATCCGCTGCGCCATTTCGATGGTGAATTCATCAGCAAGTCCCATGACCGCCAAAAACTCCCGCTGCTTTTTCGCCAACGGATCGATCATGGCGGCGGTAAAAGTGGCGTAGATGTCGGAATTGCGGTTGGGCAGGACGCCGCGCTCGGAGAGCGTTCGCAGATTCAGGTACACGGCGGAGAACCAGCCCTCGCTGGAATAGAGGAGACTTTCAACCTGCGCTTCGGAAAGCTCCGTGCCGCAGCGGTGGGCATAGATGGCAAGCTCCGTATGGTTCAGGCGCAGCTGCTCCGTGCCGATCTGATAGACCCTTGCCCCCAGCCGCACCGTCTCCGCAGCGGGCAGAAAGCGGTCGCGGCTTGCAACGATCAAATGCACATTGATGGGCAGGCGGTTTGCCAGCATACAGAGGAACATCGAGGCGCGTCTGTCCGTCAGCAGATGAAAATCGTCAATGAAAATGTAGCAGGATGTTTCTCCCACCAACGCATGGCAGAGGTCATCCACCAGCAGTCCACCGCCCGCTGCATCCGTGGGGCAAGGATATTCCCGCAGGAGAGGAAATCCCGCGCGGGCAAACGCCTCCTGTACGCTTTTCCAGAAGATGGCGAGGTTGCCAGAGTATACGCTGATGCGGATGATGTGCAGTGTCTCTGCTTTAGCGCGCTCCTCCAGATACCAGTTTACCGCCGTGGTCTTTCCGTAGCCCATGGGCGCGACCACCGTGGTCATGGCGCAGCGGGAGATGGGCCGCAGGCTCTCCTGAAGTCGCTCAGATATGTAAATGGTATTCAAATTCCATTTCGGTTTTGGCATAATGCGTACCTCCGACGATTTATTTTCCCAAAGTCTCCGACTCAAACGGCACGACCACGGATTTCAGCAGCCTCGCCTCTGGTAATCCCTGTACAAACCGGATCGCCGTTTTTGCAAAGACGTTAGATTTCACTGTGTCCCAATCTGCCAGTTTTACTATCTCGGCTGTGCCGTTCTCAAAGTCAAACCGCAGCTCGCCCCACTCGCCGTCGTTGTCTGCCTGATACAGGTAGACAGCGGCGGCTATTTTTTTGTTCCTTTTGCGGCACTCGGTCTGCTTCAGCGTCACGGTATGGACAAGGCCGCTTTCCAGCAGTTTCAGACGCAGCTTGTCCAATGTGCGCCGGTAGAATCGCTCCGCGCCACTGGCGGTTGTACCTTCGAAATCCACCGCCAAGTCCTCAAAGGTGGACTGCGTGGACAAAGGACTGACGCGCCCGCAGGTCATGCAGATAGCGTTCCGCTTTTCCAGATACCATTGCTCTTTGTAGGATAACTGCTCAAACGCCGCCGCGACCGCCTTTGCCTGAATCCCGTTCCAGAGGATGTCATCATAGTTCCAGCTATCGTCGCGCGTCACATCCTCGCCGTTTTCCTCGCCGTCCTCGTCCTGCTCCGTGCGGTAGAGGGAAACAATGCTGCGGTTGCGCTGGGCAATGCTCAACAGCTCGTCCGCGGATCCGCTTTCGTCCTTATATCCGCTTTGAGCGGCGAACTCGGAAACGACCTCCGCGCGGCTCTTGCCCGAATTGTTATACATCGCGCCGATCTGCCGCACGCGCCGATACTCCGCAAGGCTGGCAAAGGAACCGGCTTCGCCCATCATGCGGCAGAACAGCAGCCCGTCCCGGATATAGTGCTTCGCATATTTCAAAAACTCCGTTTCCTGCTCTGGCTCAAACCTTGGCAGACAGTACAGCAACATTTGCAGAACTTCCAGCTTGTAGTCCAGAAACCGTGCCGGGTCATAGCGGTCATATCCGCTGCGGGTAAGAAAGCGGTAGATCACCCCGTTCAGCCGCTTTTCAAAGTGGTGCAGGAAGAAGAAAAAGTAGGATAAATCTCTTTTCCGGACAGCTTCGCGTATGTAGTCGTTCAGCTCCATTTGCGGCGGTTCCGGGTCAAGCAGAAAGACGTTCTGGACTTCGCGCATGGTCAGATCGTCGGCGTTATAGAACGGCACTTTTGCCGCATAGCCGTTCAATTCCCATGTCCAGCCCGCAAGCTGCGCCATCTGCTTGTCACGATTATCCTTCATGTCTGCACCTCCCTCCGCTGTGGATTGCGATTACTGCTTTCTATTCGCTTTCGCTTCTGCCAGCAAAGCCGCCTGCTCCATTTCGGCGGCGTAGCTGCCCTGCGCATAGTTGTTGTCTTGCAGCGCCTTTTCCAGCTTGCTTTTTGCAAGTGCTTTCATCACGGCGGCAGTCTGCTCGTCCAGCGTGCCGCGCCCAAGATACTGCGTGATCGTGTTGAACCGCTTTGTATAGATTTTTCGGATGGGATGGTCGGCGGCAAGCTCACGCTGCTCCCGTCCGCGAAGATTTCCGACCTGACGGCAGGTGCGCCCGCGCTTGTCGTTCGGCGCGTAGCCGCTGCAATATTTCGCATGCCGTGCGTCGGTGGTCAGGAACCATTTCTCGCAGACGGCGCATTTTCTCGGCGCGTGTCCAACGCATAGCCCTTCAAAAAGATCGGCGCGGAACATCCCGACGAAGGATACAAAGTGCATCCGCTTGACAAGCTGATCCTCCGCATTGCCGGGATGGATCGCGGGAACATACTGCACCGTCGCATTGGTCAGCGCCATCCACGAGGGATTGCTTTCCTCCAAGGTGGCATTCTCCCTGAAAAACTGCCCGAACGCGGCGGCATACCCGGTGGGCGTTCGTATTTCGGCGTTTTCTTGCAAAAACTCCGCAAATGCAGTCAAGGTCATTTTGTACTGCCGCAGAGAATAGCTCAGATGCCCCAGCACCGGAATGACGCGGATCAGCAGCGCCGCCAAGGGATGCGCCCCTGTAATATTACTGACTGCCTGCTGCTCCATCGGGAGCTGTAAATACTCATTCAGCTCGGCAAATGCTTTCTCGGAAAACGCCTGCATAAGGTAATCCTCAAACTGCTTCCTGTCCAAACGGGAGAACGGCGGGACATCGTGCAGCGCGTGAATGATAGCCTGGCCTGCCTCCTGTGCTTTCGGAAGAAGCTGCATATCTACATTCTTTAAGCCAATGCCGGTCAGCAGTTGATTCAGGATCCTGCACGGCGCGTCCAATCGCGTGATCGTTTCGTCGTGGATGTTCAATACCGCACAGCCAATCGTGCCGGTCGGCATGACGCTGCCTGCGTAGGTTACGGTATCCTGCCAGAAATCCAGAGATAGAACCTTGTGGCTGATAAGCTCCTGTGCCATGCTGCGTCCTCCTGTCATGTTTTTCTATTTTATTATACCACGAGAATATGAACGTGGAAAGACCTGTCATGTTTTTTGAAATGAACTTGTCACGTCATCCGCCTGCCCGCAGAGAATCTGAACATAAAACAGACAGAGAGGTGAAGAAACAGCCTCTTGAATCTATTTTACGGAGGATACAGCATGAACCTTTTTCAAAACGTCAAATATGGCGTGAACTGCCGGGAAGCTGCGGAACGGTACGGAATAGAGATAGACCGATATGGTAAAGCCCTCTGTCCGTTTCACAACGACCGGCACCCCAGCTTGTTCGTGGCAGACGATCACTATTATTGCTTTGCCTGCGGCGCACACGGAGACGTGATCGACTTTGCCGCCAACCTTTTTGGTCTGCCGCTTTACGAAGCCACCCAGCGGCTTGCGGCAGACTTCGGCATTGACACGAACAGACCACCGACAAAGGAAATTCTTGAAAAGCGCAGACAGAAAACAGAAGCACAGCAGCTCATGGAAAACGATCGGCTGTGCTTTTCTGTTCTGTCGGATTATGCCCGTGTACTGCGGGACTGGAAGGTGCGGTATGCGCCGCAGTCGCCTGACGAGCCTGTTCATGCACGGTTCGTGGAAGCCTGTCACAATCTCGATGAGACGGAATACTATCTGGACATTCTGTGCGCCGGAGATTCCCACGAACGCGCCGAGGTGGTGCAGCAGCAGATGGCGGGTGGAAAGCTGGACAGGCTGCGGCAGCGCTTAGAGAAAATTCACAAGGAGGAATTGGAAGATGGATATGACACCACAGACGTGGCCTGACTGGTACGACGGCAAACACATCAACGAGGTGCTGTTCTGCCAGCAGTTTTTGGACAAGCACCCCATGAAATGTGTGCGTGGGCGGCTTTTCACCGTGGACGGGCTGATTGAGGACGAGGGACAAATCGGCAATCTCATTCTGGAGGAAATCTCCGGAGTTCTGACCTCCGGGCTGTCCAAAGTTGTGACAAATCTGCTTGCCAGCATCAAGCTACAAGCGTATTCGCCGCCGCTGCCCATTGAAACAGATCGCATCCATGTTGCCAACGGAACGTATTTCATGGACGGCAGCTTTACCGCCGACAAGAGCTACTGCAACAACCGATTGACCGTCTCTTATAATCCCAATGCACCTGCACCAAACCGCTGGCTACAATTCCTATCCGAACTGCTGCAACCGGAGGATATTCCCACCTTGCAGGAGTTTTTGGGTTACTGCCTGCTGCCCACCACTAAGGGGCAGAAGATGCTCATGCTCATCGGCAAGGGCGGCGAGGGTAAAAGTCGCATCGGACTGGTCATGCGCTCCCTACTGGGGGACAGCATGAATACCACCAGTATCCAAAAGGTGGAGAGCAACCGGTTCAGCCGCGCAGACTTGGAGAACAAGCTCCTGATGGTGGACGACGATATGGACATGAGCGCACTGCCCAAGACCAATTATATCAAATCCATCGTGACCTCTGAATGCAAGATGGATATGGAGCGCAAGGGCGTTCAGAGCTATCAAAGCCAGCTCTATGTGCGTTTTCTCTGTTTCGGCAACGGTGCGCTGACGGCTTTGCACGACAAGTCCGACGGTTTCTTTCGCCGCCAGATCGTGCTGACCACCAAAGACCGGCCCGCAGGCAGAGCGGACGATCCGTTTCTGGTGGATAAGCTGATGCGGGAGAAGGAGGGCATCTTTCTCTGGTGTCTGGAGGGTCTGCACCGGCTGATTAGGAACAACTATCAGTTTACGGTCAGCTCTAAGGCAAAAGAGAATATGGAGACAGTGAAGCGCAGCAGCAACAATGTGATCGAGTTCCTGCAATCCGAAGGGTATATCCGTTTCAAGGCCGACAGTGAAGCCAGCTCCAAGGCGCTGTTTAAGGCGTATCAGCGCTGGTGCGAGGACAATGCGCAGAAGCCTATGTCGGCAAACCGGCTCAGCTCCGAACTTGCGCAGAATGACCGCCTTTACAATGTGGAGGCCACCAACAATGTCCATGTCGGCGGCAAGCGGGTGCGTGGTTTTATGGGCATCGAGGTGGTCAATCCGCTGCCGTATTAAAAATGAGAACCGGACTTCAAAAGTGCCGTACACGCCGTACACTCTGTACGGCTGTTTTTGATTCCATTCTTAAAAACCGCTTTTGCTTGTGCTTGCCGTAGATTATTTCACGGTAGAGTGTAAAATCTGCCGCCAAATCGGCGGCTGGTACGCAAAACCCGCGTACAGAAGCGTACACAAGTCGGCTTTGCCGTACCGAGCCGTACACCGGCGGCTCAATTTAGCGGCTTCAAAATCAATGCTTGTGCAATTCGTGAAGATTTTCGCCGCAAACCGGACACGATGCACCATCCAGTGATTTATCGAAACGTGAAGCCACTGCATCGGACTGCGGCGTTTCTTTCCACTCCGTATGCTCTCACACAGAACGATGAAACCGGTAAGGTGCTGTTATGAACAGGGCATCACGGGCAGAAATCTGAGTGGATTTGCGGCACGGCAGATTATTCACCGCAAAGCGCACACAGTTCACTTACTCAAAAACCAATATCACGAAAACATGGAGGTAAAAAATTGATGAAATCCAATCTGAGAAATGAGATCAAGTCGTACATCGTTCGTCAGGGAATGACCATGCAGGAGGTCGTTGATCTGCTGCGGGATGAACACGGCTGGTCTGACAGCGTTTCTAACCTTTCAAACAAGCTCCAGCGGGAATCCCTGCGCTATGTCGAAGCCGTCCAGCTTGCCGACGCGCTGGGTTATGAAATCGTCTGGCAAAGACGGAAGTGAGGGGGGTGTTCACATGACAGATACGGAAAAGAAGCTGTTGCAGGCGCAGCACCGATTGGAGGAAGCGCAGGCGCGGGATAGGGTCAAGGAGCGCAAAGCGAGAACGCGCAGACTCATTCAGGAGGGTGCCATTCTGGAAAAGGTGCTGCCGGAAGTGCGGGCGATAGCTTTACCTGAGATGGAAGGATACTTAGCCGAGAGACTGGTGGACAGTAACGAAACTACGGACAGAACCGGAGGCTAAGTTCCTAAGGGCGCACTTACTCACCACCTGTAAAACAGGCGGTGGTATGCCTTACGGCATCGTGCGCTCTCCGAGGGGGATTGCGGCTTCTGCGGAAGCCTCCAGACAATGCCACAGCACCTGCGAGTGCTGCTGTCATCGTCTGCGCGATTGAACAAATTCTGCCGTACTCTGCGCCGCTATTTATCCAACCGCCTGCGCAAACCTGCCACCGGCAGCTTTGACGCAGATAGAGTGTCGATTATGCCGACACTCTTTTCTTTTTGCAAAAAAGAAACAAAAACAAGCCTGTGCGCAGGCAGAAAGGAGAACGTTTGGCGATTTATCATCTGGAAGCGAAGGTAGTCAGCCGGGGCACGGGGCGCTCCGCTGTGGCTGCTTCCGCGTATCTGAGCTGCTCCCGTCTGTATAACGATTACGACGGGATACAGCACGACTACACGAAAAAGCAGGGGCTTGTCTGGCAAGAAGTGTTCCTGCCAGAATACGCCCCGCAGGAATGGCAGGATCGTGAAAAACTATGGAACGCCGTGGAGGAAGTAGAGACAGCCAAGGACAGCCGCCTTGCGCGTGAGTTTGTGGTTGCGCTTCCTGTGGAGCTATCCCGCGGGGAGCAAATCGAGCTGTTGCAGGAGTTCATACAAGAACAGTTTGTGGCAGACGGGATGTGCGCCGACGCTGCCATTCACGACACCGACGGTCACAACCCCCACGCCCACATTCTGCTGACGGTGCGTCCACTGGATGAACAGGGCAAGTGGCAGTACAAGACTGAGAAAGAATATCTCTGCATGAAAAACGGCGAGGAACGCGGTTTTACTGCCGCCGAGTTCCGGACGGCACAGAACGAAGGCTGGGAGAAACAATATCCCTACAAGGTCGGTAAGAAGAAAGTGTATATGACGCCGTCTGCTGCCGAGACGCAGGGGCTTGTCCGGGCTGACAAGCATCCCAAAAGCACCCGCTATGGCAGGCAGAACCCTATCTCCGAGCACTGGAACAGCGAAGAACAGCTTACGGCATGGCGGGCAGCATGGGCAGATGTGTCCAACCGCTGTCTGGAACGCGCCGGGCGGGAGGAACGCATTGACCACCGCAGCAACGCTGCACGGGGTATTGATGAGATTCCCACCATCCATGAAGGGGTGGCAGCGCAGGCGTTGGAGCGCAAAGGAATCGTCTCTGACCGCTGCGAACTCAACCGGCAGATACGAGAGCAGAATAAACTTATCCGCACAATCCGCGACGAGATTACAAAGCTGAAAAACACGATTATGGCATCCGTACCAGCCCTTGCCAAGGCTCTGGAAACAGCCCGCAAGGGCATTTTGCTGCTGCGGTATTCGTGGCTCTACCACACCGGCGCGGCAAAAAAGCTGGACGCACGGATTCAGGAAATCCAGCCGTCTTATGAACGGTTTCTTGAAGTACGCCGATTCCTGCGGGAGAAAGCCAAGCAGAAAAAGACGCTGACCGCTGAGCTGAAAGCACTCAGCCCAACGAGCTTTCTGCGCCGTGGGGAAATCAAACGGGAGCTGGCTGCTGTCACCGAGGACATGGAAGAACTGAAATCCGAGCTGTCCATGCTGCTTTCTAGGTTTGACAAAACAGACCCGGAGGGCATGAAGGAGGTTAAGCAACGTCTTGACGCTATGACCGCCAACAAAGCGGGGCTTGAAACCATTGCGGCAAAAGCCGCAGACAGCATGGATGCCGAAGTGGAAAAATTCTGCGCATTGCAGGAACAGGCGAAAGCCGTTGACGCAGCCGAACTGTACGCCGCCCGCATGGAACTGCGCGGCGAAATGATCGAAGCCGTGCGTGAAAAGGTCAAGGACACCTTCGGTGAGAACTATGACTACGACCGCTTCCATCAGGCTGACCGGGATGTATCCGAACTGCTGGGTGAGCCGCACCCGGATGAACAGCGGTCTGTGCTTCACAATCTGCACCATGTGCAGGAGCAGCCTGCCCCTGAGAAGCAAAACTACAGCCGCAAAAACGAACAGGAATTATGAGAAAGGAATTGCCTATGGAAAAAGTCATCAATATTGAAAAGATCAACCGCGCCGTTATGACCGGCACGCCCGAAGAAGTGATCGAGCTTTGCAGGTTCATCCACATTGAAAGCTGTTTTGATTATGCCTGTGAGCCGCCCGCTGATTTTCTGGAACAGTGCGAAAAATACTGGTCTGGGCGCAGCAGCTTCTGTGGGACAGTCGAGCGCAAGATCGGCAACACATGGTACACCGTCGAAACCCTTTGTGACGGAAATGAGCCGCTTACCCAAAAGGTAAAACGGCTCATTTTTTCTGACCGGGAGGTGGCTTGTTAATGACAGCGACACAAAACTATGGTACTATAAATATAAGCACACCGATTCTGTCGGCTGACCCGAACGTGAAGGAGGACGTTATGACGGATCAGCAAAAAATTACGATACTCTACTGCCGCCTCAGCAATGAGGATAAATTGGAGGGCGAGTCGAATTCGATACAGAATCAACGCGAGCTTTTAACCAAATACGCACAGGATCATGGCTACACAAACCTGAAAATTCTGGTGGACGACGGTTATACCGGCACGAACTTTCAGCGCCCCGGCGTACAGGAGGGCTTTGAACTGGTAAAGCAGGGATTGGTAGGCTGCTGGCTTTGCAAAGACCTGTCCCGCTTTGGCCGTGACTATCTGACCGTAGGCCAGTACACCGACATCATCTTTCCCAGCTACGATGTGCGGTTCATTGCCGTCAATGACGGCGTGGACAGCCAGCGCGGGGACGGAGAGGGCTTTGCCGCGATCCGTAACCTGTTCAACGAGTGGTATCCGCGCGATACCTCCAAGAAAGTCCGTATCAGCCTGCATCAGCGCGGCACCAGCGGCAAGCATCTCGGCAAGCCGCCCTACGGCTACCGCTGCGACCCGAACGACAAGGACAAGTGGATTCTGGACGAGGAAGCCGCGCCGGTTGTCAAGCGCATCTTTGACCTCTGCATCGACGGCAAAGGCCCGGAGCAGATTTCCCGGATTCTTGAACGGGATCAGGTTCTCACGACCAAAGCGCTGTATGCCAGCCGCAAGGGAAAGCCGTTGCCCAAGAATCCGTATGGATGGAAGGATCAATCCATCGTCGGGATTCTGGAACGGCAGGAATACACCGGCTGCACCTGTAATTTCAAGACCTACTCCAAGTCCTACAAGCTGAAAAAGCGGATTCCCAATGATCCGAAGGATATGTTCATCGTACCGGATACACAGGAGGCAATCGTTTCTCAGGCACAATGGGACAGAGTACAGGAGCTGCGCAAAAACAAGCGCCGCCTTGCAAAAGCGGAACGGCAGGGGCTGTTCTCCGGGCTGCTGTATTGTGCAGATTGCGGTGGCAAGCTCCACTTTGCCACCTGCAAGAGCTTTGAGGGCAAGCAGGATCACTACGTCTGTTCCAAATACAAGAGTGGGCGCGGTGATTGTTCAGCACATTATATCCGCGAGGATGTACTGCGGGAATTGGTGCTGGAACGGATTCAGGCGGTCAACGAGTACATTCGCGGCGACGTGGATGGCTTTCAGGAGGAATGGCTGCATTACCGTCGCGCCGATCAGGAACGGGACATTCGGGAAGATCAGAAGCGCGTGGAGCAGGCAAGAAAACGCCTTGCTAATCTTGATGTGGTCATGTCCCGGCTCTATGAGGACTACGCTCTCGGTGAGATCAGCAAAGAGAAGTACAAGAAAATGACTGCTGATTATGAGACAGAACAGGAACGGTTAAAGCTCGAAATTGAAACAACAGAGGAATGGGTCGAGCAGCGTCAAACAATGGGCAACGATCTGGACGCTTTCATTGCGCTGACGAAAAAGTATGTGGATGTCACAGAGCTGACGCAGACGATTGTCAACGAGTACATTAAGAAGATCATCATCCACGCACCGGACAAGTCTGGCGGCAAGCGCAGACAGAAGGTGGAGATCATCTTCAACTTCGTAGACGAGGTGGAAATCCCCGTACTGGCAGAACCCATGATTGCAGAATCTACCCTTGGACGCAGAAAAACGGCGTGACCTTCACGGTCACACCGTTCTCTGCCCGAACCACAAGACTTATAGTTCCTTACGACTGTTAAGCCTTGGAATCACTGGGCTTTTGGGGTTTCTCTTTGCCTTTTGATAACAATTTGATAACCAACTCTCTAAACAAATTTGTTTTATTTGCTGCTATGTAGACACTGGCTTGCAGGTGAAGCAGTTTTGTGCGGGGCATAGAAAAACGGTCTTGTTGATTCTGAAAATCAGCAAGACCGTTTTTGCTTTATTTTTCGTCCTTATCCAGATCAGAGAGAAGCCACTCCATAAAACGCTGGTCGGGAACTTTCACTCAGTTACGGGTGGTATCAAATTCGGGGTAATGGTAACGCCAGCGGTCGTAGTCCTCTTTTATAATCTCTCCTGCTTCCAGCTTGGCTGCCTGTTCCCGCCATGCAATCAGGGATCGGGTCAACTCAGCGGCATCCTTGCCGTGGCGAATGTTTACACGCAGATGCACTTCCCCGTCACACTCGCAGATTTCCAGACCGTATCTGTCCTCCAAGGTAAAGAGCGTGTGCATCAGCCCCATGTAGGAGTCAATATCCGGCACGGACAAGGCCAAAGGAGAAACATCCAAGGTATTTGCCAACGCCGCAGTCATGTCCGCTTTAGGGGTTCTTGTCCCTGTTTCATATTGTGCAAGGCGCACATCAGCGGACTTTTCGGGAAAGCCCACCTGCGTACCAAGATATTTCTGTGTCATTCCCCGCAGGGTACGAAAAAAGTGAATGCGTTCTCCAATCGCCATATCAGCCATCTCCTGTCTTGCTTTCTATAAACTGAGCATAGCAGATATGCTTAATAAAGTCAAGATAAAACTAAACAAAAATATTTAATATTTTCTTGAAAACCGCTTGACTTAAACTTATATGCATAGTATACTACAGATATACTAAACTATAATGTTTAGTGTATTGAAGAGGAGAAATAAACCACCGACATTTATCAGAAGTAACCGTATCAACATCAACGAGGAAAGGAAGGTATTTTGCTTATGGCAGGAAAGATGTTCATGCGTGTGGAAGAGGTTGCTGAGGAATTGGATGTTTCCATCCCTTATGCGTACAAGCTCATCCGCAAGATGAATGAGGAATTAAAGAAAACAGGCTGCATCACCATTGCAGGCCGCATTGACCGCAAGTTTTTCTACGAGAAGTTCTACGGAACCAAAGAGCAGACAGAAAGGAGCGTATAAGAATGTCCGTATACAAGAACGCAGACAGTGGCACATGGTACGCCATGTGCTGGTTCACCGACTGGAAGGGTAAACGAAAGCAGAAATGCAAGCGCGGCTTTGCCACCAAGAAAGAAGCTCAGGCATGGGAGCGTGAGTTCCTGATGCAGAAGCAGTCCGATGTGACCATGTCCTTTGAGAGCTTCGTCAGCCTCTATGAAAAGGATGTAAAGCCCAAGCTGAAACTGAATACCTGGCTCACCAAGGAGAGCATCATCCAGAAGAAGATCCTGCCGTATTTCAAGAAGCGGAAGCTGTCAGAGATCACGGCGAAAGATGTGATCGACTGGCAGAATGAGATACGCAGTCTGACGGATTCCAAGGGGAAGCCCTATTCCACCACCTATCTGAAAACCGTCCACAATCAGCTCAGCGCCCTTTTTAACCACGCTATCAAATACTACGGGCTGCAATCCAATCCGGCAGCCAAGGCCGGAAACATGGGCAGCGAGGAACGGAAGGAAATGCTGTTCTGGACGAAAGCGGAGTATCTGAAATTCGCAGATGCCATGATGGACAAGCCCATTTCCTACTACGCCTTTGAAATGCTCTACTGGTGCGGTATCCGGGAGGGCGAGCTGCTGGCTCTGAGTGCTTCGGATTTTGACTTCACCAACAGCACCGTGACCATCAGTAAGTCCTACCAGCGGCTCAAGGGGCAGGATGTCATCACTACCCCGAAAACCAAGAAAAGTAACCGGGTCATTAAAATGCCGCAGTTTCTCTGTGAGGAGATGCAGGACTATATCAAGATGTTTTACAGCGCAGAAGATGATGAGCGCATTTTCCCCATCAGCAAGCATTACCTCCACAGTGAAATGGATCGGGGATGCAAGGAAACCGGGGTAAAACGCATCAGAATCCACGATTTAAGACATTCACACATTTCCCTTTTGATTGATATGGGCTTTACCGCTCTGGCAATCGCTGATCGGGTGGGGCATGAAAGCATCGACATCACCTACCGCTACGCCCACTTGTTCCCGACTCGCCAGACGGAAATGGCCGAAAAACTGAACTTTGAACGAATTGAGGAAGGAGCTTAATTATGTCAGCAAAAAACATGGATAATCACAACCGTTGGAGGAACAAGACAGTCGCCTTTCGGGTATCACCAGAGGAGGACGAACAGCTTGAGATTTTCGTGAAGCTGTCTGGCCTGACCAAACAGGACTACATCACCCGGCGTCTGCTCTGCAAGGATGTGGTGGTACAGGGCAATCCAAGGGTGTTCAAGGCTCTCAAAAACCAGTTCGCCGCTGTGCTGGAACAGCTCCGGCGAATCGAGGCAGGGGCTGGTGTGGATGACGAGCTGATGGACACCATCGAGATGATGACCACAATTATGGACGGAATGAAGGAGGAATTTGCCTATGACGATTGATGCAAAAGAAAAGACTGCCCTTAACACATCTGTTGGCGCAGATGAAAGGCAGTCATTTCAAACAATTCCTGCAAATAGTATACCCACTTCTGACTCGGAAATCAATGACCAGATTGAAAATTCTGAGGAAAGTTTCGAGGAAATGTGCCGGAGATTGCAGAGGCTGAGTGACCCTCATTACCTCCACACGGTTTCCATGACTGAACTATACCAGACCACCTTTGACAGCAGGCCGTCCATCATCGACGGTCTGCTGGATGCCGGGGCTTATCTGCTTGTTGGCTCCCCGAAAATCGGCAAGTCCTTTCTGGTGGCGCAGATCGCCTACCATGTCAGCACGGGACAAAAGCTCTGGAATTTTGAGGTTCACAAAGGTACGGTGCTGTACCTTGCCTTGGAGGATGATTACCAGCGCATCCAGAAACGGATGTTCATGATGTACGGCGTGGAGGACAGCCCGACGCTGCGGTTCGCTACCGCTGCCAGCAAGCTGGGGTGTGGGCTGGACGAGCAGATTGAGGGCTTCATCCGGGACTATCCCGACACAAAGCTCGTCATCGTGGACACCCTTCAAAAAGTCCGGGAGGTGGGCGGTGAGGCTTACAGCTATGCCGCCGACTACGAGATCATCAGCAGGCTCAAGCAGCTTGCCGACAAGCACAGGGTCTGCATCCTGGCAGTCCATCACACCAGGAAACAGGTAGCATCCGACAAGTTTGATTCTGTGTCCGGCACAAACGGTATTGCCGGAAGCGCCGACGGAACGCTGGTGATGGAGAAGCCCGTGCGAACCGGACTGGAGGCCACAATCAATGTGACCGGGCGTGACCATCAGGATCAGATTCTCTATCTGAAAAAAGATCCGGTGACGCAGATTTGGAATTTGGAACGGCTGGAAAATGAGCTGCACATCGAGCCGCCCGATCCTGTTCTGGAAGCCGTCGCAAAGTTGGTTTCTGTGGAGCAGGCAGAGTGGACAGGCTCTCCCTCCGAGCTGGCTGAGATTATCCATTCGGATATGGCGGTAAACTCCCTGAGCAAATATCTAAACATCCGCTGCGGCAAGCTCTTGGAGGATTACAACATCCGATATGAGAACAAGGCCAAGCACTCAGGGCGCAGAATCATCTTGACCTACACGCCCCCGCGGGACGCTCAGTAAAGCAAGGTGCGACGGTTGCGACGGTCGCAACGGTTAAACAGATACTATCTCAACAACCGTCGCAATCGTCGCTACCGTTGCGGATAGGTGGTAAGTTCCCAAATTGGGAACTTACCGGAAAGGAAAAGAAGCGAATGAAAAGTGTGCAAATTCCCTATGACCTGTTTGTTGATCTGGTGCTGTATCACCTCAACAGCGAAGATGATTTCGATGAAGATATAAGGCAAGGGTTGGAGCAAAAGCTGGACGCTATGCTGAACCGCCAGCTTTATTCCAAGTATAAAACAGCACCCACCGAGGAACAGCGGGAGCAGGCACGGCAGGAGTACCTTGACCGCCGTGGTGTGCCGGAAAGCTACCGCTGGACTACTTCACCTTGGGAGCGATAACAGGAGCGTGCCACGCTTCTGTGGATGGCAGACAAGGCAGATGAATCGGGTGACAGACCAAGCCCTTCGCATCCCCTGTCCCCATCGAAGAATCCGCAGATTTGGAGAAGGATGACAGAGAGACTTCAGGGAAGTTTCTCTGCCTGTGGGCGGCAAGATTTGAGCAAGACGAAGTTGCGAACAGATTGCAGTCCACGCCGGGTTTTATGGGTTGAGGGTACCACCTGCAAACCATGAAATCCGGGAGACTCCCGCAGGAGCCGCACTCCCCCTCGGAGAGCCCACGATACTTTGCAGCCGCAGGATGAAAGTATCATAGTGGGTTATTACACTTCCGAAGAAGTGCCTCTCCGAAGCTACCCCGTACACACACCTAAAATATTCGAACAAATTCAGGAGGTAACTGCCTATGGCAAGAGGCGATGGTATCCATCGTACAAGTGTTAGAAACGCAAGGTTGACCGCAGACAAGGTCGGCAACGCTCAGGCGCATAATGAGCGTGAAAAAGAATCCTATGTCAATCAGGACATCGTACCGGAGCGCACCGGGATGAATGTCCATTTCAAGTCCCCCACCGCTGACTATACCGCCATGTTCGATCAGATGGTGGCAGACGGCATCATCTCCACCCGTGGTCTGAAAGCCGATGCTGATAAGTTTGGAGAGCTGATATTCGATGTGAACTCAGCCTACTTCTACAACCACGGCGGCTATGATTTTGCCAGCAAGTTTTATGAAAACGCTTACCGGGCCGCAGTCCAAATCGTCGGCGGTGAGCAGTACATTCTCTCAGCCGTCATGCACGCCGATGAACGCAACCGGGCAATGTCCGAGGCATTGGGCGAGGATGTGTACCACTACCACCTTCATGTAGTCTACATCCCGGTGGTGGAAAAACAAATTCTCTGGTCAAAGCGGTGCAAGGATAAGTCCTTAGTTGGCACTGTGAAAGAAAGCATCCAGCAGGTCAGCATGAGCAAAAAGTGGGATTCCAAGCCTGCCCTGGACGAAAACGGCGAGCCGCTACTTTCCAAGAACGGCAAAAAGGTTCTCAGAAAATCCTACTCGGTTTTGCAGGACGATTTTTATGACGCCATGCGCTCTGCTGGCTACACCGATGTGGAGCGAGGCGAGCGTGGCAGCTCCGAGGAGCATCTGACCGTCACTCAGTTCAAGGTAGAGAGGGAGCAGGAGCGGCTTGCCAATCTCACCGAACAGACAGCACAGAAAGCGCAGGAGGCCGCTTCACTGGAAAAGAAAATTGAGAAAATCCAGAAAAAGCAGGTTGCAGTTCAGGCCGTAGACAAAATTGAACCCAAGCCCGTGCCGCTGTCCTCCAAGGTCATGCTGGAACGCTCGGAGTTTGAAAGCCTGTCCACGGCGGCTAAAAAATACGCCGCACAAGAAAAGAAGGAACACCGACTTCAAAAAATGCTGGATGCAGCCAACAAAGTGATTGCCGAACTGAAAGCCAAGGTTTCTGAGCTGACTGCTGAATTGGCTGAGTACAAGTCTATTCGCAAGAAACTCAGCACTGCCGGACTGGAACAGGAAAATGAAGTCCTCAGAGGAAAGCTCCGCAGCTATGAAGCTGTCATTGAACGGAATAATCTGTGGCATTTCTTTGGTAGACATCGGGCAAAAACGACTGAGAGAGCCGAAAGCCGATAATCCCGTGTAGAGCCGCAAAAAACGCAAAAAATCCGATGGGAGCGTTCCGAGTGATCCGTGCATCATTCGGACGTTCTCCATTGGAATATCCACCCACTTTCACGGCTGTAGAGCTGACAAAAATTCAACAAAATCAGGAGGTTTTATGAAAACAGGTCTTTCCAAGAAGCAGAAAACAATCGCTATCTTTTTTGACGAAGACAACGACATTACCGAGGTCATGACCCATAACACCAACCTCAAAAATCGTCTGCGAAAATACGCCAGCCTGCATCCCAATCTCTGCAAGCAGACCGATGACAACGAGCAAGGCGGCTTGACCTTTGAAATTCAGAAAAAGCGGCTCAGTATCAAGCTGACTGCCCCCTACACTGAGGAACGCCGGAAAGCCGCCAGTGAGCTTGCGAAGAAAAACACACAAAATCTGAGGAGGAAAGAAAATGAAAATCCTGTCCTGTGAGTTCAACATCGACACCGCCTGTGTGGAGCTTCGCTTCACTGACGGCAGCATGATTTTAATAGACTGCACTGCCGTGGAGAACGAGGTTACAGACAATGTGTATCAGCGGTCAGAGCTGGACTGGCTGATTTACAACGATCCGGCAGCCTATGCGGATTTGATTCTCAATGGTGACCCGGAAATTTATCTGAAAGCTGTTACTGAATATAAAAATATTGACTGAACAAAAGCCGTCTGTAAGGGCAATTTCAAATGCCCTTACAGACGGCTTTTTCTGTTGTGCAGTATTACTCAACCAATTCCCTCAGCTGCTCTATAAATTTCTCTGCCGCCTTAGAGAATATTGGATACCGTTTCCATGCAAGGCCATATTGGATTTTTATTGCTGGTTCAAGTGGGCGGAAACAAAGTGTTGGGCTCTCACTGGTATCTACCAGTGTACGCAGGGCAAACGCATATCCCAGTCCATTCTTAATTAAGAGAGAAGGGTTATTGAACAGAATATCAAAGGTGGCAATGGTATTCAGCTGCTCCGTAGAAATCCCAGCCCAGGTGGAAAGTTCCCTCTGCAAGCCAATACGCTGAGGCAGGATGAGCGGAACACCTTGAATGTCCTCTGGGCGAATGACTTTTTTGGATGCAAGAGAGCAGTCTTTTTGCATGAGCAGTCCCCATTCGTCGGTTTCATTCAGGGGAAGATGCTCATATTTCACAAGGTCAACAGGTTCGATCAGAATACCGAAATCCAAGGTGCCGTGGTCGAGCCGCTCCATCAGCGTTTCAGCGTCACCATTGAAAAACTGAAACTTCACTCCCAGATACCTGTCCGCTATCAGAGAGGTTGCCTGTGCCACGACAGGGGACTGGGCGCCGCCGATAGAAATAACACCGCCGATCAAATCAGAATCCTGGGCAATTTCACGTTGAGTTTTTTCGCACAGCATCAGGATTTCATCTGCACGCTTACGGAGAAGTACACCTTCTTCGGTTAGCGTGATTTTTCTTTTGCCACGAATGAAAAGCTGCTTTCCTAATTCCTGTTCTAATTCCATCAGCTGTTTCGATAGTGAAGGCTGCGTAATATGCAGAGATTCCGCAGCACGAGTAATGTTTTCTTCTCGTGCAACTGCTAAAAAATAGCGAAGCAATCGTAATTCCATCCGTATTCCTCCTTGTCGCTTTTGTCATCATTATATATGCTTTAATCATTCCTGTAAACTATGATTTTCCATTGCTTATAAGTATTTAATATGAAAGAAAAATCGTTATATACTTTGAACAACAAAGGAGGGACGCAAATGAATCATCAAATAGCATCGGATGCCGTCATACAAAATCTGAAGGATGCCGGATGTGAAGATGACTTTATTGAGAGATTTATTTTCACATTGGAAAATCAGCAAAGCAAAGAAGTATTTTTATTGCTTCGTGGATGGCGGAACAATCTGCTTGATGAAATACACAACAATCAGCACAAGCTGGACTGTCTTGACTATCTGATACGAACGTTAGGGGGCTAAGGAATATACCATGAACACAGCAGCTTTGAAAAGGAAGGCTTGCAAGAACGAGGACAGGTCGGCGGCTCTGATGACGGAAGGCAGTATCTTCAAGAGCATTTTGCTTTTTTCCGTTCCGTTGATTTTAGGAAACCTCCTGCAGCAAATGTACAATGCCGTCGACTCCATCATTGTTGGCAACTATGTTGGTCAGGATGCACTTGCGGCGGTTGGTTCCAGCACCTCGCTGATTTATCTGCTGATCGCATTCAGCCAGGGAGCGGCGGTTGGCGCTGGGGTAGTTGTTTCTCTGCATCTGGGAGCCAAGGACAAAAAGGGCGTTCATACCTCTGTTCATACAGCACTGGCGATCTCAGTAATACTCGGACTGATTCTGACCGTGGGTGGGATTCTGTTCAGCCGCCCGCTGCTGGTCTGGATGAATACACCCCCAGAGATTTTACAGGAATCTGTGACCTATCTGCAGCTTTACTCCGGCGGAATGGTATTCAATGTGGTTTACAATATGGCCGCCGGCATCATGAACGCCGCCGGAAATTCCAAGCGTTCTCTGCGCTATCTGGCGGCTGCCTCCATTGTCAATGTGGTTTTGGATCTGCTGCTGATCGCTGGATTCCAAATGGGGGTCGCGGGAGCCGCGATCGCGACGAATATCAGCCAGGTCGTCTCCTGTGTATTGGCAATGCTGTTTCTGATGGGCGTTCCCGAAGCATATCGGGTGAAATGGAAAGAAATTCGGATGGAGAAAAAGGAAGCACTGCGCATCATCAAAATCGGATTGCCGACCGGGTTTCAGAACATGGTGATTTCCCTTTCCAATATGCTGGTCCAGTCCAGTGTCAACGCATTTGGCCCGGCGGCTATGGCGGGGTTTGGTGCTTACATGAAAATCGACGGGTTCAACATCCTGCCGATCACCAGCTTCAGCATGGCAGTCACTACCTTTACGGGACAGAACTATGGCGCCGGGAAATTTGACCGGGTAAAAAAGGGCATGGTTGTGACCATGATGATGGGAATCATTTATACACTGGCACTGGGAGCTTTGCTGCTTACTTTTTCGGAACCAGCCATCCGGCTGTTTAACCAGGATGCTGATGTAATCGCAATCGGCATGACTGCCATGCGATACTTTTGCCCGTTCTACTGGACACTCAGTATCATGCACGCACTGGCAGGTACGGTTCGTGGTACTGGAAAGAGCGTCCCACCGATGGTAATTTTGATTCTTTCTCTATGTGTGTTCCGTATGGGGTGGGTCGCATTTGTTATGCCGTATTTCAGCACCATTGACGGTGTGTTTGTACTGTACCCGGCGTCTTGGATTTTGGGAATGATTTTAATGGCTTTGTACACATGGAAGGGAAAATGGTTTTCTGTTCCAGAGAAAATGAATGGAGGAATTTGAACATGAAAAATACGGTGATGCTCAATAACGGCATTCAGATGCCGAAAATCGGATTCGGCGTGTTCCGGATCAACGACATGGAAGAATGCGAGGAGGCTGTGGTGCAGGCAATTCAGAGCGGCTATCGTCTGATTGACACGGCCAGCGCCTATGAAAACGAAGAAGCTGTTGGACGTGCCATCCAGCGCAGCGGCGTTCCCCGTGAGGAGCTGTTCGTGACCACCAAACTGTGGATTACGGACACCAGCTATGAAGGAGCAAAGCGAGGCTTCCAGCGCTCTATGGAGCGGCTGGGATTGGAGTATATCGACCTGTATCTGATTCATCATCCGTTCCACGATTACTATGGTGCATGGAGAGCTATGGAGGAGCTGTACGCAGCGGGAAAAGTCCGGGCAATCGGCGTGGACAATTTTACTCAGGATAGACTGGCTGATTTTATCTTCTTCAACAAGGTAAAGCCTGCGGTCAATTTGATTGAATGTAATGCCTTTTTCCAGCGTGAAGATGACCTTGCCTATCTGAACAGTCAAGGAATTCAGATGCAGGCGTGGTCCCCTCTGGCTGCCGGCAGCGAGGGGCTTCTTGATAACCCGCTGCTGCGTCAGCTCAGTCAGAAATACCAGAAGTCTGTGCCGCAGATCGTTCTGCGGTGGCTCATCCAGCGCGGCATTGTCCCGCTGGTGAAAAGTGTAAAGCCTGAACGAATGAAGGAAAACCTTGACGTTTTCGACTTTGCGCTTTCTGCGGAGGACATGGAGCAGATCGCCGCTCTTGACACCGGGCATAGCTGCTTTCCGCCCCGCACCACCGGTCAGGACGTTCATGCCTTTTTGAAGGCCGCACAGGGTTTTCAGGTCTGAGAGGAAGGTGATCATAATGAAGTCATACGAAAAAGGAAGGCTCCCGCAAATTATCTGGGGGAGCAAAAGCGCCGACCGCGTGGGGACTGAACTGAAAAGCGCTGATGTGCAGAAATGTCTTCTTGTATCGGGAAGCCATGTGATAAAACACCCTATCACTCAGAAAATCATTCACTCTCTGGAAAGTCTTGGTATCGTCTGTGATGTTTTCGACCGGGTGCTGCCGGAACCTACCGATTCTCTGTGTATCGAAATTGCACAGGAAATCAAGCACAATCACTACGACTGTATTCTGGGCATTGGCGGCGGCAGTCCTATGGATGCGGCAAAAGCAGCTTCTTTGATTGCCGGAATCCCGGAAGAGATTGAAGACCTGCATGAATACGGTAAGACCGGCGCTCGCATGCGGGAACAGTGGAACCGTCCCTGTATGCTGGTTTTGATGCCGACGACCTCAGGCACAGGGGCCGAGACAACAGCCAGTGCCGTCATTTCCAGCGAAAAACATGGAATGAAATTTAGTTTTGGCAATCGAAATATAGCTCCTGATTTGTGTATCATTGACCCGGAATTTACGCTGGGAATGCCTGCAATGCCAACAGCCTATGGCGGCGTGGATGCACTGGCACATACAGTCGAAATTCTGGTCGGTACGGGAGCCAATACGTATACCAATACGATCCTGTTGTCCTGCTTGGAGAAAATCTGGACATGGCTGCCGATTGCGGTACAGGAGCCGGAGAATCTGGAAGCCCGTGAACAGCTCTCCTGGGCGGCGCACAATGCCCTTGCAAATGGTGGGATTCCCAACGGCCATGCAGTCACTCATGCCATCGGCTCGCTGTATCATGTGGTTCACGGCCACGCCTGTATGATGGTTTTGCCTGCGGTCATCCGCCATTTTGCGGAAACCGCCCAGGAAGCAATCGGACAAATTGCCGTCCGTTTGGGCGTGCCGGTAACCGGCGATGCCCAAACGGATGCCGAACGTGTGGCAAATGCAATTTTATCGTTTTACAAAAGCCTTGGTATGAAGCCTCTGAGGGAGACTTTACAGGAAAAAGGATGCCTTGACGATGAGCAAACCTTTATTGAAAAAATGATTCCGGTGGTTATGGATGATTTCAAATCTCACCAATGGCTCCCGCCCATTCATACAGGAGACTATCGAGAGAAAGTTGGCAGGGTGTGTTCCGCAATTTACGAAGAAATGTGAGGATATAAATGAGATGAAAGATATTGAAAGTTTACTGCATGGAGCCATTGATATGCACGTTCATGCTTACCCCGATGTGAGCCTGAACCATCCGCAGCACAGGACAAATGATGATGTGATTGCACAATGTCGAGAAGCCGGAATGGGCGGTCTTGTGCTGAAAACACATGGCTGGCCCAGCGTTGGACTGGCACATCAGCTCAATAGCGAACATGATGATTTTACAGTGTATCCCAGCGCATCGCTGAATACGGTGGCAGGTGGGCCTCATCCGTGGGTCGTTGAAATGGCCATTGAGATGGGCTGCAAAATGATTTGGCTCCCCACATGGAGCGCAGCCAGTGACCATGAGCATACAGGTTTTGGTGTTATTGCGGAAAAGTATATTCCAAGATGCAAGACTGGGATGCGGGAGCAGGATTTTTACTACCTGTTGGATGAAAAAGGACAGCTGTTAGAGGAAATTAAGGAATGCATTGTACTTTGCCGAGATCATGATGTTGTTCTCGGTACTGGTCACATTAGTGCAGAGGAGAGCTTTGCGGTAGGCCGTTTTGCACAGGAAATCGGCTTTGATAAGGTGTGCCTGACACATCCAAGCAGCAGCTGTTCTTTCAATCAATTTGAACAGATCAAGGCATTTGCCCAGATGGGGCACTATATCGAATTGTGCGCACTCAATGTAGCGCCCATGTACACATCTACAACCATCGAGGAAATGGGACGCATGATCAAAGAAGTCGGAGCCGACCATTGCTATATCTCGACTGACCACTTTTTTGACTGGACGCCGTCTATTCCGCAGCAGATCTATCAAGTTTTGGGCTGTCTGTTGGATGCAGGCATCAGCTATGAAGAACTGCAAACGGTGATGGATACACCCAAGCTGTTGTTTGGTGTGAAGTGAGGCAACGAGCTAAAAACGAATATGGAAAGATGGAAAATAAAATGAAGCAAACCGCAGGCAGAGATGCGTTAGGTGAATTTGCGCCCAAATTTGCGCAGCTTAATGATGATATTCTATTCGGTGAAGTGTGGTCGAGAGAAAATGCCCTTTCCCTGCGTGACCGTTCCCTTGTCACGGTGGTTGCGCTGATGAGCCAAGGACTGGTCGATTCTTCTTTTCAATATCATCTTGCAAGCGCAAAGAAAAACGGCATAACGAAAACTGAAATCGCAGAGATTTTGACCCACGCTGCTTTTTATGCAGGCTGGCCAAAAGCATGGGCGGCGTTCCGCATGGCAAAAGAAGTTTGGAATGAAACTGCTCTGGCTGAGAACGGGAAAGAGCAGCATGAAAGCAGCATGATTTTTCCAATCGGACAGACAAATGACGCTTATGCCCAATATTTCAGTGGTCAAAGTTATTTGGCCCCGATTTCTGCGCAGCAGGTTGGCGTATTCAATGTAACTTTTGAACCCGGATGCCGCAATAACTGGCATATCCATCACGCAGACAAAGGGGGCGGACAAATCCTGATCTGTGTCGCAGGGCGAGGGTTCTACCAGGAATGGGGGAAAAACCCCGTTGAAATGAACCCCGGCGACTGTATCAACATTCCGGCAGGCGTGAAACACTGGCATGGAGCAGCCCCAGACAGCTGGTTCTCCCATCTGGCAGTAGAGGTACCGGGAGAAAACTGTTCTAATGAATGGCTTGAAGCTGTTGATTGATCGTTGAAAAA
This sequence comes from Yanshouia hominis, assembly GCA_014385025.1. Taxonomy (GTDB): domain Bacteria; phylum Bacillota; class Clostridia; order Oscillospirales; family Ruminococcaceae; genus Yanshouia; species Yanshouia hominis. The sequence continues at coordinate 19,138 of JACRTB010000003.1, read as the reverse complement.
CTGCGCTGTCTGTGGTATTATACAGATAATTCAAACTACTGCTTTTCTGCTGATAACATGAGGTTTGATAATCTTTTGATAACAGGAGTCCGACAACACCGTATAGGTTGGATAATTGGTATCAAATTGAGCAACTAAGAGTCAAATCCCCTAAACGGTATTGTTTAGATCCAGTTTTACTTTGGCGAGTGGGAATAACGTAACCCTTGCCGCAAACCCGCATAACAAGCGGGTTTGCGGCTTTTCCTTTTACCTCGAAGTACACAAAAGGTACACGAAATGGGGTTAAAAGAAACTTTGCAGCCGTTCAGCCACCTCTGCCTGTTTGTTTGGGTAAAGGTGAGAATAGGTCTGCAAAGTAGTTCTTATATCTTTATGCCCCAGCCGTTCGCTAATGAGAAGTGGGGAGAACCCCATCTCGATCAACAGGCTTGCATGGCTGTGGCGGAGGTCATGAATTCTGATAACCTTGACGCCGCTTTGCTTACAGCCTCTGTCCATTTCGTGCTTGAGATAGTGCTTTGTCACCGTGAATAACCGTTCGCTTGGTTCGTAATCCACGAGTTTTTCGGCATAAGACTTGATGAGACCGCAGACAAAGGGAGGCAAGGTAACTTTCCGTTTGCTTTTTGGTGTTTTCGGCTCAAGGATCAGGTCCTCGTTATCGAGCCGCGCATAGTTTTTGTTGATTGACACTGTGTTCGCATCAAAGTCAAAGTCGTTTAAGGTCAGCGCAAGCATTTCACCGGAGCGCATCCCTGACCAGAAGAGCAGATTGAAAATGGTCACGGAAACAATCTTATCGCTGACGGCTGCAACGAATCTCTTAAACTCATCCACCGTCCAAAACAACATGCAGTCTGCGTTCTTCTTTCCCATAGCGCCGCAGATGCGGGCAGGGTTTTCCGGGAGCCTGTAATATTTACAAGCAAAGTTAAAGATCGCAGAAACCTGATTATGTACAGTTTTGAGATACGTTTCGCTATAGCCAGCAGGATGGGAAATCAGTGTCGTTTGCCATTGCCGGATTGTGGTTGGGGAGATCTTGCTGATTGGTGTAGCACCAAAGTAGGGCAGCACATGGGCGCCTATGAGAAATTGCTTGTTGGCATAGGTTGTAGGCTTTAACCGTGGCTTACAGTCCTCCATATAGAGCTCGACCAGAGAGGAAAAAAGCATATCACAAGAGGCGTGTGCCTTGCTTAAAAACTCTGTTTCGTATGCTTTTGCCTCTTTTTGTAGTTTGAAGCCCATCTTCTTTTTCTGAATTTTTTTGCCTGTCCAATCAGTAAATACAAATTTACAGTACCACAACCCGGTTTTCTGATCTTTGTAGGTAGGCATTTGCACCTCCTTCTGCTACCACAACTTTATTTTATCATCGCTCACATCAAAGTACAAGCGAGCTATTTACAGGTAAACATTTTCATAAAAGTATTTCGAGGATATTTTCCCTGGAATAGTAATCTTCCCTGATTTCTCCAAATCCCTATTGAGCCGCCGAATGATTCTATACGCTGTACTCCTTGAGACATCCAATATAGTTGCAACATCACTTGCTGAGAGAAATTTTCTGTTTTGCTGAGTATCCAATTTCATAATACGCTCCTTCCATAAACAGTAATAGATTGTCTGCCGTAAGATTAAAGGTCTGACAGTGCATTTTCCAACCGCTGATACAGCATTTTGATCTGCTCTCCAACGTTTTCCGATCCCAATGGGTGGAGTTTTATCGCCATATCCTGGCTGTGATAGAGTCGAAAGAGAAAGGATGGGGTCATCAGCACCCCGCAGCGCTACTCGGTCATCGGGATTGCGGGTAAGTCGCCTCAGCTGCTCCATCACCTCAGCCCGGAATCGGCAGGCATTCAAGGCGGCCAGGTGATTCCGGCCCTTTGTGGAGAGGAGGGTAGAGGACTTTGTCCGGCTCTCGCCCTGTTTGCGGATGTACTGCTGATCCAGCAGCAGCTTGAGGGACCGGGTACAGTAGGTGTAGCTGTAACCAGTCAGACCTCGCGCGGATTGGGACACCCGTCCGCACTCGGCTAGAAGCTGCAAAATGGCAGTATGGACGTCCGAAAAATGGTTCATTGGTGATTTCCCCTTTGAGATGTAAGAAGCCCTCATTTTGCGTGAGGGCTTCTTACATCTCGTTGATTTTTCGCATCTGTAAAAGCAAAAAAGCCTGTATCCATGCGGCTTTGAAGGGTGTCCGGCATCGCAAAAAACAGCATCGCAAAATTTCTGGATTTTTTGCGCTTCTTTTTTTGCGATTTTCCCTCCGCCTGAAACACGATTTTTTCGGACATGACAAATGCCTGGAACTTCTCCATGGTCATCACGCGGATTTCGGCAAAATCCCGGTCGCCGGGAGCCAGAACATCCAGCGAGATGATGCAGTCGGGGGCTGTCCCCCCACATGGCAAGTGAGGCCAGCGCATTGGTCACATTTTGGATCGCTTTAAAATAGGGCGCAAAAAAGCCGCTGCTGGTCAGCGGCTTTTGAGAGTTTTTATTTGGCGAACAGCTGGACAACGGAGATGGCGGTCTTTTCGTCGTTCCACTGGACGCCGATACCCATATACACAGCGTCCTCATTGAAGATATTGGCGCGGTGGCCGTCCGAGCGCATGAGGGCCTCGATCTGGGAATAGGGGTTGTTGCCCGAGCCGATCCAGTTTTCACCGGCGGCCCGCAGGCTGGTCTCGTATTCCTCAAAGATGGTGTACCACTCGGAACCGTCCCCGCGTTTGTGGCCCCAGCGGTATTCCTCGATCCGTTCCTGCGCCATCTCGGTCAGGGTGGGGTCGGCCACTAGGGCCGGCAGCCCATTCTCCTCCCGAACACGGTTGATCTCGGCAAGATGGGCGGCGGCGAACTCCTCCAGAGTGTACGCGCAGCCGCTTTCCACAGTCTCATGTCCGGGCTGGGACTGGATGTTTTCCGAAGAATCCGAGCCCTCCGGCAGCTTGTCCGGTTGGGAAGCAGGCGGCGTTTTTTGCGTCTCCCGATCGCTGCCCGGCGCAGTTTCTGCAATCACCGTGGACTGGACCGAGGGCACGAACAGGACATACCCATCCGGGATCACGCCCCACTCGCTGTCGCCCTCCGCAGCGTAGGCCATCGTCTCGCCGGCCAGGCTGCAGCAAAGGGCTGTGATGACTGCCATTGTTCTTTTTAGCGATCTTTTCATGTGCGGTTCCTCCAAAATTAAATTTCTTGAAAAGGTTCATTTCTCCCCTTCACCCATATATGTAGTGTGGAAATTATGAACTGTTTGTAAATTTTGAAGAAAATCAAAAATTTATTCAGCCGCCTGGACACAGAGCCGTTTCTCCGACTTACCGGAGATGCAGGCAATGAGGGGCGGCTGTTTTTCGTGGGACACATATCTGTTGCGAGAGATTGCATCGTATTCTCGGACCAGCAGGGCCGGCCCTCGGCTCACCCCCGATGCGGGAGTATCCGGCCACACCTTTGGCAGAGGCGTCATAATACCACCGGCCCGCACAAAGCAAAGCTCGCAGTATTCCCCCGGTCAGGGAGCGCTATGACGGTTTTGGGCCGCTGCCGGTCATGGCGAATCACCCGGCCAACAGGTGATTTAGGGTCGCAGTGGATTGCTCCTGCCTTTGCTTCACCTCAAAAGAGGTCCCTCGCATTCATCCGGCACAGGACCGGACAGGCATTCCTGGCGCCTGCACCCATGTCGCTTGCCCGTTTGATCGGGCGGCAGCGGGAAAACAGCACAGATACTGGATATGAACGGCGGGAGAGCCGCTGTTTTTCAAGGTGGAAAGAAAGGCTATGAAAAACCCTTCAATAACCAGCCCTGAGAGAGGGCGTTTTTGAAGTCTCCAATGAAAAAAGGCCAAAAAATAGAGGTAGGCTGCTGCACAACGGCAACAGTCCACCTTCAGGGGATTAAAAAGTGTTTTTCGGATTCTTTGCATGTTGAAATGCTTTCGCTATAAAAGTGCTTACTTCGTATTAAACAAAGCAAGCAGCTGCAGCAATATGTCTTTTGCTTGCTCCACAGTCTCCGGATCCCAGCGCCTCACTTGCTCTTGTCTCAGCGTGTTTGCTCCTGCCAAAAGTTGATTCATCGACACTTGCAGGGCGTTGGCAATGCGAAGATAAACGGATAATCTGGGACGTGCTTTCCCATTTTCAATCAAGGAGAGCTGCTTTTGATCGATATCCGCCTGAATAGAAAGCGCAGTTTGCTTGATTCCCATACTTTGGCGAATGGTTCGGATATTTTCTCCCACCAGCGTATAAATTTCATCGGAAAATAAGTATTGGTCGTGGTACATCGTTATGCCTGCCTATCCCTCCATTCGTAGGCCAACTTGAATTTCCCGCTTTAAGAGTAAGCAGTAGCAATAGCAAAAACAGTGTAGGTTGATTTCACATCAACGGTGCAAAAATGCGCAAAACATCTTGGAACAGCCGCATAGGAAAACGCACGGCACAATCTTCTGCGGTGATTTGCTGGCAGACTTTTAATGTGTTCAAAAAATCTTCTTTTACTTCCATCACTGCCGTGCTGTCGCACATCCAGGCACCGCACTCAAAGTGCAGATATAAACTGCGGAAATCCAGGTTGGTTGTACCCACGGTAGCTGTCCGGTCATCCGAGACAAAGGTTTTAGAGTGAATAAAACCTCTGGAATATTCGTAAATTTTAACGCCCGCATGGATAAGCTCGCGATAATAGGAACGGGTGGTCATATGCACGAGCCATTTATCCCAGCGGTGAGGGGTTACAATCCGAACATCCACACCGCTTTTTGCAGATAGAGCAAGCGCGGATACCATGCTGTCATCTATAATCAGATAGGGTGTATTGATATAAACATATTTTTTTGCGTTGTTGATGATCTGCAGGTATACATGCTCGCCAACGTTCTCTTTATCCATCGGGCTGTCGGCGTAAGGCTGCACAAACCCATCGGACTGTGTGAGGCAAGGGGTGTCTTTCCAGGGATAATAGGCAGAGTAATCCTCATCTGCTCCCGTACTCAGTTCCCACATCTGCAGGAACATCAGGGTGAAGCTCCATGCGGCCTTTCCCTCCACCATGATGGATGCGTCTTTCCAGTGTCCGTGTTTTTCAATTTGATTGATGTATTCGTCAGCAAGATTGATTCCGCCGGTAAAGGCCACCTTTCCGTCGATCACCGCAATTTTTCTGTGATCCCGGTTGTTCTGTATGGTAGTGAGCAGCGGTTTAAACGGATTAAAGATCACACATTCGATTCCAAATTCTTCAAGCTGCTTGGGGTAGTCCTTTGGCAGCAGGAAAAAGCACCCCATATCATCGTACATCAGGCGGATCTTAACCCCCTGCGACGCCTTACGTTTTAAAACTTCTAAAATGGTATTCCACATAAAGCCTTCCTGAACGATAAAGTATTCCATAAAGATATACTTTTCTGCTTTTTCCAACTCCTGAAGCAGTTGCTCAAATTTGACCTCGCCGGGTGATAAAAACTTGGTGGTGCTGGCTGTATAGATTGGAAACCCGGCAAATTTTTGCAGATACCGAATTTGCGGGAGGTACTGTGGAATGGATGCACAAGCATCGTCGTATCCGTCCCCGGGCATGGATAAAAGCTTTTTGGCTTTATACTCGGTGGACGCCACCCTTTTGCTGAATCTTTTTGTGGATGACTGAAATGTAAAGAGCAGGTAGAACAATCCGCCAAACACAGGGAAAAGCAGAATCTGAAATACCCACATCAATTTGAACGCGCCTTTGTCCTTTTTAGAAATGATGCCCAGTACCACACAAAAACTGATGGCTGTTAAAATCCAACCGAATAGAACGGAGGCCTGACTTCCATTATTGATAATATGAACGAGTAACCAGGCTTGCAGCAATAGAAGGAGGACTACTAAAATGCGCCTGCGAAAGAGGATACGAAACCATTTCTGTCCCATGGGAGAGATCTGCCCTTTCTCGATAAAATCATCCCGGTTTTTGAATGACCGGAGAAGGCGCCCGCATACATTGTCACAGCTGTGAACCAGTATCGCTGTGCTTAAAAATCCCAGCGCCCTTTTTTCGCTGGTAAAAAATATAGATGCACATGGAAGTTGCAGACAGCGTGATCGTTAAGCCGATAGAAAACCAAAACATTGGGGAAGCCGGGTCTGAAATGCTGGCGCCGATCAAGGTGGCGGTGATGACGCCGGGAAACGCACCTAAAATGCTTCCGATCAAATACTTGGAAAAGGGAATTTGAATAGCTCCCAAATACATGCTGACCGCATCGCCGGGCAGGCAGGAGACGATTCGGAGGAAAAAAGACAGAAAAATCCGATTGCGCTGCTGCTGTTCGATCATATTGACCAGTTTCGGATGTTTTTTGGAGATTTGTTCTATGGAGGCGCTCCCAGTCAGTTTCCCGATCCCATAAGGGACCGACATCTCTATGGCCGCGCCCAAAAGATTGACCAATATAGCCGTTATGGGAGGAAACAAAACACCTCCGGCAATTTGCAGGACGATCATTGGAAAAAAGACGGTTAAACCTTTCATCGCGTATAAGAACAGCAAAAATGCTGCGGCGAGCCACGGACTTGCGGGCACATACTGCAAAATCATCTCTGCGTCTATATTTCTTCCGTATAAAAAGTAGAGCAGGATAGCCGTGACGCAGAGCGCCAACGGCAAAAAGCGCAGCACCGCAAGCAGTTTTTTCACTTTAGGAGATTTCATCATATCCGGCCCCTTAAAAAGACGGTCAAACGATCGCAGGCGATTTTGTAACACTGACTTATTGCGATTCCGTACTCTCCCGCTTGCGAATATCCCTTTTCAGCAGTTGATACAGGATCGTGGTGATGGGAACGCCAAACAGCATACCCCATATACCAAACAATCCGCCCCATACGCTGATGCTTAATAACACCCACATGCCGGGCAGGCCAATTTTTCGGCCAACGACCCGAGGATAGATCACGTTGCCTTCCACCTGCTGCAATAGAATCAGGAAGATCAAAAACACAAATGCCTTGCCCGGGGAAACAAACAGCAGCAAAATTACCGCTACCGTACCGCCAAGATAGGCTCCCACGATGGGGACCAATGCCGTCACAGCGATGATCACACTGATGAGGCCGGCATAATCAAGGCGCAGAATCATCATTCCAACAAAACATAAGGAACCTAAAATGATCGCTTCCCTGCATTGCCCCGCAACGTAATCGCTGAACACCTGTGACACGATCTGAAAAAGTTCCCGCAAGCTGCGGTTCATGCGCCGGGGCAGGTAAACACGCAGCGCCCGCTTTACCTGCGCCATCAGGCGTTCTTTGCCGCTCAAGATATAGACAGATAAAGCGATGGAAATAAAGGTGGTTGCAATGCCGGAGATTACATTGGATGTAACTTTAATGAGCTGGGACAGGATATCGTCGATTGCATTGGAGAAAGAGCCAAGATATTGGTTGACCGTTTCAATCAGGCTGGTGAGATCGATGGGCCGAAGCCCGAAAGCGGCCGTCATCTGATTCAGTACATCCTGCGCTCCCAGCAGGTATTCATCTGCGCTTTCCGCAAAAGTTTTCAGATTTTGTATCAGTTCCGGGGCGATCATGCAGATGAGCAACACTACCGCGCCAAACGCCAAAATATATACGGTGGCAATGGCGAGTATTTTTGAGGTGCGCGGCTTTAATTTTCCCGTTTTGCAGTACCAGGAGCGAACGATTTCATAAGGACGGTTCAGCACAAAAGCCAGTATGATGCCGATGAACAAGGGCATCAACAACCCGGCAAAGACACCGATCCCATGCAGGATATCCTCAAAATGCACAACACCCAGCACCAGCCCGATGGTAAAGGAGATCAGCAGCAGATACCATTTCAGCTTTTCTTTTTCCATTGGATCTCCCCTCCCACCGGGCGCAAAGTGCGGGTGTCATTTCAGTCGTCAGTGTTGATGTTTGATCAGGCCGAACGCTTTGGACAGCTCCATTACCAGCACGGGGATCAGAATCAGCCCAAAACTCAGCGCATACATCTGCCCGGGCAGAACAACCAGGCCGAAAGCGATTCGAACCGGGGTGAAAAGTACGAGCGCGACCAGCAGTATGGAAGCCAGACAAGCCCAGTTGAGTTTGTGGTTGGTGAATACGCCGATTTTAAACAGGGAATGTTCGGAGCGCATGTTGTACGCCTGAATCACCTGAGACAGCGAAAGGGTCATGAACGCCATCGTCTGGCCGCCTGCCAGGGTGCCGGTAAAACTCTCGCCGGCCTTAAATCCAATCAGGGTAAGAATGGCGAACATCAATCCCTGCAATACCACACGGAGTCCAAGGCCGTGGGCGAAAATCCCCTCGTTTTTCGGCTTGGGGTTCCGATCCATGATGTCCGGCTCAACCGCTTCCATACCCAGGGCAACGGCGGGCAGGCTGTCGGTGACAAGGTTGATCCAGAGAAGCTGCATGGACAGCAGCGGAGATTTGTGCCAAAGGAGCATGGCGACAAACACAGCGATCACTTCGCCGATATTGGTTCCCAGCAGGAACCCGACCACCTTTTTGATGTTGGCGTAGATGCCGCGCCCTTCGCGGACGGCGTCCACAATGGTCGCAAAATTATCGTCGGTGAGGGTCATGTCTGCGGCGCCCTTTGCCACATCGGTGCCGGTGATTCCCATGGCGCATCCGATGTCGGCAGCCTTCAGTGCAGGTGCGTCATTGACGCCGTCGCCGGTCATGGACACAACCTGATCTTTCCGCTGCCATGCCTTGACGATGCGGATTTTATTTTCCGGCGAAACACGGGCATAAACGGAGATGTGTTCCACCTGATCATCCAGCTGGGAATCGGTCATGGCGTCCAGTTCCGCGCCGGTAATGGCCCGGTCGCCGGTCTCCAGAATACCAAGCTCCTTTGCAATGGCGGAAGCGGTGACCACATGGTCCCCGGTGATCATGATCGGCTTGATACCGGCTCTCCGGCAGGTTGCAACGGCCGCTTTGGCTTCGGGACGGGGCGGATCGATCATGCCGACCAATCCCATAAAGGTGAGTCCGCTTTCCACATCTTCTGAGGTGAGCGTTTCCGGGATGGAATCAATCTCTTTGTAAGCGACGGCAAGAACGCGAAGCGCATCGGCGCTCATCTCTTCGGTCACCTTCCGCGCCATTTCCAGATCGCCGGCAATACAGCGGGCCGCCATCATATCAAAGGCGCCCTTGACAATGACAATCTTTTTACCGTTGATTTGGTTAACAGTAGACATCAGCTTGCGGTCGGAATCGAAGGGCAGTTCTGCAAGGCGCGGGTACTTCTTCTCCAGATCGTCCTTTGGCATCCCGTTTTTGTGGGCGGCAAGGACAATGGCTGTTTCGGTGGGGTCGCCGATGTGCTGCTCCTCGTTACCGTGGAATACCACCGACCCGTCGCAGCAAAGGGTGCCATAGAGAAGGAGCTGTTTTACTTCGTCGGAGTTATGGGTGCTGATGGTTTCAAAATCCGCATATCCATCCAGACAGGCCTTTACCAGGGTCATCCGGTTTTGCGTCAGAGTTCCGGTTTTATCCGAACAGATTACCGAGGCGCCGCCCAGCGTTTCCACTGCGGGCAACCGGCGGATGAGTGCATTTTTCTTCACCATCCGCTGGACGCCGATGGAAAGGACGATGGTGACGATGGCGGGCAGGCCTTCCGGGATCGCAGAAACCGCCAGCGAAACCGCGGTCATGAAGATTTCCAGTACGGGAATACCGGAGGCAAGGCCGACCACAAAGATGATTCCACAGGCAGCCAGCGCCACAATGCCCAGATATTTCCCAAGCTGCGCCAGCTTTTTTTGCAGAGGGGTCTGGGTTTCGCTTTCTCCATCCAGCAGGTTGGCGATCTTGCCCATTTCGGTATCCATGCCGGTAGCAGTGACTACGGCGGTGGCAGTTCCATAGGTAATGCTGCATCCGGAGAACACCATGTTGCTGCGGTCGCCAAGGGAAGCCTTCTGCTCAATCAGATCGTCCGCCTCTTTTTCCGAGGGTACCGATTCGCCGGTGAGTGCCGATTCTTCGCTTTTCAGGCTGACGCTGTGGAGCAGCCTTGCGTCCGCCGGAATGAAGTCGCCCGCTTCCAGGTGGATGATATCGCCGGGGACCAGTTCCGAGGCGTCGATGATTTGTTCTTCTCCGTCGCGCAGCACCCTGGCATGGGGCGCGGACATATTTTTCAGCGCATCCAGAGCTTTCTCCGCCTTGCTCTCCTGCAGCATACCCATGACGGCGTTGAGCACCACAATGAGCAGGATCAGCACCGGCTCAAAAAATTCCATCGGGTCATTTCCCATACAGGCGATGACAAAAGAAATCACTGCGGCAACGATCAGAATTAAAATCATAACATCCTTAAACTGATCAAAAAAGCGCTGTAGGTTGGTTTTCTTTTTCTTCTCTTTCAACCGATTGGGGCCATACCTGGAGAACCGTTCCGATACCTGGCCGGTTGTCAAGCCGCTTTCCCCATTGGAGGAGAGTTCCTTCAGAACGGTTTCCTTTGTCTCACTGTGAAATAGCAAAATGATTTCCTCCCTTTGAATTGTCTATGCCAGTATCATAGCATCCTTTTTGGCCGGTTTCATTGGACAAAAGGTGTGAGTGTTACACTTTTCCTCACCCAATGGCAAGTGTTACTTTTTTAGACACTCCGATCAATTTGTCCAAAAGAAACGGCGCGAATTTACAGATTATTTGTTGAGATTTGATGGCCTATATGATATATTATAAAATAATTATTTTATGGGAGGTGGCCGTTCTGGCGGATTCCAATATAACGAAACGCGCCTTGGCTGCCGCCTTCAAAGAACTGCTGGAAAGCCAGTCTTTTGATAAGATCAGCATCGGCGATATCTGCGAAAAATGCCAGATGAACCGCAAGAGCTTTTATTATCATTTTAAGGATAAATACGATCTGGTAAACTGGATTTACTACACCGAATTTATAACAGTTGCCCGGCAGCAGGAATATACGATGGGCTGGGACTTGCTGGAGGATTTGTGCGTTTATTTTTATAACAACCGGAATTTTTACCGAAAAACGTTCAATATAGATGGGCAGAATTCTTTTTCTGATTATTTCCGGGACATTGTCTCCATGATCATAACCAATGATTTTAGAAACATTTTCGGTGACGATGCGCATTTCGATTTCTATGTGGATTTTTTTGCCGATGCGTTTGTCTGTTCGATTAAAAGATGGATCGCGATGAAAGACTGCATGCCGGCGGAAGAGTTTGTACAATGCTTAAAGACCTGCCTCTGGGGCACATCCCATAAGGTTATTCAGCATTTTTCGTCGGATATTATATGACCATTGGGTTGGAACTATAGATAAAAAAGCTGCCGTCCTGTGCTTTGGGCACGAGACGGCAGCTTTTTTATCTGAGACAAATTATCTCGGGACATCCGGCAGCATCCGCTGGCGAAGCTGCTGCATTTTGAGATCCGTCTGAGCGATGATATCGGCGCATTCTTTTAGTTCGTCTGCAATTTCCCGAACCTCAGCAGAATCATTTTTATATCGGATCTGGTGCTCCAAACTGGCCCAAAAATCCATTGCGACCGTGCGGATCTGGATTTCTACACGGACCATTTCCTTTTGCGTTGAAAAGAACACGGGGATCTCGATCACCAAATGCAGGCTGCGGTAACCGTTTTCTTTGGGATTTTTAATATAGTCTTTTTTTGAGACCAGTTTCACATCATCCTGCCTCAGCAGCATATCCGCTACGTCGTAGATATCGTTGATAAAGGGGCAGATCACACGGATTCCAGCGACATCGTTCAGGCTGTCGGAAATCGACTCTACTGTAACCGGCTTGCCCTGCTTACGCAGCTTTTTCGCGATGCTGTACGGTCTTTTTACGCGGGACTGGATGCTTTCGATTGGATTTCGCTCTCTGGATGAAGAAAGTTCATCGTTGAGGATCTCCAATTTGGTGGTTACCTCGCGGATGGCCGACCGATATTTGATCATCAGCTCCTCAAACTGAAACATCCGCCTCAGCAGTTCGCCGGGGAGTTCTTTCTGATCGTTTCCACCGAAAAAATCTTTTAAGGTCGCCTGCCGTTCGGCCAGCTTGCTTTCACGAAATTGCTCCATCTGACACACCTTCTTCCGATAATCCCGACAATGCTTTTTATGTTGGAGATGGACTGGTTTTTTTACCCTTAGGATCTTCCTTCTTCCAAACAGAAAAACCGATGCCCATGCACAAAGCCTGATGGGACTCTAATTCGATACTTGAATTGCCCGCAAGACTCGCTCAAGGCTGTTGGAAAAAATATTGAACCGCTCTTCACCGTTGATGCCCTCGTGTGTCCGCAACTTTCCATCTGCATCAAATCCGGCTACACACTCCCCGTCCGAGACAATTCTGTCAATCGCCAGAACGTCATACTTCAAATCCATCAGAATAAACGGGTATTGCTGGCTGTTGCGGACAGCAATCACATGCTGATAAATGCTCCGGCGCAGTTCGGGCTGATCATGTTCATCTGTCCGCAAAATAACAAATGCGGGCTTCATGGGAAGGATGGACTCAAACCATTCCTCGCTGAGAATACGCTCTTTGTCCTTGGCCGTGTAGCGCAGATAGACCGAGTACAACTGTTTACTCTCCCGGAGCATTTGGCAGGCCGAGGGTGCATGTTCATTGTCGTAGACAGCGAACATGACGTTCTTGATCCCTTTCATTTTGGCAAGGAAGGAATCGGTTATCTGATGCCCGCGAAGAAAAAACACAAACGCACAGTCCGGCTCGCCCTGTATCAGAGGGATCACCTTTTCCGGATTGCCCAGGGTAAACAACACATATGTGTAGATCCCCAGCGAAACGCCCTGCCGCAGCAAATCCGGGTAAAAACCGGGATCAGCGACCAGCTTTTCTTCATTGAGGGATAGCGATAAGGACCACGGAATATTGAAGCCCTGTTCCGCTTCGATTTCCCGTATCTTTTTCGCGCCTTTTGTACATCCGTTGTAGCCGAGATTGACGCCAAAAGTCGTCAGTATATCCGGATCGACCGTATCGATTACATTTCGGACAAGGGAATAGTAGGCGCTCTCCTGATTGCGCAGCATCTTTTGAGTCGTTCTTAAAAATTGTTTTTGAAACCGTCCATCGGAAAACTCCAGCCCCAAATCCACCAGATTGCGGACCGCTCTTTCGGGTGATTCCTGTATATTTTTCAGTACTCTTCGGATGGTGGCCTCGATGAGCATCCGATTCATATCCTGCTTCATTTGCGCCATACCTCTTCTTTCCGTAGCTTTTACCCATATAGCATACCGTAAGACAGCATTGGCTGCATAGGGACAAAACCGCGTGATTGTCCAAAAAGGTAACAGTTTTTCGGTTTGTCACAAAATTCCCCACACACCTGCCTCTGTCCAATGACTTTTTGCTGTATTCCCAGTAAGATGGGGACAACACCAGACAACCAAATGACAAAAATGAGGTTGATGAACGAGAAAGGACAGAGTGAACATGAGTGAAAAAAATATGAAAGAGAATCTGCAAAGTTTTGCGGTCAAAAAGGTCTTGGACTACATGGAAGGCGATCTGGACAAGAATCTGCCGAAGCTGCTGGAGTGGGCGGACAAGTTTGATAAAGAGAATCTCTATGCCAGCCAGCGCAAGGTATTCCATGATATTCTGGAACATCCGGACAACAATTGGTACCAGATGATCAAAAGCCTGTGGACAGATATTGACCCAGAGGTGCGCAAGGTGTTTTTTGAGAATTTCATCGTGAACGCCGCCCTGGTGGGTTCTTCCCGGCAGAAAAAATCAAAGGAAGAATATGGATGCAATATCCCCTGGGCGATCCTGATGGACCCTACCTCTGCCTGCAACCTGCACTGCACCGGATGCTGGGCGGCGGAATACGGCGACAAACTGAATATGAGCTATGAAACCCTGGACGGCATCATCAACCAGGGTACCGAGCTTGGCACTTATATGTACATTTACTCCGGCGGCGAGCCGCTGGTGCGCAAGAAAGATATTATCCGCCTCTGTGAAGCCCACCCCGACTGTATGTTCCTGGCGTTCACCAACGGTACGCTGATCGACGAGGCATTTGCAGACGAGATGCTGCGGGTGAAAAACTTTGTTCCCGCCATCAGCGTGGAGGGCTTTGAAGAAGCGACCGACTTCCGCCGCGGCAAAGGCACCTATCAGGCTGTTATGCGCGCAATGGATCTCCTGCATCAGAAGAAGCTGCCCTTTGGCGCCTCCTGCTGCTACACCAGCAAAAATGTGGATTCCATCAGCTCCGAAAGCTACATCGACCATTTGGTTCTGAAAGGCGCAAAGTTCGCATGGTTCTTCCACTATATGCCGGTGGGCAACGAGGCTGTCACCGATCTGCTCCCAACTCCTGAACAACGGGAAATCATGTACCATAAAATCCGTGAATACCGCGACAGCAAACCGATCTTTACCATCGACTTCCAGAACGACGGCGAATTTGTGGGAGGCTGTATTGCAGGCGGGAGAAACTACCTGCATATCAATGCCAACGGCGATATTGAACCCTGTGCATTCATCCATTACTCCGATTCCAATATCCATGAAAAGACGCTGCTGGAAGCCTACCAGTCCCCGCTGTTCATGGCCTATAAGGAGGGGCAGCCCTTTAACAACAACCACCTGCGTCCCTGCCCCATGCTGGAAAACCCGGAGTGTCTGCGGTCAATGGTCCAGCGTTCCGGCGCTCACTCCACCGATATGGAGTCTCCCGAGAGCGCGGAGCATCTCTGTGGGAAGTGTGTACCCTACGCCGAAAACTGGATTGCCACTGCCGATAAGCTGTGGAGCTGCTCCGGAAATTGTGCAGGCTGCGGTGCAGGCAAACAATAAAGGAGGGAAGCAACTACAATGAGCGACAAAATGCTGTTTACATCGGAATCGGTGACGGAAGGCCACCCCGACAAGGTCTGCGACCAGATTGCCGACCGTATATTGGATGCGCTTTTGGAGCAGGACCCACAGAGCCGCTGTGCCTGTGAGGTAATTGCAGAACCCGGAGCCGTGCATATCATGGGGGAAATCACCACCGCGGCAGAGGTGGATTATGTTTCCTGCGCCAGAGACGTTATTCGGAAGATTGGATACACCGATCCGCTGCTGGGTTTTACCGATCAGTGTGCGATCACCTGTACGCTGCACCGGCAGTCTCAGGATATTGCCATGGGAGTGGATTGCTCTTTGGAAAGTAAGAAACAACGGGACAAGGACATCGGCGCCGGAGACCAGGGGATGATGTTCGGGTATGCCTGCAGCGAAACCGAAGATTATATGCCTCTTGCCATCCAGCTTGCCAATAAGCTGACCTGTAAGCTGACCGAACTGCGAAAATCAGGTGAACTACCCTATCTGCGCCCAGATGGAAAGGCTCAGATCACCGTTGAGTATCACAATGGAAAGCCCAAAAGAGTATCTGCCGTAGTTGTATCGGCACAGCATGATCCGGATGTGGAGATGGACAAGCTGCGGGAAGATATTTTTGAAAATTTAATCAAAGCGGTTATCCCCGCACATCTTTTAGACGGGCAAACGAAGGTTTATATAAACCCTACCGGACGCTTTGTGTTGGGCGGCCCTGCCGCTGACACAGGACTTACCGGACGCAAAATCATTGTCGATACCTATGGTGGATATGCCCGCCATGGAGGAGGAGCATTTTCAGGGAAGGATCCCACCAAAGTGGACCGTTCTGCAGCGTATGCAGCCCGCTATATTGCAAAAAATATTGTTGCCGCGGGATTTGCCGATCAATGTGAAATTCAGTTAAGCTATGCCATCGGCGTTGCGCAGCCGGTTTCCATCCGGATCGACACATTTGGCACGGAAAAACTGGATCGGACAGAGCTTCAAAGGCTGGTGGAATCCAGCATCGATCTGCGGCCGGCAGCCATTATCCAGAAATTTAATCTGCGCGCTCCGATTTATTCCCTGGTTTCCTGCTACGGGCATTTTGGGGCAAACGCAGAGGGTATGCCCTGGGAGGATACTTCATTGGCTAAAAAATGGAAGTTGTGCTTTCAAATAGAGGAAATAGCATAGAAAGAAGGGGCTGTTGCATTTTTATTTTGCAACAGCCCCTTCTCTCTCATTACCTTGCGTGCATCAAGATTTTTGATATATAGGGTGCTTCACGTCGAATACATGGCCGTAAAATTTGATATAGGTTAATTTCTCACGATTTTTCGTCAGCACTCCCCATAAGAAAACTTTATGTAAAGATACCCAGAAAGTGTTTGATCCTTGCAGTCAATCCTCCTTTAGTTGTTGCTTTTGCTGTCCAACCTCTCTGAGAAAGCATCGCAGGCACCCAGATCCCCGCTGACAAAAGCCTCGTATTGCCAACAGATCCCTTCTTGAAACCGCATGCAACTCCCGCAAACGGGGGGACTGTCTGTTTTCACAAATGGCTCCAGATCGAAACCCAAGCAATCATAAAGGCTGCTGTGCATATTCTGCAGAGCATACTGGTCAAAGAGTTCCGGCCGATTCAAAAATTGCGCGATATGGTTGATCTGGGCATCGCTCTCCACCGTCCGCCTGCAGTACTTTTTTCTCAGGAAGCCAATGGGGTCCTCATACCCCAGCTTGCCTATGAATGGGAAACGTCACCGATTTTCACGATGGCGTTTGGTTGTGTTGTGTTGAGGATTTTACTGTAAAGCATTTATTTTTGATTGATGAAATGAGCGATGCATGATAAAATAGATGAAACGAATGACAAAATGGGGTGCCACATGAAAAATAGAAAACCGCCCTTTGAAATTACCAATCCCATGATCGATTCTGTAGCGGAAATTGCTGAACTGGTGGGAAATTTGACCGCTGCCAACCCATATTCTGCCAATCCCACCTTGCGTCGCGTTCATCGTATCCGAACGATTCACAGCTCGCTGGCGATTGAACAGAATACACTCTCTCTGGAACAGGTGACCGCCGTTCTAAACGGGAAGCATGTTTTAGCGCCGCCCAAAGATATCGCCGAGGTCAAAAATGCTTATGAGGTTTACGAGCATTTGGACCAACTCGACCCTTATTCGGTGGATGACTTATTGACTGCCCATGGAATTTTGACACGGGGCTTGGTTGAGGAATCCGGGGTCTTCCGCACACGTCCTGTGGGTGTCGTGGATCACGAGGGTCACATCCTGCATTTTGGAACCCTTCCCCAATATGTCCCTGATTTGATGACAGAACTGTTGGACTGGGCGAGGACCAGCGAAATCCACATGTTGATCCGCAGCTGTGTGTTCCACTATGAATTGGAACTGATTCATCCTTTTGCAGATGGAAACGGCAGAATCGGCCGTTTGTGGCACACACTGCTGCTTTCCAACTGGAATCCGGCCTTTGCCTGGCTCCCGGTGGAATCGATCATCCACGACCGCCAGCAGGAATATTATGCGGCGATCAATGCCTCAAATGACCAGGGAGAGTCTACCGTATTTATTGAATTCATGTTGTCCGCCATCAAAGCATCACTCATAGAAGTAATTAGCACGAGGGATGAAATGAGCGATGCTCCTAAAGACAAGCCGATGCTCCGCTGGAAAACGATTGAAGCATATCTGAAAACTCATGACCACATCATGAACGCTGAGGTACGAGAACTGTGCGGGGTTTCGGCAGCGACAGCCAATCGGATTCTGTCACAGTTGTCTCAAGAGGGAAAACTGGTTAAGTGCAGAGTCCATGGGCACTGGGCATATAGATTGGCTGAGTAATATAAGCTTGAACAAAAAAACAAGACATAGGTTTCATATAGAAGCCCATGCCTTGTTGTGGCAGCATCATAATATTATTTTTATTAGGGGAAACTGCTGATTACTCTTATGAGGAATAATTGTGATGGGTGGGACGTTGTGATAAATTTAAAAATTAGAGTTAAAAAGAACGGAAATGATACGCAGAGTATGCCTGAAACCGAGGTACACGAAAAGTACACGGATCCTCTGCCAATCAAAATATCGCTGAATTTGATTGAGTGGGAATTTTGCGAATAAAGGCACCAAAAAGCACTGAAAATAGCTGTGAAAGCAAATCCGGAACAGAGTGGAAGTAAGCAAAAAGTGGATATGAGGGCCCGCAAACCCGCATAAACACTGGGTTTTTGATTTTCAGATTCCCAATTTGATAGCAGATTGATAGCACCCATCAAAAACCGATTTGTTTTGGAATTTTGGGTGGCTTGCGAATACGCAGGATTTTTATTTTGCTCTCATTTATCTGAATTTTCTGATTTTGTGGGATAAGGTAAGATAAGTTGCGCAAATTAAAAAAGAGATAAAAAGAGAGACAAGGTTTGCAGATCTCTGATAGAATGAAGTTGCGACACACCATTCTGAAAGGAGAAAGCAAACCATGCCTGAAAAGATTGTACAGCTGAATGAGGAAGTAATCAAGGGTCAGATCAAGGAATTGGTTCGTGGCAGTGTGGAAGAGACCCTGAATGAGCTGCTGGAGACCGAGGCGGAGAAACTGACCCAGGCGGCCCGGTATGAGCGCAGCGATGAGCGTCAGGGCTACCGCGGCGGCCACTACAGCAGGAATCTCACCACTACTTCCGGAGACGTCACTCTCAAGGTGCCCAAGCTCAAGGGGATCTCATTTGAGACAGCTATTATTGAACGGTATCGCCGCCGGGAGAGCAGTGTGGAGGAGGCCCTTATTGAGATGTACCTGGCAGGCGTATCCGTCCGGCGTGTGGAGGACATTACAGAAGCGCTGTGGGGAAGCAGGGTCTCACCCTCCACGATCAGTGAGCTGAACAAAAAAGCCTATGCCCACATTGAGAATTGGCGTAACCGCCCCCTGCAGGGCGGCCGTTATCCGTACGTCTATGTGGATGGGATCTATTTGCGCCGAAACTGGGGCGGAGAGTATGAAAATGTGGCAATTCTGGTTGCCATCGCGGTCAATGAGGACGGATACCGCGAGGTTCTGGGTGCTGCCGAGGGGATGAAAGAGGACAAGGCCAGCTGGATCAGCTTTTTTGAGTGGCTTCGTGGCCGCGGTCTGAACGGCGTAAAACTCATCGTTGGCGACAAGTGCCTGGGGATGCTGGAGGC
>JACRTB010000002.1 GCA_014385025.1 Yanshouia hominis | reverse complement strand
CAAGAAGTACATGAACATAAAGCATCTGGAGGCTGCCCTTGAGGACGTCTCCTTTGCTGGCTGACTTCATTCATCCATGAGATCTGCAAACCAATTTGCGCATAAATCTTGACGGAACCGAAGAATCTGGGAGAAGGAGATGGCCGTCCCCCGGAGGAGAAGAAAGGAAAGCGGGGGAAGAAGAGGAAGTGAAAAGAACGCCGCCCTGGGTGTCGAATAATTGGCTCCCAGGGCGGTGAAGTCTTTGTTGTTATGGAGTGATAATCGAAGATTTGAGCAACTCTGTAAGAGCGGGATTTTTTGCGGTTTTTCCATCGCCCCCAAGACTAACATATCTGGATAGGACATCTTGGGCTATTCCATCTATATAATCATCAGTAAAAATGGAAATATCTAATCCCTTAACATCGTCGGATTTGATAGCAACTTTATTTAGATGTTTTGCAACAGAATAGAACAACACATAAAACAAAATATCATTTTTCTGTGCTTGTGTATAGTCTGGCGAGTGTTTTAGCCGTTTTTCAATCTTCTTCCCGAGGATGGCAGTATTGTAAAATACATCCAAATTCTGTGTATCACTATACAAAGCGTCGTATGTCTCATCTTTGGTCAAAAGTGTTGATGGCCTGGCGCGAGCGTAATCTGGCTTTTGGAGCAATAGAGATATCATACACTGAGCTAAGAACGATACACTAACAATTTCATCGCTCTTCTTCCCCTGGTTTTTATAATAATTCTTCCTGCGATCGTAATACAGTCCCCTGCCTTTGAAGAACAGCTCAATTTGCCAATGAATAGGATCATTGGCTCGCAGGGACGATTTTGGAATATTGGTTTGATTGTTTGTCGCCAAGATAATTCTGTCTCTGGATTCTTCACTTTCAGGAACAATAATACGAACCAGAATATTACGCATTTCACCCTCCACCTTTCCAGGGTGCGCTTTGTAATATTGGAAAATCTCATTTGAGGTTTGCAAACCATTTACAACTGCGGGATCAGTCAAAACCAGTTCCTTACTTGTTGCTAAAACTGCTTCGTCCGTTAGTAGGGTGATTCCATTATTTAACCACCAGAAATCCTCAGGTCCATCACTGTCTAATGTCGTTTGAATATCTTGATTCACGCTGTTATGTCCCTGATAGTCACGAACATTAGATTCGAAAATATGCTTTCTTAAATCACCATTTTCATCAGAAATAAACTTAAAATATTTTCCGAGATTCACTAAGGCAACATAATCGTGATGTGTACCAATATTGACCGGTGTCTCTGATAGGGTGAGGGATAATTGACGCTCTGCTTGTGTTTGAGCCGCTAATAAAAGCTTGTTTGCATCCCAGAATTCAACAGTAACGCTTGTCTTGGGACTTGGAAACAGCTTTTTTACAAGTTCAATCAACTCATCGGCCTGTGCTCTAACATTGGGATGAACTTCGTCCGCAAATGTAGCATAGCAATATCGAATGCTTAATTTGGGGGTATGACGTAGTAATTTAACATATAAGTCTCTAAATAACGAAAATGCATCCAAAACATCTTCGTTATATCTTGAAGAATATCCTGAATCATCAACGCCGATTTCGAGTAAATTCTGTGAAACCGTTTTCCATTTCATAATTGCATCTTCAGAAAAAGATGTTTCTCGCTTGGCTTGGATGATAATAAGCTCGATTGATGCTCCTTTACTGGCAACCAAATCACCAACTAAATCTTCTGTCATATTGCAATCGTTGAAAAAAGTGTATATTGAGTCACACCCACCGTCGTTTCCGCTTCCAAGAACGCCTTGCTCAACTTCTTCATCACTCAAATCTTTTCCCTTGAGAATCTGCGTTGATGCAAAAAGCTCAAAATAATGTGCTTCTTCGGAGTGAGGCGCATTTTCTTGGTATTCCTGTCGAAAAAGTTCGTAAAGAATTCGTTGACCATTAGAATTAAGTTTCATCTTGCACCTCCTGTAGTGTTAAGCAAATTATAGCGTAAAAACAAGAAAAACACAACAGAAGGTCAGTATTGCTCACAATGATTATATATGTGGCCTCCGTTTAAAATCATAGCATCTGAGATGTTTATCTGAAGGAACTGGTGGGAAGTAAACATCATAATTAATCTGAAGCTATTCTCAAATCCTGCGCCGCAATAAACAATGAACAAGAAAAAACCTCTGAAATCAATCGATTTCAGAGGTTTTTTGGTCCGAGTGGGGCGACTCGAACGCCCGGTCTCTTGAACCCAAATCAAGCGCGATACCACCTTCGCTACACCCGGATATTTGATTTTGAACCATTATAACACGAAACTCGTGCGATTGAAATAATTTTCTGTCTGTGGTCATTCATGTGGTCAAAGCGGTTTTTCCGCCGGGTTGGACCGAGGGACTAAATCCCGCAAACGCAGGCGCTGCAAGGCTTTCCGGCGTTTCATCATTCACCGGCCCGGATACAGCCACGGCACTCCCAAAGCAGGCGCGCTACCAACTGCGCTACACCCGGTTATTTAGTTGTTTTATCCGGCGGGTCGTATTCACCCAAACGCCGTTGAATAATCTCTACCAACACCACCCGGCACTGTTTACCCTACAGCATCCCATATTCCAGGGATTTAAAAAGCTATCAGACTTGTCATATTCAGCGAAATAAAAACGATGCATCACAGATATATGGCATCTATAATTGCATCGAGATGTCGATGCAAAAACATCTCTTTGTAAAACAAAAATATTATATCTTATCCGGAAGTCCCTGTCAATCGTGATAAGTCTGTATGTTTCGGCAGAGAGTGTTTAAAATTTCGAAAAGGATCTGCAATGCACATTTATTTCAGAAAATGTAGGATTATCAAACATATTGGACGGAGAACTCTAAGGGAGAAAGCCAGCCGAGAGGCCTCATAGGGAAGTTGTTTGAGCGGCGGTTGTGGACAGCGAGCTGCTTGGCGAAGTCGTTCAGTGAGAAAAAACTGTGGCAGGAGTAAAAGAGTTTCTGGTCCTCCCGGTGACTGCGCTCTACTTTGCCGTTGTGCCGAGGGGTGTAGGGGCGAATGAGCTTGTGCCGAATACCGAGCTGGGCAGCTGTTTGTTCAAAAAGGGTAGGCAGGTCACGCCTGCTGTTGGAAAACCGGTTGGTGAACTCAAAGCCATTGTCGGTCTGGACGCACTCTACCCGGATGCCCCGGCGGGCATACCACTTCCACAACTTTTTCAGGAAGTCGGCGGAAGAGTAGGTGGATTGTTCCGGGTAGGCAGCCAGGAAGCGCAAACGGGTAAACTCATCAATGGCGGTGTACTGGTACAGGCGGAGCTCCGGGTCTGTAATACACCTGCGGGGCACTATTTTCACATCCACCTGAACCCTCTGGCCGGGATAGGTCATCTGCTCATAAGGTTTTGGCTTATATGCCTCCTTCTTGCCGGCTGGAGGGAAAAGTCCCAGTTTGCGCATAACCCGGAACAGGCTCTCCGGGCGGCGGGTATAACCACGCTGCCGCAGCCGGTGCCACAGCTCCATCATACCCAATTTAATGTCTACTAAAATCCTTCGAGGTATGGTGGAACATCAGAATCAGGTCGTACCCTGCCATGCGGTAAAGCGGGCAAACATGGGCGGCCGGAGGCCACCCATGTTTGCCCGCTTCTTGATAGGAGGACGTTAGATACAAAGGAAAACCGGTTTGATGCCGCTTAAAAGGCGAACCGATGTCCTGCCGTTTCAGGGCAGGCGCATCCCGCGCGTTCGGCGTGCGGCTTTGGTTACCCTTCCGGGAAGAAGCAGTCCAGAAGAGCGGTGCAGAGGCGCTCCTCCCATTCGTACATTCCGGAATAGCACCCGTGGTGCTCGGAATCAGGGGCGCCCTGTCCGTTGATGACATAGAAGATGCCGCGTCCGCGCGCCCGGTCGAGGAAAAGCCCCGCCAGCAGGCCGTAAGCTTCTCCGAAATGTCCGGAAAGTACGATATCCCGCTCTTGCAGAAAACGGTCCCGCGCGCCGGAAGTCATCGTGTGGATGCCCGGCCCGTAGCAGCACATCAGCCCGTCGTAGCTGTCTCCGTTCGGGTGATCCGGGTCATAATGCCAGCAGGGGGTAAACATCGTATCGACCGACTGCTCCGACAAAAGCCGCTTCCCGTCCACGAAACCGCCGGTGAGAAACAGCTCGGCCAGCGCGCGCATCTCCCGGCAGGAAATCCGCAGCCCGCCCTGCGGCGAGAAAAGGGTGCCGTTGTCCCCGATCCGGTAATCCGCGAGTGAGGCCATTACATTTTCGCCGCCAAGGTCGGGGTTGGTGATCAGCACCTGGTCGCGCGGCTGTTTTTTGCCGTTGTAGTCGTCGATCTGTGCCGCCCATGGCTGCGAAGCGTCCCAGAGGGCTCCGTTTTTCGACTGATAGATGGGGGACAGACGCCCCAGAGCCTGTACGTCGAAGTCTCCGACGTTGAAGCTCGCCCCCAGGCCCATCGGCTCCAGAACCCGGGTGCGCATGTATTCATCAAAACGGATTCCGCTCAAACGCTCCAAAATTGTGCCGATGATGCCGTAGTTCAGGTTCGCGTAGGAGAAGTAGCGCCCCGGAGAGCGGTCGGTTCCGTCGCTTCCGCCGGCGAAATGATCCCCCAAGCGGTTGTATTTTCCGCCGGGGAGGAGCAGCTCTTCCAGACGATCCTCCGGGGGGATGGAGTAGACGCTGCCATCCCGGACCGAGGAGGTGTGCGAGAGCAGCATCCGCAGGGTGATGGGCACCGCGGGATAGTTCGGATTACGCAGCGGAAAGCCCAGATAGAGTCCCGCGTCCTCGTCAAGGTCGATTTTCCCCGCTTCACAGAGCTGCATGACCGCCAGTGCGGAGAATACCTTTGAGATGGAGGCGGTGCGGAAACGGGTATCCTCGCCGAACGGCGTTCCGCCGCCGGGCGCGCCCGGTTCTATCCGGGCCAGGCCGCCGTACCGCTGGCAGACGAGTCCGCCGCGGTCAAACGCCATCACCCCATAGCCCGGCACCGGCATGACCGGGTCGTGCAGAAGCGCATCGAGCCGCTGTTCCATCCGTTCCATTCCCTGCCGCTGCAGCGGCGTGGGGGCGATCTGCTTCATCATGCTGCTTTACCTCCTTGTTGCTGTAAAGGCCGTCCCTTCCGGGAGGCCGCCGCCATGGCCAGCATGGCCAGTACCGGCATGGAAAGATTAAAAAAGGCATACTGTGCATAGGAGAGGGTTGGAACCCCCAGCACTCCCGCCATAAAGCTGCCGCAGGTGTTCCACGGCACCAGTGCCGAGGTCGCGATCGCGCCGCCCGAAAGGGCGATCCCCAGCTTTCGGCGGTCGATTCCCTGCCGGTCGTATTCGCCCCGGAACATCCGTCCGGGCAGCGCCACCGCCACATACTGGTCCGGCATGGTGACGTTGGAGAGGATGCTGGTCAGCACCACCGCTCCGGTCAGCCCGGTGAGCGAATGCACCAGCCGCATGACCGGCGCGGTCAGCGCCCGCATCTGTCCGCTCTTTTCCAAAATTCCCCCGAACATCATCGCGATGATAATCAGGCTGATCGAGGGCATCATTGCGTCCAGACCGCCCGCGGTCAGAAGACGGTCGACCATGCTGTTTCCGGTTGTGCCGACATAGCCTTCCTTGGCGGCGCGCATCAGCGCGCTCAGGCCGCTGCCCTGCATCAGCGCCCCCAGCACTCCGGCCGACAGAATTCCCGCCGAGATGCCGAGGATTGCCGGGACGCGCCGCAGAATGCAGAAAATCAGCAGGATCATGGGCAGGAACAAAAGCGGCGAAAGGGAAAATGTGCTGGAAATGCTCGACAGGAAGGCCCCTGTGTTTTCGGCGATCGTCTCTGCGGTCCCGCTGCGGTAATGCAGTCCGGCCAGAAAGTAGCCCGCCAGGGCCAGCAGATAGGAGCAGCCCACCACCGGGGAAAGGAAGCGCACATGTTCAAAAACGCTGACCCCGATCACCGCTCCGGTCAGGTTGGTGCTGTCCGAGAGTGGGGAGAGCTGGTCCCCGACATAAGCGCCCGAGATGATGGCTCCCGCCGTCAGCGGCGCGGGAATACCGAGTGCCTGGGAGATTCCCATCAGGGCGAGGCCCAGCGTTCCGGCGGAGCCCCACGATCCGACCACCATCGAGACCGCCGAGGTGATGACCATCGCGCACGGAAGAAAAATGGAGGGCGCCATGACCTTCAGCCCGTAATAAATCATGGCGGGAACAACCCCGGACTGAATCCATACCCCCATCAGAACACTGATGAGAAGCAGGATGATGATCGATTCGAGCGACTGGGCGATGGATTCCACCATGCCCTGCTGGATCAGCGACCATTTGCATCCCCGCGCAAGGGAGACCGCGGCGGCGGCGATGCAGCCCAGCAGCATCGGAATATGGGGCGTCATATCCCAGCGCAGGACCGCCAGGAAAATCATAATGCCGAAACAGAACAGCGTAATCAGCGCGTCCGTCAGGCGGATTTCTCTTTGTTTCCTCATTCTTTACCTCATGGCGCCGTCCGTCCGCCGCGGGGACATCCGGCGCATTTGCCGTACAACATGTAACATTGTGAACAAAATTGCCGCAGAAAGAGCCTCGCAAAAGAGGCGGTTTGCTCTGCCGGTTCGTTGACAGATCCAAGGAAAAGGCGATACAATACCATTATGCAAGGGAAAGGGGGCGGCTCCAATCAGGCAGGATTTCTTCGCGTTTACTGAACCGCATGTCCCGTCGCTGAATCAGACGGAGCAGAAAATCTATGAGTATGTGGTGCAGAATATCCACACCGTCAAGGATAAGAGCATCCGCACGCTTTCCCATGAGTGCTATGTATCGACCACCACGATGATCCGCTTCGTGCGCAAGCTGGGATTTTCCGGCTACAGCGATTTTATCAATCTGCTGCGTCTGACCGATTTTTCCGCCGCCGCGCCGCAGACCCCCCAGTGGGATTCCCGCAACGAGTACCTGACGGGATATGTGGATATGATCGTGCAGACGCTGCGGATCGTCTCGGAGGACAAGCTCACCCGCTTTCACGAATATCTTGCGCGTTCGTCGCGCATCTTCCTGCTTTCGGATGAGTTCTGCCGGGAAGCCGCCAGCTACGCGCTGCGGCTTTTTACCACCCTTGGATTTCTGGTTTTCGCCCCCGCCGAGCCTTACGAGCTTCGCAGCGCGGTTCGGCAGATCACCGGGGACGACCTGCTGATGGTCCTCTCCTGCACCGGGCAGGAAAAGGGGGTCATCAACACCATGGAACGGATTCTCTCGGAAAAGCGGCCGACGATGGTTTCGATCACCGGCCTCGGCAGCAATGTGATCCAAAACACCAGTGATTTGAATTTCTACGCATTTACCTCCCCGGCCTTTTATATGGGCAGCGACATCAGTTCCCGGGCGCCGATGCAGGCGATTTTGGAGGTCCTTGTCTACAGCTGGGCCGCCAGAAATCAGGGCGGCCCCCAGGAAATCCCCACCGCGCCGGAGGGGACAGACAATTCAGAAAGGGTGTAACAATCGAATGGCTGTATTATCCTCCGTTCCAAGATGCGACGGATTTTCCATTCCCGCCGAGAGCGACTGGCATGCGGGAAGCTGGATGCTCTGGCCCCACCGGCCGGACAACTGGAGACTGGGCGCAAAGCCCGCTCAGAAGGTGGTCGCACAAATTGCGCAGGCCATCAGCCGCTTCGAGCCGGTTACGGTCTGCGTCAACGCCGATCAGTACGAAAACGCGCGCAACCAGCTCTGCCCGGAGATTCGGGTGATCGAAATGAGCAGCAATGAGGCGTTCTTGCGCGACTCCGGGCCGACCTTTGTGGTGAGCGCCTCAGAGGTCCGCGGAATCAGCTGGACCTTTAACGGCTACGGAGGCCTGGTGGAGGGGCTTTACTTCCCATGGGACGCCGACAGTCTGGTGGCCGAAAAGGTATGCGAGGTGGCCCGCATCGACTACTACCCCCTGCGGGAGTTTGTAATGGAGGGCTGTGCCTTCCGCGCGGACGGCGAAGGCACGATTGTGGTCACCGAGGAATGCCTGCTCAGCGAGGGCCGAAATCCCCACCTCACGCGGGAGCAGATGGAATCCACCCTCAAGGAGTATCTCGGGGTGCAGAAAATCATCTGGCTGCGGCGCGGACTTCATATGGACGAGGGCAAGGGCCACATCGACAATCTGTTTTGTTTTGTCCGCCCGGGGGAGGCGCTCCTCTCCTGGACAGACGATCCGGGACATCCGCAGTACCAGATTGTGCGCGAGGCGCTTGAAACCCTTTCCGCGGTCACCGACGCCTGCGGCAGAACGCTGCGGATCCACAGGATGCCGCTGCCCCGGCCGCTGGTGATCACCTCCGAGGAATCGGAAGGGGTCGATCGCTGCCAGAACACCATCCCCCGTCTGGCGGGGGATATGCTGGTGGCCTCGTACCTGAATTTTTACATGCCGAACGGAAGCCTGATCTACCCTGAATTCGGGGATGAGAACGACGCGCGCGCAAAAGAGATTTTCGCGAAGCTCTTCCCGAGACGGAGACTGATCGGCATCCATGCCCGGGAGATTTTTCTCGGCGGCGGAGGAATTCACAGCATGGTGCTTCAGCAGCCGGCCATCCTCTAGTTTTCAAAATGCCCCGCGCGAATCAAGCCGCGCGGGGCATTTTTCTGCCGCCGCCGGAAAAGAACGTTATTTCTTCTGGAGCTGCGCCAGCTTTGCGTTGTAAACTTCGCGGGAGTAGGGGTATTTGATGGCGAGGAACGCGATGATCAGACCGAAGATCAGGCCGCCGACGCCGTAGACCGAGCGGATGCCCGAGATGGCGCCCGCGCTCTGCACAACGGCGCTTTCGACGAATCCGGTGGCGGTCAGGCCCACGCCGACCGCCCACATACCGAACGAGCAGCCGA
Organism: Yanshouia hominis; assembly: GCA_014385025.1. GTDB lineage: Bacteria > Bacillota > Clostridia > Oscillospirales > Ruminococcaceae > Yanshouia > Yanshouia hominis. Next base: position 192,662 of record JACRTB010000002.1, on the reverse strand, counting down.
ATTTGTTGCACATGCTCAGGAGCGAGGTCATCGCGCCCGCGCGGTTTGTGCCGTGTTCCGCGGCGTCGATGGTAATCACGTCGGCCAGAACCGAGTAGATCAGGGTCCAGAAGGTGGCGTTGCCGAGCGCCGAGAAGCAGAGGGCAAAAATATAGAACGGAATGGTGGCCGGAAGAATCCGGATGCAGAACATGCCGAAGGCATATGCGAAGAAGCCGAAGATCATTACCTTGCGCTTATCCACCTTGGAGGAAATTTCACCGATCACCAGCGAGCAGATGATCATGTAGAAGCACTTGCCCATGTTGATGACGCTGATCTGGATGTCGCTCAGGCCATAGAAATAGGTCTGGACAAAGATGTTGCCCGACGCCTGAATACCGACGATGCAGTTGGCAAAGAGGGCGACGAGGATCAGCAGGACATAGGTACGGTTGGTGAAGCAGTCCACAAAGCTGCGCAGAGAGACGGTGTTGGCCGCTTTGGCCTGCTCATCTGAAAGGGCGATTTCTTTGCCCTTGGTGCAGGCACCGGCGACAAAGTAGGAGAGGAAGCAGAAAAGTGCGGTGATGATGGCAACGACTCTCCATCCGACCAGCTCGGTGGAGCAGCGGTTCACCAGAATCATCGTGGCGCCCGAAACGACCAGCTCGCCCGCATAGAGGAAGGCGGAGGAATAACCGCGGATGGAGCTTTTCTCGTCATAATCCTCGGTCAGCTCCTGCCCCAGTGTGATGTGCGGAATATCGCACATGGTGAAGAACAGCCAGAAGAAAATGTTGAGAACCGCATAGTAAAAGATTTTGACACCGTCGGTCGCGAAGTTGAAGGAGGTAAAGAGCAGAAAAACAGTAATGCCCAGCGGAACGGAGGCTCGCATCATCAGACGGCGGCGGGTACCCGTCTTGATTTTCAGCGAGTCGCTGAAAATGCCGATCAGCGGGTCTGTAACCGCGTCCCAGATGACCGCAAACAGCGAGATGGTGCCGGCCACGGCCGCGTTGACTCCGGCGATGGTGGTCATAAAATAGATAAAGTAGTAGTAATACAGGTTATAGGCCAGACCGGAACCCAGTTGTCCTACGCCGTATCCGATTTTGGTGCCGGTGGATAGCTTCTGATTTAAATTTGTCATATCCTTCCCTCTCAATCATAAAACTTGTCTGCGGGTTCTGTCGGCAGGCGGTCAAACGTCCCTCCCTTCCGGCCTGTTTTTGATTGTTTTCATTGTAACCCCTGTGATTTCCGGAAACAAGAGAGATTGAATTGGATAAAACACTGTTCACATATGCGGAAAATGTTTTAATTTTGTTAACACAGAAATCATAATTTGGGCAGATTGAAAGAAAGACACGAATTTCCCTCTCAATTGCCCGCTCGGAATATTCACGACGGATTTACCAACGATAAGGATCATAAAGGAGCGTGATATCATGCAAGCAATTGCCCCTCAGGAGATTCGAATCCCGGAAAACTGGTGTGAAATGATAAAGGCGGCGCCCGCCACTTGCGGCGGGAACCGGAGTTTTCGCCGCCCGCAACCGCTGCCTGCTTTGCCGGGACCGGGGCCTACTGTTTGCGGCGGAAACCGGAGTCTTCGCCGCCCGCAACCGCTGCCTGCTTTGCCGGGACCGGGGCCTACTGTTTGCAGCGGGAACCGGAGTTTTCGCCATCTGCAACCGCTGCCTGCTTTGCCGAGGCTGGGGCTTACCGCCTGCAGCACGGAGCGGGACTCAGTTTGTGGAAGAGACGGCGGCGCCGGGGCGGGGTGCGGACGATGAGCAGATCATTCTGGAGCAAAACCGAAACACTCCCCGGGCGGCCCGCGCTCCCCGGGGATATCAAGGCGGACGCCGCGGTGATCGGCGCGGGGTTGGCGGGTGTGCTCACCGCATATTTTTTGCAGGCCGCGGGGCTGCGGACGGTTATTCTGGAAGCCTCCCGCATCGGGAGCGGCCAGACAAAAAACACCACCGCGAAAATCACTTCCCAGCATGGTCTGATCTACCATCGCCTTCTTGAGCAGCTCGGGGAAGAAAGGGCCCGCCAGTATGCCGAATCCAACCAGCGGGCGATCGGGGAATACCGGCGGATGGTGCGGGAGATGGGAATCGACTGCGGCTTTGCCGACGCGCCGGCATATCTCTATTCCACCTCCGGGCGGGAGGCGCTTGCCCGCGAGTGGAAAGCCGCCGAAACGCTTGGAATTGACGCGCGCCTCTGTGCGGAAACCGAGCTGCCTTTTCCGGTCGAAACGGCGCTGCGCTTTGAGGGGCAGGCGAGGTTTCATCCGCTCTCATTTCTCAAGGCGGTTGCAGAGCCGTTGGAGATTTACGAGCAGACCGCAGTGCGGTCGGTGGAAGGAAAACGGGTGATGACCGACCGGGGTGTTGTGACTGCGGAGCAGATCGTTTTCGCCTGTCACTATCCCTTCCTGAATGTGCCGGGCTACTTCTTTATGCGGATGCATCAGGAACGCAGCTATGTATTGTCTCTGGAGGGAGCCGCGCGGATGGAGGGGATGTATCTGGGAATTGATGAGGATGGGCTCTCCTTCCGGCCACAGGGGGAGACGCTTTTCCTCGGCGGCGGAAGCCACCGCACCGGGGAAAACTCGGCGGGCGGCCAATATCAAAAGCTGCGGCAGGCGGCAAAGCGGTATTGGCCGCGGAGCAGAGAAACCGCCTGCTGGAGCGCGCAGGACTGCATGACCCTCGACGGGGTGCCGTATATCGGACGCTATTCCGCCGCCGAGCCCGGCTGGTATGTGGCCACCGGATTTCAAAAGTGGGGCATGACCTCGTCAATGGTGTCCGCTCTGCTGCTTGCAGACCTCATTGTGAAGGGGGCGAGCCCATGGGAGCCGGTCTTCTCCCCGCGGCGGTTTACTCCTTCCGCCAGTGCGAAAACACTCTTTGAGGAAACGGCGCAGGCGGCCAAGGGTCTTGCAAGAAGCATTTTCATGCCGCCCCGCGCCGAGCTGGAGGCGCTTCCCCCGGGACATGGCGGCGTGGTGGAGCACAACGGACAGAAGATGGGCGTTTACAAGGACGAGAAGGGGGAGTGTTTCGTCGTCTCCATCCGTTGTCCGCATCTGGGCTGCCAGCTCGAATGGAATCCCGACGAAAAGAGCTGGGACTGCCCCTGCCACGGCTCCCGGTTTGATTTTCGGGGCAGCCTGCTGGACAATCCCGCGCAGGAGGACCTCGAACATGCGTGGAGATCATCTGCTTCGGGGGCATTACCCTATTCTGTAATTCCGCAATTTCAAAGGGAAGAAGCTTTTTGCCGGGCGCCGTTCGCTTCTTTTGATTTTGAGAATTGCACCTACTCCCTCATCTCAAAATGAATCAAAAGGGAGAGCAGCGCCCGCAGAATGATAATGGCTCCAAGCATCCAGATTTCCTGCATATCCCGAATCAGGACGGTCTTTAAAATTTCAGCCCCCATTTTATATTCCAGCGCCAGAGCGAGGGAAAAGGCAAGCTCCCGTTTGACCGGATAGCTCCTTCCACGAAAGAACCAGATGAGGTAAAGGACAAAGGTTTTGAGGGAGCTTCCAAAAATAATGAGCACCCCGATCAGCTCGAGGGTGGCAATAATCTCCGGCAGCATCAGGTGCAGCAGCTTTTCCATGGCGCTTCTCCTTTGAAGGGATTCTAAGGGCGTTCCGTCACCCTTATTATGACCGGCCGCGCCGCAGACTAAGCGGAGAATATTCAGGCCCAGCCGCGCCGCAGGCTAAGCGGAGAATATTCGGGTCCGGCCGCGCTGCGGACTAGGCAGGAAATATTGAGACTCAGCCGCGCACGGCGTTTCATCCGATCAAAGGCGGGGCGCTCCGGAAGAAGCCCAGCGCCTTTATTTTGAAAGAATATGACGGCCGTTTTTCGCGGCAGAATACAGGCGCGGATGGGATCGAGCCGCACTGTGAAGATAAAGCAGGACAGGTTCCGGCCTTTGGGGGAATATGAAACAAAAAATGCCTGCTTGTTTTATAGAACAAACAAAGGTATAATGTGAACAAAATTTGATTTCCATAGGAGAAATGGAAAGATGAAAGCGTTGCTGATCAAATTGGAGAGCTGGGGCTGCGACGTGAAGGACGCATTGACGAGGCTGACGGGGGACGAAGACCTTCTGATCGACTGCATTGCAATCGTTGAGAAAGATCCCGCGTTTCAAAAGCTGGGGGAAGCGCTGAAAAGGGCGGACGCGGCCGGAGCTTTCGAAGCCGTGCACACCATCAAGGGGATCGCCGCCAATACAGGGCTGACGCCCTTGTACGATCTTGCGGTGGAGCTGGCGGCGCCGCTTCGGCGGGGAGAGCTTCAGGGGCTGGAGCTCACATACCAACGGCTTCTGCAAAAGCATGGGGAGTTTAGGCAGATTGTGGCGTCCGAAACGGCCCATTCCCGGTAGGCGTCATACGCATGGCGAAAAAAATTCCCGGATACCATAATGGCATCCGGGAAAATTTTTCGCAGGACAACGGCCGGCGGGACGTGGGATGATTTCGCTGGAAGAGCCGAACGCGGCGAAGCATTGCCGCTTCTCCAGAAAGTCGGCGCATCCCGCCTGTGCGGCGCGTGGATTTGATTGCGCGGCCCTGTGTCCGCGGCGGAAGGATAAAAATATTTTTCTTTCTATTGTTCCCGATTAGGTATATAATGAAAGGCGAAAGGTGGCGGCGCCAGATGAACTATCAATCAGCGAAAGAGGCGGCGGATGCATGGGGCCTGACCAAAAGGCGCGTGCTGACGCTGTGCAAGGAGGGACGGATTCCCGGAGCTCAGCTGGTTGATACGATGTGGGTCATACCGGCCGATGCTGAAAAGCCGGAGGACGGCAGATCCCTGCGCTACCAGAAGGAGAGAGACCAGAGGATGGAGATCAGGCCCCTGAAAGCCTCAATCGAAGCCAAGGGACACACGCCGCAGTACAAAATGCACAAATATTTTGCGCGGCGTCCCTACAACGTCTTCAGACATATCATTCAGCACTACACCCGCAAGGGGGACATTGTCCTCGACTGCTTCTGCGGCGGCGGCGTCACCGTGTTCGAGGCTGCCGCACTCGGCCGCAACGCGATCGGCGTCGATCTGAATCCGCTGGCGGCCTTCATCACCCGGATGCAGATGTTTAACGGAGAAATCGACGAGCTGCGTGACTTTTACCGGCGGTTTTTGCTTTCCGCGGAAAAGAAGTATGGGGATTGGTACCGCGTGGAATTTGACGACGACCGCGGCACGGCCCTGTGGTTCGAGTGGGTGTATACGGTAATATGCCCTCATTGCGGCGCGGAGATTGTGCTGCTGGAAGAAAACAAGCTCTCAAACGGGGTGTACCGCTGCCCGAACAGGGATTGTGCCGCCCATCGGAGCGGCGTCAAGCGGGTGACCTGCGCCCCGGCGGGCAGCCGTCCGGTGCGGGTCCGCTACCGTTCGGATTCCACGGGAAAGACGCTGACCCGTCCGCTGGGCGTGGAAAACATCTGTGCTTTTCAGAAGTATGACCTGCGGCGGATCGTGCGGGACCTGGAATATAAGCCGGAGTTTCCGATCCCACAGAACTGGGACCGCCGGTACGAAGATAAGCTGTATGAAAAGGGGGTCGCCCGTTACAGCGACTTTTTCACCGAGCGCAACTACGCGCTCAACGGCCTGCTCTTCAACGACATCATGCGGCTGCGGGGGAAAACCGGCTCCCGGCTCAACGAGTACCTGTATTTCCTGTTCAGCTCTTCCCTGCGGTATACCAACAAGATGGTGCGGGTGACCGACAACTGGGAGGGCGGCAAGCCGACCGCGATGGACAAGCACGCCTTCTGGCTGCCGAATCAGTATGTCGAGACCAATATCCTCGATGTTCTCAGGCAGCGTGCCGGAGCCATTCTCAGAGGCTGCGAATATGCGGCCTCCGTGCTGCCGAAGGATATTGTGGAGGTGGGGAGCTTCGAGGATATCCGGCTGCGCAGCAGCTATATGGTTCTGAACCGGAGCGCGGCGTCGCTGCCGGTTCCGGATGAGTCGGTCGATGCCGTCATCACCGATCCGCCTTACGGAAGCAATGTCCAGTACGCCGAGCTTTCGGTGATATGGAACGCATGGTATGCGATTTACCGCGGTCTCGACCGCTGTGTGTATAAGGAGGAAGAGGCGGTCGTCAGCCGCAAGAGCAGCTACGAGGGCGCGAAGGATGAGAACGATTACGAGGAGCTTTTGTACGGGGTATATGCGGAGAGCGCGCGGGTCCTCAAGCCGGGCGGCTACCTCGTCTTTACCTTCAACAACAAGAACATCAAGGTATGGGCGGCGATGCTCAAGGCGGTGGCGCGGGCCGGGTTCTATCTGCCGGAGGACGGAATTCTGTTTCAGGATTACATAGAATCCTATAAAAACACCGCCCACCTGCGCTTTTCGGGAAATATTCAGGGCGATTTTATCTATTCCTTCCGCAAGGGGAACGCCGGGGCTGCGGCCGACGGGGCCGGAGGCTTTTCGGAGGTGATCCGGCGCTCGGTGGATGGGACGGTCGCCCGGCTGTTCCGGCGCGGGAAAACTTATACGACCGCGGAGCTGTACCAAAAGGTGCTGGCGGACATGACGCGGGGCCTGATGCAGTATATCCTCTGGTGCGTGAACACCGGAAGCCGGATGGAGGATATCTCCGCCCTGCCCAGCGACTATCTGGATACCCGTCTGAAGCAGGCGCTGCTCTATGAGGACGGCGTCTGGAAGAGAAGGAAGGATTCACCGAATGCATGAGCTGTTAAAGACACAGAGAATTTATGACTCTTCCGCGCTTCAGGAATGGCTGCTCTCCCTTGAGACGAAATACGCCGTCGGGGCCGCACCGGAAAAGTACCACCGCCTGGTCAACTTTTCCGCCAATGCCGCCGCCCCGTACCATCAGTGGTTTAAGTATCGGGAGGGTTTTGCAGGCGAGCTGATTGCAGAGCTGATTGCCCTGTCCGGAGCCCAAAAGGGGGAGCTGATCATCGATCCCTTCTGCGGGTCGGGGACCACCAACGTCGTCGCGGTCCTGAGCGGCTACAACACGCTGGGACTCGATGTCAATCCAATGTCCGCATTTTTGACCAACACCAAGGTGGACCGCTACGACGCGCAGGATTTTGAAGAGATCCGCAGATTCCTTTCTGCCCTTCGGAATTTTCGCGGTGGGGCGCCTCGAAAAAGCGACAGGGAGGTTTGCCGCTATTTCCAGCCGGACCGCTTCGATGAGCTTGTGCGGATCCGTTCGTTTCTTGACGCTCTGCCGGAATCCCGGGCCGGACAGCTTCTGCGGGCCGCATTTGTCTCGATTATCCTTGACTGTTCCGACCGCAGGCGGGACGGCAACGGTCTGAAGGTGAGCGCCTCCAGGGTGGAAGATACTGCGGCCTTTTTCGAAGAAAAGGCTGCGCTTATGATCGAGGATATCCGCAGGGTCAGGCCCTGCGACGGGGTACGGGGCTTCGGCCTCTGCGATACGGCGTGCCATCTTTACCAAAGATATGAGAGCTGCCGGGACGGACGGCGGGCCGGGGCGATTATTTTTTCACCGCCCTATGCAAATTCCTTCGACTACTTCGAGTCATACAAGCTGGAATTGATTCTCGGAGGCTTTGCCGACGGCATGACGGGAATTGCGGACCTGCGCAGGGGAGCCGTCCGTTCCTTTGTCGGCGCTCAGGCGCAGAAGGCCTGTGATCCCTGCATCGACCTCATTGCAAAGGAGATCGAAGAGGCGATTCCGGCGAAGGAGGCGCGGACCGGCAAAAAGGACGGCAGAACCCGTAAGGTGCCCGATATGATCCGGGGCTATTTTTCGGATATGCGTGAGGTGCTGCGGCAGTGCGCCCTCTGCCTGAATCCGGGCGGGAAAACCTATATTGTGGTTGACCAGTCGGCCTACCTCGGCAAGATTGTTCCCACGGACCTGCTGCTGGCCTACCTCGGCGAGCAGGAGGGCTTTACGGTCGGCCGCATCGTGAAATGCAGAAACGCGAGGACCTCGACCCAGCAGCTCAACCAGTACCCGTATCTGAAAACGACGCTGCGGGAAAGCATTGTGGAACTGGTCCGAAATGAATAAAAGAAGGGGCGGCGAGATGCCGCCCCTTCTTTCGGGCTGTGTGAAAACCGCGGATTCCGCCCGGGAAGACGCCGTGTAAAAAGGGCCCTTGGTGCGGGTGCTGAACGAAACGGGAGACGAAAGGCAGACTGACAGATGAGCAAAGACTCTGCGGGACAGGTGAAGCGCAAGAAATTTCGACAGGCGGCCCTGCTGCTTCCGCCGGCAAAGGATTTTGCAGGGCCGGCCAAGCGGCCGGCGGCCCCGATGGTCCCGGCCGCCGAAGAGAGCGTCCGCGATTCAAGCCCGCAAAAAACCTGTGCTCCTGTCTGTGTCAAAGTCTACACTGCAAGCAGCGTCACATCCGCGCCTAAAACCAGCGGAAAAACCTGTGCTCACGTCCGCGTCAAAACTTGTGTTCATACTTGCACCAAAGTCTGCGCTTCAAGCGGCGCCCACATCCGCATAAGTCCTGCGCGGGACATCCCCGGAAAAAGGACGTGTGCCCTTTGCCGCGTCAGGGTTTAGTAGCCTTTGTACTGTGTATAGTTTGTCCGAAGGGAATCGAGGGGACAGGTTTCTATCTCGGCAGATTTTTCCAGCTCTTCCGCGATCAGCTCCGCGCCGCCCGGCAGCAGGCCGATCACATCCTTCGGCGCCGAGCGGTCAAAAATCCGCTCCCATGTCAGGAGATGCTTCTTGATGTAGTTAAACTGGTTATAGACTGTCGTTCTTGAGGTCCAGATATCCTCGAAGGTCAGCGTGGTATCAAACTTGGCGTTGAGCGCCTCCAGAACGATGCGCTTGTTCGCTTCGTTGAGAACCTCAAGATTGGGGTAGGAATCCCGCAGATATTGGACCCGTTCGATCGCCTCCCGTTCGCCCTGCGCTCCGAAATGCCTGATGATATAAAGCGAATAAACAAATTCGAAGCGGTTGACGCCCTCCAAAGCAGCGATGACCCGCAGGGCCATCCGATAGGGGAATCTGGGAATCCTTGTAATCGTGTCCAGCTCGTAATATTTGAGCATCTGCTCCCGGAAGATGTCGGTGGAAAGCTCCCGGTATTCGAACAGCGCTCTGCCGACATCGGTAACCCAGAACTTGAGGTCTCTTTCCGCGAGAGCGCCGATCTTCACGCAGTGGGAAACGTTGTTATGGTCGATGGCAATCGCTTCGCGCGGAAGTCCGACAGAAAAGCTGGGGTAGCGTTCGAGGGTCGGCAGAACCAGACTGCTGTAATAGGCGTCGATCGTGTAATCACCCACCGTTCGGAAGGTCCGCCGGATTCCGGAGGCCCGGGAGGTTTTGCTGACCAGAAATTCCTTCGCGATTTTGCCCGGGTCCTTGTTGACCTCCGCGATCCGCAGGCTCAGGCTTTCGGAGAATTCCCCGATATCAAGCTGCTCCGACAGCTCGACAAGGATGGGCGCATTCGGCTCCTGATGGCTGTGGCCTTTGCCGCGGGCCGCTTTGAGATTCAGCTTATCGATATAGTCGGCCAGAATCCTGTCCTGATCGCGCAGCGCCTGAATCACCGAATGCAGTGTGCTGAATTCCTTGGGGTCGATGTCCTCGAATTTGGAAACCTGATCGGAGATCACCATTGGAATAATGATATAGGAAATCTGATCCGGCTTGGAGCGGTCCTTTCTCAGCGAACGGCCGACTGCCTGAATAATGTCGATCATCGAATTTTTCGGTTCCGCGAAATAGATCGCGTCGATCATGGGAACATCGACTCCCTCGGTGAGACAACGCGCGTTGGAGATTACGCCGTAGGGCGCGCGGATAAACGTGTCGAAAATTTCCCGGCGCGTTCCGGCGGACATTTTTCCGTTGATGTGGCCGGCGTAAATATCGGACGCATCCATTGAGTCGGTGACGGCGGCGATGACCTCACGGATGGAGCTTCCGTCGGATGGCTCGATAAACTCCTGCGCCGCGTTGATGCTGCGGTGATAAGAGATCACCTTATGGACGCCGATGTCACCCATCGTCTTCGCCAGAAGGACCTGAAGGAAGAGTGTCCGGGCGTCGATGCGGCGGTCTCCCAGATCGATCAGCTGATTTTCGCGGATGATCCGCCGCAGCTCTCCCTCGCTCATGCAGCACAGAACAATCTTATAGTCGTTGATAATGCCCTGCTCGATCGCCTCGCGAAAGGGAAGCGACGAGAAGGTTGCACCGTATTGTTCCCGGTTGTCCATCGAAAAAACCTCGTAGTTGAGCTGCTTTGCGCGGCCCACGATATGCGGGTTGACGAAGCGTTCGGTGGCGGTCATAAAGAGCCGCTTTTTGCAGGGAATGCACTGATCCTGCATACCGAGGATAAACATCTGGGAATCCTTGTTCCCGGCGGTCCGGTGGGCCTCGTCAAAAAAGGCAAGGTCGAAAGCAAAGCCCGGGCAGCTTTGCATGGCGATTACGACGGCGTCAAGCGACTGGTAGGTGGAAAAAACCACCCGGTTTCTGTCGGACGGATGCCGGAGAAAGGCGGCGATCTTTTCTGCCTCGGTCGTGACGGGGACGCCGATGTAAGAGGTGTCCGCGGCAAAATCGTCGTTCTCTTCCGCACCGGCAACGGTGGGATCGCTGCATACGCAGAGATAGAGAAAGGGCGCCGAGGCCTGCGGCATCCAGGCTTCCAGCGTCTGCTTGATCAGCGCGAGGTTCGGCGCGATGAAAAGGACGGTTCGGCTGCCCATTCCCTCATGAATCCAAAGCGCCGTCAAAGTCTTGCCAGTTCCGCAGGCGGCCAGCAGCTTGCCCCGGTCCCCGCCGCAAAAGCCTGCCAAAACCTCCCCGATGATTTTGCGCTGGTGCGGCAGGGGCGAGAGCTTTTCTCTGCGGACGGCGGCGTCCCCGGTCCCGGCAAAACGGAACAGCCACGCGAAGAATGCGCTGTCGAGGGTGCTCAGGCAGTCGCGCAGAATGGTGAACTGGTCCTTCTTCTTCTGCGACTGTTTCGGAAGCGCATGGCAGTTTGCAAAGATGCACCGCCCGTCGGTATGCTCCGATTCCGCCCAGAAGGAAGTCAGCTCATCATAAGAGGGCGCCGCCTGCGCGCTGCGGAATTTGACCTGGTAGGCGACCGAGGAGCCGCCCTCCTGAAGGAACAGGCCGTCAACACCGCTGTCCTTTTTCTCCAGCTGATACTTTTTCCGGTATGCTTCGGGGATTTGGGGTCCCATATAAAGCTCTCTGATCTGATAGAGATCGCGAAAATAGGTGAAATAGGCATAGGCGAACTGCTCAAAGGCGTCCCCCTTCTCCTTGAGCGGTTCGATTGCTTCGATGGCCTTTTCCAGCTCGTCCCAGCAGGAATAGAGCTGTCGGTAAATTTTGTGAAACGTCATCGGCTTCCCTCCGTTCTGTACGGCGATGCGGTCCCCGGATTTGCCATATCGGACGCGGGGACGGTGCTTTTGCCCAGCGTGCCCCGTTCCTCCCACCCGCGGATACGGGGCCGCGGCCTTACAGGAGCATCATACCATATTTGTCCGACGCGGACAATGCCCACATCGGGCGCGGTTTCTCTCCGGAAACCGCGCCCGACCCGCATGGGCATGGCCCAAGCTCCCGGCTTGGGCTATGCCGGGGCAACGATGTGTCGGAGGGTCAGTCCCCATGCGTCAAGAATCAGGCAGGCGCCGCACAGCGTCCGGACCGGGGCGATGGATATTCAGCGGGATTCTTTCCCCGCCTGCCCCCGCCGGGGCCTTTGAGCCGGGGCTTACCCGCCGCTGAGAAATTGTAAGGTGTGATCGGATAAGCGGCCAAGCCCGCCGCACTCTTTCCACATCAGGAAGGTTGGCACGACTGGCATTTTGATTCGGTGGGAATAGTCCATGAGAATCCGCCGATATGTTCATAAGGATAAAAAATGACGGTTTTGGGTTGTCCATGCCTAAAAAGTCCTGACGTGATTCGACATTGATTGATATTTGACAGTCAGAAATTTGCGGCATTTTGGGAAACAGCGTGCGGAATCCGCCTTGCGGATGCGGGGCCATCCCTTGGAAAGACGGATGATGAGTGATGAAAAGCACAGAAACGGCCGCGCGTTCAAGCGCGGCCGTTTCTGTGCGAAGACGTATCGTGTCGTGAAAGAAATCCGTTCAAAGCCGCTCCCCCTCACATTTACGAGCGGCCTTTCAATGCGGAGGCTTGTCGTAAAATCCGCCGTTCAAAGCCGCTTTTCCCCGGTGTTTAAAACAAAAAACAGTTCCGCCAAACCTTTTCGCTTTGCGGAAAGGCGGCGCGGACAGTCTCCGCGATGTTTGGGCGCCGAGAACGCGGAATGGGAAGAAAGGCTACAATATCCGAAAAATATTCTTTTCCCGGGCTCTCCGGTTCAGTTCAGCCGCCTTCGTCCGTTTTTTCAAAGGACCTCAGCAGCCAATCCGCCGTACAGGGGGGAACCAGACGCAGAATCTCATTCGTTACGCCGTTGTTTTCCTTCAGCAGGTGCCGTACCCGCGAGGCACTGATGGGAATGCCGTCCGCACAGCAGCGCGGAAGCTCAACGAATTCCACGCCATATTCAGGAAGCAGGCGGCGCATCGTTTCATTGTATTGCCGCGTGACCGGATCAAACGGCTCCTGCCCCGCGAAGCGCCGGCGGATGCCGAGCACCGGCGCAATTTTGGACCCGAAAATGGTAATGTCCAGCTCGCTCTGCAGAACCGACGGGTCCTCGCTCTCCTTCAAAAAATAAACCGGAAAGGTCGAGCCGGAGATCATGTAGCTTCCGCTGGGGCAAACGCATACGTTTTTCATTCCGTCCGTTCCCGCGCGGACAAGCGCCAAGCGGTCGGAAAAAGGAAAGGCGGAGCGGTTTTCTTCCACCACGAACAGATATAAAAAGCCGCACTGCTCTGCCGCCCGCCGAATCAGAAAGAGGTGCCCATTTGTCAGGGGATTGCAGTTCATGACAATTGCGCCCACCGAGCCGCACCCCACGGGAGGGCGGGGGAGGCCGTTCAGGTAGCGCGCCAGTCCGTCGCTGCGGTTTTCCAGAAGAATGACATCCCGCGTTTCAGCGATGGAGGTAAAGCCGCAGCGGGTGAACAGCTCCCTGTTGTGCGGCCTTGTAAAGACAAAAAGGTCGGAAATGCCGATCTGGAAACGGTTGCGGCACAGACAGGAAACCAGGATGCCGAGGCCGTTCTGCCCGCGCAGCTCTTCGTCCACCGCAAAGCATTTGAGCAGCCCGCCGCAGGCGCAGCCGCACCCCAGCAGCCTTTCCCCGTCAAACAGACCGAACGCGCATTCGATGTCCTCATCGAAGCGGAGGTGATGGGCGTTCAAAAAACCTGACAGCATCTCGCGCTCGCTGCGGAGTATCAGGTGGATTTCCCGCGCCTGAATCGATTCCATGCCGGCCGCTCCTTTCCCATAACATTCCAATTTTATTATAATGGAGCTTCCGCCCTTCTGCAAATAGGAAAGTTTGATAGGAGGGATATCCTCCGCTTATTGCGGGGAAGAAGAATATAAGCGTTTCATTTGTCAGACATCTTGTTTTCATATTTTTGCCGAACTTCCGCTTGTGCTATACTGAAAAAAATGGGGGGTCATTTTCCACCAAACGAAAGGAGGAGTCGTTGTGGAAATCAAAAAAACCGCCATGGCGGGAAGTATGGAATCAAGCGACTGCATGGTTACCGTCCGTCCCGGAATCCATGGAATTCAGATTGACCTGCAGAGCGACGTCAAAGTAATGTTCGGGGAGTCGATTCTGGCAACGGTGCGTCAGACGCTGGAGGAGCTGGCGGTATCGGATGCTGAGGTTTCGGTTCTTGACCGCGGCGCACTGGATTGTGTGATTCGCGCCCGGGTGCAGTGTGCGGCCTGCCGCGCCGCGGAGACCTCATGGGACTGGACAAAGGAGGTGGTATGCCTTGGCTGAACGGGAAATTCATTTAAAACGAACAGGGCTGTATGCAAGCGGGTGCAGTCCGGTCAACATGATTCAGGCGGTGTTTTACAACGAGGACATGCTGGTCTATGACCTTGAGGACTCGGTTCCCGCGTCGGAAAAGGACGCCGCCCGCATTCTGGTTTATCAGATGATGAAGCATCACCGTCCCCGCGACAAATACGTGGCCATCCGGGTCAACGGACTTTACTCCGAATACTTCGAGGAGGATATTCAGGTCGCGGTGCGCGCCAATCCGGACGCCCTGCGCATTCCTAAGGTGGAGTATGCGCGCGAGGTGCAGGAAATTTCCCGCCGCGTGGCGGAAATTGAGGAGAAAATCGGCCTTGAAGCAGGAAAAATCGAGCTTATCTGCAACATTGAGTCCTATATGGGCGTGCTGAATGCCAGAGAAATTGCCTCCGCGGACCCCCGTGTTACGGCTCTGACCGTTTCCGCCGAAGACCTGACCGCCAGTATGAAAGCGCAGAGAACCAAAAAGGGTCTTGAGGTGTTCTATGCCCGCAACGCGGTTCTCCTGGCCTGCCGCGCGGCGGGGGTGGACGCCCTTGATGTCGTGTTCAGCGACATCAACGACGAAGAGGGGCTGCGCGAGGATACGGCATTGGCCAAAAATCTGGGCTTCGACGGAAAATCGGTGATTCACCCGAGACAGATCGACGTTGTCAACGGCTTTTTTACCCCGAGCCAGAAGGAGATCAATTATGCGCTGCGTGTTCTCGATGCGGTGGAAAAGGGCAGGAAGGCCGGAAAGGGCGCCGTTACCCTTGACGGCAGCATGATCGACAAGCCGATCGAGCTGCGGGCAAGGACGACATTGGCTCAGGCCAGAGCCGCGGGTATCAAGCTGGATGGGATGGTGACGATAAAATGAGAAATGCCGTTGGACGCGAATTGCCGGAGCTGATCGACGGATATCAGGTCAAGCCTTACCGCGGCGCGTATGAGGGGCAGCCCGCCCCTTCTCCGGTACATACGATGCGCCGCGCGGGGAAAAGCACCTCCGACACCGAAAAACTGGTCTGTTCCCTGGAGGAGGCGATCCGCCGGGTCGGCCTTACTGATGGAATGACCATTTCCTTCCACCACAGCTTCCGGGAGGGGGACAAGGTGATCGGACAGGTCCTTGCCGCCATCCGCGGCCTGGGAATCAAGCATTTGAAGTTTGCACCCAGCGCGGTGGTCAATATTCGCAATCCCTCGGTGGCCGACTTTGTCCGGGACGGAACCATTGAGCGGATCGAGGCCAGCGGCATCCGGGGCGAACTGGGAGACGCGGTTCTGGAGGGGTTGATGCGGCATCCGGTCATCCTGCGCCCCCATGGTTCGCGGCCCAGAGCGATCGAAGCAGGGGAGCTCAACATCGATGTCGCCTTTATCGGCGCTTCCGCCTCGGATGAATACGGCAATGCCACCGGGCAGATCGGCCCCAATGCCTGCGGATCGCTGGGCTACTCGTTCATTGACGAACGCAGCGCGGACAAGGTCGTGGTCATCACCGATCATCTGGTGGATTTCCCCTGTGTACCCGCCAGCATCTCGCAGCAGTATGTGGATGTGGTTGTCAAGGTGGATGAAATCGGAGACCCGGAAAAAATCGGAAAGGGCGCCGCGCGGATGACCAAAAATCCGCGCGATCTGATGATTGCGCGTCGTGCGGCGGATGTTATGGCTGCCTCACGCCGTTTCCGCGACGGGTTTTCCTTCCAGACCGGGGCGGGCGCCATCTCCATCGCATGCACCAATTATCTGGCGCAGCATATGCAGGAGCGGGGAATCACGGCAAGCTTCGCCTTGGGCGGCATGACGGCGAGCATTGTGGAGATGTTCCAGAAAAAGCTGGTGCGGGTGCTGGAATGCAGCCAAAGCTTTGATTCGGTTGCGGCGCGCGCCATGGCAGACAACCCCAATATCGTGGAGATCGACAACGCGGTTTACTCAAACGCTTTTACCAAGGGCGCCCTGCTTGATAAGCTGAACTTCGGCGTGCTGGCCGCTCTGGAGGTCGATACCGATTTCAACGTCAATATTTTGACCGGCTCCTCCGGCGAAATGATGGGCGGACTTGGCGGCGGTCCGGATGTGGCTGCCGGGGCGGATATCAGCATCGTCTGTCTGCCGGTCCTGAGAGGCCGCACACCGTCGATCACCAGACGGGTCTTTACCTGCTGCACTCCCGGAGAAACGGTCGCCGCGGTGGTGACCGAAGCCGGAATTGCGCTGAATCCCAGACATGCGCACTATGAAGAGCTGAAAGAGGACCTCGAAAAAACCAACCTGAAGCTTGTGAGCATCGAATATTTGCAGCAGCTTGCCGAATCGCTGACCGGTGTGCCTGCACCCATCGAGACGACCGACCGCGTGGTATGCATTGTGGAATACCGCGACGGCACGGTGATCGACGTCATCCGGCAGATCAAGCGGTAGGTGGACGCTTTGGCTCACATGTTTTGCTTATGGGCTCATGGCTTTTTTGTATTTTTGTTTCGGAATCATAAATGGTATAATTAATCTAAAATCGCCGACAAATGTAAACACATTTTGTTCAGGAGGAATGAAAATGAAACGTTTATCCGCTCTGTTCCTAGCTGTCACAATGATTTTTGCTCTATCGGCCTGTGGCGGAAGCCCCTCTTCCAGTACCCCGGCTGCTTTTCCGCAGGGAACATCTGCTGAATCTCCGGCCGCTGACCCCATTACCATGAAATTGGGTCTTACTTTTGCTGACAACCATCTGATCACTCAGGAATTGTATGCTATGTCTGATGCTGTAAAAGAAAGAACCAACGGCGGAATCACGATCGAGATTTATGCCGACTCCTTATTAGGCAAAGAAACAGAGATGTATGAGCAATTGTATATGGGTACAATTGATATGGCTCTAGAAACCATTGCCTTTCAAAGCACGACCCACCCCGAACTAACCATTGAGGATCTGCCGTACATGTTTGCCACCCGTGAGGATGGTTACGCTGCCTTGGATGGCGGATACGGCGCTAAAATCGATGAAATTATTGCATCTGACGGCCAAATCCGCAATCTGGGGTATATGGAGCTGGGATATAGACACATGACCAACAACGTACGCCCTATCAATGTTCCTGCGGATATGTCTGGCATCAAATTTCGAACCACTACTTCTGATTTGCGCTTGGCCGTGTTTGAGGCATTGGGTGCCCAGCCTATTTCCATGAGCTTCAGTGAAGTATTCACTGGTTTGCAGCAGAAAGTAATCGATGGTCAGGAAAGCCCCTTGTCCACCATTGACAGCTCTTCGTTCGCAGAGGTACAGAAATATCTCTCACTTACCGGCCATTTTTGGACCAATGAGTGTTTGCTGATTAACGAACCGCTGTGGCAGAGCTTATCGCCGGAATGGCAGACCATCCTTCAGGAAGAAGTGGATGCCTGTGAAACCCGTATTCGCGAAAAAAATGTTATCAGTGATGAGGAATTGATCGCTAAACTGGAAAGCGAAGGAATGCAAGTCAATGAGGTTGACAAAGCTGCCTTCTCCGAGCTGCTTCAGCCGCTATATAAGGAATGGGAAGGAAAAGTTATCGGATCCGAGCTTATGGATGCCTACCGCACATATTCTGGCTATTGATCAATCGTCGATAACGGCTCTGAATTCCTTCTGCCGTAACGAGCAGAAGGAATTCTTTTTAAGAATCAGAGCTGCGGACAATGAATTAAGGAGATGATAACATGTTGTTTGAGAAAATTGTGATCCGGACGCTGCGCATTCTTTCCTTTATGATGTTCGTGATCATGATTGTGGTTGTATTTGGACAAGTTATACTGCGTTACTTTTTTGGTGCGCCCCTCGCGTGGAGCGATGAATTGTCCAGGCTGCTGCTGGTATGGGTATCCTTTATGGGAGTCACATTGGTTCACTATTCGGATGCGGGACATCCGGCCGTAACCTTCTTGGTAGATAAGATACCCTGCAAACCCAGAGAGTTCGTGGATGTAATGCTGAATTTGCTGATGGTAGTCTGCTTTGTGGCGATTTTTATTGTCAGCCTGAAGTATACCGTCAATAATCACCGCTTTGTCAGTGCGGTACTGCATTATCCCAATTCAATTAAATATGCGGTTGTTCCCTTTGCGATGGCTCTTATGGCCATCAAAAGCATGGACCGTACGATCGTAGATTTAAAAAAACTTGTAAAGAAACGCTGAGGGGGTAAATCAATATGATGTTGTTATTGTTATTTGGCTGTTTCTTTCTGTTTTTGGCCTTGGGCGTGCCTATTTTGTTTTCCATGGGCATTTCTGCGGGTTTCTATTATTTGGTCAGCGGTTATCCCTTGATGCAGTTTGTACAGAAAACAATCGGAGGGGTGGATTCTTTTACTCTATTGGCTATACCCTTTTTCCTTTTGGCTGGCGATATCATGGGCAAGGGGGGCATCAGTAAGCGGATGCTCCGTTTCGCCAATGCCCTGGTTGGACCGCTGACCGGAGGATTGGCTGTCACCGGTGTAGTTTCCAGCGCGATGTTTGGCACTATCTGCGGTTCCGCACCTGCCACAGCGGCCTCCATTGGCAGTATCATTGTGCCCGAAATGCGGGAAAGGGGCTACAGTAAACGATTCACCGGTTCTATTATTGCGGCTTCTGGCTTGTTGGGTATCATTATTCCGCCAAGTATTGTTATGGTTAATTATGGCGCGACGGCGGGTGTATCGATAGGAAGCCTGTTTATCGGAGGAATTATCCCTGGGATTCTTGCTGCTTTTGGTTTAGCTGCCTATTCAGTATGGCAGAGCAAAAAAAATGGTTACGGTATGGTGGATGGCCATAAGCAGCATTATGATATCAAAGAAATTGCAGTTTCTTTCAAAGAAGCCATTCTGCCGTTGACCACGCCCTTGTTTATTTTGGGCAGTATCATGTTGGGTATTGCTACAGCCACCGAGGCGGCTGTTATCTCGGTGGTATGGTCAGCTTTTCTTACGGTAATTGTCTACCGCGAGATCGATTTGAAAGAGTTGTGCACGATTATTACCGATGGTGTAGGGAAGGCTGGTCAGATTATAGGGATGATGGCTTCTTCTGCTGCTTTTGGCTATGCTTTAACAGTGGAAAAGGTTCCCGCGTTAATGGCTAATTTCTTTGTACAGTATGTGGATAATGTATTCCTCTTCTTCTTGATCACCTTCCTGATTGTTCTGGTTTTTGGCTGCTTTCTGGAGGTTATCGCCATCATTGTTTTGGTGACGCCAATTTTGCTCCCAGTGGCGAATGCCATGGGGGTTGATCCTATCCATTTTGGCATGTTCATGTGTTTAACTTTGTGCTTGGGTGGTTTGACTCCTCCCGTTGGCCTTTGTTTGATTACTACCAGTCGAATTGTAGATGTTGACATTGATAAAATGTTCCCGGATTTGCTGCACTGTATACTTATTTATATCATGGTGATTGCTCTTGTGGCAGTCTTTCCTCAATTAGCCACGTTCTTACCAAGCCTGATGGCCTAATCAGGATAAAAAGAGGAGAATTAAGTGAGTAAGCAAAAACATCAGCCCTACCTTCACGCCTGCAATGCCCATCTGCATATTATTGATCCGGTGTTCTCCAATGACGGAAAGGCCGCCGCGCAAATTGGCACCATTGAGACTTATATGCAGCTGGCTCAGGAGCAGGGATTGGAACGAGCGGTATTCGTTCAGGCAAAACCATTTGGTACTGATAACTCATGTTTATTAAATGCCATTCAAAGATTCGGCTTGAATAAGGCGCGTGGTATCGCGGTGGTAGATCAATCCATCTCGAACCAAGAGTTGGAATCTCTCCATCAAGGCGGAGTGAGGGGAGTGCGTTTTAGCGTTTGGAATCCTGCCAATTCAGTGATATCCTTTGACCTATGCGAACCTCTCAGCCATCGCGTGTGTGATTTGGGTTGGAACATGCAATTGCATATGAGTGCCGTACAGTTAATGGAACACTCATCGGTAATTTCTCGGTTGCCTGGCAGGGTGGTAATCGACCATATGGGGCGATTGAATCCCCAAAAGGGCACGGATGATCCGGCCTATGCGTTTTTATGCAGACTGATTGATCAAGGAAATGTATGGATTAAGCTTTCGGGCCCCTATCTGAATACCTGCGATGGTTATCCATGGAATGATGCTGCCAAAGTTGCCCGCGCCTTTGCAGACTATGCACCGGAACGCGTGTTGTGGGGCAGCGATTTTCCACACGTGACCGAAAAGGTAAAACCAGATGAATGGGACATCTTGAACACTATAGATCGCTGGTTCGATACAGACCGGGCAAAGCAGCTCGCATTGGTGGAAAATCCGGCGGAAGTATATGGGTTCTAAGAGAAAATACCGCTGATTTTGCTATAGATTTACAAGTTGCCCCTGCCTTTTCGTGGTCGCCACAAAAGGCCAGGGGCAGTTTAATCTCAAAATTCGAAAGCCTCCGGTTAAAAAGAAGAATACCATATTCTTGGACAAAACGATTCTTTTGATGTAAAATGAAAAAAACGGTATCTTTGCGGGAGGCGTGACCATGACTCTCAAGGATTTGGATTATTTTGTCGCAATTGCCCAGCAGGGGAGCATCACCCGTGCGGCGGCACAGCTTTTTGTGGCGCAGCCGGCCCTGAGTCAATGCGTGCAGAAGCTGGAAAAAGAAACCGGAATCGAGCTGCTTGTGCGCAACAACACCGGGGTGGCCCTGACCAGTGAGGGCCGCTGCTTTTTGGAATTTGCACAGAGGGTTTTGCACGAAAAGGCGCAGTTGGGAAAACGGATTCAGGACGTGGAGAATGCGGAAAACGGAGAAATCCGTCTCGGCTTCACCGGCACACAGGCGACCTATGTGCTGCCCTATATTCTGCCTGATTTTCAGGCGAAGCATCCGGGAGTCTCCATCACCCTCATTGAAGCCACCAGCGATCAGATTGAGCAGAAGCTGACCCGCCATGAGGTCGACATAGGAATTCTCCACCTGCCGGTGGTGCGGGAGGAGCTTGACTATTTTGAGTTCAGCAAGGACGATATGGTGGTAATTCCCCGCCGGACCAGCGCATACCGCGATTTTATCTTTCACAAGGAGGGCGAGGGGGTGCCCTATATCCATGCGAACTTTTTCCGGGAGGAGCCGCTGATCCTCACCCTCCCGGGACAGAGAAGCCGCATGGTCTGCGACCAGATCCTCGCCAATGCGGGAATTGTTCCCAAAATCCGTCAGATCAGCCGAAACCTCAGCACCCTCGACGCACTTGCCCAGGTGGACTATGCCTCGGTGATTATGCCCAGCAAACAAATTTCCCGGGCCCTGCGGCAGCGCGCGCATTTCAAGCTGGATGAAACCGTTTCGGTGCCCTATTCCTTTGTGCTTGCCACCATGAAGGATACCTACCTTTCCATCGCGGTGCAGCATCTTCAGCGCGAATTTCTGGAAAAACGGTTCACCTTTTAGGGCGAGAGGAGCCCGAGCGGGCCGATTTGCAGTGCCGTCCGGCAGAGGGCGTCCTCCGGGGCCGGACGCCGGTGAGGGATGGCGCTCCCCTGCGGCTTTCGGCACGGCGGGTTCCTACGCAGGCGCGCCGTGCCTTGTGCCGGCGTCGGAAAACGATCAAGCGGGGCGTCAGCCCCGGCAAAACGGAAGTGAGGGATTCCCATGCCAGAGATAACCGGCCGTCCGGTTTCACTCGAAGAAATCCTGGAGGCCCGCGAGCAGCGGGCAGAGCGCCAGCGGACGGCGCGGGAGCGGTTTCCGGGGACGGCGCTTGTGAGCTTTACCCTCAATATTGCAGGACCGG
Source organism: Yanshouia hominis (assembly GCA_014385025.1). Classification (GTDB taxonomy): domain Bacteria; phylum Bacillota; class Clostridia; order Oscillospirales; family Ruminococcaceae; genus Yanshouia; species Yanshouia hominis. The sequence goes on along the minus strand of JACRTB010000002.1, from coordinate 170,859 downwards.
TCAAGCTCTTTGCGCTCGCGGAGCAGAGCTTTCAGGAGGGATGCCGCAGCATCGCCCGGCAGCTCGAACGCAACCGGGTCGCGGTTCGGTTTTATAAAACCTGCATCCAGCCTGCCGGATGCGAGGCGCTTTGGGCGGTGGATTGCGACCCGCTCCGGCTCAAGGCGCTGATGTGCGCGGTGGAGGACGGCGGACGGCTGGGCAGGCTGTTTGACATCGATGTGCTCAATCCCGCGGGGGAGATTCTCTCCCGCACCGGCCTAGGCATTCCGCGGCGGCGCTGCCTGATCTGCGACCGGCCGGCCCACGAATGCGCCCGCAGCCGCGCCCACAGCCCGGAACTTCTTTGGCATGAGACCAACCGGATCATGCGGGAATACTTCACCGAGAAGCGGGCCGACGAAATTGCGGCAATGGCCGGGAAAAGTCTGCTTTACGAGGTCAGCACCACCCCGAAGCCGGGCCTGGTGGACAGGGCGAACAGCGGCGCGCACCGCGACATGGACCTGTTCCATTTTATCGACAGCTCGGCGGCGCTGATCCCCCATTTCCGGCAGCTCTTTCTGATGGGGGTTCATCATGCACAGGACAGTCCGCAGCGGCTTTTTGGCTGTATCCGCTACCCGGGAATGCTTGCGGAGGACGCGATGTTTGCCGCAACCAAAGGCGTAAATACCCACAAGGGATTGATTTTTTCACTTGGGATTCTTTGTGCCGCTCTGGGCTATTCCTTTGCGAACACGCTGCCCTGTGATACCGGCGCTCTGCTTTCCCTCTGCGGAAGGATGGCCTCCCTTTCGGTGGAGCAGGATCTGGACCGGGTAACCGTCCAAAATGCCCGCACCTTCGGGGAACGTCTTTATCTCCAGACGGGAAGCGCCGGAATCCGCGGGGAGGCGGCCGCCGGTTTCCCATCGGTCCGGCATTACGGCCTGCCCGCCCTGCGGCGGTTTATGGCGGAGGGGAAAAGCCTCAACGACGCAGGGGCGCTGACCCTTCTGATCCTGCTTGGCCATGTGGAGGATACCAACGTGATTTCCCGGCGCGGCCTGCGGGCCGCTCAATCGGTACGGGAGGAGGCGGCGGAAAGAATGGCGCAGGAGCCGCTCCCGGAGCTTGATGAAATCAGGGTACTCGACCAACGGTTCATCCGGGAAAATATCAGTCCGGGCGGCTGTGCCGATCTGCTGGCCATTACATTTATGCTGTACTTTTTGGAGCAGGAAGCTCAGGACACTGCAAACGGAGAGAAGTAGTTCCCGCGGACGGGTGGGCGGCGCCAGGTGCTGCCCGCGGCGCAATTTCTTGGTCATCGCCTTTCGGCGCGCAGCTGCGGCGGCAATGAAACGCACAACGCTTTGCAAAATCAAAATCCGCGTATGGGCTGAGCAAAATGCCCGCCCGCGTTTGGTGCGAGCGGACACCGCTGTGTATGGGTGATGGGTGCGCGGCAACGAAATTTCCAATCGGTTTAAGGGCTTTGCTTTTCCGCTAGGCTGCTGCGTATAAGTGCGCACGAGGCCAAAGATCTCACGAAAAGAAACACCGCATCAGAAATGTGATTCTGATGCGGTGTTTTTGGTGGCTCAAAGTGGAGCTAAGACGAACACATGATGCCTCGTCATCTATGCTGTCTATGACATCTTCCAGCGGGATCTCAATCGTATTCTTATCACCGGCAAAGCTGAACACAATTTTCACGCGGTTATCGTCGTATAGATAGGCCGCAACAAGGAATGTGTCAAACAGTCCAGCTTGATACTTCTTGTCATGCACATCTCCCTCGCGCAAGCTACGGAGCCATTCGACGAGTCTTTCCCGATTGGTAGGCACAATAGCCGCTTTTGCAGCGCATATCTTCCCTTCTATGGCGGTGCGCTCTGCTTCCAACTCCATTAAACGGCCTTTCGTAGTCTCCGTGATAATACCCTTCTCAATTGCCGACATGACATTCTTTATGCTGCGGTTAACTTCTGCGAGTTGATCCTCAAACACGCTAAGGTGACTTTCTGACACTCTACGATCATGATCTTCTACGCAACTATCCGCGATCCATTCGATTATGTCATCTTTAAGCGCGTAGTCCCTGATTGCCTTTGCGATTTTCAGCTCGATCACATCGCGGCGAACATTCTTCTTGTGGCAGGTTTTCTCGGTCCGCCTCTTTTGGCAGACATAGTAGAAGTGCAGCTTCCCTGCCCGGCCTGTGCCGGAGATGCCGGTCATGGGACTTTTGCAATGCCCGCAGAACAGCTTGCCGGTGAGAAGATAGTCACCATTGACGCGGTGACGCCCTTGTGGATTTTTCTTCGTGGTAATCGCCTCCTGGACCTTGAAGTAGAGTTCATCGCTGACGATCCTCGGGATGCCGCCCTCTTTGCGGACATCGCCGTAGATATAGATGCCGCGATACCGTTCGTTGGAAAGGATCTTCTGAAAGCTCGACCGCCCCCACGGGCGACCGTACGAGGTTGTAATGCCTCTGGCATTTAGGCTGCTCATAATATCCACGAACGCCTCGCCGCAGGAAACTCGCGTGAAGATCTCGCGGATGACTGCAGCCTTCGGCTCGTCGATGGCATAGTGCAGCGTGTCGTCAGCCTTATAGCCATAGGGCAAATGACCGTTCGTCACCATGCAGTTTGCGGCGTTGTCGTACAGACCGCGCTTGATGTCCTCGGCCATGTTCTCGGAGTAGAACTGATTGACGTTCATCATCGAGCGGGCGGCGAAGCGCCCGGCCGCAGTATCGTCGAAATCCTCTTCCACATAGAGAACGCGGACGCCCAGCTCCTGAAACCGAGCTTCATTGACAAGTGCCTCCAGCATATTGCGGCCTATACGGTTGGACTTCCACGCAAGCACATAGCGGAACTTCCCTTTTGCGGCATCGGTCATCATGCGCTGAAAATCTACCCGCTTGTCTGTGCGGCCGGAAACGGCACGGTCGGCATAGGTGTCGATGATCCTGATGCCGTACTCCGCCGCCAGCTCATAGCATTTCTCAAACTGCTGTTCAATGCTGATGTCCTTCTGGTTGTGGCTGCTATACCGGCCATAGAGAACGCCCGGCTCTTCGATTTCCAGCTTCTTGCCCCGCTTCGGCTTCGCCGGGTGCTTTGCAGGTTTTCTCGGCAACAGCGCCACCCCCTTCTAACGGTAGATTTGCAGTAGTAGATATTCAGAATCAGAAACAGATTACAGATACAGTCTCAGATACAGATACAGAGACAGAGACAGTGCGCGCACGATCGCGCGCACACGCACGCGCGCACGCGAGGTATCACTACGGTATACCATGATGATTTTCACAAAAAGTTTGCGTGCGATACCATATATACCTGTATCGATAGGGTTAAATTTTATCGGAAATCTCTATAACCGCGAAGTACATATGCTTACAAGGGAGGCCTCTTTTTCTGAAATCAGGGCATGAACACCCAGATGTGTCTATGTCATACGTCTCACCGCGCTCTCCAAGGACGCAGGCTGTATGCATTTCCGGGTCGTAGTTCAGAAGTTTCATGTGCTTGGAATAAATGCCTTTTCCCATCCGGCTTCTCTGCTCGGGAGGAAGGTGAGTTACATATCCCCACGCAGGCCATCCGACTTTTGCAAAGTCCTCCGCAAACTTGTGATAAATCGCTGTTTTCACTTGTATAGTTTCCTGCTGACGCTCCTTTTCTTTTTTTGCGGCGCGGTGCAACATCGTACCAACAATTGCGATGGTTACTGTTATGCCGATAAAGGAAATTGCCAGGATTGCCATAATGAGCCTCCCCGTCATCCAACTTCGCCCGTATATAGCATACCGGCTGTCGAAGCTTGCTGAAAGTGATAATCTATCTTTTCTCACAAAATTGCCGCGCGGTCTGATATAATAGCTTCACTGCCGACAGTAAATCTAAACAAAGGAGTGTCGTGTATGGCTACGACAAAAGAGCTGCTGGCCTTATTGCGTCTTCTTGGCGCTATGTCGATTGAGGAGAAAGAAAATCTTCTTAGTTTTCTTCTTGCGCTGCGAGATACCGGAGATACCGTAACGCCTCCTGTTTCTTGCTTTCCGAAAGAGAGAGAATAATTTCTGCGATTTCAATGTCAAGGCCGTCCTTCTCATCAAGGACGGTCTTTTCTGTTGCGCTGATATCTACCGGCATATCATCGCACACAGAAAGAAGCTTGTCTAAAGTTATCCCCATGCCCTTTGCGAGTTTATTTAAGACGGCAAGTGATGGAACCATCGGCTTTCCTGTCTGCGGATTAGTTTCCTTTTCTATCAAAGAAATGTATCCGGTGGAAAGCCTGCACTGAGAGGCCATTTGCCGCTGGGAAATCCCATGCTCATTCCGATATTCGATGATCAATTCCGATAGTGTCATTGCTTTAGACCTCCCTCGTTTTGTCTAATAGATTTTACAATATAGTACGAGGAATGTCAATCTTGATGTCTAAAATTTTTTTCATTTTTCGTCAAAACCACTTGACACGCCGGAGGGCATAGTGTATTATCTGCTTGTCTAAAGTTTTAGACGGTAAACGACAGAGGAGGTGAATTGAATGGGGTGCAAAATTAAAGAGCGTCGGGAGTTCCTAAAGATGTCCCAGGAAGAGCTTGCTGAAAAAAGCGAAGTTAGTCGCGCAACAATCTCAAGCCTGGAGAACAATTCTGAACGCAACACGTCAACGAAGATCCTGAAAAGGATCGCTTCCGCGCTGGATACGACCGTCGGAGAACTTTTTTTTGCAGATGATGTCTAAAGGTTTGGACACATCAAGTAAAACAACCTCGCTGGAAGGAGGGGAAACATGGACTACGCAGCAAGGGCGCGAAGGGATATCTCGACCAACGATTTGTTGCAGATCGCCTCTCGCGTTCACAGTTACAGCTACGGCAGGAATTCAATTAGAAGCCTCGATGCCGAGGGTGATAGGTGGATTGTTTTCGCTGATATTTGCAAGGCACTTGGCTACAAAAATCCCAACCACGAAAGCAAAAAAGTCGATCCAGAGGAAAGGCGCAAGTTAGATATCGGGTTGAAAAACACGCTTGCCGTGTGCATCAACCGGCGCGGACTGCTCAGATTTGCGCTGTTCGCCAACAAGCGCGATGCTACTGATTTTCAAAAGTGGGCCGACAAAGAAATTTTCGGCAAAGGGGCTGATATACAATGACCGCCCGCCCAATATCACTCGAAGGTAAGCTGACGGACGATATTCACATTGACACGTCAGAAATTCCCGAAAGCGTACGACATCGTCTCTGCGCGCTGACCCTCGAAAGGTTCAATGCATTTGTGGCGATACCGGGAAACGCTGAGTGGTTAGATGCCCGTATTGCCGCCAGAAAAGCGGCCAAAGCCGCTAAGTGGAAGGAGTGATGAAGATGGCATATTACCGGACTTGCCCTTACTGCGGCAGTAATAACGACCCCGGCGAGGCCTGTGATTGCCGCGCAGAAACAAAAAAAGAGCCCGCCCCGGCGCAACAGGAACGGACTCAGGCAAATGGATACCCGTACACAGTTTACCAGCCGGGTCGAGCCTCGTCAAGAACAAAGGAGGTGCAACCGTGGCAGAAGAGTTGAGAGAGCTCCGGCTTTCCAAGCAGATACCGGCCAAGGATATGGTCGCGGTGGTACAAGCCATCTACCCCAAGTACGACAAGACCGTTCAGAGCAAGTGCGAGAACGGAGACGCCTACGGTGTGAGCCTGCGGCCAGACGCGATGGCGGCGCTCTACGCGCACTTCGCGCCGGAGCTGGTAGAGAGCCGTAAGACGGCCAAAAAGGACGCGCACCGGCTGACCTGTCGTATTTCGGCAAGGCTCGAAACCGCCGACTACGAGGCGTTGCAACGGCTGATAGAGGCTGAGGGCTACGCCACCACACAGGACTGGCTGACCGCCACCGTCCGCCGCTACATCGCAGAGGCAGGTGAAACCGAATGAACTACGATCTGCCAGACCACCCCGTTATCCAAAACATGGAGCGCACCGGCTACCCGGACGGCAAGGAGCCGACCTTCCCGATTTGCCCCGTCTGTGGTGAAGAGTGCGAGGAAATTTTCAGAGACAAAGATTTGAATATCGTCGGCTGCGATATCTGCATCAAGCAGTCCGACGCATGGGAGGAGCCGGAGTGCTTCCCCGGAAAGGAGCATTGATGAAAGGACTGGTTATCACTACCGAAAACAAGATGCAGGTCAGGGAGTTCGGCGAGCCTGCCTATGAGACCATCGGAAAGGCTGTCGACGGATGGATCGAGGTCGTACACCCGAAGGGCCTACCCGATCCGTTCTGCATGGTCGTCAACGAGGAAGGACTGCTGCACGGTCTGCCGCTCAATTTGTTCGGCTGCATTCTCTACGATACCGTGCGCCACGGAAATCCCATTGTCGGAAACATCGTGATTCTCAAAGAAGGCTTCACCACGCCTGGCGAGAGAGACTTTATCGGGCTGGACGAGGACGACATCAAATTCCTCGGCGCAATGGCCGTCAGTCTGAGCGGCGGCGGCATCAAGTGGGAAAGCGAGGCGCGATAATGGCAAAGTTCTATTTTACCTACGGCACGGACGGTCAGCCGTTTTTCGGTGGCTGGACTGAGGTCGAAGCACCGGACGCTCACGCGGCCTGTGCCGCATTCCGCGCCTATCACCCCGATAAGACCGAGGGCTTAGTGAATTGCTCCAGCATCTATGACGAGGAGAAGTTCAAGCTGACCGGAATGTACCGGGAAAGCAATTTCGGTTTCCGGTGCCACGAAATCATCACTCTGCGGCGCGAAGCCGCTACCAACTGAAAGGAGCTATCACCATGATTAGAAACCCGAACGACATCCAGGAGGGCGCAAAGAAAATCCGCATGCTGATCGCCGGTTATCCCGGCATCGGAAAATCCACTCTGGCGCTGTCCGCCCCCAATCCCCTGCACATTGACGTCGATTTCGGCATCGACCGCATCGAGCCGCGCTACCGCAAGCCGTACATCCAGCCCCAGAGCTACGACGAGATCCTGGGCGACCTCACCCCGATCAATCTCCAGGACTTTGATACCCTTGTCTTTGACACCGGCGGCAAGCTCATTTCCCTCATGTCCCTGTGGGCTATCAAGAAAGACCCGAAGTATGGCCAGCGCGACGGCAGCCTCTCTCTCAAGGGCTATGGCTTCGTCGGTAAGGAATTCGTCCGACTGATGGACTACTGCTTCTATGAGCTGCAGAAGAACATCGTCATCGTGTTCCACGCCACCGAGGAAAAGGACGGCGACAACACCCGCCTCCGCATCAAGGTCGAGGGCCAGACCAAGAACAATGTCTGGGAGCCTATGGACTTGGGCGGCTTCGTGGAGATTTACGGCAACGACCGCACCATCGGCTTCTCCAACTGCGAGAGATACTTCGCCAAGGGAACGCGCGGCATCTCCGGCATTCGCAAGATCCCCGCACTTGGCCCGACCAGCCCTAACGACTTCCTGACGAAGCTGTTCGCCGAGTACAACGCCAAGGCCACTGCCGAGGTCGAGCAGAACGCTGTTGATCAGGCGGCATACGAGGCCGCGATGGTTGAGGGCACGGCCATCATCGCCGGCATTGTCGATGCCGACACCGCCAACGCCGCCATGCCGAAATATCAGGCCATTAAGCACGCGCTGACCTCCAACAAGGAGCTGGGCGTCCTCTGGAACAAGAAGGTTAAGGAGTGCGGCCTGTTCTACGATAAGGTTCTGAAAAAGTACACGCCCGCGCCGGCAGCGCCCGGAGAGGAGAAGGGAGCTGAGTAAATGGGACGCTACCTGATGACCCATTCGTTGCTGTCGTCCTGGCTCTACACCATGAAAGGCAACCCCTATGAGGATATGACAACGGAGCGCGACCCGATGGCGGAGTTTATGCTGACGCTGCGCCGGGAGCCGACGCCTACCACCGAGGCCATGCAGAACGGCATCGACTTTGAAGATTTGGTGACGAGCATTATCAACGGCCGCGGCGATCCGAACAATCAGTGGTATGCCGCTGCCGAAAAGGTCGCTCGACGGTGCGCCGGGGGCATCCTCCAGTACAAGGCCAAGAAGGTTGTCGAAGTCGGCGGCGTGAGCCTGCTGCTGTACGGCCGTCTGGACTGCTTGAAAGCCGGGGAAATCATCGACGTCAAGTTCACCAAGAGCTATGACGCTGGAAAATATTTCGGCAGTACCCAGCACCCCACCTACTTCGAGTTAATCCCCGAAGCGCGGCAGTTTACCTACATCGCCAGCAACGGGCGCGATGTATGGCCGGAAACATACTTCCGTGAGGACGCTCCCAGCATCTTCCCTGTCATTTCCGACTTCTTCGACTGGCTCCGGGCAGTGGATCTGATGCAGGTCTATCAGGAGAAGTGGGCTGCATTATGAACGGCAAGCTGAAAGACTGGTCGTTCTCCCGCACCGGCGAAAGCGTCCTGACTATCACAACCCGCGAGAGCTGCAAGAAGCTGTGGGACGCGCTCGGAGATCAGGAGATCACATTCTCCATCAAAAGGCGCGTCATCCCCCGAAGCCTCAACGCGAACAACTACGCGTGGTCGCTGATTGAGAAATTGGCCGTCGCGGTGAAGTCGGACAAGGACTCTGTTTACGAGGAAATGCTCCGGCGCTACGGCACCGGCGAGACATACACCGACGAGGCCGGGAACGAGTGCAAGGTACTGTTTTCCCTACGGGAGGGCGTACCGCCTGCACTGGTGGCGCGGCACTACGCAGAAACCGGCGTCGGTTATGTCGAGGGGAAGAAGTTCATTCATTACCGGGCGATCAAAGGCACCAGCGAGTATTCCACCAAGGAAATGAGTGTTTTTTTGGACGGCATCATTTCCGAGTGCCAGGAGGTCGGCATCGAAACCGACACCCCAGAGCAGATCGCCAGATACAAGGAGGCATGGCATCCGTGAGGAAAGTTTATTGCGACTACTGCGGTCGAGAGACTGAGTATGTCGACAGCAAGGTCATCTACGGCAAGAGCTACGGCAAAATCTATCTCTGCCGGAACTGCATGGCATACGTCGGTGTGCATAAGGGGACGGACAAGCCCCTCGGCCGCCTCGCCAATGCGGAACTGCGGAATTGGAAAAAGGCTGCACACGCCGCATTTGACCCTCTGTGGAAGTATGGCCGCTTTCGCGGTCATCGCAACGCGGCCTATGCGTGGCTTGCCCAGAAGATGGGCTTGCCTGTGGAGAAGACCCACATCGGAATGTTTGATGTCGGCCAGTGCCGCAAGGCTATCGAAATCATTGAGAAAGAAACGAAAGGAGACCGTTATGGAAGATACCAAAAAGACCCCCGCTGAGCTGGTCGCTGATCTGATGCTTGACCCCGGCTTTGTCCTCGTTCCGCAGGATCGCTACGAGGAGCTGATCCGCGCTGAAACTGAGCGCGATGTGCTGGAAGCGACCATCAAGGGTGAGAACAGCTACAATGTCGAAAGAGTTCTCGATGCCATTCAGCAGGCGCGCAGTGCGCTGTACCGCATGAAGATGTTGGTGCTGCGAAACGCTGACGAGTCAGAGGATACGGCCGATGCTGAATAAGATCATCGTCATGGGTCGATTGACCCGCGACCCAGAATTGCGGCGTACGCAGTCCGGCCTTTCTGTGACCAGCTTCTCCGTCGCCTGCGACCGCGATTTCAAAAGCCAGTCCGGGGAAAAGGAAACGGATTTCATCGACATCGTTGCCTGGCGCCAGACTGCTGAATTCGTCTGCAAATATTTCAGCAAGGGACGCATGGCGATCGTCGAGGGGCGACTGCAGATCCGCGACTGGCAGGACAACAACGGCAACAAGCGCCGATCCGCCGAGATTGTAGCCGACAATGTTTACTTTGGGGATTCCAAACGCGACGGTGACGGAGGCGGCTATCAGCAGGGCGGTTACGCGCCGCAGGGCGGATATCCTCAGCAGAGTCAGGGCTACGGTGCGCCGGGCGGCTCTTATGGCGGCGCTGCTCCCGGTGGATATCCCGCCTCTGACTACGGCGACTTTAGCGAAGTCGGCGAGGATGATGGAGAGCTGCCATTCTGAAACGGTCGCCCGGGGAACCGGGCGACAGCCCACCGAAGGAGGTGAACACTATGGCGAGCTATCGGAATATCAGCATGGACTTTTGGACGGACAGCAAGGTCGTCGATGACTTTACGCCCGAGGATCGGTACATCTATCTCTACTGCATGACCAATCCGCACACCAATCTCTGCGGCTGTTACGAGGTCAGCATCAAGCAAATTGCCAACGAGACAGGGTACAACAACGATTCCGTGGAGCGCCTGCTGAAACGCCTGGATAGCGCGCACAATGTCATTCGGTATAGCGCGCAGACCAAGGAGCTGCTGATCCTCAACTGGTGTCGATACAACTGGTCGGCGTCCGAAAAGCTCAATAAGCCGCTACTGAGCGAGATTCGCAAGGTCAAGAACGATCGTTTCCGCGAGTACCTGGCAGCGCGCTACAACGAACGCTCTACCGTAACGGCGCAGTATAACGCTGCAGAAGATGACCGCCCCGAGGTCCCCCGCCATAAGCACGGCGCGCATGGATGGGTGCGGCTCACCGAAGAGGAATACGCCCGGCTGATCGACGACCTCGGCGAAGAAGAGTTGACGCGCTGCATCGACTACATAGACGAGTCCGCTCAAATGCACGGCAACAAGAACAAGTGGCGCGACTGGAATCTTGTCATTCGGAAGTGCAGCCGTGAACGCTGGGGCATCCGTGCCGGCAACGGCAACCGACCGAGCACCAGCGGGAGCGCTATGGACGACCTGCAGCAGCTCCACCAGATGTACGCCAGCGAGGAAAGCCTATGACGCACAAGGAAATGAGCGAGATATTCGCCGTGATGCTCCTTGCCTATCCGAATGCAGAGGTTTTCAAGGGCGGCATCGCAAAGCTCGGCCCCACCATCAATCTGTGGGTGACCTGCTTGCCGGAGATCGACTTCTGGACGGGGCAGCAGGCTGTTGTAAAGTTGGTGCGCGAGTGTAAATTCCCGCCGACTATCGCAGAATTCAAGGAAAAAGCCGAAAAGGTGCAGGCCGAAGTGAGGGCGCGGATTGACCAGGCGTGGAATTACCTCAAGCTCGATATGGCCCTTGGGAAAACGCCGGAGGAGGCTGTGGCAAGATTGTCGGAGGGAACGGATATCAGGCGCGTCATTGAGGCTATGGGTGGCCCCTCTCGGTTGATTGCAACAGGAGAGCGCACCTTTGGCGACGGCACCGTAAAGACATACGAGTATTACAACTATGACGGTTTCAAGTCCGCATATGAAACGATCATCCGGCAGACAAGCGCGCTCAACAGCGGGCCGCGAAAAGCGGTCGGGCCGGGCATGAAGCAGATAGGAGGGAAAACATGAAACGAAGAAGAAAAAGGAGGGCTTCGCCGACGCCGCTTATCTGCCTGCTCGCATTTTTAGCCTGCATCGTAGCTCTCCGCATTAGTGTCAGCGAGGAAACCGCAGCGTCAGCACAAATGACCGGCAAGTTAGAAAACCCAGCAACGACAGCACCTGTCCGGCTTTTAGAAGCAGAAATGACCGAGGCTGAGCAAGTTACCAGGGCCGAAGATCGTCCCGCCCGTGCAGCTCGGTATGTCAACATCGAAATGACTGACGAGGAGCTGGCAGAACTGGCTGCGGTCGTATTCCTCGAAGCCGGCAATCAGAGCGCCGAGGGGCAGCAGGCCGTTGTCGAAGTCGTTTTCAACCGCGTGCTGCACTCCGCTTTCCCGGACTCAGTACACGATGTGCTGCACCAAGGAGAGGACGGCGATGTTCCCCAGTTCTCCACCATCTACGCGGTCAGCACCGCGACGCCGACGCAAGCGCAGTATGACGCCATCAACGGCGCTCTGTATGGAGACACGATCCTTGACGCCGACGTGGTTTTTTTCTCCCGCAATGGAGAGAACGACCGCGTATGGGGGCAGATCGGAGATCACATCTTCTGCCGCGAATACATCTGGAGGTAACGAGCATGACGCGAAAGAGATTTCGGCAAGCCTGTGGCATCATCGCCGCGCTCGGCTTCCTCCTGGTCCTCGGAACTGCCGGCGCCAGCGATTGCGACCTTATCCCCATGAGCCAGATACTCCGGCAAGGTTGCATCGGGCTGGGAATGTTCGCCGGTGGGCTATGGCTGGGAGGGTATCTCTCATGACTGAGAAGAAAGACCCGAAGCGCCAGCTGCTCGGCAAGATCGCAAAAGCCCGCGGCAAGCAGTTTGAGAGCCGCATCGACGATTCCTTTGCCTACTACGCGCAGAAAGGCTTTGCGATCATCGAAAAGACGCCGGAGCCGATGCACCCCACGAAAAATCTCGGCAATGGCAAGTTCATCGCCTACTACGAAAAGCAGGCACAGCCGGACTATAAAGGCACCATCAAGGGCGGCAGGACGGTCATGTTCGAGGCGAAATTCACCGCCGCCGACCGAATGGAGCAGAGCCGCGTCCTCCAGAGCCAGCAGGACTATATGGACAGGCATCAGGCGCTCGGCGCTCGCTGCTTTGTCATCGCCGGCTTCAGCTCCGGCATGGTCTATTGCGTCCCCTGGGACATCTGGAAGACCATGAAAGACCACTTCGGCCGCAAGTATGTGACGGAGGCCGACTTGGAGAAATATCAAGTGCAGACGGCGTGGAATGGCACGCTGCTCCTGCTCAACTGAATTGAAAGGAGTTACCACCATGAGCGAAATTTCCATGTATGAAGCCCAAAAGAAGAAGATGCAGGGCCTGTGCGATGAGCACGATCTCGTCTATCGCTTTGAAAAAGACAGATACCCAATCATCTTTACCATCAAGCCCGTACAGGGCATGGATGCGCAGATTTCCATGCTGGAGAATGTCGAGGAGGTCGGCTACCGCAGCCCCGACGCCTCCATGTCCTGGATCTTCGAGGACGGCGGTCTGGACACGAAGGTAACGGGCGGCACCTTTACCATCAGCAAGACGCTCCGCACCAAGATCGAGTCCATTCTGGTGAAGATGATTACCTACTGGCAGCAGTATTTTTTCCGCGATGTGCTGGAAAAGAACGCATTGCGCAGCGGCCTCATGCCAGTCATTGACGAGGACGAGGCTGGCGATACCGACGAGGAGCCGGAGGACGAGGGGGATATGCAGGGCGAGGATGGCCCCGAGGTTGACCTGGACGACCCCGACATTCAGCAGGCCATTTCCATTGTTCGGGCAGAGAATAAAGCGACTGTGGGGCTGTTGCAACGCCGTATGAGCGTTGGCTACGCAAAGGCTGCGCGCCTGATTGACGCACTGGAGGAGCTGGGTGTCGTCGGTCCGTATAACGGCTCCGATGGCCGCGAGGTCCTCCCTACCGACGAGCCTGACGACACGGAAGGCGGTGAAGATTGATGCCGACCGTAAATGCCAATAAGCATACCGCGCACGATCTGCAGCTTGCCGGTCAGATGCGCCGCGAGGATTACAAGACAATCAAGCACATGGACAAGGCGACGCTTGCGGCCTACCTCAGCCGCGTGTGGAAACGCGGGTATGACGCCGGGTATCAAGCCGCCGTTAAGTCAGTCGCTCCGCAGCTGCGCGAAGCCGCAGAACTGAAAGCAGCGAACAAGGAGGGCTAAGTCATGGGAAACGCCCTGCGGCACGTCAGAGGGGAAAGTCAGAAGAATATCGTCCGCTTCATAGAAGGGCTGAGTGGGAAGTATTCACGCTGGGACATCTGGCAGGACTTCATCATCATGTCGGCCATCGCAATCGCCAACACGATGGGAGGCCCGCAGGCCAAGGCCAGGGAAGAAATGTACCGCAGCCGCGCAGAGAAGTATTCCGCTAAGGAGCTGGAAGTCTTTGCAGATATGTTGCTTGAGGTCGTAGCCGAATTGGAGCGCGATCCCGAGCAGGACTTCCTCGGTGAGCTTTTTATGGCACTCGGCCTCGGAAACGAATGGAAAGGACAGTTCTTCACCCCGTACAGTGTCTGCAGGGCGATGTCCGCGATGACCTATGCGCCTGATATGACGGCGCGGATAGAAAAGCAGGGCTGGGTGTCCGTGAACGACCCCGCTTGCGGAGCCGGTGCGCTGCTGCTCGCATTCGCCAATGAGTGCCGGAGACAGCATATCAACTATCAGACCTCGGTGCTGTTCGTGGCGCAGGACATAGATTTCCTCGCCGGGTGTATGTGCTACATCCAACTGAGTTTGCTCGGCTGCCCCGGCTATGTTGTCATTGACGACTCGCTCCTGCGCCCGTCCGTCAGCTACGACGCCCGCGGTCTGCTGCCAAAGGACGGTCCGCAGGTCTGGTACACACCGATGTATTTCCGCGATGTCTGGCACTACCGCCGCATCGGGGCGCAAATGGATATCCTGTTTCGGAACGCGGCAGAGCAGGTACCGGCAGAGCCGCCGGCGCCTGCCGCGCCGCCGGAACAATCTCAACCGCTGGCGGAAACGAAAACCGGCCAGCTCACTCTATTTTGATGGGAGGGAACGGAATGCGGCAGCCGCCGCCTCTCGGGAGCCGGACATGGAAGCCCGAGGAAGAAGATTATTTGATGGAAAAGTGGGGGCAGATTTCTGTTCCGTCCATCGCAAAGAAACTCAATCGTACCACAAACGCCGTCAAGGTCAGAGCTCAGCGTCTGGGTTTAGGCGCGGTATTGATGGCTGGCGAGTATGTCACTCTAAATCAACTCCTGCTGGCGGTGAACGGAGGAAGCAGCTCCTACGGCTACAAAATGAAAAGCTGGGTCGAAAATCGCGGCTTGCCCGTCCACACAAAAAAGGTCAACCGCTGCAGCTTTCGGGTGGTCTACATTGAAGAGTTCTGGGAGTGGGCCGAGCGATACCGCAGCTTCATCGACTTTTCCAAGATGGAGCCGTTGGCGCTCGGTGAGGAGCCGGGCTGGGTAGCCGAGCAGCGCAAGAAAGACTTTGAGGCATACGCCATTCAGAGGAAAGACCCGTGGGGAGAGGACGAGGACTCTCGGCTGAAGATGCTGCTCAGTAAGCACAGGTACTCATGGGCGGAAATTTCCGAGATGATGCATCGTTCTCACGGTGCGATCGCGCGCCGTTGCCGTGACCTCGGCATCAAGGATCGCCCCGTTTCGATGGAGCTGACCGGCAAGCGTGGCACATGGACCAGCGAGGATTTTGAAATACTGGCAGACGGCATCCGCCACGGCGACAGCTACGCTGCCATAGGCAAGGCGGTCGGCCGTTCCGAAAAGTGCGTCCGCTCCAAGGTCTACAACGATTATCTGACCGAGAACGCCGACAAGGTGCGGGAAATGCTCGGTGATGGCGCGTGGGGGCACGGTGCGCCGGAAATGGACGTCCGTCATGGCTTCTATATCTCCCGCACCCGCCATCAAGTCAGGCGCGACCTATCCGCGCTGGCAACGGTCCTTCGTAAGCGCATGAACGATCTCGGCTATGATCCTTACTGGCAGCGGTTTATGTGCATGAATTGGGACGACATTGGCGGATGCTCCGCAGGGTGTACGGATTGCGACAGCTGCACAGCATTCCGGCGTATTCAGCCTCAGTATTGCGCACGGTGCGGCGGCACCTTCTACGAGCGCAAGGAAAACCGCTTCTGCGCGGCCTGCCGCACCGCGAGGAAGAAGCAGGCCCAGCGGCACTGGTGCCGCGTGAACGGCATGAGCCGAAAATAATAAACTGTCCCAGCCGAGGGGCAAAGCTCGGCATAAGAAAGGAGCATTTTATGGCAGAAATCAAGTACATTCCGGTCAGTAAACTGTGGGGGCATCCCGATAACCCCCGTAAGGACCTGGGCGATGTGACCGAGCTGGCCGAGAGCATCAAGGTCAACGGCGTACTCCAAAACCTCACCGTTGTTCCGCTGATCGGGGAAATCACAAAGAAGTGGGACGGAGAAAGCTACCGCGTCATCATCGGACACCGCCGCCTTGCGGCCGCAAAGCTGGCCGGACTGGAGGAGCTTCCCTGCGTCGTGGTCGAGATGTCGGAGCGGGAGCAGCTGAGTACGATGCTCACGGAGAATATGCAGCGGTCTGATCTGACGGTCTATGAGCAGGCGCAGGGCTTCCAGATGATGCTTGACATGGGCGATACCGTCGAGGACATCGCGGAAAAGTCCGGCTTTTCCGCCACCACTGTCCGGCGCCGTGTGAAGCTCCTGGAGCTGGATAAGGACAAATTCAAGAAGTCCGAGGAGCGCGGCGTCAGCCTTTTCGAGTACATGGAGCTGGACAAGCTGAAAAGCCCGGAGCGCAAGAACGAAATGCTTGATTACATCGGCACTGAGAACTTCAAGTACAAGCTGAAACAGGCCATCAATGATGAAGCTGCAGAGGCGCGTAAAGCCCTATGGGTAGAGCAGCTGAGTACCTTTGCGACGCAGATCACCGACAAGACCGGCTATAAGAGAGTCAATAGCTTCTATACCAACGGAGAAGTCAAAGTGGATCGCCCGGAGGATGCCGATACCATTGAGTATTTCTTCTTCGTCGAAACATGGGGCTATATTGTGCTGATGGTCAAGGATGAGCCTACCACCCTTACCCCGGAGGAAGAAGCGAAAGAGCGCGAGGAACAGCTGAAACAGGAGCGAAAGGACGCCGCAGTAAAGGCACTGTCCGAAGCAACCGCCCGCGCCTATGAGCTTCGCGCCGACTTCGTGGCTACCGTTTCCGCAGCCGCCATCAAAAAGCGCCTTGCGGACATCGTGGCGTTGTGGGCCTACGCCGAATACTGGGATGATACCGGCTGGCTCACCGAAGAGGAGATCGCGCAGGCTACCGGTGCCGAGACTCTTACCGAAGAGGACGAGGATAGCGAGGACGATGCCGAATTTACGCTCCAGGCCGTGACCGACGCAATCGGCAAGACGCCTGAAAAGGCGCTCCTGCGAATGATCTATGCGCGCCTGGGCGACGGAAAGTCCGAGGGCTATTTCCGCAGCTACTGGAACAGCTACACCATGAAGCACGAGGAAAACGAGAAGCTGGACCGCATCTATGCGCTGCTCGTCAAGCTGGGCTACGAGATGTCCGACGATGAAAAGGCGCTCCAGGACGGAACACATGAGCTTTTCGAGGAGGCGACCGACGAATGAGAGCATCTACCTGCAAAGGCTGCGGCGCGGCTATCGTCTGGATCAGAACACCCGGCGGGAAGTCCATGCCGTGTGACGCCACCCCGCGCTATTACATCGAAAAGCCCCGCTCCGGCAGTAAAAAGATCGTCACGCCTAACGGCGAGGTCATTTCCTGTGAGTACACGGAAGATCCGCACAAGGCCACCGGCACCGGCTTCGCTCCCCACTGGGGGAGCTGCCGGGCGGCAGGCAACTTCAGAAAGTGAGGGTGGCGGTGGTATCTCTGTTTATCTTCATTCTTGTATTGCAGTGCGTGAGTCAAGAAAGGCTACCCGCCCCTACAGCGGAAGAGTTCACGTCAATGGCGCTGTGGGTGCTCTGCGACATCGAGTTATTGAAACTTGTGTTCGGGAAACGATAAGGAGGCACAAAATGCGACAGGTAATATATCAACGAGGAATATCTGGTGAAAAATATGGCATTTGGAACTGCCAGAGCAAAGAGTTTCAGTTTGGGATTTCTGAAGACACCCCTATGCTTGCCGTTGCTCGGCTTCATCAGAAAATCGGCAATGATGCGCGGAAAGGGCGTTTTGAACCGCGCCCCCTTCCACACACCAAAAAGGAGAATTGAATGGGAAAGTTTGAAGAACTGCTCGATTTTATCAATGAGCTGAATGAGAACGGGCGCATTCTGTACGACGATTACAGCTACCTCTTCGATTTGGCTTCTGAGCTGGGCGAAGCGGAGAATGCCCTTGGCGCAGCCAAAGTCGATATTGCCGCCTTGCTGTGGCTGAATGGCAACTGCGAATACTGCGAGCATGGAGAGAAAGAGGAATTCAGCGGCGCGAACAGATGGCATTGCCGCCTCGGGAATGGCATAGACTGCCGCCCTGTGTGGCGCGGGGCTGCAACGAAGGCATCTCTGCCGGAGATGCACAAAGCAGAGCCGACTTCGCTTCGTGCAAAGCCCAGCCGCGCGGAGACTATGTTCGGGCCGAAAGAGACATGGGCTACCCCTGATAGGGCAGAAGCCAAGGAGACCACGCCGAAGACATACAAGGGGTTTCTGCTTATTCGGTGCGCACAGTGCGGAGATTTGCGAGGCTTTTGTGTCAAACAGCCCATCTCGTCTTATCGGTGTGCGGCCTGCGGTGGAGAAACGCCGCTGCACGATCTCACGTCGGCGCACATCCGCTGTAAGTGCGGGAAGAGCTTCAAGTATCGAACGAACATCGAAGAGGACAGTATCACCTACAACTGCCTTTCCTGTGGTGCGCCGGTCGACCTGGCCTATAACAAGAAAGCTCGCGCCTATCAGACGGTGCGGTGATGCTCATTATCACCGTTCACGTCAATGCTCCGGCAGGACAGGCCATTGGCATAAAGGAGCAGATTGCTCAGGATTTGGAGCGATACGGAGATACCCGTGTGGTGTCGGTAGAGGTAGTGCAGCCAACATACCGGCAAATGCAGATTGGAGAGACTGTCAGCCAGCAGGGTGGCAAGAGGAAGTAAGAACAGATTGGGGTGAGCTATTACGACGCTTTCGGAATTGAATCAGCATTTTGAGCTGATAGAGAAACTGGCAAGGGCAAGGGAGATGCTACAGTCCTTGCGTGACGCGGCTTGCCCCGGCGCGGCTGCCCTCACAGGTATGCCGCATACTCCCGGCATAAAGGATAAGGTCGGCGACCTCGCAGCTGAGATCGTGGATATGGATGCGCGTGTCGGCTTTCTGGAGGAAGAGGTCAAGGCCAGCGAGGGGCAGATCATGCCGTTCATTCAAGGCATCGACGATGACCAGACGCGCCTGATCTTCCGGCTGCGCTTCCTGAGAGGGCTCGCATGGAAAGAGGTCGCAGCGGTCATAGGAGGCCGCAATTCGGAAGATTCGGTAAAGATGGTGTGTTACCGCTACCTCGGTAGTTAAAAGCTGTTCTTCGCTGTTGCAACTCGTTTCTTGATATTCCCCGCACCATGTATTAGGATTAGACTCGTAAAATCCTACATAAGCCAGGCGGCCATCCCTCGTGGGGTGGCCGTCATTCGTTTGGGAAGGAGGTTGAGGCCTGCGCGTTACTCCTTGCGCGCCGGTCATGCGCCGGGTCCGATGTTCGCCAGCAGAGGGCAGCGGTGACATCATAAAAGGAGATTTCCAAAATGTTCGGAATTGTCATTCTGGCCGTCTATGCGGTGCTGATGATCGGCGTCACGCTGATGTTCACCCGAAAGACGACCGACGCAGAGGGCTTCCATGTGGCGGACCGGCGCATCGGCTCGGCGATTGCCGCCATGAGCATCGCCGCCACTTGGATTTGGGCTCCCTCACTGTTCACTTCCTCGGAGATGGCCTATACGCGCGGCATCCCGGGGATGTTCTGGTTTACGGTACCGAATGTGCTGTGCCTGATCCTGTTTATCCCCTTTGCAAAAAGGATCCGGGCGCAGTACCCGGAGGGCATCACCTTGACCGGCTACATGGCGGAGCGCTATCACTCCGGCAAGGTCAAGTGCGTCTACTCCTTCCAGCTCGGCGCGCTGGCCGTTCTTTCAACGGCAGTGCAGCTGCTCGCTGGGGGAAAGACGCTGGCCCTCATTACGGGACTGCCATTCTGGAGCATGACGCTCGCCCTGGCAGCTATCGCATATTCCTACTCCCGCTTCTCCGGGCTGAAAGCCTCCATCATCACCGATGTCGTCCAGCTGGGCATTATTCTCATGGGTGGCGCTCTGCTGGTCGTTCTGAGCCTTCGTATGACCGGCGGTTTTGACACGGTACGGGCAGGGCTCGGTGCTGTCTCCGGAGAATATACTTCGCTCACCTCCTCCACGGGCATTGAGGTCCTGCTGGGCTACGGTCTGCCGATGGCTGTCGGTCTGATCTCCGGCCCATTCGGGGACCAGTGCTTCTGGCAGCGAGCTTTCGCAATCAGGCGCGACCGCATCGGCAGATCGTTTTTTGCCGGTGCGTTTTTGTTTGCGCTCGTTCCGATCTGCATGGGAACGGTGGGCTTCCTTGCCGCAGGCTCCGGCTTTGTGGCCAGCGACACCGGCATGGTCAACTTTGAATTCGTTTCCTCGCTGCTTCCGACATGGGTGCTGGTCCCGTTTCTGTTTATGATTATCTCCGGCCTGCTCTCTACAGTGGATAGCAACCTTTGCGCGGCAGCATCGCTCACGACAGACTGGCTCGGCATTGGGAAGGACACGGTGCAGACTTCGCGCCGCACCATGCTTTGCCTGCTGATCGTGGCTATCGCCATCGCCAACATTCCCGGCCTGACGGTGACATACCTGTTCCTGTTCTACGGAACGCTCCGCGCTTCGACGCTGTTGCCGACGGTCATGACGCTGCTCGGTAAGAAGCTGACGGGCAAGGGCGTTTTTGCCGGTGTGCTGACCGCGCTGTGTGTCGGGCTTCCGATCTTCGCCTACGGCAATCTCGCCGGCATTCCGGCTGTGAAAGCGGCAGGCAGTCTGACGACCGTCCTGTCCAGCGGCCTTGTCGCCGTTATCGCCTCGAGAAAGGCGGTGAGAGCATGAGTCTCGGGAGGAAGCAGAGGATCGACAACAGCGCATGGCTGGAAGCCGTTGCAACTATCGAAGAAGCCGTTTCCCGCGCAGAGCTGGACGAACTTACTGCCGCGACCGTGGCGGACATCAAGGCCGTGACGGCTGGGAAGTGCGCTGCCTACGCATGGAGCGCTGGTAAGGACAGCATTGTCCTTGGTAAACTTTGTGAAGCGGCCGGCGTCACCGATAGTATGATCGGCGTGTGCGACCTGGAATACCCCGCCTTTGCCGCGTGGATCGAGGAGCATAAGCCGGCAGGCTGCGAAGTCATCAACACGCATCAGGATATCGACTGGCTGGTGAAGCATCAAGAGATGCTTTTCCCCAAGGACTCCGCCGCGGCCGGACGATGGTTTTCTATCGTGCAGCACCGAGCGCAGCGTGAATACTTCAAGGCGCACGAGCTGGACGTCATCATTCTCGGCCGCCGCCGTGCGGACGGCAATTATGTCGGTCGCAACAGCAATATCTATACCGATGGCAAAGGTGTTACGCGATTCAGCCCGCTCGCTGCGTGGAAGCATGAGCACATCCTTGCCTATATTCACTACCATCAGCTCCCGCTTCCGCCGATCTACGGCTGGAAGAACGGATATCTGTGCGGCACTCACCCGTGGCCCGCCCGCCAATGGACGGGCAGCATCGAGAACGGCTGGCACGAGGTCTACGATATCGACCCCGGCATCGTCCTTGCGGCGGCTGAAAAGATCGACAGCGCTCGCGCCTTCTTGAAGGGGGTGCAGGCATGAAGGTCATAAAGAAGCCTCTGACCGAGCTGCGGCGACCGGATCGGAATGTCCGAATGCACACCGACAAGCAGCTGAAGGAGTTCCGCCGCTCTGTCGAAATGTTCGGTCAGATCCGCCCCATCGTGGTCGACGAGGACGGCGTTATTCTCGCCGGCAACGGCTTGTATGAAACGCTGCTCTCCCTCGGCCGCACAGAGGCGGACTGCTATGTCGTGTCCGGACTGACTGAGGCGGAGAAGAAAAAGCTCATGCTGGCCGATAACCGCGTCTTTGACTTGGGCGTTGACGATCTGGCCGCGCTGGACGCTTTTATCCTTGAGCTGAAAGACGACCTGGACATTCCCGGCTACGAAGAGGATCTTCTCCGTGCGATGGTGATGGAGGCTGACGAAGCCAGCGACGCCCTGCTTGAGTACGGCACCATTGAGCCGGAGCAGGCTGCGGCCATCACCGAGACGCGCGAGAAATACGCCGCCCGGGAAGAAGCTGCTGCGGCGCAGGCTGAGGAAGTCGCACCCGCACAGAGCGGCACGGCGTCTTCCGCCGAGCCCGCTAAGAGGTTTATCCTCTGCCCGAAATGTGGTGAGCGGATATGGCTGTAAAGCGCATCAGCTCAGACATCGACGTTGTGACTGCGGCGCGCCAGCGGATCAAGAATGTATTTTCCAACGGCGTCCCCGTATACCTCTCGTTTTCCGGCGGCAAGGACAGCATCGTTCTCGCCGACCTGACCTATAAGCTGATCCAGGCTGGAGAGATCAATCCCTCGCAGTTGACCGTCCTTTTCGTGGACGAGGAGGCAATCTTCGATTCCATTGAAGCAACGACCAAGGCGTGGCGGAAGAAGTTCCTGCTTGCCGGCGCCAAGTTTCAATGGTGGTGCATCGAGGTCAAGCATTTCAGCTGTCTCAATGAGCTGTCCAGCGATGAAACCTTCGTCTGCTGGGATCGACGCAAGCGCGATGTCTGGGTGCGGCAGCCGCCGCCCTTTGCCATCCGCAATCACCCGCAGCTCCGGCCAAGGATCGACAACTATCAATCCTTCCTGCCCCGCGTGACGATGGACGGCATCATGATCACCGGCGTCCGCGCGGCAGAGTCCATTCAGCGGCTCCAATACATGGCAGCACTAAATATGGGCGCAAAGGGCATCACCGGCACGAACACCATCTATCCCATCTACGACTGGAAGACGGCGGACGTCTGGCTGTACCTGCGAGACCAGCGCATCGAAGTCCCCGAGGTCTACCTGCAGATGTATCAGGTCGGCGTCAATCGGAATCAGCTGCGCGTGTCGCAGTTCTTCTCCGTTGATACCGTACCCGTGCTGGTACACCTGGGCGAATATGACCCATCTCTCATGGAGCGCGTCCTTCGGCGCGAGCCGAATGCCTACCTTGCCATGCTGTACTGGGACAGCGAAATGTTCCACCGCACCACAAGGAAGCGCCGGGAGCTGGAGGGCGAGGACACCAAGGACTACCGTGCGCTCCTGAAGGAGATGCTGTTCGTCCGTCCGGGAGACTTCTTCAACACGGAGCATAAGCGCAAGATCGCCAAACAGTACCGCAAGATGTTCATTCAGATGGACGGAATGGCGCGGCCGCGCGACTACAAGAAAATGTACGGCGGTCTGACTGCTGGTGATCCCAAGCTCCGCACCCTGCGCGCCATCTATCAGGACATATCCTGCGCCTACGCTGATTACGCCAAGCGCTTCCGGAAGGGAGGTGAGGCAAATGGCTGACGCGGATCTGTTCGCCCCGTTATCCTCCCTGCAATGGGTAGACCGGGAGCAGCTCAAGCCCAATGACTACAACCCCAACAAGGTCAACCGTGAGAATCTGAAACTGCTGGTGCAATCGATCATGACCAATGGCTGGACGCTTCCCATCGTCGTGCGTCCCGACTACACCATCATCGACGGCTTTCACCGCTGGACCGTGGCCGGAGAGGAGCCGCTGCACACCATGCTCAAAGGCAAGGTGCCGGTGGTGATCGTGCGGCATGATGACGCGACCGAGGATATTTACGGCACCGTCACACACAACCGCGCTCGTGGTACACATCTGCTTGAGCCGATGAAAGCCATCGTAAAGCGGCTGCTGGACGAGGGCAAGTCCGTTCAGGAGATCGGCAAACAGCTCGGAATGAAACCCGAAGAAGTATTCCGGCTCTCTGATTTCTCGCGTGATGACTTCCTCGGCATGATGACCAAGGGCGTTAAGGGGTATAGCCATGCGGAATTGCTGACGAAGTTATAACACAATACCACAGCCAGGCGCATACATCGCACGAGAGCGGCGTATCTGCGTCTGGCTGTGTTGCTCCCTCCCCCTCTCGGCATCGTCGCGCTGAGGGCGGGGAAATGCGTTGCAACAGGCGACGACGGCAAAAGGTACTGTGACGACCCCCGCCCCACACGCCGCGGGCTCGCCGACCCCGAAAAAAGCGTAGTTGCCAAGGCAAAATTTTGGCATTTCCGTTCCGCTTTGGCGTTGCTTTTGGTGCCAAGCGCGGCACCTGTGGCGGTACCTGCCGCAATCCCCATCGCTTTATCCGTCTTTCTCCGCAGGAATGTGGAGGAAGTCCAGATAAAGGCCTCCTATGAAATATAAGACCACACGCGGGATAAGGGTCTCGCACAGAGCTGCTGGTACCAGCCTGTGTGCTCCAGTGCAATTCTGGTGAGTCCCGCGTTCGGACATAAAAAAAGACCCGGCTGCTGCAACAGTCAGGTCTTGCGCCCCTCAGGCGATATGGTTTTGCACTATCGATACCATATCACAATTTATGCAGACAGTCAAGCCGGCTGGACTGCGCAAGGAAGGAGGAGCGCCATGTCTGAAGCTATTGATGTCATTACCGAGGAAACGGAGGTAAGCACGACAGAGCTGGCCTGCGTCCTGGGCATCACAGGACGGCGTATTCGCCAGATGGCGGAGGACGGTCAGCTGCAAAAGGTCAGCAAGGGGCGCTTCCTCCTTGCCGATTCCGTCCAGCGGTATGTTAAGTTCCTGTCCGACGGTCCGATGGACGAAGAGGATAAGAAGCTGGAGAAGGCCCGCCGCGTGGCAGAGACGACGATGAAGGCGTCCAAGGCCACCATCGCCAAGCTGGAGGCCGAGGAGCTGAAAGGCACCATGCACCGTGCGGAGGACGTTGCCGCGCTGACGGAGGATCTGGTCTACACCATTCGCGGCGCGCTCAATGCGCTGCCGGGGCGGCTGGCCGTCGATGTAGCGGCTGTGTCCACGCCTGCCGAGGCGTCCGAGGTTATCCGCAAAGAGGTCAGCAAGGTCATGCGGGAGCTGGCCGGGTATCACTACGACCCCAAGAAATACGAGGAGCGCGTGAGAGAGCGGCGCGACTGGTCGGAGCGTGACAGCGATGACGAGTAGGCTCGCCGCCGTCCGGCTGAACAAGGTCATCGCCAAGGCGATGGCCGGTATGCTCCCGCCGGACGACCTGACCGTGACCGAATGGGCGGAGCAGAATCGCCGCCTGTCAGCCGAGAGCGCCGCAGAGCCCGGACCGTGGCGCACCGAACGCACCCCCTATCTCCGCGAGCCGATGAATGCATGGACCGACCCAAAGATACGGCACATCGTCATGGTGGCCGCGTCCCAGGTCGGCAAGTCTGAATTTCTCAATAACTGCATCGGCTATGTGATCGACCAGGACCCCGGCTCGATCCTGTTTGTCCACCCTACCACCATTGACGCAAAGGAGTATTCCAAGCTCCGCATCGCGCCGATGATCCGCGACTGCCCCACGCTGCGAAAGAAGGTCAGCGACCCTAAGAGCCGCGACAGCGGCAACACCATTCTGCAAAAGACCTACCCCGGAGGCATCCTCACGATGTGCGGCTCCACCGAGGCCCATGCTCTGGCGTCAAAGCCTATCCGCTATGTGCTGGGCGACGAGCGCGACCGCTGGGCGCTGTCCGCCGGTAACGAGGGCGACCCGTGGGATCTGGCGATGGCGCGGCAGACGACATTCTACAACGCGAAAAGCGGTGAGGTGTCCACGCCCACCGTCAAAAACGCCAGCGCCATTGAAGCCGCCTACGCGACCGGCACGATGGAGCGGTGGAAATCCCGCTGCCCTCATTGCGGCGAGTATCACGAGATCCAATGGGCGGACATCCGCTTTGAACACGACGAGATCATCGTCGCGGGGAAAAAGACCTACAAGGTCCGCAGCGTCTGCTATGCCTGCCCCGGCTGCGGCTGCATCTCCACCGAGGCGGAAATGAAGCGCGCTCCGGCAAGATGGGAGGCGGACAACCCCGCCGCCTATGAGCAGGGCACGCGCTCGTTCTGGCTGAACGCCTTTGTCAGCCAGTGGGCGAGCTGGGAATCCATCATTCTGAAATACCTGAACGCCATCGGCAGCACCCGCAAGATGCAGGTCGTCTACAACACCTGCTTCGGCGAGCTGTGGGAGGATCGCGGCGACCTGGAGGACGAGGACAGTCTGATGGCGCGCCGGGAGGAATACCCGGCCGAGCTGCCGGAGGGCGTACTTGTTCTGACGGCCGGCGTCGATACCCAGGACGACCGCATGGAATACGAGATCGTCGGCCACGGCCACTTTGGTGAGACCTGGGGCATTGAGAAGGGCATCGTCATGGGACGGCCCGACGACGATGCCGTATGGGCGCAGCTGGACGAGCTGGTATTTGACCGTGTTCTGCGCTTTGAGAACGGCGTGGGGCTGAAAATGTCAATGTCCTTTGTGGACGAGGGCGGACACTTCACACAGGAGGTCCGTATGCAGTGCCGGGCGCGGCTGGGCAAAAAGGTGTTCTGCATCAAGGGTATGCCCGGCAGCGATAAGCCCTACACCGCGCCGCCGAAAAAGAAGAAGATCATCATCAAGCAGACGGCGGTCGGCACCTGCTGGCAGTACCAGATCGGCGTTGACTCCGGCAAGGAGGTCATCATGGACAACCTGCGCGTACAGACGCCGGGCGCGAAATATTGTCACTTCCCCAAGCGGGATGACTACGGCTCCGGCTACTTCACAGGGCTGCTCTCCGAGGTCAAGGTCTACGACCCCAACAAAAAGCAGCCGTGGCAGTGGAAGAAGATCCCCGGCCACGAGCGCAACGAGGCGCTGGACTGCCGCAACTACGCGCTGGCGGCGTTCAAGGCGCTTCCTAAGAACCTGGACGAGATAGACAGGCGGCTAAAGGAGGCGGGCGGCGAACGCGCTCCTGCCCCTGTTGCAACGCCTGTCATGCCGCCTCCCGCCGCCAAGCAGAGGCCGAAGCGCAGAAGCGGAAAGAAATACTACGACGATTGGTGAGGTGTCCGATATGGATAAAGTTGAACTGCGGGCGCGGCTGGACTTCTGGCAGAGCGCCCTCTCAAAGCTGCGCGCCGCATATCTGGCTCTTGTGGACGGCGGCGTAAAAAGCTATGTCATCGACGACCGCGAGCTGACGCGCTTCGACCTGCCTGATCTGAAGGACGAGATCGAGGACGCGGAGAAGAAGGTCGATGAGCTTTTAGCGGAGCTGAACGGCCGCAAGCCGAGAAAGGCTTTCGGCATCGTTCCACGCGACTGGTGACCTTTTTCGTGAGGTCACGAAAATGATACCGGCAAAGCGCCCGAAAGGGCTTTTTGCACAGGCAGCCTGGCGGAGTTTGCTCCTTTCGCCGCCGGGCGGCCTGTTTTTTATTCCGAAAACGGGAGGCGATAAGCATTGAGCAACAAAAAAGACCGCCGCCGCGCAGCCGCGCCGCAGGCGAAGGGGTACAGCGAAGCCGGGGCCAGCTTGACGCGGCGGGCGCTCAAGGGATTTGTTCCGGACAGCGGCGCTCCCAATGAGGACATCAACCGAAACAACGCCACCCTGCGGCAGAGGGCGCGAATGCTCTACATGGCCGCGCCGGTGGCTACGGCGGCGATCAATACCAACCGCACCAAGGTCATCGGGACGGGGCTGACGCTCAAAGCGTCCGTGGACCGCGAGGTGCTGGGCATCTCCCCGGAGGCGGCGAAGAAGTGGCAGCACGCGGCGGAGATGGAATTCCGGCTGTGGGCAGGGAAAAAGCAGAACTGCGACGCGCTGGGCCTGAACAATTTTGAGAGTTTGCAGCAGCTCGCCTTGAAGTCGTGGCTGCTCAGCGGCGACGTGTTCGCGCTGGTCAAGCGATACCCGGCAACACCACTAAACCCCTATACCCTGCGGCTGCACATCGTGGAGGCGGACCGCGCCTGCACGCCAAGCGAATATGGCGGCGGTGTCACCATCGGCGGCTTCGTGGAGGGCAAGATCCCAGAGGGAAAGCCCGGCGCAGGCCACAAGGTCTACGACGGCGTGGAGGTGGACAGCAACGGCCGCGTGGTCGCCTATCACATCAGCAACACCTACCCGCACCAGATCACCAGCGAGCCGCAGAAGTGGCAGCGCGTTGAGGCCTACGGCGCCAAGACCGGCCTGCCGAACATTCTCCACATCATGGACAGTGAACGCCCGGACCAGTACCGCGGCGTGCCCTATCTGGCGCAGGTCATCGAGCCGCTGCTCCAGCTTCGGCGCTATACGGAGTCCGAGCTGATGGCGGCGCTGGTGCAGAGCTTCTTCACTGCATGGATCGAAACGGAGACCGACCCCTCCGATACACCCTTCAACGAGGTCGGCGCAGGAGATATTGCCGGCGTCCCCGCCGAGGTCAACGCGGACGGCGGGCCGATGGCGAACAACATCTCCGATGATGACAACGAGTACGAGATGGGACCGGGTACGGTGACGCACCTCGCCCCCGGGGAAAAGGTCAACTTCGGTAATCCGAACATCCCCACCGCTGGCTTTGAGACCTTTGTCAAGACGCTGTGCAAGCTGGTCGGCGCAGCTTTAGAGCTGCCTTACGACGTGCTGATCAAGGAGTTCAACAGCTCCTATTCCGCAAGCCGAGGCGCGCTGCTGGAGGCATGGGAAGCATTCAAAATGCGCCGGAAGTGGTTTGTGGACGACTTCTGCCAGCCGGTCTATGAGATGTTCCTGGCCGAAGCGGTCGCTCTGGGGCGCATCAACGCCCCCGGCTTCTTCACGGACCCCCTTGTGCGGGAGGCATGGTGCGGCGCGCGCTGGATCGGCCCCGTGCAGGGCAGCCTTGACCCCAAGAAGGAGGCAGAAGCCGCCCTCATGCTGATCGACAACGCCATCAAGACCCACGAGCAGGTCAGCCGCGAAATGAGCGGCGGCGACTGGGAGGAGAACGTGGAGCAGCTGCAGCGTGAAAACGAGCTGCTGACACAGGCAGGAGGCAACAAGGTCACCGTTGTATCGGCATCGCCGAAAGAAGGTGACGGCGATGAAGACTAACTTCGAGCATCTGCAGAGCCTGAATGTGCGGAGCATGGCACTCGCCATCTGGAACTACGCAAGCGACTACTGCGCCTATTGCCCGAAGAACATGGAGCGCCGCTGCAACGAGAACTGCCGCGCGGGAATCCGCGAGTGGCTGAACAGTCCCTACATTCCATCAAGCGATATCTGGAAAGAAAAGAGGTAAAGCGCATGAGTATTCCGGCAAAGAGAGCTGGGCGAAAGTCTCCCGCCGTCAGCATCTCGAAAAAGGTCTATACGATGGCCACGGTGGACGGCAGTGATGCCGAGATCACCATGTATGGAGACATCTACGAGGAGCAGCCCACGAACTGGTGGGGCGAGCCCGTCGAGGGGCAGTACATCCTGCTCTCCGAGTTTTTGGAGGACCTCAAGCAGATCTCCGGCTGCACGTCCATCACTATCCGCATGAACAGCTACGGCGGCGACGCCGGAGCGTCCAACATGATCCACAACCGCCTGCGGGAGCTGGCGCGGAACGGCACGAAGCTTACCTGCATCGTGGACGGCGTGGCCATGAGCGGCGGCAGTCTTATCATGTGCGCCTGCGATACGGTCAGGGTCAATCCCTCCAGCCTCGTCATGATCCACAAATGCTGGACCTTCCTGTGGGGCGGCTACAACGCCGACGAGCTGCGGGAACAAGCCACCCAGCAGGAGGCGTGGGACAAGATGCAGATGGAGGTCTACACGCGCAAGACCGGGCTGTCGGCCACGGTGATCTCCCACATGATGGCGGACACGACCTATATGACAGGCCGCGAGGCCATCGACAAGGGCTTTGCGGACGAGCTGATCGAGGACGCGGAGCCGACCAGCATCGCCGCCAGCGCGGACGGGCGCAGCCTGTTCGTGAACGGGAGGCAGATGCACCTTGCCCCCGGCATGTTTGCGCCGGACAACATTCCCACGGTCACACCCGAGGCCTCCGCCCCGGTTGAGACAGATAAAAACAAGCCGGAAGTCACCGGCGATGAAGGAGGAATTTCCATGACTAAGGAAGAGCTCCGGGCGAAGTACCCGGACGAGATCGCCCAGGTGGAGGCCGACGCCCGTGCTTCCGTCGATCACACTGAGGCGGTCAACACCGCGATCAAGGCCGAGCGTGCGCGTATGCAGGAGATCGACGAGATCTCCGGTCTGCTCGACGCGACGGACGTGCAGCAGGCCAAGTACGGCGACAAGCCCTGCTCTGCTGCCGACCTGCTGATGGCAGCGGCCAAGAACGCCGCCAAGCAGGGCAAGAAGTTTCTGACCGATCTGAAGGACGACAGCGAGGAATCCGGCGCCGAGGGCGTTCCTGCCGCTCCTGCCCCCGCAGTCGAAACGCCCGAGGGCGAAGACGGCGAGAAGAACGACACCCCCGAGGCGCGCATGACCAACGCCCGGAGCATGGTCGCTGGCCTGCTGGGCAAGAAGAAGGAGGGCTAAGAACATGATCAATCTGAGTGAAAAGCTCGGCGAGATGACCTTTGACGGTCTGATCACCGACATCAAGCCCGCACCCGAAGTGCGCGGCGGCGTTATCCGCAAGCTGTCCGCTGCGGCCACGCTCAAGCGCGGCACCATTCTTGCCAAGTCCTCCGGCACGGCCGGCGACGGCAAGCTGGTCGTTCTCGGCAGCACGGCCAAGGAAAACGAGACCCTGACCCCCGACTGCATCCTGTGCGACGACATCGACGTCGGCACCGCCGCCGACGAGAAGGTGGCAGTCTACACCGCCGGCTGCTTCGACATCGGCAAGGTGACGGTCTCGGCCAGCTACACCATCACCGAGAGCGATAAGGACAACCTGCGTATGCGCGGCATCGTCTTCAAGGCTGCCGCCGCTGCCAACTAAGGAGGGAATCAACAATGGCTGAACTGAATTTCTTCGATACCTATGTGCTGATGGCAATCGCCGAGGAGATCGTTCCTCAGCAGACCTTTTTCCGCGACCGCTACTTTCCCACCGGGGAGCGCGACATCTTCGCCTGCGACAAGGTGCTGACCGAGTACCGCAAGGGCGACCGCAAGATGGCGGCGTTCGTCTCCGCCCGCGCCGGTGACATCCCCATGGACCGCATCGGCTATGCCATCCATGAGTACCAGCCCGCTTTCATCGCGCCGTCCCGTCTGCTGACGCTGGATGACCTGACCAAGCGCGGCTTCGGCGAGGCGATCTACGCCAACAGCACCCCCGCCCAGCGCGCGGCGCGTCTGCAGCTGGACGATCTGACCGACATGGACCGCCGCATCGTGCGCCGCGAGGAGTGGATGTGCGCGCAGACCATGATCAACAACGCCTGCACCATGCAGACCTACATCGACGACAAGACCGAGGGTGAGAAGCTGTATGTCAAGTTCTTCGATGACGCCAGCGACCACACCTATACCGTGGCCACCAAGTGGAACGCCACGGGCGGCGACTTCTTCGGCGATGTGAAGGCCATGTGCCGCAAGCTCTCCAAGCGCGGCCTGCGCGCGGCCGACCTGGTGCTCGGCTCTGACGTAGCCGACGCGATCCTCGACATGGAGAAGGTGCAGAAGCTGCTCGACCGCAACAGCGGCATCATCATCGGTACCATCGACCAGGAGCTCAGCCGCTACGATGGCGTGGTCTATATGGGTACGCTTAATTTCGGCGGCTTCAAGCTGAACCTGATCTCCGTAGACGAAACCTACATCGACAACAACGGTACCGAGCAGAAGTATTTCCCCGCCACCTCTGCGATGGTCACCGCCCCTGGCTGCGGCCATCTGATGTACGGCCAGATCACCCAGATCGACTACGGCTCCACCGCCTTTGCCAGTCATGCCGCGGCCCGCGTTCCGAAGTTCTCTCTGAACCAGGAGGCGGACATCCGCAAGCTGCGTCTGGGCGCGCGTCCGCTGGCTGCTCCTCACAACTACTGCCCGTACATCTACGCGGCCGAAGTTGTGTCCTGACCCGGCGCGGAAAGGAGACTGCTATGACGAAAATTGAGATCATCTGCGGCACATACGGCTACAGGCCGGATGGCTCGAAGCACCCCATTCCCATCGACCGCGGCGGTATCTGCGAGGTCTCCGAAGAGGAGGCTCAGCGCCTTTTTGCCCTGCGTGTCGCCCGCCCTGCCGAGGAAACGCCCTCTCCCGCTGTTGCAACGCCCCCTGCGGGCGAGGACGGTAGCGGGGCTGGCGCTGACCCATCTAACAGCGGCGAGGGCGCAGAGGGCGCGGAAAGCGCCCATCTTGACCCCGAGCAGCTCAAAACGCTGACCAACGCCAAGCTCACGGAGCTGGCCAAGGAGATGGGTATCGACACCGCTAAGCTCAAGACCAAGGCGCAGCTGATCGCCGCCATTACGGATGTTCCGCTGGAGGACGCGATCGCCGAGGACGACGACGGCGTGGACGACGGCGAAGCGCCCCCTGTGCTGACGCCGGAGGCGCCTGTGGTATGAGCGGCTTCAAGGATATGGTCGCCCGCGACAACTTCGGCGTGTTCCTCAACTGCGACGAGTTCGCGGAAAAGCGCACCGTCAAGTATGACGGGGCGACCTACGAGGATATTCCCATCGTCCTCTCCGGTCTGAAGGAGAAGGACCGCCGCCAGCTGATGAGCGACCATGCCCAGGGGCTTTACATCGTTTCCTCCGTTCTCCACTGCGCCCTGTCCGATCTCGGCGGGGTGCAGCCGGAGCGGGGGCAGCGTATCAGGATCAACGACCAGGAGGGCGGCGGAGGCTTCTTCCGGGAGTTCTATGTCGCGTCCTCGGTCTGTGAGATGGGTATGCTGCGCGTGGAATTGGAGGCGGTGGACGAATGAGCTTTATCCGCGTCAACGAGGTCGGCGACGACAGCCTGGAGCGCGTGAACAAGCTGCTGCACAATATCCCCGGCGGCGTTTACAAAGCGGTGTTCTCCGCGTTGAGGCGCGCCGGAGATACAGCCAAGACCCGCGCCGGACAGTTCGCCGCCGCCGAGTACACCATCAACAAGGGTGAATTCATGCGGAGAGTTCACTCCAAGACCCACATCACAGGCGGTGCGGGAGGCGTGATGGGTATGAGCATCAGTTTCTCCGGCACCGTGCTCCCGCTGCTGACCTTCAACACCACATACAGCCGGGACGGCACCGTGCAGACACAGGTAAAGCGCAACGGCGGAGCTGCGACGCTTCAACACGCATTCGTGGCCCGCATTTTCGGCCCGACTGCCGTTTTCGAGCGCGTCGGCTCTCCGCGCTTTCCTGTGGAGCAGAAGTTTGGTCCGTCCACCGGACACATGATGCGGAACGAAGAAGTCATCGAGAAGATGGACGAAACAATCCGCGACACCTACGAAAAGCGCGTTGAGCATGAAATCCTGCGCGTGCTGAACGGATGGGGAGGCTGATTTATGACAAGAACCATTCTGCTGAAACGCCTGCGGGCCTTTACCGAGGAGGTCACCGCCGACCTGATCATGCCGACCCGTTTGCAGAAGGGCGACACGGAGCAGATCTTCCGCCCTGCAAAGGTCTACCTGATGCGCCTGCCGGACGGCACTTCTGCCACCAAGAAGGCTCCCTATGTGCTGCACCAGGTCATTACCGGCATGGATCAACAGCCGCAAGGACAGCGTGTGACCTCCAGCGCCAAGGTCCGGTCTATCTGCTGTGTCTATAACGATGACGAGCAGGAGGGCGGGCTGATGCTGCTGAATCTCATGGAACGGCTGCGCATTGCGATGCTCAGGCAGGTCGTGATCGGGGGGCAGTTTACCCTTGACCTGGAGGCGGGGCTTGAAACGCTGGTCTATCCCGATGACACCGCCCCCTATTTCGTAGGGGAAATGATCTCCACATGGAAGCTTCCCCCTGTGGAAAGAGAGGTTAACCTATGAGCGAAAAAATCATCGACACGGCGGCTCAGACCGCCGCACCAAAGACGGCAAAGAAAAAGCCTGCCGCGCCGAAGAAGGTCGCCGACACCGGCGGCTTCTGCGTCTATCTCGGTCCGACCATGATGGGCGTGATCCAGCGCGGTACCATCTATCGCGGCGGCCGGAAGGAAGTCCTTGACTCCCTTGCCCCGGTGATCGAGCAGCACCCGCTGATCGCGTCGCTGGTGGTGAGCGACGAAACGCTCCCCGCCGACCGCATCAAAGTCAAAACGCCTGGGAACCTGCTGTATGTGAATTATCACAAGCTGGCCAAGGGCATGAAGTAAGGAGGAAATTTCAATGAACCACGGCGTATATGTCTTTCAGCAGGCTACCAGCGTCAGCACCCCTGTCGTGGCGGAGTCCGGCGTCCCCTTCGTGGTCGGTCTGGCTCCTGTTCAGGCGGCGGATAAGCCTGCTGCCCCCGGCACCCCTGTTCTCTGCACCAGCTGGTCTGAGGCGGTGGAGAAGCTGGGCTACTCCGACGACTGGGCAACCTACACGCTCTGCGAATTCATGTATTCGCACTTCAAGCTGTTCGCCTGCCAGCCTGTTATTTTCTGCAATGTTCTGGATATCGCCACCGCAAAGGAGGCGTCTTCCGCGGCTGATGTTGCGGTGACGGAGCACAAGGTAAAGCTTCCCATCGCGGCCATCAACGATTCCGCTCTGGTCATCAAGCCTGCCGGCGGTACCGGCTCTGCCTATGTGTCCGGCACCGACTATAACGCCTATTACAGCGGCGAGCATCTGGTGGTGGAGCTGCTGTCTACCGGCAGCGCCTATGACGCCGAGCAGGTAAACATCGCCTACAACAAGGTCAAGGCATCAACCGTCACCGCATCTGACATCGCCTCCGCGATGGAGAATGTGGAGCTGTGCCTGACCCTGCTGGGCATCGTCCCCGATCTGCTGTGCGCCCCCGGCTATTCTCAGCAGTCTACCGTGGCCGCTGCGATGACCGCCAAGGCAGGCAACATCAACGGCCTGTTCCGCGCCAAGGCGCTGATCGACATCGACTGCGGCGCTTCCGGCGCGCGTGCCTATTCCGATGTTCTCACCAAGAAGAACGCCGCCAACATCGCCGACGAGGACGAGATCGCCTTCTGGCCGATGGCGAAGCTGGGCGATTATAAGTTCCACCTGTCTACCCAGATGGCGGGGCTGATGGCGCAGATCGACACCGGCAACGGCGGCTGCCCCTATGAGTCCCCCTCCAATAAGGGGCTGCAGTGCGACGGCCTCTGCCTGGAGGACGGCACCGAGGTCAACCTGACGCTTGCGCAGGCCAACTACCTCAACGGCATCGGCGTGAACACCGCACTGAACTTCATGAGCGGCTGGGTGGCGTGGGGCAACTACACCGCCTGCTATCCCTCCAACACCGATGTCAAGGATTACTTTATCCCGGTCAGCCGTATGTTCGGCTGGGTCGGCAACTCCCTCGTCAAGACCTTCTGGAGCAAGCTGGACAAGCCTATGACCCGCCGCCTGATCGACACCGTTCTCGATTCCGCCAACATCTGGCTCAACGGTCTGGTGGGTATGGGCTACCTTCTGGGCGCTCGCGTGGAGATGCTGGAGAACGAAAACCCGCTGACCAACCTCATGGCCGGCATCATCAAGCTCCATGTCTACATGACGCCGCCCTCTCCTGCTCAGGAGATCGACTTCGTGCTGGAGTATGACGCCAGCTATGTCACCAGCGCCCTGCAGGGCTAAAAGGAGGTTTGAATCATGGATCAGAGCATTATCAACTTCAAGGTCTACGAGGACTCTGTTGAATATGTCGGTATGGCACAGGCGACCCTGCCTGACCTGACCGCGCTGACGCAGTCCATCTCTGGCGCCGGCATCGCAGGCAATGTGGAGTCTGTCATTCTCGGCCACTTCGACGCGATGACGCTGGGCCTTAACTTCCGCACCGTCACCGATCAGAGCGTGAAGCTCTCCGAGCCTCGCCGTCACACCATCGACCTGCGCGTTGCGCAGCAGGACGAAGATGTCGTGGCAGGCAAAGTGGTCGTCCGCGCCGTCAAGCACATTCTTGTGGTCATTCCCAAGAGCGACAAGGGCGGCTCCGTTGCCCCCGCCGCGCCCTCCAACGGCTCCGGCGAGTACGCCGTCCGCTACTGGGCGACCTACATTGACGGCAAGAAGGTGCGTGAGGTCGACCAGCTCAACTTCATCTGCTATGTCAACGGCACCGACTACCTGGCCGACGTCCGCAAGGCGCTCGGCATGTAAGAGACCTGACAAAAGCCCGGGGCGGGACATCCGCTCCGGGCATCTTTTTGAGATTTGAAAGGAGTTATCACCATGGCTGATATCAACAAGACCGTTGTTCCCGCTGACGCTTTCTCCACCGTCGATCACGACGAGTACGCCGCCGCCGAGGCGCAGGCCAAGGAGAGCGTAGGCAACTACACCCTCAAGCTGAAAAGACCCTTCACCTACGAGGGGCAGACCTTTGACGAGCTGAACTTCGACTTTGAGGGGCTGACCGGCGATGACGCTCTTGCCATCGAGGACGAGCTTCAGGCCATCGGCAAGCCCACCATCTCGCCTACCTTCTCCGGCCAGTTCCTGGTGCGCATGGCGGCGCGAGCCTGCACCAACACCATCATTGACGCCAGCGGCCATCCCCGCCGTATCGGCGACGACGCCCTGCGCGCCCTGCCCATCTTCGAGTTCAACCGCGTCAGAGGCAAGGCCCGCTCTTTTTTGCTGGCATCGGAGCTGTAACCGGCGACGGCGGCGTCTGGCTCCGCAGGCAATGTCTTACGATGGCGAAAACCAATCAGACCCCCGTTTCCTACTGGCTATCGCTGCCCCTGCCGTCCCTGTGCAAGTGGATCAGAGTCAGCAACCAGCTTGTGAAGGAGGCGCGGGAGCGACGCAAGAATAAATAAATCTGAAAGGAGGGCCGTCTATGGCAGGCCGCAAAGAGTATGAGATGCTATTCCAGCTGAACGCGCAGCTTGGAGGCAGTTACAGCAAGACTTTCAAGGCCGCTCAGCAGGAAATTGTGTCCATGCAGAAGGAAATCCAGGCCCTCTCCAAGACACAGGCGGATATTTCCGCATTCCAAAAGCAGCAGGCAGCCGTGGAAGCGACACGGAAGCGGCTGGAAATGCTGCGGCAGCAATATGACAATATCCAGCGGGAGATGGAGGAGACCGGCAACGAGTCCGCCGACATGAAGAACAAGCTGCTGGCAAAGCAGCTTCAGATCGACAAGACCTCCGCCTCGCTGGAGAAGCAGACGGCAAAGCTGAACGAGCTGAGCGGTGCTTTGGAAGAGGCGGGCGTCAATACCGACGACCTCTCCCACAGCTCCGAGCAGCTTGCCGGCAAGATCGACACGCTGAAAAAGAAGCAGGGCGAGGCCGCCGATAAAGCTATGACCTTCGGCGACAAGGCGGGGCAGGCCTTTAATCAGGTACACGAGGCCATCGTGGCCGCAGGCATCGCCGTCGCCCTGAAAGAGATCTACGAATACTTCGCCAGCTGCGCGCAGGCGTCGATGGACTTTGAGAGCGCCATTACCGGCGTCGCCAAGACCACAGACCTCACAGACGAGGAACTGGCGGCAATGTCGGATTCCATCAAGGCGCTGTCCACGGAGATCCCCGCCACCACAGAGGAGATCGCAGCGGTAGCCGAAGCCGCGGGACAGCTCGGCATCCAAAAGGACGCCCTGCTGGACTTCACCGAGATCATGACCATGCTCGGCACTGCCACCAACATGACAGCTGACGAGGCAGCAACCGCCCTTGCGCGCTTCGCCAACATTACCGGCATGGCAACGGACAATTACGGACGGCTCGGCTCTGTCATCGTTGACCTTGGCAACAACTTCGCCACGACGGAATCCGAGATCGTGGCGATGGGTACGCGCCTGGCGTCGGCGGGTAAGCTGGCCGGACTGACCGAGCCGGAGATCATGGCTCTGGCGGCGGCGATGTCCTCTGTCGGCATCGAAGCCGAGGCGGGCGGTACCGCCATGACCCAGACGCTCAACGCCATTGAAAAGGCCGTTGCAAAGGGCGGGGACGACCTCGCGGAGTTCGCCCGTATCGCGGGTATGTCCTCCGAAGAATTTTCTTCTGCGTGGAAGAACGACGCCATGAGCGCCCTGACTTCCTTCATCGGCGGGCTCGGCAAGCTGGACGAGCAGGGCGAGAGCACCGTCCTCGTACTGGAAGACCTGGGTCTGACCGGCATCCGGCAGAGCAATATGCTCAAAGCCCTGGGTCTTGCCGCAGACCAGATGACCGGCGCGGTGAACACTGCAAATACCGCCTGGCAGCAGAATACCGCCCTCACCAACGAGGCCAACAAGCGCTACGCCACCGCGCAGAGCCGGTTGACCATGATGCAGAACGCCTACAACAACCTCAAGGTAGCCATCGGCGACGCCTATACTCCCGCGCTCAGCGAGGCTTACGGCGTCGGCACGAAGGTCCTCAACGAAATCACCAAATACGTTCAAGCAAATCCTGGGGTCGTTGCCGCTATAACTGGACTGTCTACTGCGTTGGGAGCTGCCGCAGTTGCGGCGGCAGCTTTTGCGTTGAAAGCGAAGATCGCAGCAGCCGCTGCGGCTTTCCTCACCACCGTAACGCCTGGTGTAAATGTGATTATGGGCGTTGCGGCAGCCGTGGGAGTTGTTACAGCAGGAATTATTGCCCTTGCTTCCTCCGCAGCGAATGACGCCGTACCCAGCGTGAAGGAGCTGACCGAAGCCGCCCGAGGAATGCGGGAGGCGATGGACGAGGCCAAGGCCACCTATGA
Source organism: Yanshouia hominis (assembly GCA_014385025.1). Taxonomy (GTDB): domain Bacteria; phylum Bacillota; class Clostridia; order Oscillospirales; family Ruminococcaceae; genus Yanshouia; species Yanshouia hominis. The sequence continues at coordinate 132,384 of JACRTB010000002.1, read as the reverse complement.
CGATACTGTTACCTCCACCATGGCCGCTGCAGGCGTCGCAGACACCTACATCGGCAAGCTGGAGGAGCTGGAGGCGGCGGGGCTCAATACCGACGAGCAGCACAGGCAGTACCACAACACCCTGGCTCTGCTCTGCCAGGTGGTGCCGGAGCTGGCCGATTATATCGACCTCGAAACCGACACCATCAATGGTGGCACCGAAGCGCTCCGCGCCAACACCGAGGCGTGGAAGCAGAATGCCATGCAGCAGGCCTATCAGGATCAGCTCACCGAGCTGTACTCCCAGTATTCCGCCGTGCTGATCGAGGCAGAAGAAAACAGCATCGGACTCACCAAGGCGCAGTACAGCTTGGAGGCCGCCCAGCAGAAGCTGTCTGATACCTACGCGCAGATGGATGCGCTATGGGCAGACGCGCAGAAGCAGGCGGATGCCTATTACGACCAGTACGGCTATTACACCGATGCGACCGCTTTTCTCTCGCAGGAATACTACGACCTGCAAAACTCCATCTACGACACCAACAACGAGATATGGGCGGCTGAGAAGTCCATCAAAAATTACAACAAGGCGATGGAAGAGGACGCAGACGCCGTTTCCGATGCTGAGGCGGAGATCGCCCTCGCGGAAGAGGCGGTCAAGAATCTGACCGCCTCCATGAACGAAGGCACTGGCGCGTCCGAGGAGGCTGCTGCACAGGTCAGCGAGTTCCAGGCTGCCATCTCCGGCGTGCAGGAAAAGATCAACGCCCTTGTGGAGTCCTACAACGAGGCGTACAGCGCGGCATACGAAAGCATATCCGGACAGTATCAGCTTTGGGACGAGGCCGCAAAGGTCGTTGCAACCAGCGCAGGCAGCATCAATTCCGCGCTGGAGAGCCAGATCACCTACTGGCAGGACTACAACGCCAACCTGCAATCCCTGACTGACCGCAGCGCCGACATCGAGGGGCTGAGCGACATGATCGCCTCCTTTGCTGACGGCAGCTCCGACAGCGTGAACGCGATCGCCGGCATGGCAGGCGCCACCGACGAGCAGCTGGCCACGATGGTAGCCAACTGGAAGACTCTGCAGCAGGAGCAGCAGAACGCAGCGGGGAGCGTAGCCGACCTCAAGACCGACTTCACGGTCACCATGGACGAGCTGCAGACGGCGCTTGCCGAGGACATTGAAGCGATGGACCTTGGCGACGAGGCCAAGGCAAGCGCGCAGGCCACCATTCAGGGATTTATCGACGGAGCTGTCGGTATGCTGCCCCAGGTGACCGCCGCCTACAACCGCGTCGCCGCCGCAGCCAGAGCCGCACTGTCCGCGTCCGGTACCGGAACGGCCGGCAGTATTCCCGGCTACGCAGTTGGTACGCAGTCCGCCGCACCCGGCTTTGCCCTCGTCGGCGAAAACGGCCCGGAGCTGGTCTACTTCAACGGCGGCGAGCAGGTCATGACCGCCGAGGAGACCGCCGCTATGCGCGAGAGCATGGAGATCCAGGCCGTCACCTTCGCCCCGCAGCTGCTGGAGGCACTGCACGCCATCCATGGCGACGGCGCGCTTTCGGCAGAGCCGGGCGCAGGCTCCGGCGCCGGATCGGTGGAGCTGCAGATCGTGTTTCAGATCAACGGCGGCGCATCGCCCGAGACGGTGGAAGCTCTGCGTGAGTACGGAGACGAGTTCGCCGAGCGCGTCCTTGAAGTCATGGAGGAGGCCGGCATCGACACCGCAAGGAGGGCCTACAAATGAGTAAGACCTACACCACCATTCAGGGCGATATGTGGGACAGCATCGCCTTCTCCCAGCTGGGGAGCGAAGCGTACACCGACCGGCTGATGAATCTCAATCCGCAGTATCTCGGGTACTACACCTTTCCGGCCGGGATCGTGCTGAAGCTGCCCGACCCTGCTGAGGATGTCGGCGACGCCCTGCCCCCGTGGAAGCAGGTGGTCGGATGAGCAGCCCGAATCAGGCGCGCCGCGTCACGGCGCAGATATTTTTTCAGGGCGCGGACATCACCGGCAGTATGCGCCCCTATTTCCTGTCGGCCACCTACACCGACAAGGAGGCGGACGGCACCGACGATCTGCAGCTGAAGCTTCAGGACCGCGATGATATATGGCTCAAAAAGTGGCTGGCCGATGCCATCGACGCAGCAGCCTCCGCAGGGAGCCTGTCCGCGTCCTCCAAGGCCAAGACCGATGGTGCGGCAAAGTCCTACAAGGTCACCGCCAAAAGCGGCTTGAATGTCCGCTCTGGCCCCAGCACCAGCTACGGTAAATACGGTGCTCTGGTCTGCGGCGCGGAGCTGCAGGTCGAGGGCATCGAAAACGGCTGGGCGAAGGTCAGCTATAACGGCAAAACCGCCTATGTCAGCGCATCGTACATCAAGGAATCCGGCGGCGGGGGCGGCGATGCTTCTGCCGCCGCTCCTGCCTCTGCGTCCGGCGCCGGCTTCAAGATCAGCGCCGTGTTCGTTCGGGAGAACTGGACGGGCGGCGGCAGGGATAAGGTGCTGGACTGCGGACAGTTTGAGCTGGACAGCGTTGACGCCTCCGGCCCGCCGAACACCATCACCATCAAGGCGACGGCTCTTCCGTACAGCGCACAGATCCGCCAGACGGAGAAATCCAAGGCATGGGAGGCCTACACGCTTTCCGGCATCGCAAACGAGATGGCCGCTGCCAACGGAATGACCTGTATGTTCCTCGCCAACAGCGACCCGTCCTATGGCCGCGTGGAGCAGTACAAGCAGAGCGACATCGCCTTTCTCTCCAAGCTGTGCCACGAGGCGGGTATCTCTTTGAAAGCCACCAATAACCTGATCGTACTTTTCGACCAGGAGGATTACGAAAAGAAATCCCCCGTGCTGACCATCGTCCGCGGCAGCGGCAGCTACACCAAGCACAAGCTGAACGCGGGAACGGCCGGAACGCAGTACGCTTCCTGCCGCGTCAGCTACACGGACCCCGGCACAGGAAAGTGCATCGAGGCCACCGTCAAGGTAGAGGACTACAACGACAAGGCCAAGAACAACCAGCAGCTGGAGATCACCGCGAAGGTGGCAAGCGTGGCCGAGGCTAAGACCAAGGCCGAAAAATATCTCCGGCTGCACAACAAGTACGCAAAGACCGCGACCTTTACGCTGCCCGGCAATCCGGATATCGTGGCCGGCGTCACAGCCAAGCTCACCGGCTGGGGTGCGTGGGACGGGAAATACATTGTGGAGCAGGCTGCGCACTCGGTCGGCTCGTCCGGCTATACCACGCAGGTCAAGCTGCGCAAGACATTGGAGGGATATTGATGGACGAACTGCAGAATATCCTTTCGAGGCTCGTTCAGACCGGCACGGTAACGGCCGTCGACAGCGCAAAGCGCAGGGCTCGTGTCAAGTTTAAGGACACAGGCATCATTTCGGACTGGCTTTATGTGCTCCAGCACTACGAAGCGAATTTCTACATAAAGCCGGACGCAAAGCACACGCATGAGATCACGGACACCTTCACCGGCGGCGGCACAGCCAGCGAATTCCCCGACCACGACCACCTGCCCGGCTCGCATCTGACCTACTGGATGCCGAAGGTGAATGACCGCGTCCTCTGCCTATACCTTCCGGTATTCAACGGGGACGGTTTTGTGTTAGGAGGTTTTTGAGCATGGGAATGGTCGGCTGTCTGGGCGACATCGTTTTTACGGTGTCTGACCGCACGATCGAAACGATCAATAATGTCACCTGGTCTGGGTCGGCCCGGTACGCGACCCATCAGCGGCACGGCACACACGCCCTTACGGAGTTCACCGGCCTTGACCCCGACAAGATGACCTTCGACATCGTTCTCTCCGCTTACCTCGGCGTTGATCCTATCGCCGAGGTCGTGAAGCTGTGGAACTATGAGCGCGGCGGCATCGCCGTCCCGCTGGTGATCGGCAACAAGGGCTACGGGAAATATCGCTGGTCCGTGCTTGATCACAAGATGAAGATGGAAACCTATGACGGACGCGGCAACGTCACCAGCGCCACCGTGTCCGTCAGCCTGCAAGAGTATCTGAGGGGGTAAAGCTGCCATGAGCTACAAGGTGACCGCATCTGACATCGGCGCGGTGCAGCTCAACGAGACTGACACCGTACGCTCTGTCTTGCAGAATATCGCCATTATCCTTTCCACGCGGCAGGGGACCTGTCCGTTGTATCGCGGCTTCGGTCTTCCTCAGAAGTTCGTGGATAAGCCTCTGCCGGTAGCTATGCCTATGATGTATTCCGAGGTCAAAGAGGCAGTGGAAGAATATGAGCCCCGCGCCGAGGTGGTGAATGTGACCTTTGCGGCCGACAGAAACGCCCCGGGCAGGCTGATCCCTACCGTGGAGGTGAACATCATCAATGAGTGAGAGAAATACGGGATATCAGTTCGTTTCTACCGACACCGAAGCGGTGGAATCGCTGCTGATCTCCATTTACGAAAAAATCACCGGCGTCAGCGTGAAGCCCGCCAGCCCCGAAAAGCTGTTTATCCAGTTCGTGGCCGCCGTGGTGATCCAGGAGCGCGGGCTGAACAATTACACAGGCAATCAGAATATCCCAAGCCGCGCGGAAGGGGAAAACCTGGACGCGCTGGCCGAGCTGTTCTATGTCACGCAGCGCCCGGCGGCGCAGGCTGCGGTCTGCACCGAGCGCTTCCATATCTCCGAGGCACAGACCACGGCGATCCTCATTCCTGCCGGTACGCGCGTCACCGACGCCAGCGGTACGCTGACATGGGAGACGGTCGCGGATGCCTATGTGTCCATCGGCGAGACCTATGCCGATGTGCAGATCCGCTGCCAGACTGTTGGTGCGGTCGGCAACGGCTACGCAGTGGGACAGATCAACACCTTCGTTGACCTGTTCGACTACTGTGAGCGCTGCGAAAACCTCACCGCCAGCGATGACGGCGCAGACCAGGCCACTGACGACGAGTTCTATGAGCTGATGCGCGCCAGTCAGGACGCTTACAGCTGCGCCGGGGCCAAGGGCGGGTATATCTACTTTGCCAAGCAGGTCAGCACCAAGATCGCCGACGTGGTGGCGAACAGTCCCAGCGACGGAGCGGTGGACCTCTATGTCCTCATGGACGACGGCACCATCGCTACCACGGAGATCAAGAATGCTGTCCTCGCCGCCTGCAACGATGACACGGTGCGGCCGCTGACGGACAAGGTCTCTGTCAAGGACCCGCAGAAGGTGAGCTACAATATCACCTTCACCTACTATGTGCCGAAGGACAGTTCCCTCAGTTCCACAAAGATCAAGGCTGCGGTCGACAAGGCCGTGGCTGAGTTCGTCGCGTGGCAGTGCGGGAAGCTGGGGCGCGACATCAACCCCTCCGTGCTGATCGGAAAGCTCATGCAGACCGGCATCAAGCGCGTGGCGCTGACCAGCCCGGTCTTTACCACGCTGCGGGATGGCTCCGACGACACGACGCCGCAGGTTGCGTCGGTCGGGACCATCACGGCCACGAATGGGGGCTACGAGGATGAATAAGGCGCACGGCATCACGAAGGAAAACCTGCTGGCCTCCTTGCCGGCAGTCCTTGCCAATGACGACAATATGGCAGCGCTTGCCTCTGCTGTTGCCGAGGTGCTGGCTGCCCGCGTAGGCGAGATCGAGCGCGTGTCGATCTACTCACAGATCGACCGGCTCCCGAACGAGCTGCTGGACATTCTGGCGAACGACTTCAAGGTTGACTGGTGGGACGCCAACTACACCCTGGAGGAAAAGCGCCGGACGCTGAAAGACTCATGGAATGTTCACCGCAGGCTCGGCACCAAGGCGGCGGTCGTGCTGGCGATCTCCGCCATCTACCCCGATACGCAGGTCAGCGAATGGTGGGAATACGGTGGCAAGCCGTACCACTTCAAGCTGCTGATCGACGCCACCTATGAGGATGTCGACCCCGTCAGACATCAGCGCGTGATCGACCGCGTTGCCTTTTACAAGAATCTGCGCTCGGTGCTGGACGAGGTAGAATACTACGACGCCGGAGGACTGGCAACAGAGTATTTCGGCGCGGCCTGCATCGGCTGCGAGCTGGTCGACAGCGCGGCCGCCATTCGATACTGACACGGAGGTGTTTTACTATGGCAACATGGAACGGCGTCATCACCAACGCCGGCAACAGCCTGCTCAATGAGTGGGTGAATGAAAAGACCCTGAACTTCGACAGCGCAGCTGCGGGGCAGGGCACCGTCGCGGCGGCGGCAATGATGGCACAGACCGCCCTCGTCAACGAAAAGCAGACTGCAAGCCTGCTGGGCGGCGAGAGGGTATCTTCCGGCATTCGCCTGAAGCTCCGCATCGCTGCGCCGAATACGGCCTATACGCTGAATCAGTTCCGCGTATCTGCCAGCGTGGATGGAGGAGCGTCCGCCATGATCGCCTTGTTCCAGCTGGAGCAGGGCGTTCCCATTCCCAGCAAGACAGAATCGCCGGATTTCGTCTACACCTTTTACGCGCTGATCTCCTGCTCGAATACCGGCACATGGACGGTGACGGTCGACACCAGCGCCTGCGTCACACAGAGCGATATGTCCGCTGCCATCACTGAGGCGGTAAAGACCAAGCAGGATAAGATCATGGTCAAGGGTCTGCTGTTGGGCGACGGGAACGGGAATATCTCTGCGGCAGTCGCCGGAAAGGACTACGGTTATCCACTTGCAACAGGCTCAGGAGCGCCGACAGACACGACCGAGGGTACCGCAGGGCAGCACTACTATGACAGCGCTACGGGCAAGGAATACGTCTGCAGCGGCAAGGACAGCAGCGGCAAGTATCAGTGGAAGCTGTCCGGCGCCAGCGACGCGGCCGATCTGACCTATAACGGTGAATCGCTCGACACCTTCCTTGATGGCGTTTCCAGCGACCTCGACACGCTCTCCAAGGGGCTGGACGGAAGTAAGCCACTCACCGGCAAGACCGATCCGACCTCCAGCACGAAGGGCTCGGTCGGCCAGTCGTATCTGAACACAGACACCATGCAGACCTTCTACTGCACGGCAGCCAACGATCAGACCGGCGTATATACATGGGAAAAGCCCAAGGGCGGCGGCGTGGCTCCACAGCTGGAGGTCTCTGTTGCCACCGGATCGGCTATCACCTGTACGAACGGCGAGACTACGCTGACTGGCACCAGCGTCGGCGGTAAATGCGTTTTTGATCTCCCTGGCTATGGTACATGGTCGCTGTATGCCACGCTGAACGGGCAGACCACCGCCACCGAGACTGTGGTCGTGGATCAGGTCAAGCAGTACGCGGTGACGCTGAGTTACTTCGCGGCTACGCTGACCGTAACGGCGGAATCCGGCGCAGTCGTGACCGCCGCGCTTGGCACGAAGCAGTATACCGGCACCTGCGGCAGCAACGGCAAGTGTGCGCTGACCGTCAACTATGCCGGCACCTATTCCGTGACGGCCACCAAGAGCGGGGTATCCTCGTCCACGGCGTCCGCGTCGGTGTCGACCTCCGGCGGCAGTTACACCGCAACGGTGAAGTTCTGCACCCTCACCGTCACCATCGACAGCGGCTCTACGGTCAAGGCGGTCAACGGCTCCACCACACTCACGGCCACCAGCAGCGGAACGGCAAAGTTCTACCTGCCGAACACCGGCACGTGGAGCGTCACCGCCACCAAGAACGGCGAGACGGCCACCGGCAGCGTAGCTTGCAGCTCCTACACCGGCTATACGCTGGAGCTGTCCTATGTCAAGGTCTTCGGTGTCTGCTGGAATTACAATGCACAGTCGACGGCGCTGACCCGCCTGAAAAAGTCCACCGATCCGAACGGACTGGTCAATGTCGACATCACCACGAATCCCGCGCCTGCGGTCGGTACCGGCGCCGGCAGCTCTCCCTTCGACAGCTATCTCCCGTGGAGCGGCATGGACGAGTACAACATCATCAACAATGCCGTAAGCTACAAGAAGGGGCAGAGCGGCTTCTCTCGAAGCAGCTACGATACCGTCGTCTTCATCCCCGAGTATTACTTCCGTATTATCGACGATGCCGCCAACAAGAAACGGTACTTCTACATCGCGGATAAGGCCAAGAGTGGCTTCACCAAACACCCCGGCTCCGGCAAGTATGTCGGCCGCTACAACACGATCTCCGGCCATTATTCCAAGACCGGCGCTGCGCCGCTGGTCAACCTGACCCGCGCATCGGCTCGTTCCGGTGCCAGAGGAAAGGGTAGTAAGTGGAGCGAGTATGACTTCGCGTCTTGGTGCGCGGTCTGGCTGCTCTATTTGGTGGAGTTTTCCGACTGGGACAGCCAGAGCAAAATCGGGCGCGGCTATGTCGACGGCAACAGCTCTGCCATTTCTTCCGGCGGCACAGACAGCATGACTTACCATACCGGACGCGCAGCTGGGACGGACGGAAAGACCGCCGTCCAGTACCGGCACATCGAGAATCCCTACGGCAATGTCTTCGAGTTTATCGACGGGATCAACTTCTCCGACGGAACGGTATATGTCTGCCTGAACCCTGCGAGCTATGCAGATGACACCGCAAACAATTACACGAACATTGGCACTAAAATCCAAAACAACGGCTACATTAGCGCCATCGGCGTAGCGGCTGCCATGCCATGGGCGTTCTTCCCTACGGGGGTCGGAGGAAGCGAAACAACCTATATTCCGGACTACGCCAGCTACGGCTCTGGCTGGCGTGTCCTCTTTGTGGGTGGCGGCTGGGGCCTTGGCGGCTATGCCGGCCTTTTCTACTTCTACGCGAACGGCACCTCGTCGGACACGTACTCGTACGTCGGCGCGCGACTCCTTTTCCACCCCTAATGGGGGACCGGGGGCCGCAGCCCCCGGAGCTTTCCCGCCTGCACCAGCTGGCGGCATAAGCGCAAGCCCAAAAGCTGAATGGGGTACGGGGCGAAGCCCCGTCGACACGATTTTTGAAAATAACCTATTTCGTTATTTTCTTCCGTTTTTCCGAATGAGCGGCGTCCCGAGGGTATAATTGACTTTGGGACTGTCTGCGCCATGCGCCGAGGGCTTGATTTCTACGCCAACTACAACTCTGGCTGGCGTGTCCTCTTTGTGGGTGGCAACTGGAACAATGGCGGCAATGCCGGCCTTTTCTACTTCAACGCGAACAACACCTCGTCGAACACGAACTCGAACGTCGGCGCGCGACTACTTGTTTTTCTTTTGACTGGCGCAGGCTTTCCCTCACCGCTTGGTGAAAATATTGCCGCATAGGACGGGGTTTAGTAGGCTTCGGCTCGAATAACCTCGCAGGCAAACAAGGACGGAGGGAAAATCCTATGCCGAAACGAGTCGGCTATCTCTACGACAAGATGGTTGACCGGGACTTCATTCGCGCTGTCATTCAGGAGGCGGCAAAGGGGCGCCGGAGTCGTAAAGACATCGCCCCTGTGTTGGCGGACCTGGACGGGTATGTCGAAAAGACCTATGAGCTGGTCGCAACCGAGAGCTTTGTACCGTCCGAGCCGAAGATCCGCGAGATCTATGATGAGAGCAGCGAGAAACACCGTAAGATCAAGATGGTCCCATTCTGGCCGGACGGCGTGATCCAATGGATGCTTGTGACGGCTATGAAGCCGGTGCTTATGCGCGGTATGCACCCGTGGTCCTGTGCGTCCATTCCGGGACGCGGCGGGAAGCATATCTACAAGAAAATCCGCGGCGCGCTTCGCAACGACCCGAAGGGAACGAAGTACGCCGCGGAGCTTGACGTCGCGCAGTATTACCCCAGCATCTCCGGCAAGCGCCTGATCTGGGCTCTTGCGCGGAAGATCAAGGACAAGCGCTTTCTGCGGACGGTCTATTCCATCATCGAATCCTGCGGCGGCGGGCTGGCTATCGGGTATTACATCTGCCAATGGCTGGCAAACTTCTACCTGGAGTCTCTGGACCAGTACATCATGACGCTGCCGGGCGTGAAGTATATGACCCGCTACATGGACAACATCACCCTGCTCGGGCCGAATAAGAAGCAGCTGCACAAGGCGCGGAAGCTGATCGCCGCGTTCATGCAGCAGCGGCTCGGCCTGTCCATGAAAGCGAACTGGCAAATCTATCCCACGGCAAAGCGCATGGTGAGCGCGGTCGGCTACCGCTTTTCCCGCACTCATGTCATTCTGCGCAAGCGGAATTTCCTGCGCTTCACCCGGCAATGCCGCCGCGTCAAAAAGCGGCTTGACGCCGGAAAGCCTATCATGTTCGCCCAGGCCTCCGGGCTACTGAGCCGCGCCGGGCAACTGAAGCACTGCAATAGTCATACAATTCGGGTGAAGTACATTGACCCGATTGGAGTAAAACATCTGAAGGAGGTCGTGCGAAATGAGAGTAAGAGGCGACAACGCGCCCAGCAACGCATTCTCGCTGGAGGAGCAGCCTAATAAGCCGGGGGTAGCCCTGGTACGCTTCTATGAGAACGCCGAGCCGTTTGAGGAAAAGCGTGACGAGCTGACCATCAGCGGGTGGGTGTACGACGAATATCACCTGGAGCTGAATATGTACGACGGCCTGAGTGAAGACATCCTCGGCAACTATGCCGGTTATCTGGCGCAAGCCAAGCTGCACGAGGCGGAGGGTAAGACGATCCCCTCCCTGCAGCAGCAGGTAGCCGACCTGGAGACCGACAAGGCGGCATTGACGGAAAAGGTGACGAGCCTTGAGGGGCAGGTCACCGATACGCAGATGGCGCTATGCGATGTCTACGAACAGATCGTCGCCGTGACATCTACAACAGGAGGCGAGTAACCGATGGCGAGCAATTACATGGTGAAGGTCTACGCAGACCTGATCCGCAAAGGGAAAAAGACGATTGAGGAAGTTCCCGACCCGCTGCAAGCAGCCGTCCGGGAAATCCTCGAAAATAGCAAGAATGGAGCTGAGGGCTTATGAAAAGCCTTCGGCTCCTTCTTTTATACATTCTGATGGGAAAGGAGGTAGCAGTTATGGCAGTTGTCTACGCGACCCTGATCGTCAAGGGCAAGAAGACCATCGACCAGGTTCCGAGCCTGATTCGGAAGCAGGTCGAGGAGATCCTGGCAGATCTCGAAGTCACCGTCTGACCACGGCATTGATACGGAGGGCAGCTCCTTTGCGGGGGCTGCCCTTCTTATCACGCGCAGAGGAGGATTGAGAGATGACGCTCAAGGAGATTTTGTTTGGTGGGGGAAGTGCGCTGTTTGTGCTGCTGACGCTGCTCCAGCTCGCCCCCATCAAAATCAATCCGTGGTCTGCAATAGCAAAGGCTTTCGGGCGCGCTATCAACAGCGAGGTCTTGGAGAAGGTCGGAAAGCTCGAAAGCGAGCTGCAGTGCGTTCGGTCTGGCATGGCCGAGGAAAAGGCCGTCAACTGCCGGGCGCGCATTCTACGCTTCGGCGATGAATGTCTCCACGGCGAGCGCCACACCAAAGATCATTTCGACCAAACGCTCCGGGACATCGCCGCCTACGAACGATACTGCGAGGATCACCCGGAGTTTGAAAACAATGTAACAGAGCTGACCAGTGACCGGATCAAGACGATCTATCGCCGGTGCTTGGACAGCAACGACTTTTTGCAGTAAGGAGGACGCACAATGAACGTGCTGGATATGACGATCATCCGCCTGGCCGCAGGGCTTGTGCTGCTGATCGCCGCGAACATTGCCCTCGGTTCCATCAATGCCATCATTGATGGGGAATGGGATCAGACGAAGTTCCGCAACGGCTGCATCAAGAGTGCAGTTGTGGCAGCGGCGCTGGTCGCGGTCTACTTCGCCGGGTACCTCAACCCCGATCTGATGGTAGTGGAGGTCGATGGGCAGACCGTAAACCTGATGACAGCGGTATCGCTGGCTATGCTGGCAGCCTTTACCGCCTATGCCGTTGATGTACTGAAAAAGCTGAAAGATATGCTCTCTACCGCGACACCCGGGGCGGACGCGGCGCCTACTGCGCTGCCTTCCGGTGAGGGCAAGGAAGACCATACCGCCCCCGAGGAGGAATGACCTATGAGCAATAGCCCTCTTGTCAGTTACACAAAGCTCAGCCTGAATCACTCCGGGCAGAGGACCCGTAAGATCGACCGCATCACGCCACACTGCGTAGTGGGCCAGTGCAGCGTGGAGCGGTTGGGAGATATCTTTCTCCCTGCCTCCAGAGAGGCGAGCTGCAATTACGGGATCGGCGCGGACGGCCGCATCGGTATGTATGTCGAGGAGAAAAACCGATCCTGGTGTTCCTCCAGCAACGCAAACGACCAGCGGGCGGTGACTATTGAATGTGCGTCCGATGGCGCAGAGCCGTACGCATTCCGCGATGTGGTCTATCAGTCCCTCATTACGCTTTGCGTCGACATCTGCAAACGCAACGGCAAGACCAAGCTGCTCTGGCTGGAGGATAAGGACAAGACGCTTGCCTACACCCCTGCACCGGACGAGATGGTGCTGACCGTACACCGCTGGTTTGCCAACAAAAGCTGCCCCGGGAACTGGATGTACGCCCGCATGGGCGACCTCGCCGAAAAGGTGACAGCCCAGCTTTCCGCAGGCATGGACGAGGAGGATGACGATATGGATATCAACAAATTCAAGGAGCTTTGGCGTGAGATGCGCAAGGAGCTTCAGGACAACGATGCTTCCGCCTACTCGGAGGAAGCGCGCAAATGGGCCGTGGATAACGGCATCATTCGCGGCGGCAACTCCGATGAGTTCAATGGAATGTGGGAGGACATGATGACCCGCGAGCAGCTGGTGACCGTCCTCTACCGCTTCGCCCAGAAGTTTGGGCTGAGCTGATGGCAAGGCGCAAGCGCAGAGCCGCGAAGAAGCGCAAGGTCGAATGGAGCAAGGTCGTGTGCCTGCTGGCGATGCTGGCCGGCCTGCTGATCGTTCAGGAATGCCTGTTCCTCATGTATTTGTGCATCAAAAGTGGCTACACCGCCGCCGCTGCATGGCTTACTGCCGCCACCGGCGTTGGTGAGGCGATCATCATCGCCGGAGCAAACGGCTACCTCTCGCTTGCGAAGTCCGACCACAAGCGCGGCGGGATCACCTTTGAGGCAGCCAAGGCAAACAACTTCCGGACCGACACGGAGGACGACGGCAGCATCGACAGCCCCGCCATTTGAATACCGCCCACACAATGAAAGCCCCCTCGCAGGATTTTACCGTCCTGTCGAGGGGGCTTTTTCTATTTTCCGGCGCTTTCGCGTTTACGGGGCGCTGTGGCGCTTTTCACGGCTTGGGCGTGCGTCTACCCTCCCACGATGCAAAGGGCGTGTTGCAACTCGCCTACGGCGGCGAGAGGGGCTTTTTATTCGCCCTCCGTCCTCTCTCGTTTGCCGAATGCACAGAAATGATCTCCAAAGACCAGCAATCCGTGAACTTGACCGCAAGAGTATTTGTTCGCCCATGCCGCCCATGTTGCATAGCAGCAACTTTCGCATCGTACCACGGGAACGGCATCAATTGTCGGCGCATTTTCGATATCTGGTACCGTGAAATACGGCGTTGCGTTGCGACTTAGCCTTGCGCTGAGTTTATCGGCGTCAATCAGTCTCATGCTCATTACTTCCTTCCATCCTCGCCCCACAGTGTGGGCAGTAGTTCGACAGAACAAACTTGTCGTTGCAGTCGTAAACAGCTTCCTCTTTGCAGGCAGAGCAGATATATCCGCCGATCGGGTCGCGTCCTGCAACTGCGGGATTCCATCCGGTCATTTCGCTTTCATAAACAGGCATCCACAACCCGTGCACCACAGGCGCGGCATCGACGGCGGGCTGTGCTTTGACAAAAGCTCTTATATTCTCGTCAAGCATACCAAATTTGTTCGTGCCATGGCAATCAATGCGAAGCAGTAACGCTTCACGTTCAATGTATTCAGGCATCAATTTCACCCTCCTCCATTTTTGCGCCGCAATGAGGACAGTACAGAGAGACAGCCTCCGGCTCGTCCCACTCCCAGCCGCAGGCGGAGCAACGGTTATAACCGTAGTCGTCCTCGATCCATTCTCCATGTTTCACCGGAGCGACATCAGCGGCGGGGGTAGCGGCAACAATTTCCATGGCTACCGCCCCATCTGAGCCGCTTTCCCACTTCGTTTCCATCACCTTTTTCACCACAACGCTCCGTTCAATGTAATCCATCGTCAGCCCTCCTCAAAAATCCCATGTGTCTCGCTTTGGGACAAACTCAATGATCGTTCCCTCCGGCACAGGGTCGCAGGGCTCGCCGTCAAAGGCGTTGCCATGCTTCGTGCAGATGTCTGCCGGTCTGCTCCGGCGCGGGTCGACATCGACATAGAGCCGACCGTCGCACTCGTAGACGGGGCGATCCCAGCTGTCGCGGCCTCTGTGTTCCAGCCGCAGCACCGGCGCGGCGCAGAACTCCTCGTAGCTCATGTGGCCCTCCGCTTTCATCGCGGCACTGGCAGCGGCCAGCTCCTCGGGCGTCCAAGATTTACTCACAGGTATTGTCTCCCTTCTTCATCGTCCACGGTGAAATGATAGCCCTCGGTCAAAAGCACAGTCCCTTTGATTGGAGCGTGGATCATGACGGTGCGGCGACCGATGTAATCCGCTGGAATTTCACCGCGCTCGACCATATCCCGAAAGTACGGGCAATCATTCCAGCGGTCGGTGTACTGCTCACGCGCCCACGCTGCGGCGGAGTAGTGCCGCCTCATGCGCCAGTTCTCCGGCGCGGAGACGATAGCCCATGCGGTCAGCGGAGTTATGCTGTCCATCATGTCCTCCAAGGCCTCCTGCATTCCGCAGGCATCACAGATATGGACCGTTGCCCTGCGGCTCAGTGCGTTGCGGGTGACGCTCTCCGCATCCATCGTCATCTTCCCGCAGCGGGGGCAGGCAAAATGCCCGCCCTGCTGCTTCTCTGCAAAACGCTCGATCAGTGTCTTGGCTTCGTTCTCGTTCATAGAAATCTCTCCTTTCTCAGAACTGTTTGATGATGTCCTGCGCGTTTTCGCCGTAGTAACTCTTAATCCATCTATCGGCAAGGATTTCAATGTCAGTGGTGCGCTCGTAGCGCACGTCAATCAACAGCGTTTGCGTTGATGTCTTAACCGTCATGTAGTAGCCTGTGCCGTAGTGCTTGTTGTCGGTGGGGGGAACGAGGGTAAATGTGAGACTTTCGGTAAAAGGCTCGCCCTCACAGGTTGTCCCCTTGACGGTAGCGTTCATAGTGTTGTAATCCATATCGTGTCCTTTCTCCCCGTCGTGCCGATAGGTCAGCCGGTCATGTAATTACAACTTGGTGTTGTAGTCTTTCAACTTGACTTGGATGATGATTTCTTCGCGGCCCATGGTAACATAGGTGATTTTGGCTTCCAGAACTCCCGGCATCGCTTGCGCTGGGATTTTGTATAAGCTGCGGAAGTGGCCGATCTCCTGCATACCGGCTTTCACCACAACGGGGATTTCATCGCTGGCCGCGCCGATCTGACTGCAAAAGTCGAAGACAGTAATTTTTCTCATGCCCGCCCCCTCACTCAATGGCAGCTTCGATGCTGCTGATGACTTCCTCCAGGTTATCTACGGCTTCGGAGAGGTTGGCGCAGGCCTCGTCTGCCTTTTCATAGCGTTCGCTCTCCTGCATATTCTCAGGGATATTGTCGCGGTACTCTTCCTCCTCAGCCTGGAGGTCTTCGAGGCTGCCTTTCAGCTCCTCCAGCTGGTCGATGATGCTTTGCAAATTTTTGCGGCGGATCTTGTTCATGGTTAGTCCTCCTCCCCATAGTCTTCTTCAAAGCGGCCCTCGGTAATGCCGCCGTAGGTGTAGCCGTTGTCAAAACTCAGATAGACCGGCGTATCTTCATCGTACTGGGCGAGGAAGTTAATCAGCTCGCCGACCGTCATCGTTCTGCGGATCTGGTCGATGCCGTAACCTTCGCGGAAAGTAGAACAAATCAGCTTTTTCATTGTCGGCACTCCTTTCTCAAAATCTGAATACCAGCCCTTTGACCTCGCGGCGGCCTGATGGATCGTGCAGTGGATCGCGGGTAACAGTTCCGACGCCCTCCAGATATGCGCCCTCGGCTACCAAGGCGTGGACACTTTCCATGAGCGCGGTTGACTGATCTGTGACGATAATCTCGTCAATATCAGCTGCGGTTAATGCAGCAACGAATTCTTTCATCACGCCATCCTTAATCTGACTGCCCCATGGAAGCGCTCTGACCTCAAACATATCGGCTCGGTCTTCCATGCTCTGCTCCCAGCTCCGGTATGCGTAAACCTGTCCGCGAGTGGGGTTCTTCTCCGTGTCGCGGAGTTTTTCAAAGTATTCCTTTGCGGTATCTCTGTTGAGCGTACCCAAAATCTCCTGCCGGATTTCATCGGTGATATTGATCTTCATCGTTGTTGCCTTTCTGCCCTCGTGACCTCCGGGGCGGGCGGTGGTTTAGCAGCAGTAGAAGCGGAGTTCGCCGTTGACCAGCTCATACATGAAGCAGGCGCAGTCAAAGCGGACGTAGTTCCAATCGGTGGCCTCGTACACGGGCGCGCGGTCGAAGGTACCAGCCTTGCGAATGCGGCGGTGCTTGTTGACCTCGTAGGTGTTGACCTCGTGCAGAATGCGGATCTTCTCGGGATCGAAGCCGCACTCGTCAGCGATAAACGCCTTGGCCTCCTCGTCGGTCATTGCCTTGCCGTATTTGGCAAGCTCCTCGTAACGCTTCTGCTCCATGTTCGTTCC
Source organism: Yanshouia hominis (assembly GCA_014385025.1). Taxonomy (GTDB): domain Bacteria; phylum Bacillota; class Clostridia; order Oscillospirales; family Ruminococcaceae; genus Yanshouia; species Yanshouia hominis. Next base: position 115,685 of record JACRTB010000002.1, on the reverse strand, counting down.
GGTACCATCGCTGGGCTTCCATTCAAGCTCACGGTCCAGCTCGGCGGTCAGCTCGTCGATCCGCTTTTCACGGTCGGCCATATCCTTCTTGTACTGCCGCTCGCTCTCCAGCAGCAGGCTGTTCAGTCGGTCGATCTCGGCGGCTCTGGCCTTGCAGAGCTTCCGCGCCCCGCCGTCCTTGACGAAAGCCTTACAAAAGGCGTCCTTGTCACCATCGAAGTCGTAATAGGCTTCTTCGATCTTGGCGTACTCTTTGGCGGTCGGCTCGAAGCCGGTGCGGTCGATAAACTCGGACATCATCATTTTGCGTTCCTCCTTGTATTTTCACACTCGGTGCTTTATACTGAGGGGGAGGGGAGCTTTCCCGCTCCCCCTCGCGCCGGGGTTAGGTCTCTTGGCGTTCGCCCTGCTGGGGCTTGCTGTTAGGTTTGATGGTGATTGTAATCCGGTCGGCTAAATCGGGGTTATCGGCCAGCAACCTCAGAAGCTCTTGCAGGGCTTCTTTTTTTGCTTTGTCCATCGGCCTGTCCTCCTTTCCGGAGAGGTTTGTTCCTCTCCCTTACAAGAACTATATTACACTAATTCGTGTCACTTGTCAACGGTTATTTTACATTTTTTCGTGGAAATCGTAAAAAAGTTTTTGACAAGCGACACATTTTAGTGTATAGTACGAGTGAGGAGGTGAGAGCATGGGACTCTCTGTTGCCGAAAAGATTCGCCTGATCATGAAAAGGCAGAAAATAACGATGGGCGATCTGGCTGAGGCGTCAGGACAGACGCGGCAAAACCTGTCCAACAAAATGACGCGCGGGAACTTTACGGAAAAAGACATCACGGAGTTGGCGGCTGCGCTCGGCTGCACAGTCGAAATCCGTTTTGTCACACAGGACGGCGAGGAGATATAAGAAAAGGCCCCGGGCGAATGAACGCCCGAGGCCTCGGAGCAGGCTTAACGCTTGCTATGTATATCCGCGCCGGTGCGCGTCTTGACTCTGGTTTCCTTGTTTTCCTCTCGGATCATCAGGTCTGACAGCTCGCACCCCAGCGCCTCACAAATAAGATCCAGATGCTCCAGATTTACCCTTTCTGCGATCTCATGGTACAGGTCATTGATCGTCGAAGGTCGAATGCCTGTTGCCCTTGCAAGGTCAGCTTGTGACCACCTCCGCTCGCCAAGCCGGGTGGACAGTAAAATCCTAATCATAGCCATGCTCCTTTACGGTAGATTCTAACAACGATTTTAGAATCTCGCTGGATTTTGGTAGATTATAACGAAATCCGTTATGGCTATGAAAAAGCACAAAGAGGCTACCGCGCAGGAACAATCCTGTGCAGTAGCCTCTTTTTTTTATTCTTCCGCGTCGAGCGGACAGACCAAAACGAAGACTCCGCCGACCATATAGATTGCAGAGATAGGAGCAGAGCCAGGCGACCTCTCGGTTCGTCTGGCTCTGCTTTGGTGGAGGCGAGGGGAATTGAACCCCTGTCCGAAAGCCGATTCACAGAAACTTCTCCGAGCGCAGTTTATCTACTGAAGATTCCCCCGGCTGTGCGCCGACAAACAGGCTCACAGCGTCGGTATCCCCTTATGTTTCAGCGATGCGGGGAGCCTTCTCGCTGAAATTGACCACTAATCGACGCCCTGTTCCCGGCCGTGGTGCTCCGGGGCAGGACGGCGGCCTAATTAGGCCGCGTAAACGTAACTGTCGTTCTCGTTTACTTTTAAAAGTTCGGGGATTATAGAGGTCCCGCCCTCTGCCCGCTATTTCTGCTTCACAACCCCCGTCGAAACCTTTACGCCCCCATGGTGAGAGAGTGTGTTCATCCGAGGAGAAAATCAAAGATGTTTTCAAGCTCGCTGACGTCGGCCTGATAGAGCTCGGTAAAACGGCATTTGCCGCAGGTGATGGTGGTAAAGCGCTTATTTTGAATGTCAAAAAATTTTGCAAAATTTCCGCCGGTTGCCTGGAACTGACCGGTGCTGCATTCCGCCGAGCCGCATTTGGGACAGATCCAGTTCATGAAGGCCTCCTTCCTTACCGCTGCCGCTCCTTGAGCGCACGATCGATTTCGCGTTTTGCGTCGCGCCGCGCCTGATCCTCCCGCTTGTCGTAGAGTTTTTTGCCCCGGCAGAGGCCAAGCTGTATCTTGACCAGCGATCCCTTGAAATAAAGGGAAAGCGGAATCAGGGTATAGCTTTGCTGGCGGACCAGCCCGTAGAGACGGTTGATTTCGCGTCGGTGCATCAGCAGCCTGCGCGGACGCAGGGGATCCTTGTTGAAAATGTTCCCCTTCTCATAGGGGCTGACGTGCATCTGCCGGACGATCAGCTCGCCCGAACTGATATCGACCCAGCTGTCCTTGAGATTGACGGTGCCGGCCCGCAGGCTTTTGACCTCGGTGCCGGAAAGCTCGATGCCCGTTTCAAACGATTCGTCAACAAAATATTCGTGCCGGACCTGGCGGTTGAGCGCAATGGTTTTGGTTTCTTTTTTCTGTGCCATCTCCGACACCTCCTTACCCGCGGTGCTGTTTTCCTATCATAGCATTCCCGGTTCTCAAAGTCAATGGAAGGACGCACCGGAACGCCGTCCTTACATCTCGTTGCGTCCCTCGAGGGCGCGGCAGAGGGTGATATCGTCGGCATATTCCAGATTGCCCCCCGCAGGCAGTCCATATGCCAGCCGTGAAACTTTTAGACCCATCGGCTTGATCAGGCGTGAGAGGTACATGGCGGTTGCCTCTCCCTCAACGGTGGGATTGGTGGCCATGACCACCTCTTTTACCTCGCCGGTCAGGCGGGAAAGCAGCTCCTTGACGGTGAGCTGTTCCGGACCGACGCCCTCCATCGGGGAAATCAGACCGTGCAGCACATGGTAAAGTCCGTTGTATTCCCGCAGACGCTCAAAGGCGATGACGTCGCGCGGGTCCGCCACCACACAGATAATGGAACGGTCGCGCGCCTGGTTCTGGCAGATGGAGCAGACCGGTTCATCCGAAAGGTTCTGGCAGACCGAACAGCGCTTGATGCTGCCGCTCGAATCGAGCAGCGCCTCAGCAAAGGCGCGCGCGAATTCGGGCGGCTGGCTCAGCACATAGAAGGCGTACCGCTGGGCGGTTTTTCGTCCGACGTTGGGAAGACGGGCAAACTGCTCGGCCAAACGGGAAAGGGACGTGACCTGATATGCCATCGCGCTCAGAAGAGGCCGGGCATTCCGGGAAGGCTCAGCCCGCCGGTGATCTTGCCGAGTTCAGCGTTGCTGGTTTCCTCGACCTGCTTGCTGGCCTCGTTGACTGCCGCCATGATGACGTCCTGAAGCATTTCAATGTCATCGGGATCGACGATCTCCGGCTTGATGGCGAGAGCGGTGATCTCCTTTTTGCCGTTCATCGTCACCTCGACCATGCCGCCGCCCGAAGTAACCTTGAATTCACGCGTCTCAAGCTCCGCCTGCGTCGCGGCAAACTGCTCCTGCATTTTCTGTGCCTGTCGCATCAGGTCCTTCTGGTTCTGGGGGCCGCCGCCATATCCTGCGGGAAGTCTTGCTCTCATCGTTTCGGTTCTCCTTTTACAGTTATCGTTCAATTGTAATATTTTCTGCCGGGGGCAGAGAGGAAATCAGCTGTTCCAGCGGGTCCGCCTCATCCTTTGCCTCAACGGGAGGACGATAGGGCCCGATGCCGTAATTTTGTCCGGTGACCTCTGAAATGGCATGCTTGATCTGCTGACGGGTGTAGTCGTTGCCCTTGAGCATCTCAAGCACCACCGGGTTGGAAACGTCAATCAAAATCCGGCGGCCGTCAAAATAAGCCTTGGTGCCGCGGAGCATTCCGGCGATCGAGCTGTTGAAGCTGGAAAGCTGGTCAATCACCTGCGGCCATGGGCGAAAGGGCTGCGTCTCCTGCGCGTGAGCGGGTTTTGCCGCCGGCTTTGGTTCCTGCGGGAGAAATGCGGCGGGCGTCTCCTCCGGCGCCGGGGAAGGCTCATCATCGGGCAGGGGAGGAGGCTCGGACGGCGAAATTGCCGGCGCTTTTGGGGGCGATGCGGGAAGCGAAGCCGGGGCGGCTTTGGCTTCCCCGGAAAGAACAGGCTCCTCCGGGCGGGCCGCCGGGAGCGCGCCGCGGCGCAGCGCCGATTCCAGACGTTCGATGCGGGTGAGCAGCGCCTGATAGCCGGTGCGTACGGCGGGCTCGCAGAGGGTGACAAGGGCCAGCTCGAGCTCGGCACGCTTGGCGGTGCTGCGGCTCATCCGGGCGACGGCATCCTGCAGGGCGGTGATGCTCTGCAGCAGATCGGGCAGGGCGATTTCGCCCGCCTGCGCCCGAAGCGCCTCGATCTCGGTCGGCAGGCAGTCGAGCAGCCGTTCCGGGTGCTCGAGGGTCTTGGCAAGCATCAGGTTGCGGTAATGGGCGGCGAGCTGTTCGGCCAGGCGCTGCGGCTCCATCCCCTTCTGAATCAGGGCGGAGAGCGCCTCAAGCATCCCCTGGGTGTCCCCGGCGAGAATGCGGCCGGTCAGCTCCATCAGATGCGCGCTGCCGGCCAGTCCGGCGGCTGCCGCGACCGTTTCGACGGTGACCGCATCAGTATTGGCCGCGCAGACGTCAAGCAGGGAAAGCGCGTCGCGCATTCCGCCGTCCGAAAGGCGGGCAATCAGAGAAGCGGCGTCGCCGTCGAGCGAAAAGCCCTCCCGTCCGGCAACCTCCGCCAGCCGTCCGGCAATGATTTCGCTGTCGATCCGCTGAAAGTCGAAACGCTGGCAGCGGGAAATAATCGTGGGGAGCACCTTTTGAATTTCGGTGGTGGCAAGGATGAAGATCACATGCTCCGGCGGTTCCTCAAGGATTTTGAGCAGCGCGTTGAAGGCGCTGGTCGAAAGCATGTGCACCTCGTCGATGATATAGACGCGGTAACGGGCGACAGCGGGGGTGAAGACCGCCTCGCTGCGCAGGTCCCGGATCGAATCGACGCCGTTGTTGGAAGCCGCGTCGATCTCCACCACGTCGAGCAGCGAGCCGTCGTCCACACCGCGGCAGACGGCGCATTCCCCGCAGGGGCTGCCGTCGCGCAGATCGAGACAGTTGACCGCCTTGGCGACAAGCTTGGCACAGGTGGTTTTGCCGGTCCCGCGGGAGCCGACAAAGAGATAGGCATGGGAGGGCTGCCCCTGGCGCATCTCATTTTTCAGCACGGTGACGATCGGTTCCTGCCCCACCACCTCCTCAAAGGTACGGGGGCGGTAAAGCCGGTAAAGCGCCTGACGCATGGGCACACCTCCCAAAAAACAGCAGGCCGGACGAGCTGCCCTCTCATGCGGGGATGCAGATGACCTGCGGCACACAAAGCACTCTGCTTAATGCTGCTCGGTTCCCCGCCTGACATGGTTCACAGAACTTTGTCGCACAGGATCCACATCCCCGCATGACAGAGCACACGTCCGTCCTGCCTCAAAAGTAACATTGTCGGGCCGATATGCCGTTTCCGGCACAAAGGCTATTCTATATTATAGCATACCGGCGTAAAAAGCACAACCGGCAAATGAGAAAAAACGCCGGTCCGTCAAAAAGAAACTTACTCCCCGCGGGGTGTTTTGGCCTGTTCCGCCGCCTTGTCGCGCGCGTTGGAAAGGGTCCAGAGGGTGATCGAGACGAGTACGATCCCGAACCCGGCAAGAGTCAGCGGGCCGGGGTATTCGTGCACCAGCAGCGCCGTCCAAACCGGATTGAAGAGCGGGTTGAGCGCCGCGATCAGGGTACAGTTCAGGGTGGGGGCGTTGCGGATCGCAAAGCCGTAGAAAATATAGGCGGCCGCCTGCTGGAAAAGGCCGAGCAGCAGGATGCCGGTGACGCTTCCCGCGTCCCAGGAAAGTCCGCCGCCGGTAAAAAAGAAGGGGCACATCAGGACGGCGGTGTAGATGTTTCCGAAGATGTTGATGCTCAGGGATTCCGCGTAGCTTTTGGCCTTGCCGCTCATCAGATGCATGATGGCGGTGGTGATTCCAACCATCAGGCCGAGAAAGTTTCCCAGCATGGTTGAACTGCCGGTTCCCTCGAGGGTCAGCATGGCAATGCCGCCTACCGTGGCAAGAGCCACCGCGATGTCCTTGCGCCGGAAACGCTGCCCAAAGAAGAGCATCGAAAAGATCAGGACAAAGACCGGGTTGGTGTATTGCAGCGCCACCATGTTGGCGCTCGAGGTCAGCTTGTTGCCGACGGTGAAGCAGACGAACTTCAGCATCACAGCGAAGCCGACGGTGAGGGTCAGCCGGTTGACCACCAGCTTTTTGCCGGCCAGCTTCAGATAAGCGAGCAAAACGACCCCGGCGATCAGGCTGCGCATTCCGGCGATGGCCATCCCATTCCAGCTTATCAGCTTGATCAGCGCGCCGGAGGTGCTCCACAAAAAGGCGCAGGCCGCCATGCAGAGCAGCGCATTTTTGGGCGCAATGGGCCTGTCCACCGAAAATTTCATCGTTCCTGTCACTCCTGTCCTGATACGGGCGGTTTTGCCGGGAAAGAAAGAAGCTCCGGCGGAGACGGAATCATCCGTCCCCGCCAAGAGTTTCCAAGCATCAAATTTGAATTATCGCTTGTTTTTTCCAAAAATTTTCATGATGACGTCGTAAGGGTCCTCCTCCGCCTCTCCTTCCGGCTCGGGAGCGGCAGGGGCAGGCGCTGGAGTGGGCTGCGCTTCAGGGGCGGGGACGTAGCCGGTCTGCTGCTGGGCCTGCGCTGCGGGAACGGCGGGAGCCGCGGGCCGGGTCGGCTGCTCCTTGCCGGGGAGAACCGGCGTGGCGGGGTCGGACTTGGGAGTATAATTGGCAATATCCTGAATATAGCTGGGGATGGCGAATTCTTCCTCTCCATCAAAGCTGGTGGCGATGACGGTGAGCACCAGCTCATCCTTGAGGTTCTCATCATAGGCGACGCCCCAAATAAGGTTGACATCGGGATGTGCGGCGTCGGTGATCAATTCGGAAGCGGAGTAAACATCCTCAAGGGCAATATCCGGCGGGACGGTGATATTGACAATGACGCCCTTTGCTCCGTTGATCGAGGTTTCAAGCAGCGGGGAATTGATGGCGGCTTCGGCGGCGAGACGCGCCTTATCCTTACCCGAGGCGCGGCCGACACCCATGTGGGCGTTGCCTGCGTCCTTCATAATGCTGGTCACGTCGGCAAAGTCAAGGTTGATAACGCCGGTTGTGCCGATCAGTTCAACGATGCTCTGTACGCCCTGACGCAGAACCTCGTCGGCAGCAGCAAAGGCGTTGGCGAGGGTAATTTTTTCGGTGGAAATCTGCTGAAGGCGTTCGTTGGGAATGACAATGAGGGCATCGACATGCTCGCGCATGGCGGTGATGCCCATCTCGGCGTGTTCCATCCGGCGGCGTCCCTCAAACTTGAACGGCTTTGTGACAACGCCTACCGTCAAAATCCCCATATCCTTGGCGATTTCCGCAATGACCGGTGCGGCGCCGGTGCCGGTGCCGCCGCCCATACCGGCGGTAATAAAGACCATGTCGGTGCCCTTGAGAAGCTTTGCGATCTCCTCGCGGCTCTCCTCGGCGGAACGCTGGCCGATATCGGCCTGTCCGCCCGCGCCCTTGCCCTTGGTCAGCCGGGCGCCGATGTTGAGGGTGTAGGTGGCGTGACTGGTGGCAAGCGCCTGGTAATCGGTATTCATCGAAATGAATTCCACGTTTTTCATCCCGGAGAGCACCATCCGGTTGATCGCGTTGCCGCCGCCGCCGCCGACGCCTACCACCTTGATGACTGTGGCCTGCTGATGCTCAGGCACCATGTCAAAGTTCATCTGCATTTAACCGTCCTCCTCTATTTTATCCCCCGCTGGGAGGTGGAAATCGAAATCTGCAAGGCTTGTCCGCCGGACATCCCGGCGAATGATTATACATATTTATTATTTTAACACGAACGCATTTGCGGCGCAATATCCTGCGCCGGGGATTTGAAATTTCTTTTGCGGATCAGGCTTCTATGACGGTGAGGGGCGGAAGCTCCCCGTCGTCGGAGGTCTCTTCCTCTTCCTCCTGCGGCGCCTCTTCCGGGGCTTCGGCGGAGGAAGCCTCCCCCGCCTCACCGCCGGGCAGTTCCGTTTCGGGCTGCTGCGGGGAAGCGGGAGGCAGGCTCTCTGCCGGAGCGGAGGAGGAAGCCTCCGGCGGTTTGGGAATCATCGGCCTGATTTTGGGGATTGTGCGCTCATAGTCGCCGCGCATCGACTCGGGAAACGGCCACACATCGGCCGCATAGAGGTTGATTTCCCGCAGGCGCATGGTGGGGCGCACCGAAACGTCGAGGGTGCCGACCGTCTTGGAATCCACCGACAGACGGATGACCTCGGCGGCGGCCCGCAGCTTGTAGGGAAGATCAATTCTGCTGCCGAGCTTGATTGCCAGCCGCCCGTCGTAGAGCAGCCGCATTTCGATCAGGTCCCGCAGGTCGATGACGCTGATGGAAGAAAGCCCGTTTTCCCGCAGCCCGGCTTCGATTTCGCGCAGGAGGTCGAAGCGTTCCTGCTCGGTTTTCGGCAGATAGCTGCCGGGCGCGGGAGTGCCCGAGAGTTGGAAGCCGATGATCCGGGGACAGCCGTCGGGCGGATAGGGATTCGGTCCTTCGAGAATCCGTCCGCGCCCGCTCAGAAGCAGATAGCCCCCGTCGGTTTCAATTGCTGTGTTAACCTCGGACTCGGTGACCTGAATCGAAACGGTATCCGGAAACACGCGGGTGACCCGCGCGCGCTCAATGTAGGGAAAACGCTCCACCAGACGGTCTCCGGCCGCGGAGGCGCGAAAACAGAGGATATTGTCCCCCGTTTTGAGGCCGGACGCTTCCATCAGGTCTCCCTCGGCATAGCGGGTGCTGCCCGAGACGGAAATCGTCTCAATCGGGAAAAAAACGGTCAGCGAAAGGGCGGCTCCGACGCTCAGCAGAAGCAGCAGGACAACGCAGCAGGTGAAGGCGTATTTCCGTTCATTCTTTTTTCTGCGCCTTGCGGCGGCCGAATGGGACCGCTGCTCGGCTGGCCTTTTTTTTCTTCCCATGCTTTGAGGCTACCTTTCTCTGGAGATCTTGGCTCCGACCCGGCACAGGCCCTGCTCGAGGTCCTGATAGCCCCGGTCGATGTGACGCAGGCCGGTCAGGGTGCTGCGGCCTTCGGCGGCGAGCGCCGCGATGACCATCGCCGCTCCGCCCCGCAGATCGGTGCAGCAGAGGTTCGCGCCCGAGAGGGCTTCCACCCCGCGCACCAGCGCGACCCGGCCCTCGACTTCGATTCGCGCGCCCATCCGCAGGAGTTCTCCGACGTGCTTGTAGCGCGCTTCAAAAATGTTCTCGACGAACATGCTGGTGCCCCGCGCGGTGCAGAGCGCCGCCATCAGCGGAGCCTGCGCGTCGGTGGGAAAGCCGGGATAGGGCATGGTTTTGACCGAATCGACGGCGGCAAGCCGCGCGGGTGCCCGCAGGCGGATGCTGTTTTCTCCGGCTTCAATCCGGCAGCCTGCTTTTTCGAGCATCGGCAGGACGGCGGAAAGATGCCGGGGGCAGACACCCGTGAGCAGCAGCTCCCCGCCGGTCGCCGCGCCCGCGCAGAGGTAGGTGGCGGCTTCGATCCGGTCGGGAATCACCCGGTGCACACCGTCGTGCAGCGCCTCGACCCCCTCGACGGTGATGCGGTCCCCTTCGATGGTGACCGCTCCTCCGCAGGCGTTGAGAAAGTCCGCAAGGTCGCAGATTTCCGGCTCGCGCGCGGCGTTGTGCAGGGTGGTGCGCCCCTCGGCGGTGACCGCTGCAAGCAGGATGTTTTCGGTTGCGCCGACGCTCGGGAAGGGCAGGGTGATTTCGGCGCCGCGGAACCGGCCGTCAATTCTGCAGCGGAGGCAGCCATGCTCCTCCACGATCGACGCGCCGAGCCGCCGCAGCCCTTCGATGTGCAGGTCGATCGGGCGCGCGCCCAGTTCACAGCCGCCGGGGAAGGAGAGGCAGGCCCGGCCGCAGCGGGCGAGAATCGCGCCAAGGAAGAGGATCGAGGAACGCATCTCCCGCATGAGCTGTTCGGGCAGGTCGAGATAGGTGATGTCCCGCGCGTCGACGGTGATTCTGTCGTCCTGCCGCTCCAGAACGCAGCCGAGCATGGCGAGGATCTTTCCGGCCGCATCGACATCCGAAAGGGCGGGGCAGTTATAGAGGGTAGACCTGCCGCCGAGCAGGGTGGCCGCGAGGATGGGCAGAACGGCGTTTTTTGCGCCGTGGATGGGAACTTCGCCCTCCAGACGCCGCCCGCCGTCAATCAGTAGTCGTTGCATCGACCGTTTCCTCCTTACAAAACCGGGAAAGGCGTCCCCTCTTCGGAAAACGCCCCTCAGACGGTGCGAAATGCTCTTTCACCCCATCTTATGCGGGCTTGCGGCGGGTGGTGAGAAACGGATGCGAAACGGCGTCAAAGGGAATGCGGCAGGATGCTATTTTCCGGTCAGATCGAGGATTTCGGCGATGATCCGCTCGTTGGCGTCCCGGATGGCGAGCGAGGCGGCGGCGCGGCCCAGCGCGGCGAGACGCGCCGGATCGCCGGTCAGCCGCTGAAGCAGCGAGATGAGGGTGGGTCCGGTGAGATCCTTTTCCTCGAGGATTTCCGCCGCGCCGCGCTCAACCAGTTCCATCGCGTTGTGAAACTGGTGGTTTTCCGCAACGTTCGGGGAAGGGATGAGGATTGAGGCGCGCCCGGCGCACTCAAGCTCCGAAAGGGTGATCGCTCCCGCGCGGCAGATGACGAGATCGGCCGCCGCGAGGCAGGTGGGCATGTTGTCGATGTACTCCCGCACGTCGAGATGGGGATTTCCCTCAAGGTCCAGTCCTTTGCCGCGCATCCACCCCAGAAAATCCTCGTGGTCGTAGCTGCCGGTCGCGTGGATGTGGTGGATGTTCGCTTTGCCGCGGTGCCAGGCCATGACGTCGGCGACCGCTTCATTGATCCGCGTCGCGCCGAGGCTTCCGCCGAACGAGAGGATGCAGATGCGGCCGTCCACTCCGAGACGCATCCGCGAAACCTCGCGGTCGGCCGAGAAGATCGCCTCCCGCACTGGGTTTCCGGTGACGCGCAGCTTGTCCGGGTCCTTGAGATGCAGGTGCTTTGCCGCGCCCTCCATCGCCAGAAGAAGCCGGTCAACGTCCGGCGCGAGCAGCTTGGTGGTCACCCCCGGGAACGCGTTTTGTTCATGGGTGATCGTCTTGCAGCCGAGCTGGTGGGCCTTGCGGACGATCGGCCCGCTGACATAGCCGCCGGTCCCCATGACAACATCCGGCCCAAAGCCCTTGATGATCGAGGCGGCGCGCGGCCCGCTCTTTGCCAGCAGGCAGAGGGCGCTGAAATTACGTCCGATGTTTTCGAGGGTGAGCTTGCGCTGGATTCCCGCCACCTCGATCGGCGCGAAGGGGTAGCCTGCCTTGGGGATGAGCCGCGCCTCCATCCCCTTGGGGTTGCCCGCAAACAGCACCTCGGTGCCGGGGTATCGGGCGCAGAGCGAATCCGCGACCGAGAGCGCGGGGTTGATATGTCCGGCGGTACCGCCGCAGGCGAACAGGATTTTCATGTGCAGGCACTCCATTCTTGACAAAGGCTTATGAAATCGGAAAATCCGCAGGATGGGCCGCGGGAGGCGGCTATTCCTTTTCGATGGGGGTTTTGCGGGAAATCGACAGGATGACCCCCATCTCCCCGAGCAGCATGACCAGACTGGTGCCCCCGTAGGAGAAGAAGGGCAGGCTGATGCCGGTGTTCGGCAGGGTGTTGGTGACAACCGCGATGTTGAGCAGGGTTTGCAGCCCGACCTGGGCGGTCAGTCCGGCCGCGACCAGGGAGCCGAAGCGGTCGGGGCAGCGGGTGGCAATGACGAAGCCGCGCCAGATCAGCAGCACAAAAATGCCGATGATAACCACCGCGCCGACAAATCCAAGCTCCTCGCAGACGATGGCGAAGATAAAGTCGTTGTACGGCTCGGGCAGGTAGAGGTATTTCTGACGCGAGGCGCCGATGCCCGCTCCCATCAGCCCGCCGGACCCGATGGCGTAGAGCGACTGAACCGTCTGGAATCCCGCGTCAATCGGATCGGAGAAGGGGTCGAGCCAGATTTCAATCCGCTCCCCGGCGTAGTGCGCGAGGGCGGTGAGAAGATCCGGTTCAATGATGACCGCCGCAATTCCCGCCACCGCGACGATACCGCCCGCGATAAACCAGCGCACATCGGTGCCGCCGATGAACATCATGACCGCACCCAGCGAGAGAATCAGGACGGTTCCGGAAAGGTGAGGCTCCTTGATCATCAGAAGAACGATCGGGGCGAGAGCAAGGAGAAAAACGCCGATGCCGTATTGGAAGGTGGCCATCTTCTGATAGTTTTTGCAGATCAGGGCCGCAAAGAAGATGACAACCGCGAATTTTGCAATCTCAGAGGGCTGAAAGTTGATCGGCCCGATAAAGATCCAGCGCCGCGCGTGGTTCAGCGGCTTCATAAACAGAACGATCACCAGCAGAGCAAGCGAAAGGAGGTAGAGAGGAAAGGCCAGCGGCTTGAAGATGCGGTAATCCACCCGCGATGCGACAAGCATGACAAAGATGCCGAACGCCGCGGCGGGAAGCTGCCGGGAGATATAGAAAAGCGAGTTGCCCTTGAGGTAGAAGGCGTTGGCGTAGCTCGCCGAGAACATCATGATCAGCCCGAACGAAACGAGCACCAGGACGATGACGAGAAAGGTCGCGTCCATCGGTCCGTTGACCGTACGGGGAGGATGCTTTGCGGGACGCTGAGAAGCCACGATTGGTGTTCACTCCTTTCGGGATCGGATGGATCGGGCTGTGTGCGGCCGGAAAACGGCGGATCAGAAGCCGCGGGCGGCGAGAAATGCCAGCAGCGAGCCGATGACGGTGATGAGCGAGAAGGCAAAGCCGATCTGCACCTCGGTGTAACCGGACATCTCAAAGTGGTGATGAATCGGGCTCATTTTAAAAATCCGTCTGCCGGTCGTCTTGAAGCTGATCACCTGAATCACCACCGACAGGGATTCGCAGATATAAATCAGGCCGATCAGTCCGAGCAGCAGCGGCGCGCCGACTCCGAAGGCCATCGCCACGACACAGCCGCCGAGAAACATCGAGCCGGTGTCGCCCATGAAAACCTTGGCGGGATAAAAGTTGTAGATCAAAAAGCCGATGCAGCCTCCGGCCACCGCCACGGCCAAAAGCTCGGTCTGGAAATTTTGCAGCAGCATCGCCACGGCGAGAAAACCGAAGGAGGCCATCGTCGTCACCGAAGCCGCGAGTCCGTCGAGTCCGTCGGTCAGGTTGACCGAGTTCACGATATAGACGATTCCCACCGCGCAGAGGGGGTAGTAAAGCCAGGGCGCAAGGGCAAGCTGGCCGAAGAAGGGGATGAACAGCACCGTCGAGGTGTCTCCGGCGGCGATCAGGCTCCAGAGATAGAGGATGGCGACGAGAAACTGGACGACGAGCTTCTGCCCGGGAGTCAGGCCGAGGTTCTGCTTTTTGGCGACCTTAACATAGTCGTCGGCAAAGCCGATGAGCGAGAAGCCGGCCGCCATCAGCAGCCCCGCAACCAGCCGGGTGTTGAGAATCCGGTGGTAGCCCTGGGTCAGCTCGGGGTGCGCGAGCAGCGCCGCCGAAAAGGAGGAGGCAACCGCACAAAGAACCCCCGCGATAAACATCAGCCCGCCCATGGTGGGGGTGCCCTGCTTGTTTTTGTGCCAGGCCGGGCCGATCTCAAGAATCGTCTGGCCGTATTTGAGCCTGCGCAGAAAAGGGATCAGCCAGAGCCCGAGCAGGGCGGTCACACCGAAGGAGACGGCCGCCGTCAGGACAAAATATCCGTTCACAGCGATTCCCCCTTCCGGTAGAGAGTATGGATCACATCTTCGAGCTTCATGCCGCGGCTGGCTTTGAACCACACCACATCTCCGGGGCGGATCGCATGAAGCAGTGCCTCCGCCATCGAGGACTGGTCGGGGTAGTGGCAGCACCGCTCCATCCCCGCCCGGTCGGCGCCTTCGACGGTGTCGGATGAGAGAGGGCCGCAGGCCATCAGAAGGTCGATTTCCTGCCGCGCGATAAAGGCGCCGCATTCCCGGTGCATCGCGGAGGCGTTTTCGCCGAGCTCGAGCATATCCGAAAGAACGAGAACCCGCTTGCCCCGGCAGGGATAAGCGGCGAGGGTCAGCGCGGCGGCGCGCAGCGAGTCGGGCGAACAGTTGTAGCAGTCCTCAACGATGGTGGCCCCATGCCAGGGCACCTGCTTCTGCCGCATCCCGGTGGAACGGTAGGAGGAAAGCGCGGCGGCGGCAGCGGCGGGCTCGATCCCGAGCAGGCAGCCGGTTCCGAAGGCGGCGAGCGCATCGAGGACATTGTGCCGCCCGATAATCGGAATCGAGGCGGCATGGCTTCCCCATGGGGAGGCAATGACAAAGGAGGTGCTGTCCTCGCCATGCTGTTCGACGTTCACCGCGCGGATTTGACAGTCCTGATTTTCCATCCCGTAGAGGCAGACACGCAGCCGGTCGGAGCGCACCGCGGCGAGCAGGTCGTTGTCCCCGCAGAGCAGCAGCGGCGCGCCGTCGGGCATTCCTTCCAGCAGTTCGAGCTTCGCCTTGAGGATGTTTTCCCGGCTGCCAAGCATTTCAATGTGAGAAACGCCGATCGAAGTGATAACCCCGACCGACGGCCGGACGGCGAGGGTGAGGTCGCGGATTTCCCCGAAACCGCTCATTCCCATCTCGATGACGGCGGCCTCGTGGCGGGGAGTGAGGTTGAAGAGGGTGTTCGGAACGCCGATCTCGTTGTTCTGGTTGCCCTCATTTTTCAAAGTGTGGTATTTTGCGGAAAGCACCGCATGGATGAATTCCTTGGTGGTGGTCTTGCCGACACTGCCGGTCACTCCGACAAACGGGATTTGGAACCGGCCGCGGTAGGCGCCGCCGATTTTGATCAGCGCCCGCTTTCCGTCGGGGACGATGATGCAGCGGGCGGGATCGGCGCCCGGGATGCGGCGCTCCACCACCGCGGCCTCGGCTCCGTTTGCGAGCGCCTGAGCGGCAAAGTCGTTCCCGTCGAGCGCCTCGCCCCGGATCGCAACAAAGACGGTTCCGGCGCAGGCCTTGCGGGAATCGGTCACCACCGAGCGGACCGGCGCATCAAAGCTGACGCTGCTGCCGACCGCCCCTGCAATTTCCGAAAGTCTCATCTGTTCCACCTTGTTCGTCCTCCGTCTTTTCTGAAATTCCCCGGGCAAGCAGCTCGGCGACAACCTCGCGCTCATCAAAATGGATCGTTCCATGCTTGAGAACCTGATAATCCTCGTGCCCCTTGCCGGCGAGAAGCAGGGTGTCCCCCTGCCGGCAGTGGGAAAGAGCCCAGCCGATCGCCTCATAGCGGTCGGGGATAATGGCATAAGGGGTGCTGTGCTGCAAAAGCCCCGGCTTGGCATCCTCAATAATCTGCATCGGGTCTTCGCTGCGGGGATTGTCGGAGGTCAGCACCACAAAATCAGCGAGCCGGGCCGCGAGATCGGTCATGTGGACCCGCTTTTTTCGGTCGCGGTTGCCCGCGCAGCCGAAGAGAATCATGATTCTTCCGCGGGTGACGGCCCGCAGCGCCGACAGGACCTTCTCGATTGCGTCCGGAGTGTGGGCGTAATCGCGGATGACGGTGTAGGGGGTGCCGGTCCTGAGTACCTCAAAACGCCCGGGGACGCCGTGGGAGCCAGCGAGCAGGGCCGTGGTTTTCTGCAGGTCACAGCCGAGCGCGAGACAGGCGCCGATGGCGGCCATCGCATTGGAAACCGAAAATTCACCCGGAACCGGGAACTTCACCCGCGCGATCATGCCGCTGCCGACAAAGGCGAAGGAGCTTCCGTCCGCCCGCAGCTCAATGCTTTTGGCGGTATAGTCGGCCGAGTCCTGCGAGGTGGAAAAACTCCTGATGGGGCAGGGCGCCTCCTGAACAATCCGCCGCCCGTAGGGATCGTCGAGGTTGACAACTCCCGCGTCGCAGAGCGAAAAAAGGCTCTTCTTCGCCTGAAAGTATGCCTCCATCGTGCCGTGGTAATCAAGATGGTCCTGTGTCAGGTTGGTAAACACCCCCACCGCAAAGCGGCAGCCGGCCACCCGTTTTTGGTCGAGCCCGTGGGAGGAAACCTCCATCACCGCATATTCGCAGCCCGCGTCGGCCATCTGCGCGAGAATCGAATAAAAGGTCAGCGGATCGGGAGTGGTATATTTGGCGGGAAAGGTGACACCGCCAAGGTCGGTTTCAATGGTGCCGATCAGGCCGGTTTTGTGACCGAGTCCCTGCAAAACGTCGCGGATCAGATGGGTGATGGTGGTCTTTCCGTTCGTTCCGGTCACTCCGACGAGCCGGAGCCTCCGCTGAGGATTGCCGAAGAGGTTGGCGCAGCAGAGGGCGTAGGCTTCGTGGGTGTCCGGCACAAGAATCTGACGCTCGCCGAGATCAAGGCCGCGCTCGCAGACAACGGCGGCGGCTCCCAGCTCGAGGGCCTTGGCGGCAAAGTCGTGTCCGTCGTGGGTGAAGCCGCGGATGCAGAAGAAGATGCTCCCCGCGGAAACCTGACGGGTATCGGAGGTGATGTGCGCCGCTTCGAGAGTGGGCAGGGGCGATAGAGTGGGAACGCCCGCAAAAAGGGCGGATAACGGCATCTGCATCGTAGTTGCTCCTTTCCTGGGAATGGCTGAGAATCCAAATGAGGGAATGCGCCCGAAGTGCGGCGGAATCTGAAACAGGCAGGCGTCATCCCCTCAAGGGAGATTTCTGTTGTTTGATGATGGGCGAATGTCTGCCCACCGGGGCTGCCGCCCTTTTGGAGCGGCTTTTATTTCCTGATGACGGGCGGCTGTTCTCCCGCCAGGGCTGCTGTTTTTGAAGCGGTTTTTGTTTCTTAACAGCAGGCGGCTATCCGCCCGCCGGAGAAGCAGCTCCCGGCGGCGGTTCGGAGGAGCTTTCCTGCATCGCTTCGTAGGTTTCCTCGGCCGTGAACGCGTCGGAAGCATCGGCAAAGGTTACCGTTACGATGGTTCCCTCCTGCGCGGCGGTCCCCGGAAGAGGGTCCTGCAGGACGGCCATAACGCCCTTGCCTTCGATGTCCGCCCCCACCAGCCGGATGTTGAAGCCCGCGTTGAGGATGGTGCGGTTGGCCTGCTGGGCCGAAAGCCCGAGAACGTCGGGCACCTCGGCCGGATCGGCCGGCTGCGTGCCGTCGGTGTAGAGGATCACCCTGGTGCCCTTCGGGCATTCGGTGCCCGAGGAGGGAATCTGACCGGTGACGTTGACCCCGTCGCCCACCAGTTTGTAGGAAAGCCCGCGCGCGGTCAGCGCCGAGAGGGCGTCGTGGACGACTCCGCCGGTGACATAGGGAACCTTCACCTCAATGTCGGACAGCTCCGCCTCGGTATACTGCGGCTCAACCTTGAGGTAGGGGAGGATATCCGACATGATGGCGCCGACGACCGGCGCGGCGATGACCGAGCCGTAGATGTTCTGCATCTGAGGCTCGTCGAGGATGACAAGCACCAGTACCTGCGGGTCGTTGGAGGGAGCGATGCCCATGAAGGAAGCGATCCGGCGGGTGACCTCGCCGCCTTCCTTGGCGTCGAGCTTTTCGCTGGTGCCGGTCTTTCCGCCGACCCGGTAGCCGGGAACATAGGCGTTCTTGCCCGAGCCGTCGGGGTCTCCCACCACCTTTTCGAGAATGCCGCGCATTGTCTCGGAGGTCTGTTCACTGATGACCTGGCGCTTGACGACCGGTTCGGTGGTCGAGACGATGTTGCCCTCCGGGTCGAGGACCTGACTGACGACATACGGCTGCATCAGGCGGCCCCCGTTGACCGCCGCCGCGACGGCGGTGCAGATCTGGATGGGGGTTACCTTGAAGGTCTGCCCGAAGGAGGAGGAGGCAAGCTCCTCGCCGGTTTCTTTGGCGAGGGTGTCGTAGTCGTAGAAAATGCCGTCCGCTTCGCCGGGAAGGTCGATGCGGGTCGGTTCCTTGAGGCCGAACCGTTCGAAGTAGTCGTAGAAGTTGCGAGGCCCGACCTTGGCGCCGATCATCATGAAGGCGGGGTTGCAGGAAAATTTGACCGCCTGGGTGAAGTCAATGGTGCCGTGGCCGGCGGCCTTCCAGCAGGCTTTGCGCCGCCCTGCCACAATATGGAAGCCGGGACAGGTGTAATATTCCCCGGTGGGGCGGCAGACCTCGGTATCGAGCGCCATGGAGGCGGTGATAATTTTGAAGACCGAGCCGGGCTCATAGGGGTCGCTGATCGCCTTGTTGCGCCATTGGGCAAATTGGGCCTTGCCCAGCGCGTCGAGCCGTTCGGACTTGAGCCGTTCGGCTTCCTCGCCGGAGGCGGCGGCGATCTGCTCGTCAAAGACCGCAATTTCGGCGAGCGCCTTGGGGTCGCAGAGGATATTCGGCTCGTTGGGGTCGAAATCCGGCTTGGTCGCCATCCCGAGGATTGCTCCGGTATTGACGTCCATGGCGATACCGACGGCGCGATTGTTGACGTTGTGTTCGATGACCGCCGTTTCGAGATGCCGTTCCAGGCTGTGCTGGATCACCTCGTCGATGGTCAGCACGATCGAGTTGCCGTCCACCGGCTCATATTCCCGGTCGTAGGAGTAGGGCATGTTGCCGCTTTTGGCGTTCTTGGCCGAGACAACCATCCCGGGGATTCCGGCGAGGACCTTTTCGTAGTTGCTTTCGATGCCGTAGGCACCCTTGTTTTCGGAGGTGGTAAAGCCGAGCACCGTCGAGGCGAGACTTCCGTAGGGGTAGTAGCGCCGGGAGTCCTCGACGAGGTTGACGCAGTTGATTTTGTTTTCATCGCAGAAGCGGAGAATGGCATCGGCGGTTGTGTCATCAACCTTCTGCTTGATGATTTCATAATAGCTGGCTGTTTTCTGCCCTCGCTCTATGATCTTCTCGCGCTCGACCCCGAGCAGCGGCGCAAGAAAATCAGCGATCTTTGAGAGCTGATCCGCGTCCTTGAGTTCGGCGGGGGAGAGGGTGACCGTCCAGACGGTGGCCGAGGCGGCCAGCGTTTTCATATTGCGGTCATAGATGGCTCCGCGCTGGGCGGAGATAGCGGTCGGTCTCAGCTGCTGCTTGAGAGCCTTGGCCTGATACATCTCGCCGTCGACGAGCTGGAGCTGGTAAAGCCGTCCGATCAGTACGCCGAACCCCACCAGCACAAGCAGCGCCAGAACAATATTCATTTTGATTTTCATGCGCCGGCTGGACTGAACTTGGATCATGCTGCCTCCTGATGCTGTTATGGTTCGGGAAACCGGACGCGGCTCTCCCCGCGCCCGCGGCGCGCCCTGCTTCCAATTTCCGCGTCATGCGGGGCCGTGGGTTCTTCCCGCGCCTGCGGTGTCTTTTCCCCCGCCGCTTGTGCGCCGCCGGCAGAATTGCAAGAGTTCTTTTTGCGCCCGCGGCACGCCCCGCCCCGGCGGGAATTGTATGGCGAGAACGGTCGAATCCCCCGGAAAAAGAAAGGAAGAGTTAAGGCATGGTTGACTTAACTCTCCGTCGCTTTGTTTGCGTGCCGTTCATTTTTTTGTCCATCTTCCCGTTTGCCCCTCGGCTGCCTTAACCGGGAGGGGAGGGGTTGTAATCATTTTATTGTCTCAGGCGCCGAGGTATTCCAAAAGACTGCGCCAGGCATGGCGAATCCGGTCGTTGAGCCGCGGCTCGTGGGCGCGGGCAAGCACCACGCGGTCCCCTTCGCCGAGGTTGATATACTCCACCTGATAGCTTTCGGCCTTGGCCATTCCGAGTTCGGTTTCGGCAATTTCCTGCACGGTGCGCAGCGAGGTGCTGCTTTCGATTTCGACCTGCATCAGCCGGTAGTCATTTTCGAGAGCCTCAAGCTGCGACTGGGTCTTTTCAATCTGGCTGGTCAGCTCGGTGAGCTGGACGTTGTTGTAGAGAATGGCGCAGACCACCCCGAGAATCAGAACAAAGGTTGCCGCGCCTTTCCAGAAAGCGGCGCGTTCGCGGCGGCCGCGGTTTTCCACCACCCGCAGTTCGGGCGGCTGCTTGACCCGGGGCGCGCCCGCGGTGGCATAATGCTGTTCAAGCCGGTCAAAATCATAGGCGGCGCTGCCTTGTGCCATCGGTCGGCCCTCCTTTCAAGGTCGTGTGTTGTATCGTCAATCCTTAATCTTTTCGATGCAGCGCAGCTTTGCGCTGCGGCTGCGGTGATTGCGGGCGAGTTCCTCCTCCGAAGCCGTGACCGGCTTTTTGGCGAGGAGCCTGCCCCGCGGCGTCTTCCCGCAAACGCAAACGGGAAATTCGGCGGGGCAGGTACAGCCCTCGGTATAAACGGCAAACCGGCGCTTCACCATGCGGTCCTCGAGCGAGTGGAAGGTAATGATTGAGAGTCTTCCACCGACCGATAGCAGGTCAAACGCTTGATCGAGTGCGCCTTCGAGCGCCGTCAACTCTCCATTGACCTCGATGCGGATGGCCTGAAAGCTGCGCTTGGCGGGATGGCCGCCTTCGCGCCGGGTCGCCGCGGGAATAGCTTCTTTGATCAGCTCCGCGAGCTGAAGGGTGGTTTCGATGGGGTGGGAGCTGCGCGCCTGTACGATCGCCCTTGCGATCCTTGCGGCAAAGCGTTCTTCGCCGTAGTCGCGCAGAATTCTGGTGATCGACCGCTCGTCGTATCCGTTGACCAAATCGTAGGCGCTCATGCCGGACTGGGACATCCGCATATCGAGCGGCGCGTCGCTGTGGTAGGAAAAGCCGCGGGCGGCGTCGTCGAGCTGCTGGGAGGACACCCCCAGATCGAGCAGGATTCCGTCGGCGCGGAGGATGCCCTGCGCTTCGGCCACGGCGCGGAGATTGCGGAAGTCCTCCCGGACCACGCGGGCCTGCGGAAAGGGGGCGAGGCGTTCGGACGCGGCACGGACCGCGTCGGGATCCTTGTCGATGGCGATGAGCCGTCCGGTGGTGAGGCGGGAAGCGATTTCGCAGGAGTGTCCCGCGCCCCCGGCGGTGCCGTCGATATAGACGCCGTCCGGCCGGATGCTGAGACTTTCGATGGTTTCATGCAGCAGGACGGAAACATGTGAAAATTCCATGGGTTCTCTCCCTTAGAAGCCGAGCTCCTCCATCGTTTCGGCAACCGATTCGCTGGTAAGGGCGGCGTTTGCCTCGTCCCAGCGGGCGCTGTCCCAGATTTCGGCGCGGGTCGAGACGCCGATGACGGCGATCTCTCCGGTCAGACCGGCATAATCCCGCAGCGTCTGCGGAATGAGCACCCGGCCCTGCTTGTCCGGCTCGCAGCAGACGGCGCTGGCGAAGAAAAAACGCTGGATGGTGCGCGCCTTGCTGGAGGGGAGGGCGGAGGTTTTTTCAACCAGCTTGTCCCACTCGCTCATGCGGTAGACGTAGAGGCAGTTGTCCAGCCCCCTGCAAATGATGAAGGAGTCGCCCAAGTCCTCGCGGAGTTTGGCGGGAAAGTTCACCCTGCCCTTGGGATCAAGGCTGTGCCGGTATTCGCCAATCAGCATCGGGTGCCCCTCCTTTCTCCACTTGATAGGGATTCTTCACCTATTTTCCCCATACTTCACCACTTGTTCTTCCATTATATCCGCTGTCAGTTGAAAAAGCAATACTCTGAAATGAGGAAAATAGTTTTTTCTCTTGTGAAAAACGGCATTTATGGACAAATTTTCCTCCCGTTCGGGAAGAATCAGGAATTCTCCCGCAAGAACGATTCCCAAGCTGTTTTTCAGTGCCGGAACCTGCCGGCACACCGGGAAACGGGAGGAGATCCCGCCGCTTGCAAAAAGGAGGACCGGGGCTGTTAAAACAGCCCCGGCCCTTCCGGCAGACTACTCTTCCATCTGTTTCCCAAGGAATCCGGCGGCGACTGCGATCAGCTTGACCTCCGCTTCCCCCACGGCGCCGTCGTTCTCCCCCGAAAGGAACATGATGGAACCGCAGACATCCCCCGCGGCCACGATGGGGGCTGCAACGGATGCATAGCGGTCCACCCCCTCGACCGGCTGAAGACGGGAGTTTTCCCCGTCGGTCAGCGCGTAGGGGTGGCGGGTTTCCATCAGCTCCTCCAGCGAGGGGGAAACCCGGCGCTCGAGCAGCTCTTTTTTGGGCAGGCCCGCGACGGCAATCACATGGTCCCGGTCGCAGACCACGACGGCGTGCCCGCTGGCGCGCTGCAGCACTTCGGCGTACTGGGCCGCGAAAGAGCCGAGCTCGCCGATGGGGGAATACTTCTTGAAGATGACTTCACCGTCGTTGTCTGTATAAATTTCGAGAGGGTCCCCCTCGCGGATCCGCATCGTTCTCCTGATCTCCTTAGGGATGACGACGCGCCCGAGATCGTCAATCCTCCTGACAATTCCAGTTGCTTTCATCAGAAACGCTCCTTTGTTTTCTATCATCGCTGTGATGGCATTGGTTGTGATGATAGTATCTGTTAGCGTTGAGGATTTATACCAATCTTTTTTGCGGCACCGCGGGCAAGGAGGAAGGTTTTTCGTCGGATATTTTTTGCGACAACCTGCTGAAAAAACAGATGAGACGCTCCTAACCCGAAAGGAATCGCTCTCCCGAAAGCTATTTTTTCGCCCGGCTGAATAGCTATAAACAGAAATGATGATGCTAAGAGGAGGAATGGCGATGGATGACCGGACAATGATCGCGCTGCTTCTGAGCACGGCGGCGGGCATGGCGACGATGGTCGGCGCGGGAGCGGCGGTTCTTTTCAGAAGGCCGCCCGCGTGGATGATGGCGTTTTCTCTGGGGCTGGCCGCGGGGGTGATGACGGGCGTCTCGCTGTCGGAGCTGCTGCCAGAGGGGATTTCTGTGCTGCTGATTGCGATGCCGGGCGCGGCGGGAATCTTTGCGGCGGGCGCCGCGGCCGCGGCCGGGGCGCTGTTTGCGGCATTCCTTGAGCTGATGGTGCCTCGGGAACAGGGGCGGTCCGGATACCGGCGCCTGGGGCTTTTGTCGATGATCGTTTTGCTGGTGCACAACCTGCCGGAAGGGGTGGCCGTTTTTCTCAGCGGCAACAGCGACCTGCACGCGGGGCTGGTGCTTTGCGCCGCCATCGCCCTGCACAATATCCCGGAGGGAATTTCGGTGGCGATGCCGCTGACCGCCGCGGGCGAAGGACGGGGAAGGGCACTACTGATGGCGGCGGTATCGGGGTTTGCCGAACCGGCGGGGGCGCTTCTGGCCTGGCGCTTTCTTGCGGGGCGGCTCGGGGAGTCGGGCCTCGCGCTGATCTACTGCGGCGTGGGGGGGCTGATGACGGCTCTTTCCTTCGGAGAGCTGCTTCCCGCCGCCTGGCGCACAGGGCGGCGCGGCCCGGCCTTCTGCGGTGTGCTGCTGGGGGCGGCCGTCATGATTCTGGCCGGGCAGATCGAATTATGATCGCGAAGGAAAAAGTGAAGCCGCAGTTTGTTGGCGGCGGTCTGGGCAGATCGAATTGTGATCGCGAAGGAAAAAGCGAAGCCGCAGTTTGCTGGCGGCGGCCTGGGCAAATTGAATTGTGATCGCGAAGGAAAAAGTGAAGCCGCGGTTTGCTGGCGGCGGTCTGGGCAAATCGGATCGTGACTGCGAAGGGAAAATTGCGGAGCGGTAGCGGCACTTTTTAAAAAATTATGAATTTTGCAAAAAAAGCAGAAAACCCCTTGATTTTTTGAAAAATTAGGATAGAATATAGTTAGCACTCAAGAAATGAGAGTGCTAAAAATATAAAATCAAAAATCAAATAAATGGAGGAATCGCTATGAACATCAAACCGTTGGCAGACCGTGTTGTTGTCAAGATGGTAGAGGCCGAGGAAACCACCAAGAGCGGCATCATCCTCGCTGGTTCCGCGAAGGAAAAGCCCCAGGTCGCGGAGATCATCGCAGTGGGCCCCGGCGGACTTGTAGACGGCAAGGAGGTTAAGATGTACCTCTCCGCCGGCCAGAAGGTGCTGCTGAGCAAATATGCCGGCACCGAGGTCAAGATTGACGGGGTGGAATACACCATTCTGCGCCAGTCGGATGTCCTTGCGGTTGTAGAATAAAAAATCACCGGCCCCAGCGGCCGCAAACCTGAAACAATCATTGGAGGAGGAAACACCACTATGGCTAAGATTCTTGCTTACGGCGAAGACGCCAGAAAGTCCCTGCAGGCGGGCATTGACAAGCTTGCCGATACCGTTAAAATTACCCTTGGCCCGAAAGGCCGCAACGTTGTGCTCGACAAGAAGTTCGGCGCTCCGCTGATCACCAACGACGGCGTGACCATCGCCAAGGAGATCGAACTCGAGGACCCCTTTGAGAATATGGGCGCCCAGCTCGTCAAGGAGGTTGCCACCAAGACTAATGACGCGGCCGGCGACGGCACTACCACCGCGACCCTGCTTGCTCAGGCACTGGTGCGCGAGGGCATGAAGAACGTTGCCGCGGGCGCGAACCCCATGGAGATCAAGATCGGCGTCCAGAAGGCGGTCGATGCGGCCGTCGAGGCGATCCGCGAGAATTCCAAGAAGGTTTCCGGCTCTGCCGACATCGCCCGTGTTGCCACCGTTTCCGCCGGAGATGAGACGATCGGCAAGCTGATCGCCGAGGCGATGGAAAAGGTCGGCTCCGACGGCGTCATCACCATCGAGGAGTCCAAGACCGCCGAGACCTACACCGAGGTTGTCGAGGGCATGCAGTTTGACCGCGGCTACGTCTCCCCCTATATGGTTACCGATACCGACAAGATGGAGGCTGTCATCGACGACGCCTATATCCTGATCACCGACAAGAAGATTTCCTCGATTCAGGAGATTCTGCCTTTGCTTGAGCAGATTGTGCAGTCCGGCAAGAAGCTGGTCATCATCGCGGAGGACATCGAGGGCGAGGCGCTCGCCACCCTGCTGGTCAACCGCCTGCGCGGCACCTTCACCTGCGTGGCCGTCAAGGCTCCCGGCTTCGGCGACCGCCGCAAGGCCATGCTCGAGGATATCGCCATCCTGACCGGCGGCACCGTGATCAGCTCCGACCTCGGCTATGAGCTGAAGGAAGCCACTGTTGACATGCTCGGCCGCGCCGGACAGGTCAAGGTTTCGAAGGAAAACACCGTGATCGTCAACGGCGCCGGCAATTCCGATGCGATCAAGGGCCGGGTCGCTCAGATCCGCTCTGAAATCGAGAACACCACCTCCGACTTCGACCGCGAGAAGCTGCAGGAGCGCCTTGCCAAGCTCGCGGGCGGCGTAGCGGTCATCAAGGTCGGCGCTGCCACCGAGGTGGAGATGAAGGAGAAAAAGCTTCGCATCGAGGACGCTCTCTCGGCCACCAAGGCGGCGGTTGAGGAAGGCATCGTTGCCGGCGGCGGCGTCGCGATGCTCAACGCCATTCCCAGCGTCGAGAAGCTGGCCGTTTCAGTGGGCGGCGATGTCAAGACCGGCGTGAAAATTGTGCAGCGCGCCCTTGAGGAGCCGATCCGCCAGATCGCCAAGAACGCTGGCCTCGAAGGCTCGGTCATCATCGACAAGATCAAGCGCGCGCGCAAGGTCGGCTACGGCTTCAATGCGGCCAATGAGACCTATGGCGATATGATGGAGATGGGCATTGTCGATCCGACCAAGGTTTCCCGCAGTGCTCTGCAGAATGCCGCATCGGTCGCGGCGATGGTTCTGACCACCGAGTCGCTTGTTTCTGAAGAGCCGAAGGAGGAGCCGGCGGCTCCTGCCGGCGGCGGCATGGGCGGCATGTATTAAGAAAAGTTCGAACGGTCAGCCGTTCCTGAAAAATCCGGCGTCCACCAAGCGGTGGGCGCCGGATTTTTTATGCTTGCAGATGCCTTTTGTGCGGGAGAAAACTGTCCTTGTTTGAAACAAAACAGCGCAAAGCCCGCAAATCTCTTTGCCACAGTGAAGAAGCCCGTAAACCTCGCGACCCCGGCGGAGAACCCGCCTTCGGTTTTTATAAAAGCTGAAGATCGGGCTCGCCGTACGCTCTTAATCGGAATGAGTATTTTTACTTTTCAAATGTGAAATCAGAATATGAACGAGATGGATATCCCCTTCGGTAAGTCCCGCCACATTCACAGAACATGAGGTGTCGATTCCCAGAAGATAGTCGGTAGACACCTTAAAAATGTTCGCCAATTCAACGAGGTATTGAGTGGAGGGGGCGGAAATCCCCATCTCCCATGCGTTGACGCTGGAACGCGTGATCCCCAGACGTTTTGCAAGCTCGGCCTGTGTCAGAGAATCCTGTTCCCGCAGACGCTTAATTTTTTCAGCGATCATTTTACCACCCCTCATTAGTATGGTAAAATAATCTGATTGATATCACATTATCATTTGGATGTTTTTAATTGACATTCGTAAATATACTGTGCTATGATTGACTTGAAATAAGCGTTGGAATGCGAAACGTGTGGTGGTTTTTTGAAACTGGAGGAAAATTTTGAATTTTCTCTGCTGGAAATGCTGTCGGTTATAGCACATTGCGGATATCTGTCTGATCTGAGGTATCTGCAGGGTTGGGAACGTGCGCAGCTGGCGCGCCGGGTGGAGAAAATACCTTATGAAGCGGCGCCGCTTTCCGAGTGGAACGCTGCGTTGCGCTATCTTTCGGAGGAGGCTCCCCAGCCGACCGCGAAAGCCGCGCGGGAACATCTGCTGCTGTGCCTTGCTTGCGGTGAAAAGAACGGCGGACAGCCCAGAGGAGGGGCGGCGGACAGCGGCGCAACTCTGTGAAAAAGGATAAAGCCAAACCGGACGTTGTTTGGTACAAAACCGCATGGCAGAGCAGATCTGTGAAAAAACCGCGGAAGCAGAATGGAAAAAGGGCTGCATGTGCAGCCCTTTTGTGTTGCAGGAATCAATCATCCCCATCTTCGGAGTCATCGTCAGAATCGCTGTCCGAATCATCGTCGTGCTCGTTGTCCGGGTCATCGTCATCTGAATCGCCGTCGTGCTCGTTGTCCGGGTCATCGTCATCTGAATCGCCGTCGTGCTCGTCGTCCGAGTCATCGTCGTCCGAGTCATCGTCGTCCGAGTCATCGTCGTCCGAGTCATCGTCGTCCGAGTCATCATCATCCGAATCGCCGTCGTGCTCGTTGTCCGAGTCATCGTCATCCGAATCGCCGTCGTGCTCGCCGTCCGGGTCATCGTCATCCGAATCACTGTCGTGCTCGTCGTCCGGGTCATCGTCGTCTGAATCATCATCTGAATCGTCGCCCATGTCCTTGCCCGCGCTGCTTTGATCGGGGAGCATGGGACTGTATTCCTCTGTTTTGGACTCGGGCATCCCATCCAGCGCAAAACCGTACCGCCCGGCGAGAGACACCAGCTCGCTTACGCTCATTTCCAACAGCTTTTCCTGGGAGAAGGCAGGCTCCTGCGAAAGAATCTGGTTGACCAAATGCAGTCTGCCCTCCGATACCTGATAGCCCCGCGCCTGGCTGCGGAGCTGGCTGCTTTCCGGAAGACTTTGCCGCACCACCGAGGCTCCGCTCTGCTGCGTTTCAAGAACCGAGCCAATCCGTTCGGTCAGGGACTGCTCGATCTGCGCGGCGTTGCTGCCGCCGACCGAGAGAAGAAGGACACTTTCCGGCTCCCGCAGATAACCCGCCCTGCAGAGCCCGTCCACAAGGGAGGCAACCGCGTCCTCGAGCGGCATATTGCGGAAGTCGATATCGGGGAGGTTTTTCCAGTCCTCCGCGCCGACGGGGGTGATTTCAAGCACCCTGCTGCGGCGGTTGGCGGTAATTTCAAAGCCGGGATTAACATCCAGATCGATAACGCTGGCGACCGCGCGTGTCTGGAGATACCACCCGCCGCTGCCGAAGAGAAGCAGAAGCGCCGCGGCGCAGGAGGCCAGACGCAGCGCCGCCGGACGGCGGGGCGGATGCTGGCGGGTCATCTCATCGTGCGCATCCATCCGCGGGACTGGTATCCGCGAGAGTTCCTGAAGGGAGGGGCGGGGAAGCTGGTCAATTGCACGATTCAGGGATTCCTCCAACGGTTCTCTCATAAGGACACCTCCGATCCGGTTAAGAACGTTTTCAGCTTTTTCAGCGCGCGGTGATAGCGGGAAAGAACGGTCGAGAGCGGAAGACCGAGCGCCGAGGCGATTTCCCGGTGCAGAAAACCGGAAACGGCATGAAGCAGCAGAATTTCACGCTCCTCTTCCCCGAGAATTTTCAGGGCGGAGGTCAATACCATCCGGTCGGTGGGGTCTGAAACATAGGAAAAGCGCAGATCATCCTCCAATGCGGGAACGTCTGAAATATCGGTGCGGCTCTGCCGGCGCAGGTGGCTGTGCGCCAGATTTTTTGCAATGGTAAAAATCCAGGCGAGAGGCTTGCCTTGAGGCCGGTAGAGGTGGGCCGCCGCCCGCACCTTGAGATAAGTTTCCTGCACAACGTCGCAGGCGTCATTCGGATCGCGCAGAATGGAAAGCACAAGGGCATGGACCGGGCGTTCGGTCAGCCGGTAGAGTTGTTCGAAAGCTTCCATGTCGTTCTGCCCAATGCGTGCAATCAGACTTTCATCGACCGGCACCGGCGCTGGAAGCGCGGGGGGTGGGGCTTCTCCGGTTACCATAAAGAAAAGCATCAGGGTTTCGTCCTTTCGGTATCCGTGCCGCTGGAAAACGGCGTACTTTCTTTATCATGCCGAAAAAGCGGTGAAATTGCAAGGTGCCGGCCAAAATTTTTACAGCTTCCGCAAAGCGGCGGCGGAAGAGCGGACCGCTCCTCCGCCGCCGGCTCAGGGAAAGCTTCAATTTTTTGAAGGCCGGATGAGATCAGTCGTCGTCGCGGTCATCATCGTCGTCGTCATCATCGTCGTCGTCATCGTCATCGTCGTCGTCATCGTCGTCGTCATCGTCATCGTCGTCGTCATCATCGTCGTCGTGGTCGTCATCGTCGTCGCAGTCATCATCGTCATCGCGGTCATCATCGTCATCGCGGTCATCATCGTCATCGCGGTCATCATCGTCATCGTCGTCGTGGAGGTCGTCATAACGGTCGTCCCAATCGTCGCCGTACTTCTTTTCGAGCGAGGCCTCAATGGCGTCCCAGCGGCCGCCGTAATATTGCTCGAGGTAGTCCTCGACCTCGTCCCAGTCGCTGTCCCGGCCGTCAAGGAACTGCTCTAAAGCCTTTTCCCACGCCTGTCGGTCTCCATTCCAATTGCTGTCATTCCAGAGCTTTTCCCAGAGGTCGTCCCACTCCGGCTTTTTGTCCTCGTCCTTTCTGTCGGCAAGGACGTCGAACTGTTCCTCGAGACGGTCAAAGATATCATGCTCGTACAAGTCGTCCAGGTCGTCGAAGGCCTGCTCCAGCTGGGCGGTGGAAATTCCGTTTTTGCGGGCGTAATCGAGAAGTTCACTGATCCGCATGGAAGCGAGATCTCCGACCGTTTTTGCATCTTTGATTCCAAAAAGCTTTTCGATGACCGCCAGCCGGCCGGAAGAGATTCCATACTTCTCGGCAAGCGCTTTGAGTTCCTTGCTGACCGTCAGCTTTTGTTCGAGCAGGTTTGCGCCGATCCGCCGTTCCTCCAGATAGGAGGAAATCGTCTTGTTCACCCGATCCAGCGCCTTGCCGGAAGCGGAGCTGCTGTCAACGGTAATCAGAATTTCATTTTTTTCGGCATCCTTGAGATAGCCCTGCTTTGCCATCCGGTCCACAAGGTCCTCCACAACCGTTTCGAGATCGCGGCTCGTCAGGGTATAGCCCTTGAGCAGGTTTCTGGCGTCGGCGTTGGCCGCCTTGACCGAGACAACGTGATTGAGGCGGTTGGTTTGAATTTCGATGCTTGGGTTGAGATCAATGGCCAAATAGCCGGAAGGGGCGAGCAGCCAGACGGCGAGTCCGCAGAGAACCGCCAGCGCCGCGAGGGCGGGAAGCAGGAAGCGTTTTCCAAGCAGTGTCATATTGAATTCTCCTTTTAATTTGGTTGGTGTTTTGGGCCCTTTCACTGGAATAACGCAGAAGGCCGCTGATTTATCGCAGCGGCCTCAAAAATTTTTTGAAATTTTTTATTGAAGAATTTTGTGCAGCGCCTCGGCCGCCCAATCGGCCTGCGCGTCGCTCATGGCGCTGTAGAGCGGAAGCGTCACTTCGTTTTGGTACATCGCATAAGCGTTGGGAAAATCGCAAATGGAAAATCCAAGACAGCGGTAGGCAGTGAGCATCGGCAGCGGCTTGTAGTGGACGTTGCAGGAAACCCCCGCGCGGCAGAGTGCGGCGATGGCCTTGCCGCGCTCCTCTTCCGAAAAGCCGTACAGCCGGATGGGGTAAAGATGCCCGCTGGAGGAGACCCCCGGCTCAAAATGCCGCGGAAGCTCGAGCGGAAGATCGGAAAGGGCGTCGTCGTACCGGCGGATCAGGGCCTTTCGGCGGGCAAGCATCGAAGGATATCGCCCGAGCTGAGAAAGTCCAAGCGCCGCCGCAAGGTCGGTCATATTGCATTTATAGCCCGGAAAGAGGACGTCGTATTCCCAGTCTCCCTCCTGCTTTTCAAACGCGCTGCGGCTCTGCCCGTGCAAAGAAAGAAGCCGCAACCGGCGTTCGAGCGCGTCGTTGTCCGCGCCCGGAAGATCCCGCCAGACAACGGCGCCGCCCTCGGCGGTGGTCAGGTTTTTGACCGCGTGGAAGGAAAAGCAGGTGAAGTCGGCCAGCGAGCCGCAGGGGAGACCGTCCCGGCTGCCGCCCAGCGAGTGGGAGGCGTCGGCGACAACGGCGATGCGGCCGAGCGCCTCCTGAAGGGGGGAAGCGGGGGAAAAGCATCCCCTCTTGGCTCCGGCGAGAGCGGTGAGGCGGCGGCAGTCGCAGGGAATCCCGGCGAAGTCCACCGGGATGATCGCCTTGGTGCGCGGGGTGACGGCCGCTTCCAGCGCGTTCTCGTCCATGGTGAACCGCCCCGGAGCGCAGTCGATCAGGACCGGGACGGCTCCGACGTGGCAGACCACGCTGCAGGTGGCGGTATAGGTATAGGCGGGCAGCAGCACCTCGTCCCCCGGTCCGATTCCCAGAAGGCGCAGGACCAGCTCGGCCGCCGCCGTCTGGGAGGAAAGGCAGACCGCCCGGTCCGCGCGGCAGAAATCCGCGACGGCCCGTTCAAAGCGGGCGGTGACAGGGCCGGTGGTAATCCACCCCGAGCGCAGAACCGCGGCCGCGGCCGCGGCGTCCTCTTCGGACAGGTCGGGGGCAAAAAAAGGGATGTGCTCCATACGGCGTCCTCCTTGGCAGGCGTTTGTCTATCTGTATGGGCCGGGGAGGAATACTATACCGAAAAGTAGCAAATCGCTTTCGCTGGGAGAATAAAATTCGTGAATAAAGAAAATAAATTGCATCGAATGTTTCCAATAGTGTTGCAAACAGGAAAAAACTCTGGTATCATTTACATTATGCTGCGTATTCCGATGAATTGGGTAAAAATACGCGAACTGCCCGTATCTTGGAAACGAAAGAAATGGAGTTGGAGTTTATGAAAAAACTGCTTGCCGCCCTGCTGGCGTCGGCAATGGCGTTCTCGATGTCGAGCGTCGCCTTTGCCGCAAAGAATGAAACCCACGACGGCGTGGTCGCGGTGGACCCGACCATGTTCCGCTATGAGCAGGCCGGAATCGGAGATCCCAGCACTCCCCTTTACATTCCGCCGCATGGCATGGCCTCGATGACGGTGGGCTTCGGCGAGGTTGCCCATTACGCTCTGCTGACGCAGGACAGCGAGGGGGATTACGCCCTGATCAGCGACCGGGACATGGTCGATGGTCTGAGAGTCAAGGTGAATTATGAGCAGGGCGAAGAACATGTCGCCTCGGTTTCGGTTGTCAAAAAGAAAATTGACCAGCTTGGTGTCAGCCCGGTTCCCGGCCATCACGGCAACTGGTCCAGCCCGGCCTATGAGGCGTTTTTGAAGCAGGGCCCCGGCTACTATTACTTTATCGCCATGCAGACCATCCCGCGCGTCTCGACCACCGATGTGGACATCACCGGCACCTTTACCCTCAACAAAAGCAAGAAGGGCGACGATGAAAACAAAAACTATAAGGTGAAGGATCTCGAGGCCGACTTTACCGCCAACATCTTCTACCCCTACAACTACCAGGCGTTCGGCACCGATTTTTACGGCGATCTGGAGATCACCAGCGATACCGTTGCCGGAACCCTTCTCGCGCTTGAGCCGGACGATCATTACCTGCTGAAATACGACTATGACGACGAGGTGGAGTTCTCGTTCGGCCTCGAACCCAACGAGGGCACCTTCACCGTCGATGTGTCCGGTCAGGGCAAGAACCTGCTCAACTACAACACGGCCGCCGATGAGGCGCTCTGCGCCGCCAATCCCGACGCGGCGGTGTGGTTCCTCAACTTCAACGGGGTGCGGTTCAACCGCACCGGGGAGTTCCTGTATGAGGCGGACGGCCTGAACTACGCCTACCAGATCATGGCGGACGGCTCGCTCAAGCTGCTCGGCGAGTTTGAGGACGGCGAGGTTTCTTTTAAAACACGCACCCTCGGCCGGTACGCCTTCTCGGATATCGAGCTGACGGCGGCTTCCGCGCAGGCCTGAAAGCCCGCGTAATCGGATCGTCATTCGTTTGTCCCCGAAAAACGCCGTTCCCCGACGGGGAGCGGCGTTTTTTCAGACGGCTGTCACCTTTCTGGCAAGGGGAGGATTCCCACAAAGTCCAGTGGTAAATCGCACAAAGATTTTGATTACATTTTTGTAACAAAACTATTGCATTCGCGGAAGTTTTGTGGTAGAGTAAGTACATGAAATTTCCCAAGGGAATTTCAGGATGGCCGCCCGCCTTTTTGGGCGGGAAATTCACCCAGGTTTTTCGGACGGTGGTTGGAGAGTCTCCGCCCGGGAAATATGAAATGAAATTTAGGAGGATACAACCAATGAAAAAGGTATTTGCCCTTGTTCTGGCTGTTGCGATGGTTATGAGCCTCAGCGCTGTTGCCTTCGCGAAGGGCGTCGAGATCAACGACGGTGTTGCTGATGTCGATACCACCGCTCGCCGCTATGCCGCCGACTCCAACAAGATGATCCCCGATGTCATCCAGTATGGCAAGGCCGCTTACTTTGCTATTCTCGATGTCGAAGGCAACCTGATCACCCGTCACGAGATCGTTGACGGCCTGAAGGTCAAGGTTGAGTATGAGATGGGCAAGGAGCTCGTCGCTGACGCCGGCGTGTCCGTCGTCAAGAAGTATGTCGAGAATGCCTCCACCATCGTCGACGGCGCTGAGGCCGGCTACTACTACTTCGTTGAGATCAAGACCGTTGCCAAGGAGACCACCTCCGACGCCGACATCATTGCCACCCTTGAACTGAACAAGTCCAAGAAGGGCGACGACGAGGGCAAGAACTACAAGGTCAAGGATCTCGAGATCGATATCGAGGTCAATGTCGGCTATGAGAACAGCTACTATGACTGGTATACCGACAGCGGCGTTGAGCTGTATGTTTACGGCGATACCGTCGGCGACAACACCGAGCTCGAGCCCGAGACCTACTACCTCCTCAAGTATGATTATGACGACGAGACCGAGTTCACCTTCGGTGCGTTTGCTGATCAGAACGAAGGCACCTTCACTGTCGACGTGTCCGGCCAGGGCAAGAACCTGCTCTACTACGACACCAAGCTTGACGACGGCATCGCTGATGCGAACCCCGACGCCAAGATCTTTGCGCTGAACTTCAACAACACCAAGTTCAACCGTACCGGCGAGTTCATGTACGAGGGCGAGGACTTCGAGTATGCTTACCAGCTCATGGCTGACGGCTCCCTGAAGCTCCTTGGCGAGTTTGACGGTGAGGAGATCACCTTCAAGACCCGCGTTCTCGGCAGCTACCTCTTCTCCGACGTCGAGCTCGTTGCTGCTCCCGCCGCTGTTGAAGAGCCCTCTGTTGAGGTCCCCACTGTTGACGTGACCAACCCCGCCACTGGCGCTGCTTGCTAATTGTAGTCTAACGACGAAATTATAAAGCACAAGTGAAAAAGACCGCCCTTCTCTCCGGGGCGGTCTTTTTGTATGAAGAAAACCACTCGCTAGGCGAGTGGTTGCAAAGAAGGCTACTGCCGATGATGTAGACATAAAAACTCCCTTTGCTAGAATAAAGATGCGGTCTGCCAACTGCACCAAACAAGCAAAGGGAGGTCATTCGAAATGAACGACGTAAATAGTTTAGCGCATACGAGTTGGAATTGCAAATATCATGTGGTGTTTGCCCCAAAATATCGGCGAAAAGCATTCTGCGGGAGAACAATTGACCATGGGGAACTTCTAAGCCCGTTTACGGGTAGCAAGTAACAGTCCTTCGCAGCTGACAGACCGTACCAACGCGACGTGACGCGTGCAGCTAGTAATAAAGGGTTTTGCCCGTCTATGAAATACCCCCGGCTTCGCCGGGGGATATTTATTATGCCTTTGGCATTCGTGAAGCGGGGACTTCGAATGTGCCGAGTGCTTTTCTGCAACTGGCAGCTCCGATGCGGGCGGACTTTGTTTTCCTCAGCAGGGAGAGGCCGTCCGCTGTGCATTGGTAGAATAGTGATCAAGAGGAGAGTCATCCGGCGGAGCTTGCGGCGGCTGGTGAAAAAATACCGCGCTGCCTCTGATACCCGCTTTTAGCGCGCCTGTTTACCCGGCGCCGCGTCAACGGCGCGGGCAACCTCTTCAAAGGGTGCTCCCGCCGCCTCGGCGGCGGCAACCCCGTCTCGCTTCGGTTTCCGGAGATTTCTCCGAGCATGCTGATCAGGGAAAATACTGCGTGACCTCCGTCGTCCGCCTTTAGCGCGTCTGCCTATCCAGCGCCGCGTCAACGGCGCGGGCAACCTCTTCAAAGGTGGCTCCCGCTGCCTCGGCGACGGCGGCAATCTCGTCGTATTCCGGCTTCTGGCGCCGGACCCCAAAGCCCTCGGAGGTTTTCACCGTGATCTTTCCAAAGGCGGTTTCGATCTGTTCGGACGAACGCGCGAGGGAAATGCGGCGGCAGGATATTTCCCGGACCCCCAGCGTTGTGGTGTGCCGCAGCATCAGCAGCGAAAATTTTTCGCTGTCCTCCCGGCGGCAAAGACAGGTGAGAAGCACCGCGGGGCGGGATTTTTTCATCTGCACGGGGGTGAGAAATACATCGAGCGCCCCTTCTTTCAACAGAAGCTGCTGGGCGTAGGCGATTGCCTCCCCGGTCATGTCGTCGAGGTTGCAGCGCAGCTCGCAGAGCTCCTCACGCCCGCCATCCGCCTCCCCAAGCATCGC
The DNA here is from genome assembly GCA_014385025.1 of Yanshouia hominis. Classification (GTDB taxonomy): domain Bacteria; phylum Bacillota; class Clostridia; order Oscillospirales; family Ruminococcaceae; genus Yanshouia; species Yanshouia hominis. The sequence continues at coordinate 80,343 of JACRTB010000002.1, read as the reverse complement.
CCGGACGCAGTTGGCCGCCTCGAAATCCTTTTTCCCCATGCCGTAACCGATCGACCGCACCGCCATGACCGGCATTCCGGAAAATTCCTCTGCAAAGCGGCGCAGCAGCGCGGCGCCGGTCGGGGTACAGAGTTCGCCCTGAATCCTACCCGACTGAGTGGGAATTCCCCGAAGCAGAAACGCGGTGGCGGGCGCGGGCACCGGAAGGATTCCATGTGCACAGCGCACCTGTCCAAAGCCCACGGTGACGGGAGAAGCGGTAATGCGCTCCGGCGCGAGCCGTTCCAGCATCAGGCAGACTCCCGCCACATCGGCGATGGCATCGAGCGATCCGACCTCGTGGAAGTGAATCTCGGAAACCGGACGGCCATGAGCCTTGCTTTCCGCTTCGGCGATCAGCGTGTAAACCGACAGGATTTGCGCTTTCACCGCGTCGGAGCAGTGCAGCGAGGCGATCAGCGACTCGATTTCAGCCATGCCGGTGTGATGGTGATGGCCATGCTCATGGGTGTGCGTGTGCGCCCCGTCGTGCGGATGGGGGTGATCGTGCTGCCGCGTGTGCGCGTCAGGTCCGCACTGTTCATGGGTGTGCGTGTGCGCCCCGTCGTGCGGATGGGGGTGATCGTGCTGCCGCGTGTGCGCGTCAGGTCCGTATTGCTCATGGGCGTGCCCATCCGCAGCGTGGTGGCCGCTGGAATCTCCATGGAAATGCACCGCCTGCGCGGTTGGTCCGTCATGGGCGACCTGTTCCATGCAGGAGGAATCCCAGCTTTCCTCCTCCTCATCGTAGACGGTAACCGTCATGTGGGTGCCGAGAATACCGCATTTTTCCGACGGGTCGGCAAAGTAGCGCACGTGGGGAATCCCCAGTCCGTTGAGGGCCGCGAGGGCTGCCTTTCGGTCGGGGTCAAGCTCGTAAAGAGCGGCCAGCAGCATGTCGCCGGCCGCACCCATGCCGCATTCGAGATAAAGGGTTTTCATTTTGTGGTTCCTCCCATATGGTTGATCATGCTGGCGAGGTAGCCCGCACCGAAGCCGTTGTCGATATTGACGACGCTGACCCCGCTGGCGCAGGAATTGAGCATCGAGAGCAGGGCCGAAAGTCCGTGGAAGGACGCTCCGTAGCCCACGCTGGTGGGGACGGCGATCACCGGACAGTCAGCCAGACCGCCGACCACGCTGGCCAGCGCCCCCTCCATTCCGGCAACGGCAATAATGACCTTGGCCTCCATCAGACGGTCGAGGTGGGCCAGCAGCCGGTGCAGCCCCGCCACTCCGACGTCGTAGATCCGTTCCACGCGGTTACCGAGCGCCTCGGCGGTCAGAGCTGCTTCTTCACAGACGGCCAGATCGCTGGTGCCTCCCGATACGACCGCGATCGAACCGGAGGCGGTAACCTCCTCCACCCTACGGACCAGCCCGACCCGGGGGATCGGATGATACTCGAGGTCGCAGTGCTCGGAAACGACCGTCGCCGCCTCGGCGGACATACGGGTGATCAGAATGTTGCGTTCCTCGTGCTGGAGCATCGCGGCCACAATCCCGGCAATCTGTTCCGGAGTCTTTCCGGCGCCGTAGATGACCTCTGCCGCTCCCTGCCGCAGCCCTCGGTGATGATCAACCTTGGCGTAGCCGAGGTCCTCAAACGGCTCGAGCCGGAGCCGGAGAAGTGCCTGTTCCGGTGTTAAGCTTCCCTCCTTGACAGAGTTGAGCAAGGACAGTGCGTCCAATTGATTCATGTGGTTCCCTCCCAGAAAACGAACAAGGCGGACAGAATGACCGGGTCATCCTATCCGCCGTTTTTATGTTAACCGAGAACCGCCATCACGTCGCTGACAGACGGTTTCTGCTCGATCAATCCCTGCGTATAGAGCCAATCAATGTTATTTTGCCACATTTCCTCGCTTTGTGCAAGGAAAGAAACATCTTTTGTCTCCATCAGGGGCAGGAGGGTTTGCATGCTCTTCCGCTCAACCGTCTCGGAAAGGGGGAAATTTTCGGCGTTCTGATTGGCAAGCAGAATGGCAAGCGCCTCCTCCGGGTCGGCCTGCATATCGGCAAAGCCCTTGGCGCAGGCGCGCAGGAAAGCGGAGAGGATTTCGGGGTCCTCCTGAATCATCGCATCGTTGGCAAGGAAAACCGCTTCATAGTAGGTGGGAACGCCATAGTCATCCAGCTCGAAATAGCTGACTTCGAATCCCTCCTCCTCCATCTGCGGGACCTCGTGGTTCACAAGGCAGCCGATGGTGGCATCGACATTTCCGGTGGTCATCGAGCTCATGAGGTCAAAGCCGACGTCGATCAGAGTGACGTCTGAGGAATCGGCGCCGACGTTCTCCATGATGCTGCGGATCAGTGCCTCGCTCAGCTCGGTGCCGGCATAGCCGATCGTCTTACCGATCAGATCGGTGGGGGAGGCGATGCCCTTTTCCCTGAGACTCAGGACGATGTTCAGCGGGCTCTGCACGACTGCCGCGATCGATTTGACGGGCACATCCTGATTGGCGCGCGCCAGAATCACATCCTGCTGGTAGTAAAGCCCAAGCTGCGCGCGGCCCGCGGCGACAAGGGAAAGGGCGTCATTGGCGTTGGAAGGGAAGCGGATGTTGACCTTCAACCCTTCCTCCGCGAAATAGCCCTTATCAATGGCAACATAGAGAAACGCATGCAGCGCATTGGGGTACCAGTCAAGGACCACGTCAAGCTCCCGCGGCTCGCCTGAGGCGGCTTCGCCTGAAGCGGCGGAAGATGTCTCCGAGCCGGAGGGCGCGGCGGACGGACTGCCCGCGCAGGCGCACAGTGTCAGAGAGAGGGCAAGCAGAAGGCAAAAAAGTCGTTTCATATGAAATCTCCTGTTTCCAATTTGGAATATTTTGTATAAATTTGTCAAAATGTAAACTTTATGAGGTGTGCTTTGAGCCGAACCAGAGATCTGATCGGGCTGGCAGAGATGGTTTACACAATCCCGCCGGGAAGAGGATCGGCCGGAGCCGTATGCAAAACGGCGCCGGCAAAGATTTTGACACCGATTGAAACCGTTGTTTCGGAGGAGCAAAATCAACATTTCGTATATTTCGGTCGAATTTTTCCGATTCGAGGGGTTTACAGTTCCCCGCGCCAGCGGATCACCGTCCGTTCCGCCAGCGCGACCACTGCGACGAGCAGCATCGCCACCGCCGAGAGCAGAACGATGGGTGCAAAGACTCCGGCGCCGTCGAGCTGGGTCATCATCCGGCGGGAGAAGCAGCCAAGACCGCTTTGAGCGCCGAGTCATTCACCGATGGGCACATCGGGCTTTATCAAAATAAAATCAACATTTCGTATATTTCGGTCGAATTTTTTCGATTCGAGGGGTTTCACAGTTCCCCGCGCCAGCGGATCACCGCCCGCTCCGCCAGCGCGACCACTGCGACGAGCAGCATCGCCACCGCCGAGAGCAGAACGATGGGTGCAAAGACTCCGGCGCCGTCGAGCTGGGTCATCATTCGGCGGGAGAAGTAGCCAAGGCCGCTTTGAGCGCCGAGCCATTCGCCGATGGCCGCGCCGATGATACTCATCGGGATTGCCATCTTAATAGCGGAAAAGAAATAGGGAAGGGCGGTGGGAATTTTCAGCTTGCAGAAGATCTGGATGCGGGTCGCGCCGTAGGTGCGGAGAAGCTCCTCCATCTCGGTTTTGGCCGATTGGAAGCCGTCGTAAACGGTGATCACAATGGGGAAGAAGGTGATCAGCACGGTGACCAGGACCTTGCTCCAGATGCCGTAGCCGAACCAAAGGACGAACAGCGGCGCGATGGCGGTGGTGGGGATCGTCTGCGAGGCGATGATAATCGGATAGAGAGATTTTCGGGCCAGAGGAAAGGCGTCCATCACCACCGCGAGGGTCAGGCCCAGCAGAAGCGAGATCAGAAGCCCCACGGCGGTCACCAGCATGGTGGCCGGAAGATGCACCGTAAAGAGCGGTACGCGCAGCTCCCAGAGCCGGGTGAGAATCTGGGTGGGGGAGGGGATGATATAGGCGGCGTTGACCTTCATGGCCGCCGCCTGCCAGCCGATCAGCAGCAGCGCCACAAGAATCAGCGCGGGAAGACTGCCCCGGTTTGAAATATGCCGCTTCATCCTTCCTTCACCTGCTTTCTGAGGGAATCGAGCAGCCGCTCGCGCAATGCGGCGATCTCGGGGCGGGAAAGCATCGTGCGTTCCCGCGGATAGGGCAGCGGGACCGGGACCTCGGTGAGCCGCCGGATCGGGGTGGAGTCGACAACCAGAATTCTGCCCGAGAGGAAGATCGCCTCCTCGACATCATGGGTGATGAAAAGCACCGTCTGACGGTGGCGCTGCCACTGGCCGAGCAGCCACTCCTGCATCGAGACGCGGGTGAGAAAGTCGAGGGCGGAGAAAGGCTCGTCAAGCAGCAGAAGCTTTGAGCCGGTCAGCGCGGTGCGGCCGAAGGCGGCGCGCTGGCGCATCCCGCCCGAAAGCTCGCCGGGATACTTTCCGGCGCATCCGGGCAGGCCGACCTCCGCGAGCATCCCCTCGACCTGTGCGCGCATTTCGGATCGTGAAAGCCCGCCGCGAATTTCCAGAGGAAGCCGCAGATTTTCCCCGACGGTGCGCCAGGGGAAAAGCAGGTCGCGCTGCGGCATATAGCCGCAGTATTGCTTCTGCCGTTCCACGGGATGCCCGCCGGCGAGGATTTCTCCCGCGCCGGGGGAGAGCAGCCGGTTGATCAGCCGGAAGATGGTGCTTTTCCCGCAGCCGCTCACGCCGATGATCGAGACGAACTCGCCCTCCTTCACCGAAAAGGAAAGATTTTGCAGGGTGTCAAAGTCCTCCGAGGGGTAGCGGTAGGTGACGCCGCGAAGCTCAAGCATCATTCGGCCATCTCCCACGACATCTGCCAGAACTGCCCCTCAAAACGGCTGCAATCGAGAAAAACCTGTTCGAGCGCATCGAGCCGCGCGGGAGAAAGGCCCGCCGCGGCGGCATCCATCCGTTCGATCAGCGCCCGGTTGGTCGCCTGGTATTCCCCGCCGGCGTAGCCTGTGATCCATTCCCCGTAGAAGGGATGCGCGGCGGCGCCCGGCGCGGCGGCAAGCCGTTCGCCGATTTCCGCGTAGCTCCAGGAGCAGGCGAGGATGGCTGCGAGCACCTCGGGCACCCCTCCGGAATATCCCACCGAAAGCATATAATTGGTGTAGGCGCGGTTGGCCAGCGACATTCTGACCGATTCGGCTTCCCCGTCGGAGATCCCCAGCCGCTTCATGTAGGCCCGGTGGGTGTTCATCTCGCCGTTCAGGACGGCGTCAACATTGGAGGAAAAAAATCGCATTTCTTCGGGGATGCCGGATTTCAGCAGCCCGAGGGCGAAGACCTTGGCGTAGTCATAGAGGTAGAGATAGTCCTGAAGCAGAAAAAAGCGGAACTTCTCCACAGACAGGCTGCCATCCCCGATGCCGGTGACAAAGGGATGGGTAAAATAGGCCTGCCAGATCGGGTCGGCGGCCCGGCGGACACGTTCGGTAAAACACATTACAGCTTCTCCTTTCTCTGGGAAGCCTCCCGCCGCAGCGCGGCGGCGGCTTCACGGTAGTCAGCGATATATTCCGCCACGATGCCGCGAAGCTCCTCCTGCTTTTGCTCTGAGAAGGGGTCGTAGACCCCGACGGCGTAGAAGCCCGCGTCCCGCGCGGTGCGGGCGGCATAGGGTGCGTCCTCAAGGACGGCAACCTCCTCCGGCTGCCGCGCCCCCATCCGCCCGGCGGCAAGCTGATAGATATGCGGCGAGCTTTTTCCGATGCCGGTATCCTCGCAGCTCGCAATAAAGTCAAAATAGCGCATCAGGCCGAGGCGATCCAGACAGGTGGAGGCCAGCCCGGCGTTGGTCATGGTGGCGACGCACATTTTGACCCCGCGTTCCCGCAGCGCCTCAAGATATTCCCCGACCCCGTCGCGCGGGCCGACAACGGTGCGGTAGTTTTGATGCATCAGTTCGTTGATCTCGCCGACAATCTGCTCCGGGCCGCCTCTGACGCCGAGAGAGCCGAAATACGCCCCCGTTTCGAGCATCGTCATTTTGAGCAGGCGGCTTCGAAGATCGGCCGGCACCGCGATTCCCTTGGAGATCAGGTAATCGCGGCCGAGGTTCTTCCAGTAGGGCATCGAATCGACAAGGGTTCCGTCCATGTCAAAGATGGCATAGGGCTTGCTCATCCGGCCTTCCCTCCGAACAGCTTCTCCGAGAGGGCGCGCAGTTCCCGGGCCGCGGCGGCGGGATCGGGCGCGGCAAAAATCGCCGAGATGACCGACACTCCGTCGATGCCGCTGCCCGCGAGCTTTCCGATGTTCGCAGCGTTGATTCCGCCGATGGCGACGATTGGAATCGAAACGGCGCGGCGGATTTCCAGCAGCTGCTGCACCGTGATGTTCTGAGCGTCTTTTTTGGTGGTGGTGCCGAACACCGCGCCCACTCCGATGTAGTCGGCGCCGCTTTCCTCGGCGCGCACCGCCGTTTCCACTGTATTGGCCGAGACGCCGAGAATTTTTTCCGGTCCCAGCAGGGAGCGCAGGTCGCGTCCCTTGATGTCCGACTGGCCGACATGCACACCATCGGCGTCGATCCGCACCGCGATCTCCACGCTGTCGTTGACGACGAAGGGAACGCGGTAGCGGGCGGCAAGGGCCTTGAGCTCCTTGGCCTCTGCGAGAAAGGAAGCCTGGTCAAGCTCCTTTTCGCGAAGCTGCAAAAAAGTTGCTCCGGCGGCGAGCACCCGCTCCACCTCCGGGACAAAGGGACGGCCGTTGAGCCAGCTGCGGTCGGTGATGGCATAGAGCCGCATCGATTCATTCGTTACCTTCAATTTGCAATCCTCCTTTGAGCTGGTCGGGGGTCATCATGCTGACCGCGTCGATCAGACAGGCGCGGAAGGTGGCGGTCCCGCCGCCAAGCTCCCTCATCCTTTGCTGGGCGAGCTCGCCCGCAAAACCCATCATTCCGACGGCGGCGACCGCCGCTTCAAAGGGGCGGCCGCGGTTCGCGCCGGCAACCGCGCCGAGCAGGGCGGTGAGCATACAGCCGCTGCCGGTGATCCTGCTCATTTCGGCGCATCCGTTGCGCAGCCAGACCGCGCGGCCGTCGAGCGCCACCACGTCGATGACCCCTGAGATGGCGATGACGGCGTTAAGACGGCGGCTCAGGTCCCCCGCCATCTGTACGGCGGCGGGCAGCGTTTTCTCGGTGATGATATCGGCGCCGCCCGCATCGACCCCCCGGGTGGAGGAGGAGCCAACGGCGAGCGCCTTGATTTCAGAGGCGTTGCCCCGCACGATGGTGAGCGGAACCTGCTCAAGCAGCTTAACGCAGCTCTCCCGGCGCAGGCGGGAAGCCCCCGCCGCAACCGGATCAAGCACGACGGGAATCCCCCGCCGGCCGGCTTCCCGCCCGGCCAGGATCATCGCGTCGAGATCCTCAATCGCTCCCATGTTGAGTACGACCGCCTGCGAGACGGCGGCAATCTCCTCCACCTCGCGGGGATCGTGGGCCATTGTGGGGGAGCCTCCCGCCGCAAGAATGATGTTGGCACAGTCATTAACGGTGACGAAATTGGTGATGGTGTGGATGAGCGGGTTGGCTGCCCGCGTCCGCCGCAGGGCTTCCGCCGCGGAGTCGCGAAGAGATGAATGGTTCACTGGCGCGGTTCCTCCTCTTCTCCGAGCATGGAGAGCATCCGCTTCATCACCCCGGAGCGGCGCAGCATCAGCAGCACCGCGACGCCCAGACAGGCTCCGACAAAGGAGGCGGGGGCGAAAAAGGGGATGTAGTAAAACGGGGACTGAAGGTCCATGCCGTAGATGTATTTCATAGGGTAGTAACAGAGAATGGCGCTGATGATGCCGGTGCCGATCAGTTCGCCGAGGATGAGGCTCCAAAAGCGGTGAGTCCTGCGGTAGAAGAGTCCGGCGAGCAGGGCGCCGAAGATTGCGCCGAGCACCGACATGATGGTGCGGCCGCTCATCATCCGCAGAACCCCGCAGAGGAAGGCGGCGAGCATCCCATACCATGGGCCGATAAAAACGGCGGCGATCACGTTGACAAAGTGCTGAAACGGAGCCATTGCAGGAAAATAGACGAAGGTGCAGAGCACAAAGCTCAGACAGGCGAACATGGCGGTCAGCACCATTTTACGAATTTGCCGAGAGTTCATCAAAAGATCCTTCTTTCCTAAATCAGTTGTGCTTGGCGGTTTTTTCCTCGATGGTAAGAACCCCGGCGGGATTGTAGTTGATCTTGACATAGGTCATCACACCCGGAGCGCCCGCCTCAACGCAGCGCAGGGAGCAGCCCCTGACGATTTCCATGAGGGTGTCGTAATCCCCCTCGACGGTCGTTTCAAACGGTCCGACGACGGTGTGCAGACCGAACGATTTGATGTAGCCGATGACCTCATCGACAGCGGAAATCGTCTCTTCGTTGGTGGCGACCTTGGGTAATACCTGAATGGCGATGCTTGCGTTCATTTGCTTATTCCTCCCTGATGGCGAAGCAGTGGTTGAGCGGGCCGCTCCCCTTGCCGAGATCAAGCCCGGCGGAAAGCGCCCCCGTGATGTATTCCTTGGCGCGTCCGACTGCCTCGGGCAGCGGATGCCCAAAGGCCAGCTCGCAGGCGATGGCCGACGAAAGGGTGCAGCCGGTGCCGTGGGTGTTGGGATTTTCGACCCGCGGCGCGTGGTACCAGTGGGCCTGTCCGTCGCAGTAGAGCAGGTCATCGGCGGCGTCGGTCAGATGTCCGCCCTTGATGAGAACGGCCCCGGGCAGCAGTCTGGCGATGTTCTTCGCGGCCCGCAGCATGTCGTCGGTGGACTCGATCACAAAGCCGCAGAGGCATTCGGCCTCCGGAATGTTGGGGGTGATGACCGCCGCGATCGGAAGCAGCCGGTCCCGCAGCGTCGTTACGGCGGCGTCGGCCATCAGGCGGCTGCCGCTGGTGGCAACCATCACCGGATCAACGACGATCCGCTCGGCGCGGTAATCCCTGAGCTTCCGCACGATTACCTCGATGATGGATGCATTGGAAACCATTCCGATTTTGACCGCGTCGGGTCGAATGTCCTGAAAGATGCAGTCGAGCTGCTGCCCCACGAACTCGGGCGGCGCCTCGAACACCCCATAGACCCCGGTGGTATTCTGGGCGGTCAGGGCGGTGATGGCGCTCATTCCATAGACTCCGTGGGCGGTCATCGTCTTGAGGTCGGCCTGAATTCCCGCGCCGCCCGAGCAATCAGAACCTGCGATGGTCAATACCTTTTTCATACAAAAAACTCCTTTCGCCGCCGTTTTCGGAAAACAGAAAACAGGGCATCCCATGCGGGATACCCTGTTTGTTGTATGAGTCCTTTTTGCGGAAGGTTCCGCCAAAAATCTTCGTCAACCGACTGCATCCCTACGTTGGCATTATCCAAATCAGGTAAGGTCGAGGGGTATGCCCCTCCTCTCAGCCCTCCTGCGAGAGCTCCCTTGCAGTGATAAAGTGTAGCACGCCGCGGCGGCGATGTCAAGCTTTCTCTTCGCCTTTTGCTCCGGCGGCTATTTGGTCATGGAAAATTGGTGCGCCTCCTCCAGCCACCGCATCAGCCGGCTGTCGATTTCCCCGCTGCCGGTGACGACGACATGATGTGTCCAGCGGTTGGGGTATGGTTCCACCGCCCGAAGGATTCTTTCGTCCTCCAGACGGTGGGACAGGCCGAACGAAACGAGGAGAAACTCATCCGGGCAGCCCCTGATGCGGCGGACCGGCAGGGAGGCCATCGCAAAAATGTACCGGCTCCGAAAGGAAATCTGCGTCTTGCCGACGGTGATTTTCATCTGCGGATACCGCTGTGCCAGTTCATTCCGAAGCGTTTCATACACCGGAAGCATCCGAGGCATCCGGTCAAAAAACAGCAGCTCATTGAGTTCCAAGCAACCCTCTCCTTTCCGGGCGCGCGGCGAAGCTGCCGCGCCTCAGCCGCCGGTCCGCAGGCTTCGGGCCTCTCCCGCATGGGAGACAACCACCGAAACGCGGTTCGGCATACAGATGGCGATATCCATATCCTTCGCAAGCCAGCCCGCATGGACGCAGATCTGGTCGGGGCAGTCGGAGTGCAGCACCCGCACGGCGTGCTCCCGGACCTCCAGCGTCATGTCGATTCCGGCCAGCTCCTCCAGAGAAATCTCGTAGGGCCCGGCGCCCGCCGAAAGGTCGATCGTGAGCAGGTCGTTTCCGTCCACCGAGACGATGGCGGTCATCGCGTCCTTTGTTCCGGCGCGCCGGTAGACCATTGCCCCGATCGAGAGGACGGCGAGCAGCAGGAACACCGCGATCGCGGTTATCTGCGTTTTGTGAAGAGGCGGCTTGTTCACAGAAACTCCTCCCGAAAGGTTACGATGGGTGCCGCTTTCAGCGGCATGGACAGCACCACCATATCGGCCAGCAGCACTCCGTCCTCCACGATGGGATGGTCGTAATGAATGGTAAAAAAACCGGGAATCCGGTGGGAGGGGGAGAATCCGCAGCTTTGATAGAAGGCGAGGGTGGAGGGCGCTTCACCGGTTCCGACCTGCATCGTTTCAAACCGGTCCCGGTAGTGGCCTGCCAGCCATCCGACCAGCGCCCGGCCGTATCCCCGCCGCTGAAACTTTGGCTCGACCGAAAGGTTCTTCAGCTCGCAGACGGTGCCGCTCTCCTGCGTCACCACCGCCGCGGCGCGGCGGGAGCCCCGCTCGGTCAAAAGAAAAAGAGCGCCCCGGTCCAGATAGCGTTCGATCATCTCCTCCTGTTCATCCGCGAGCAGCAGAAGATCGAGATGTTTTCTTTTGTCCCTTTGGATTCTGTGTATTTCCACCGGCAGATTCCCCCTGTGTTTCTATCAGTATAGCATACCCCGGACATCACGCGCAATCTCAGAACAGGTGAATCTTTTGCAGTCATGCCGCCCCTCGGAAGGGCGGCATGACGCGCGGCTTATCAGGCCGCAATAAAAGCCGGCGCCTAAAAGATACTGTTTTTCACTCTGCTTCAGCAGGTATGATAGGCATCTTGCCGCCTATCATACAAAAAGCTGCCCGCATGGGGCGGTTTTTGCCATTGCTCTTTGCTGAAACATCAGCAAAAAACGGCCGCCTGAAAGGCGGCCGTTTGAACTGCGGAATTTAAGCTTTCTTGAGAACCTTCTTCTGATTGGCAATCCATTCCCGCCAAACAAAAATGGCGAGCAGCAGAAGCGCCGCAACAAGGCCGACGGGGTAGGCAACCGAGGTCGGCAGATGCAGGCACTCGGGCGCCTGGAAGAAGTAGGTGACCGAGACGGCGGTCATGAAGGTCGCGGGCAGAGCGGCGATAAAGCAGGCGGCGGGCGGAAAGCCGTTGCGATGCAGATAAACCGCGCCGGCCCAGAGAACCATCATGGCGAGGGTCTGGTTGCTCCAGGAGAAGTAGCGCCACAGGGTGTTGAAGTCGCCCCACTGGGTCAGAACAGCGCCGGCGAGCAGCACCGGAACCGAAAGAAAGAGGCGGTTCTTCCAGCCGCTCTGATCGATCTTGAACCAGTCGGCAATGGTCAGACGGGCGGAACGGAACGCGGTGTCGCCCGAGGTAATGGGGCAGGCGATGACGCCGAGCATGGCCAAGACGCCGCCGACCGGGCCCATCATGGTGGTGGAGATCTCGTAGACGACGTTGCCGGCGCCCATCGAGGAAATCGCGTCGCTCAGCGGGCCGACGCCGTTGTAGAACGAGACACCCGCGGCGGCCCAGATCAGGGCAATGACTCCTTCGGTGACCATCGCGCCGTAAAAGACGGTGCGGCCTTCGCGCTCAGAGGTCATGCAGCGGGCCATCATCGGGGATTGGGTGGCGTGGAAGCCGGAAATTGCACCGCAGGCCACCGTCACGAACATCATCGACCACATCGGCAGGCCGGTGGGATGCGCGGGGGCGGAGGCGCCGATGAATTCGGTGAGTTCGGGCATGACATAGCTTCCGCTGAAGAGCAGGACGCTGGCGATGCCGACCGCCATGATGATCAGCGCGCCGCCGAAGAGCGGATAGATCTTGCCGATAATCTTATCGATCGGCAGGAAGGTGGCAACGAAATAGTAAAGCAGAATCACAACAAGCCAGAAGGTGGTGTTCAGCGCCTCGGGGGTCAGCTTGCCGATCAGCGCGGCTGGTCCGAGGGAAAAGTTGGTGCCCACCAGAATCAGCAGGATAACGGAGAAAATCCGCATGACGATCGCCATGATCTTGCCGAGATAGATGCCGACAATTTCGGAGATCGAGGCGCCGTCGTGGCGCTCGCTCATCATGCCGGAAAGAAAGTCGTGTACGCCGCCGCCCAGAATTGTTCCGAAGACAATCCAGAGATAAACCCGCGGACCCCAGCATGCGCCGGAAAGGGCGCCGTAAATCGGGCCGAGGCCTGCAATATTAAGCAGCTGAACCAGGAAAATGCGCCAGGTTTTCATCGGCACAAAGTCCACCCCATCGGGATGCACCGTGGCCGGAGTGGCGCGGTCATCGACACAGAAGACCCGCTCCACAATTTTGCTGTAGGTGAAGAAGCCTATCAGCAGCAAAAGAAAACAGACCAGAAAAGTTACCATATGTTTTCCCTCCATCGCTGCGCCGGATGTTCCGCCCACCGGTGCGATCCATCTCATCGTGACGTGCGGACGCCCTCCCGCGGGCGGAACGGGGAGGGCGTCCGGGGAAAGGCGGCATACCGTTCCCCAACCGGCCTTATTATATCACCGACAACAGACAAGTTCAAGAAAAAATTCAAAGTTTTTATGTATTTTTGCCATATATGTCAAGATAAATTTTGGAATAATTGCATATCAAATTTGATAACTCGTCCGACAAGATGAACGCGTCCGGCTGAATTTGCCGGACGCGTTCGGAAGAAGGGAAATAGAAATGAAAGAGGAAGAAGCATTTTCACGCCGCGGAGGATTCGCTGTTTTTCTCCCGCGTTCCGGGCTCACGGGTCATGCGCCCGGGCTCGCCGCCGCGCCCCATGCCGCCGGTTCCGGCGGCGGAGCCATCGCTGTTGATGGCGGTGGAGGCGGATGAAAGGGTCACGGTGCAGAGGGCATCTCCGGGCGCGGCCGTTGAATCGGAAAGCCCGTCGGCCCCGCCGCTGCCCTCCGGATTGGCGGAGAGGGTGTAGCTTTCGCCTATGGTAAGCTCCGGCGCCGAGAGGACGATCGTTTCAAACGCCTTGGCGGGAGCAAATGACAGGAGCATACCACCCTGTGCGTCGCTGAGGCTGATTGCCGTGCCCGCCTGCTGGACCGACGTAAATTTTACGAAGAGGGCGGGCTGCTCCGAGTTGTCGGAAACGCTTTGCGCCATTCCCGCGGAGCCCGCCGCGGCGAGAATTCCGCCGCTGATCCGGTATCCGCCGTCATAATCAAGCGCCCCGTCTCCGCCGCTGACCGGTCCGTTGATCAGCACGGTGCCGCCGGTCTGGATGATTTCGCCGTTTGCGTCCAGCCCGTCCCCCGAAGCGCTGACCACAAGAAGTCCGCCGTTGACGGTGATGTTGCTGCCGCCTGTCCGGCTGAAACGGTCAAAGGACTGCGTGCCGTCGCTGCCGCCCGCCGAATTGACCCCGTCATCCCGGGCTGTCAGGCGAATCTCGCCCCCGTTGATCACCACATCGCCGCCCTCGATGCCCTCATAGCAGCGAAGAATCTCGATCGTACCCTGGTTGATGGTCGTGGTCTGATCGGCATGGAATCCGTCGTCGTCGGTGGCGATGGTAAAATACCCGTCCTCCACCGTCAGGCTGCCGTTGGAGTGAAAGGCGTCGTCGAGACAGTCAAGGGTAAAGCTCCCGCCGCGGACGGTGAGCGCGGTCCCGGATTTGAAGCCTTTGAAGCTTTCCGAGCTGTCTTCTTCGGAGGACTCGGCGTCGTGAACGGCGGGTGGCCGGGGCATTGGGTTCCCGGACATGTCTCCGGACGCCTGCGGCATTTCCTCGGGAGGCTCGGGCGGGGCCGCCCCCTGTTCTCCGAAAGCCGCACCGTCGGGCGAGGTCCTTCCGTCCGAAAGTCCTTCCCGGTGTCCGGCCGGATGCTTTGCGCCGAAGCCTTCCGGCCGGGCGTCTCCAGCCGAGGTGTTGACCGAGCCGCCGCCGGTGGTGATGGTGAAAACACCGTCTCCGACGGTGAGAGCCGTTTCCGCCTGAATGCCGTCATGTCCGGCGTCGATGGTAAAGGCTCCTCCGTCGATGGCGATCCAGCCCTTGTCGGACTCCTCGTCGTTGTTGGATTTGATGCCGTCATTGCCCGCGGTGAGGGTGAGGCTTCCGCCGAGGATCGAAACGGAATCCCTGCCGCGCAGCGCGTCGTTTACCGCTGTGACGGAAATCGTTCCGCCGAGGATCACAAGGTCGTCCTTTGAAGCGATGCCGTTGCGGTGGTTGGCCGAAACACAGAGCGAGCCGCCGCCGTTGATGGTCAGATCCTCCTTCGAGAAGAGGGCCGCATCCGGTTCGTCCTCTCCGGCGGAAAGGGTGTAGCTTTCCCCGTCGGCCAGGAGGTTTTCACTGCCGCCGGCAAGGGTCAGAATCAGCTTATCGCACTGCTTGACGTCAATCGCCGCGCCGGTGCTGTTGGTGATCGAAGCGTTTTGCAGGATCAGCCGGACCGTGTCGCCTTTGGCTGCTTCCACCACGATCTGACCGTCCCCGAGGGTGCCTGAAACGAGGTAAGCTCCCGCGTCCCGCACCGTAACAACGCCACCGGAAACGGACGCGCCGTTCCCTTCAACGCGGGCCGTCTCCCCCGAAAGGATGATCTTTACGGCGGCTTCGGGAATTTCCGTTTGGTAATCGTCCTCCTGATAGCTGCCGCAGAGCCCGGCCTCCCCGGAGTGAACCGCGACGGCTGACTCCGGGGCGCTTGAGCTTTCTTCTGACCGCTGCGCGCCGCAGCCCGAAAGCGGGAAGGCGGCTGCCGCAAGGGTGGCCACCAGCGCGAGGATGCGCAATCCGAAATGTTTCATGTCGATCGGTCCTTTCGTCAGAGTTCCTCACTGCCGTTTCCGGCCAGAGAGCAGATGATGGTGAGATTTCCGTTGCGGCAGCGGAGCTGGTCGAGAAATTCCTTTTCTTTGGCCGGGTCCTTCAGGTCGATGGCATAGCGCAGCTCAAAGAGGCTTCCCAGATTGGTGGTGCGCACCCGCAGAAGATGTGCCGAACGGGTGTAGGCGGCGAGAAGGTCGTCGAAAAGCCCGGCATAATCCAGATCTTCAGGGATGCTGATTTTCAGATCCCGCGCGGTGGGGCGCTCCCCAAACCGGCAGAGGGTCAGCAGAATGGTAAAGGCTCCGATGAAAAGCAGGAACAGAACCGCATAGAAGAGGTAGCCCATCGCGGTGGCAAGACCGACCGCCATTGCAAAGAAGATGCTTCCGATCTCCCGGGCGCTGCCCGGCACCGATCGGAACCGGACCAAAGAGAAGGCGCCCATGACGGCTACTCCGGTGCCCAGATTGCCGTTGACCAGCATGATGACGGCCTGCACCATCGCGGGCAGCAGCGCAAGGGTGACGACAAAGTTTCGGTTGTAGCGGTTGCGGAACATGTAAATCCATGACACGCCGAGTCCGAGCAGCAATGAGGCCGCGGTGCAGAGCGCCATGCTCCGCAGGCTGACCGTCCCGGCGGCGGTTGTGGCAAGAACGCTTTCAAGCACAGGGACAATCCCCCTTCTTCAGAAATGTGCGGGCCAGATTGACGCGGTAGACCTCCCCGTACTTGGAAAAGGAGGCCGGATAAGCTTTGCACTCGCTCAGAGCACGCGCCAGCCAGAGCGGCATGCCGCCGCAGAGCTTGATTTCCATCAGGCGGCATCCGCCGGACAGAAGGGGGCTTCCCCAGTCGCCCATCGCGAGATCGAGGGCGGTGGTCCGCCAGCGAATCGAATCATCAAAGGTGATCCGCAGGCCCGGGTCCTCGCTGCCGTAGAGGGCGATGCGGTCATAGGCCAGAAACACCTTCGGCGAGGGTTGGTAGAGGTTGAGAAACCAGTCGATTTCCCGCAGAATCTGGTTCTGATGCACCGGCTCGGCGGACCGTCCCAGAAATCTCCGGGCCTCGTCGAGCGTGAGCCGTTCCCGGCGCTTGTAAACCACGCCTCCGCATTTTTTCTTAAGCTCGACAAAAACGGGATCGCTGTTCCGGGGAATCCCGTAGCTGCGCAGCCGCAGCTTTTCCTTATAGGACGGCTTTTCGATCGAGGCGCGGATCAGCCGGTAGTCATCGGTGTCATAATAGATATTGCAGATGGTGTGCCGGCCGTACTGGTCGATGGTCATCCTGTCCGAGAGCATCCGGCTCAGGGCGTCAAACTGTCCGGGTTCCAGCAGATATTTCTTTTCCGTCCGTTCAAAGGTGGTAATGATCGCCATCGTGTCCTCCTGTTCCCTGCCGCCCGCATTCGGCGGCGCCGTTGTTTCCTGTGGTTTCAGAATAACCCGGCCGAAATTAGTCTGAAAAAGGCGCTTCAGGGTAATTTCAGCTTGCATCGATAAAACGGTTACCGGAACCAAGCAAAATCAATTATGATAACAACAGGTGAAAAGCGTTTGAGAGAAGGGGAAAAAATGCGTGTTTTGATCGTTGAGGACGCGTGAAGGCCTGCCGACATGCTCACACAGATCATGGTGGAACAGAAGCGTTCCGCCGAGGCGGGCCGCGACGGGAAGAATGGGTTCGCCTATGCCATGAGCGGCCTCGATGACGCGGCGGCGCCCGATGTCATGCTGCCGAAGAAGAACGGCTTTGAGGTGGCGCGGGAGCTGCGCCGGGAGAAACCTTTGAAATTTTTTCAGTGACGAAAAACTTTGTCAGTTTTTCCCGGGGCGGGAGGAATCTTTGAAATTTTCCCGGCGGCAAAGAACTTTGCCCGGTTTTCCCGCGACGGGAAGGGCCTCTGAAATTTTTCTTGACAACAAAAAAGACCTGCACTATAATGCAGGTAAGCTGTTTCAGGGCGGGGTGTGATTCCCCACCGGCGGTAATGGGCGGTATGCCACAAGTCCGCGAGCCTTTTCGAAAGGCCGATTCCGGTGCGATTCCGGAACCGACGGTATAGTCCGGATGAAAGAAACAGATGACGAGCACAGTCTCGGGATTCGGTGCGGAAAAGACGCCGGATCGTTTCTGTGTCGATTTTCGCCATCTGCGCCCGCGCTTTTGACAGCGCGGGCTTTTTGTTTTCCAAAACAGCTAATTGGAACAAAGGAGCATCCCTTATGAAAACCTCTGTACGTACCCGCAGAATCACCGTCACCGCCATGTTTGCCACCATTGCCACCATCCTGATGTACTTCGAAATGCCGCTGCCCTTTATGCCGCCCTTCCTCAAGGTGGACCCTTCGGCCATCCCGATCCTGATCGGCAGCTTTATCCTCGGGCCGGCGGCCGGAGTGGCAATGGCCTTCCTCAAGGCCTTCGTCCATCTCTTTTCAAGCGGGACCGGCGGCGTCGGGGAGCTGGCCGATTTCATCATCACCTCCTCCTTTGCCGTTTCGGCTTCGATCGTCTACCGCCGCCACCACACCAAACGCGGAGCCATCCTCGCCTGCGCTGTCGGCACCGTCTGCATTGCCGCCGCGGGAGTGCTGGCCAACAAATTCCTGCTGCTGCCCTTCTTCAGCAAGGTTATGCCGATGGAAGCGATTTTCTCGGCCTGCGGTTCGGTCAACCCGTTGATCCACGATACCAACAGCTATCTTCTTTTCGGTGCGCTGCCCTTCAATATGATCAAGGGCCTGCTCGTTTCGCTGCTGACCTTTCCGGTCTATAAAAAGATGTCCAACCACATCAAGGCATTTATCGCCAAGGTTGAGCCGGACGCCCCTGTGCTGACCGGCCGCTGAATCCGCTGACCACCTTCCCCCTATGTAGCCCCGGCCTGCTCAGTACAGGCCGGGGCAAAATTTTGCGCGGATTGCAGAGACCCCTTTCAAAATTTTCGATGCTGTATATGCCGCGCTCATTTCTCCCAGAATAGAGGAAAAGGAAGGGGATGGAGGAATGGAGCGGCTGCATTCGGGAAGAAGGCAGTTCTTTCATGCGTTTTTTCTGGGACTGGCAGTTCTGTCGCTGCCTTTTTCGGTGGCGCTGATGCGTTTCGCGGGCAGCGGCGTGCTTTTGCCGGAGACGCAGGAGGCGTATTATCCGCAGAGCGCCGACGCCCTGACGCTGATCGCCGCGGGGCGCACCGTCGGCGGGGAACGCCCCAACTGCTTTGTGCTCTGCCGCATCGACCCGGCGGCCGGGGAGGTGCGGCTCTGCGTCCTGCCTCCGGAAACGATGGTGGAGGACGCCGGACGTTTTGACTCCGCCGCCGCCGTATGGCACCGCGAGGGAGGCGCGCGCGGGTCGGAGGCGATTGCCCGTGCCCTCGGCTGCCGCGGCGACCGGTGGCTGGAGCTGGACGCCGATGCGTTCCGCCGGCTCTGCATCGTGGTCGGCGCGCTCGACTACACGCTGGAACAGCCCTTGGTGCTGCCGGACGGCACGACGGCGCTCACCGAGGGCAGGCAGCTTCTCGACGGCGCCAAGCTCGCGCTGCTGATTGCCTACGGAGGGGATGACGAGGCGGGCCGCCTTGCGCTGGCAGGAGATTTGCTGCGCGAGGGCTTTGTCCAGCGCCTGCCGCTGATGGGAGAGAATCAGCTTCTTTCCGCCTTTGAGACGGCGGTCAACTGGGGCAGAAGCGACCTGACGGTGCGCGACTTTGAGTCGCGCCGCCGGGCGCTGACTCATCTGGCCGCCCGTCCGCTCACCGTGGAGCTGGTTGGAATCTCAGGCGAATATAACGACAGCCGGAATACCTTTCTGCCCTCCGCCGAAATGCTGGCGGAGATTGCGGGGAGGTTTGGAGGGCCGGCGGAAGGCTGAAAAGGGCCGCCCCGGAGAGTGGGCGGCCCTTTTTGAATGCTGTAACGGGAAAATGCTCAGGCAATCGCGCCGGTGGAGGGGTTGGTCACATCAACGGTGGGAACCTCAACGGTGGGCTCCTCAACAGCGGCGGGAGCAGCGGTCAGCTCAACGTCGGAGAAGAGGTACTGGCCGAGCACGCGGGTCTTGAAGGTGACTTCCTCGCCGTCGAATTCGCCGATCAGTTTGAGGGAACCGTCAGCCATGAGCTGATAGGCATACTCCATGTCCTCAGCTTCATACGTGAACTCGCCGGTACGGTTGAACTTAACATTGTTGAAGTTCAGAGCAAAGATTTTGGCGTCGGGGTTCGCATCAGCAATCGCGTCGTTCAGCAGGGTGTCGAACCAGATCAGGTTTTTGCCCTGGCCGGACACGTCGACGGTGAAGGTGCCCTCGTTGGGCTCAAGGCCGAAGGTCAGCTCGGTTTCCTCGTCATAATCATACTTGAGGAGGTAGTAGGTCTCGGGCTCGAGTTCCTCGACGGAATCGCCCTCAACCATCAGCTGATTGTCAAGGTCGGAGTCAAGATAGCTGTTCTCATAACCGACGTTGGTGGAAATGTCGACCTGCAGATCCTTGACCTTGTAATTCAGGCCCTTGCCGTCCGCAGCCTTATCGTCGCCCTTCTTGGACTTGTTGATCTCGAGAGTGGCGATGATGTCGGAATCGGAAGTGGCTTCCTTCGCGGCAACCTTGATCTCGATGAAATAGAAATACTCCGAATCGGCCTTGGTAAGAGCCGGGCCAAGCAGGCTGCTAGTAGTAGCCGCAGACACACGCTTTTTGACGATGGCAACGCCGCCGTCAGCAACAAGGTCCTTACCCATCTCGTAGTCGACCTTGACCTTCATGCCGTCGACCATCTCGGAATTGCTGACGAGACGAAGGGTATCCTCATCGCCGCTCCAGGTCTCTTTGTCATCGTCTCCGGTCTTGGGTTCGTCATAGGTGAAAAGAGCATAGTAGGCGGACTTTCCATACTGGATGACGTCTTCGATCATTTTGTCATAGTCGGCACTGTAGCGGTGTGCCACGGGATCAACGGCGACAACACCCTGGTGGGTCTCATTCACGGTCTTTGCGAAGGAAACAGCGGTAAGGCTGAGGACCATCGCAAGGGCCAGAACCATGGCAAAAAACTTCTTCATGGCTTGTTTTCCTCCTAAAATTTCATTTCTATTTTCGGGCGGAGGCACTCTCCACACCTCTGCCGGAAAAACGGATATTATTGACAAAACGGTGACGAAAATAAGAAGAATGCTCCTCTTATTTTTTGCAAAAGCAACTCTTTGTTACTGAAATGTAAGATATTGGATAGTATGCTCCCTTGGTATCAAGCAGCTGCAAAACAATCCCGCAATCACACGTCCTCATGCGGCGTAAAAACGCCGCATGGAGAAGAGGACGGGTGGCGGAGGCGCCCTTGTTCTGGCCGGTCAACCTTCGCAACTATAGAGTATCACACTGTTTCCAATTTGTCAACACTTAAAGTGTTGTATATTACACCGAAAGTAATCTACGCTCTTTTACACTTTACAAAAAGGCAATGTTGACCTGTAATGACACCAGATTACAACCGCAACGTAATAATAGGGGGTATCCTCGTATGCAGTTATCCGGTATTCTCAAGGAGCTGCGCGAAAGCAGGCGCTTTTCACAGAAAACCTTGGCTGCCCGGCTCGGCTGTTCTCCCTCCCTTGTCTCCTCCTATGAGACGGGCGAGCGGCAGCCGAGCCTGGCCATGCTGGTTGCGCTTGCCGACATTTACAGGGTGCCCACCGATTATCTGCTGGGACGCAGGGGCGCGAATCCGGAGATTGATCTCGCGGGCCTGAGCCAACAGGAGATCGAGGCGCTGCGTGTGATTGTGGAAGCGATGAGGCGGAATTGATTTTCCGCCGGCAAAAAGGCCTTGACCGTTTTCGGTCAAGGCCTTTTTGCTTTATGGAAACCTATTGCCTGCGGAATCTGCCGGATTTGGCCCCGATGATCAGAAAGACGATCAGGGTCAGCAGCATGGCGCCCGCGATCGAGACACCGATCAGCAGGGGAACGCTGATATCTCCGGTTCCGGCCGCCGCGGGCAGCTCCTCGGGCGCGGAGGAAACCTCCGGCTCGGGGGGCTGGCTGGATTCCGGCGCGGAAGCCTGCGAGGAGCTGGCGGGAGCTTCCTCCTCGTCGGAACGGCTTCCCTGACTCCAGCCGGGAGAGGGCTTTGCGGGGACGGAGGGAGCCGCCGGAGGCTCCCCGTCGTCGGGGGTGATCACCACGACGATCTGTTCCTCGGGGTCCTCCCCGGCCGGGTCGATCAGCTCCAGCTCCACGTCCGAGACGGCATAGCGGCCCAGCGCGCGGGTGCGGATGACAAAGCAGCCCTCGTACTCGTCATATTCGGCGTCGACCGGAACAAGACCGCCGCCGCTGCCGATCCGGTAGAGGAAGCTGTCCTCCTCCGCCGCAAGGTAGAGGTAGCCCGAGCGGTTGAAGAATCCGCCGTTCCCGTTCCAGAACAGCAGGCCGTCGGTTTGATCCTCATAGAGAGCGCCGATCTCGTCGTCATAGTCGGTATTCATCCCCAAAACCAGCTTTTTCTGATTTTTGGTGTTGGCGACGTAAAAGCTGTCGTCATCCGCCTCGAAATCGAAGGTTTCCTCGGCGTCCTCGTCAAAATCCTCGTCGGGATAGAACGCGGCGGGGTCGATGGGGATCAGGTTGGCATCGTCGGGATGGGTGAAGCCGATCTCGAGACTGATCTCCAGTTCCATGTCCTCGTAATCGAATTTGTTGAGGCTGTCGCTCCGGCTGCTTTTCTTCATCGAGATGGTGCCGAAAAGGTCCACCGGGCTTGCGGAGGTCGTATCGCGGTCCTTGAGCTTCAGCGCGATAAAATAGATGTACTGGGAGGGCGCTTCGCCGGTGTAGCCGCTGTCGTTTTGGTAACGCTTTTTCACCAGCGAGATTTCGTCAACATAGCGTTTGCCTTCCTCCCACTTCGATTTGAGCTTTACCCCGTCGACCGCCTTGTTTTCGTAAACGTAGGGGTAGCGCCCGCTTCCGGAAGAAGAGGCCTGGCTGTGGGCAAGCGCGGCGGCGGAGGCGGAACGCGCAAGCTCGCTGCTGCGCGGGAGCTGCCGGCTGTAAGCGCTTTCGGCCGCCCGATAGCTCTCGTAGACGCGCATCTTTTCGAGAAGCGCCTCGTCGCTGTCAGGACCCCTGTTTTCCAGATCTCTGCTCAGGAAGAGTCCGAGCAGGCCGTCAAGCTCGTCCAGCACCGCATCGCTGGAAAGCGTTTGAATATCTTCGGCTTCCCGCAGGGTTTGGGAAAGCAGCAGGAAGGGGTAATTCTGCCGCAGGCGGGTGGCGCGTACAGCGGCGGAGGGCGCGTCCGGATCGGTCAGGGCGCTCAGCTTCCGGCTGATTTCATCATGGGCGACCTGCTCGTCCTTCCGCTTTTCGGCGGCGTTCGCCTTCTCCTTTTCACGGTCGCTCTTCTCCTCCAGCAGGCTGAACAGGCGGTCCTGCTGACGGCCGATCATCGAATCGGCCTCCCAGCCGTCATCCGCGCCGCCCAGCGCCTCCGGGGTCAAAAGCTCGGGGTCGAGCGAGAGAGTGGGAACCCCGCCTGCGAGCCGTTCGATTTCCTCCGAGCAGGCCGCCAGCGTTTCGTCCAGCTCGGCCAGCTCGTTCTCAAGGGACCGCAGGCCGCTTTGAATCGCATCGCGCTCCCGCGAGAGGCTCAGCTCATCGTCGATGCGCGAAAGCTCCTCCCGCAGAAAGGAGAGTCTTGCGTAAAGAGAGCCGTCCTGATCCGGCGGGTCGTCCGAAAGCCCCAGCTCACCGAGGTCGCCCGCGAGGTTGCGGGCGGCGGCAATCCCGTCGCTTCCGGCACCCGAAGCGCCCTGATAAACGGCCAGAAGCTCCCGGACCGCCTCGCCGTAGCGGACCACCACTTCGGGATAACCGTCGGGATCGGGAGACGGATCGTCGAGATAATCCTCGGCCCCCGAGTCGAGCCGGACCGCATCGGGACGGCCGCGGTATTCCTGGCGCGCGTCGAGATAGGGCTGATAAACGCCGCTGTCATTTTCGGCGGTGAGGCTTCCCGGCAGCAGGCCGTCGAGAATCCCGCTGATCTGCTCCTTCAGCCCGTCAATCCGCCCGGTGAGGCCGCCGCGCGTCTCGATCAGCGCCGCGGTCGTCTCAAGCGGGTCCGACATCGCCGCCTCGGCGTCGGTAAGAAGGTCGCCGCTGTCCTGAATGGCAGTGAGAAGCTCCTCGCGGCGTTCTTCCAGAGAGCCGCGCTCCCGAACCGGCGGGACAAGGCTCCGGAGAGCCTCCAGCTCCTGCTCCGCAAGCCTGATCCCGGCGCGGATTTCCTCGAGCGCCGCATCTGCGGCGGAATCCAGCTCAATCGCCGAATCAAGATAGGCCTGCTGCTCCGTCAGGTCCTGCCGCAGAGAGGCGATTTCCGCCTCGCGCTGCTCGGCGCCGACCGTTTCGGCATCGATGGCGGCAATCAGCCCTTCAAGGTCGGCCGCAAGGATATCCTTCGACAGAACCGCGGCGTTGAGCGCGTTTTCCAGATTGCGCCGCGCGGTTTCGAGATCCGAACGCAGGGAATCAAGATAGGCGTTCTCCTGTTCCAGCTCATCGGCCAGGCGCGACGAGCGGGTGAGAAGCTGTTCCTCGCTCGTCCCGGCGGCGGCCTGATTGTTGAGCAGAGGAAAGTAGACGGTTTCACCATACCGGACACGCGTGGGCCCGCCGGCCGAATCCTGAAAATCGACCCGGTTGGTGTCGTCATCGAGCAGGCAGCCCACCGGGCTGATGGAACCGATGTGATAGGTGACCTGATCGGTCGCGGCAAAGCCGGTCGCCGCAAGAGAGACGACAAGCTGGGCGGCCAGCAGAATCGACAGCATCGTTTTTTTCATAATATCCTCCTGATATGGCGGGGTGAACGGTCGGCCTGAGGCGCCGGGAGCGAAAGCCGCGTTCCGGCGGTCAGTCGTGTCTCCGGCGGAAGATCGCAAAATAGCAGACCAGCGAGGTCAGTGCGACGGCGGCCTCCGCCGCGAGGACGCAGAGCAGAATCAGGGTGTTGCGGCCCATCGGAGCTTTCTCCGTTTCGGCGGGGAGGGCCGGGGAAGGCGGCGCGAGGGGACTCTCCGCGGTCAGGGCGGCGGCGGCTGCGGAGACTTCCTGCTGCGCCGGCGGCGCCGGGACAGACGCCTCCGGCGTGGATTCCGGCTTGGCCAGCATGCCGTCCCGGGTCAGGACATTCGAAAACACGGTGGTATCGGCAGGGACAGGGGTGTTCCACAGCTCATCGTCGTCCGCGCCGTAGCCGCCGGTCGCCGGATTGTAATTGACCCCGGTGTTGACGTCGTAGATGACGGTGATGTCCGGATCGTCGTCCTCGGTGGTGGATGAAACCTCCTTCAGCCTGCGGTCGGAAGCGACATACCGTCCGAGCGTGCGGGTGCGGATAACGAAGCAGTCCTCATAATGGTCGTAGTCGGGATGAAGCAGCTTGAGATCTCCGTCATCGTCGATCGCGTAGAGGTAATCGTCCTCGTCGGCGCAGAGATAGAGATACCCCGAACGGCTGAAGGAAGCGCCGTTCCCGTTCCAGAAGCTCAGGTTGGCGTATTCATAGCGGTCCCCGATTTCATCATCGTAGTCGGTGTCGAGTCCCAGCACGATTTTCTTCTGGTTTTTGGTGTTGGCGACGTAGTAGCTGTCGTCATCCGCCTCAAATTCGAATTCCTCGTCGGTGTCCTCGTCAAAATCCTCATCCGGCTCAAAGAGGGCGGGGTCGATTGGGATGACATTGGAATCCTCCGGCGGGTTGAAGCCGATCTCAAAATCGAGATCCGCCTGTACGTCGTCATAGTCGAACCGGTGGGAACCGGAGGTCTTTTTCAGCTTGACGGTGCCGGAAACATCCTTGACGGAGGTGCTGGTGCTGTCCCGGTCCCTGATTTCGATGGCGAGAAAATAGGCGTACCGCTTTGCTCCGGATTCCGCGGCATAGGGACTGTTCTTGCAGCGCTTTTTGGTGATGGAAAGGCTGTCGATGTGGGATTTCCCCTCGTCCCAGTCGGTCTTGATTTTGATATGGCGCACCGCCTGGCTCTCATGCACGAAGGGATATCCGTCCCCGCCCCCTGTGGAATTAAGGTAGGCCTGTTCGGCCTCGCGGGCGTCCTTTTCGGCCTGTTCGGCCGCCTTCATCTGCGCGTCGCGCCGGGCAACGGCATTCCGCCAGTTTTCATAGGCCGCGGTGCCGGACTGTTCCGAGGAGGAGGCGTTGTCCACAATCCGCTGCTGGCGGCTGATTTCGCCGCTGATCTGCTCCTGCGAAGCATCCCACGCAAGGGAAATCCCGAAGTCGGCGGAAAGCTCGTCCGAGCAGCCCTCAAGCAGGGAACGCAGGCTGCCGGAATCGAGCTGGGAATCCGCGCTCCAGCCGTCAAGCCTCTTGCGGAAGCGCAGCATATCCCCGAGCAGTTCGATGGCGGCCTCGGCCTTCCGCGCCTCGGCACTGGTGTTCCCGGAGCCTGCGGCCTGCTGGTTGAGGGCTTCGCGGGCGTCGAGCACCTCCTGCTCGAGCGCCTCAAGCAATTCCCCGGCGTCGGCGAGCTCCTGCTCCGCCTTTTGCCAGTCCTCGTAGAGCCGGTCGAGATCCCCGCTCGTTCCATCGTTGAGCAGCGGGAAGTAGATCGTCTTGCCGTAGGGGACCCGCAGGTCGGAATCCGCGGCGGGGCCGCATACCGCCTCGTCAAAGTCGATGTAGTTGTCGTCGTCATCGACGAGATAGCCGTTTTCCGAGATGCCGCCGACGTAGTAATCGAGATCGTCATCGCTCGCGCCAGCGACGGAAACGGCGGAGAAAAGGACCATCGAAACGGCCAGGGCCAGCGCGCCGCCCGCGCGCAGCAGCTTGTTTGTTCTCATTGTCATTCTCCCTTCCGACGGTAGAAACCGGCCTACAGAATCAGTGGGGCTAATTCACTGGTTTTATTCCATTCTTTTCTAATATTAGCTGTTTTTTGCGCAAAAGACAAGGAGTAAAGATGAACAAACGGTCAACTCCGGCGGACTTTGCCGGGAAAAAGAGAACCGCGCCCGATGCAAAGCACCGGGCGCGGAAGGGGTCAGCGGCTCCATCCGGTGGGGAGACGCCGCTTGATTCGGGAAAGGGTGTCCGCATCGGGCAGCAGCCTGCGCCGCAGCGCAAGAAAGGCGCGGCGGCGCAGGCCGCGCGCCGTTTTTCCCGCAAGGGCGGGCATCGGTTCGCCGCCGTAGAAGCCGCGTTCCAGCAGCTCCGCCAAACGTTCCAGCTCGGCGGGCAGGCCGGGGTCCTGTCCGGAGGTCAGCCGGGCGATCCGCCGCAGGTAGGCGCAGTGGGTTTCTCCCCGGCCGCGCCCCGCGCCGAGCAGACGCCCATGGCGCTCGATAGCGGCACAGACGCCGGCGGGGGTGTTTCGGCGGCAAAACTGCACAAACGCAAGCCGAATCCGATGCCGGAGAGCGGAAAACGCCCTGCGCAGCAGGGTGAGCAGGCGGGGGCGGCTGCGGGTGACAGCCTGCCGCGAGCTTCCGCGCCGCTGCGAGCCGCCGACCCGCAGGGCGCGCAGCCTCCACAGCAGCCGGATCAGCAGCAGAACAACTCCGCAAATGAGCAGCCCGGCCATCACCGCGCCGACCAGCGGGTCCGCCTCCGTCTCCTCCTCGGGCTCGGGCAGTTCAAAAGTGTACGGCTCAAGGTAAGGCTCTTCGCCCGGCCCGGGGTCGGGCAGGAGGTAGGCGAGCCAGGCCAGCAGCCGATAGAGCAGGCCGAGCATCCGGCGGGCCGCTGCGGTTCCGGCGTGCCAGAGCCAAAGCACGGCTTCCCCGACGGGCGCCGATACAAAGAGCATAAAGAGCAGCATGACGACGGACAGCGCGAGCAGGACGAGTCCGAGGGTGACAAGTCCGGAGGGGGCGCTGCCGGAGGAGGCGCCCCGCGCGCCCTCAAGCCGCTGGGCGATCAGCGCGGAAAAGGCAATTCCGACCGCGGCGGCAATCGGCAGGCAGACCGAGGAATCGAGGGCGACCAGAGAATGAAACCAGACGGCGGCCAGCAGAATGGCGACGCAGGCCTCGAGCTGGCGGATGCTGTGCATGGCGGTCGGCGGGGTGAAGCAGCGCGCGCAGGCCCTTCCTCCGGTGAAAAGGATCATCAGACCCGCCATCAGATAGGCGGCAAAGCCCTGCAAGTCGGAGAAGAAGAGCAGCAGCACCGCGGTGTGCCCGCCAAGCAGAAGAATGTGAAAGGCCACCACCGCAGGGAGAACCCGCGCCCTGCGCAGGAAAATCCGGTCTGCCCCGTAAACGACAAGGGTGAGCAGCAGCCAGGGAATCAAACCGGTTCCCGGCGCTCCGCCCTCCGGCGGACGGTCGAAAAGGCGGTAAAGGGTGCGGCAGGCGGCCACGTCGCAGAAGATTCCCGCCAGAGAGGGAAAGGTTTTCGCATCAGACATGGCGCACCTCCCGTTTGAGTCCGGGCAGCGGCAGAATATCCGCGCCGAAGGCGGAGGGCCGCGCGGAATCGGGCGGCAGCATCGGCATCAGCGCCAGAGAGGGAAAGGTTTTCGCATCAGACATGGCGCACCTCCCGTTTGAGTCCGGGCAGCGGCAGAATATCCGCGCCGAAGGCGGAGGGCCGCGCGGAATCGGGCGGCAGCATCGGCATCAGCGCCAGAGAGGGAAAGGTTTTCGCATCAGACATGGCGCACCTCCCGTTTGAGTCCGGGCAGCGGCAGAATATCCGCGCCGAAGGCGGAGGGCCGCGCGGAATCGGGCGGCAGCATCGGCATCAGCACGAGAGAGGAAGGCTCAAGCCGCTCCAACAGGCGGCCGCCGAGCTTTGTGAGGCCGCGGGTGAGATAATAGCAGCGTCCGGCCGCAGCGCACGCCTCGAGGGCGGGAACCAGGTCGAAGCGGGAAGGCTTCGCGGGCGGAGGCTCGTTATCGGCGCCCTCCGGTGGGCCGGGCGGCAGGAAATCGTAACCGGCGAGGGCGAAGAGCAGCTCCTCCACGGGGGTGCCGCAGGGAAGGGTGCGGGGTCTGCCCGCGCGGCCCGCCGGAAGGGTCAGCCCGCAGCGCACCTGTGCGCCGTCCAGCCCCACCAGTACCGAGGCGAGGATGCTGAGAGCTTCCTCAAAGCCCTCCGCATCGGGCTTCCCGCCGCCGAAGCTCTCGCCGTCAACGATGAAGTGGGCCGACTTCGGCAGAATCGTCTCCGGCAGATTGACCGAAAGGGGAAGCCCGCGCGCGGCCAGCCGCCAGTTGATTCGCTTCCACGGATCGGAGGGCTGGTAGGCGCGGCTTCCCTTGATGACGGTGGGGTCCTCGAGATAACCCTTCGCGTCGCCCGAGGCCTCCCAAAGATTGCGCAGGAACGGCTCGATCGAAACATTCTGAACGCGGGGGTAGACGGCGATGACGGGCGCGCCGGAAGCCGCCGGGCGTTCGGTCTGGGCGAGCCCGAGACCGTCCCCCGAGCAGATCCGCAGGCGGTCGTGGGTGAAGAGGCCACGCCGCTTCGCGGTCCAGACCGCGTGCCAGCAGAGCTTCTGATGGGACATCAGAAAGGCAAACCGCCGGGAGAACTCCTGTGCGCAGAACACCGAGCCTTCGGCCTGCGGCTCGTCAAAGAGACGCAGACCCTCGTCCCCCTCGGGCCAGAGAGGGGAGTAAGGCGGCAGCGGCATCGAGAGCTCCAGCCAGATCAGCGGCAGAAACTTATCATTTTCCACCGTCCATTCGAGGGTGGTTTCCTCCCCGGGAAAAAGCCGGGCGGGTTCGCCGCGCACCGAAAAGAGCACCCGGTGCAGCGCGCGCTCTCCCCAGAGGCGGGAGGTCAGCCCAATCAAAAGAAGAAAGACGAGCAGCGAGGCCAGCGCCCCCATCCGGGCGAGGATGGCCAGCACCGCCAGCGCGGCAAAGGTCCAGAGAAGGCCTGTGCTGACAATCCAGCTCGACCGCAGGCCGATCGCGGTGCGCCCCTGCTCCCGCTCAGCGGCCACCGAAAAGCTCCTCCCGTCCGGGCGGCGGCTCGATGGACGCGAGGACGCCGTCGAGCGCTTCAGCGGCCGTTCTGCCCGAAAAGCGCGCCTCGCCCGAAAGCATCAGCCGGTGCTCAAGCACCGGGCGCACAAGCTGCTGCACGTCGTCGGGGGTGACAAAATTCCGTCCGGACATCGCCGCCCAGACCTTGGAGGCCCGGTAAAGGGCGCGGGAAGCGCGGGGGCTTGCCCCCATCTGCAGCAGGGGATGGGTGCGGGTAGCGGCGGTCAAATCGACGATGTAACGGCCCACCGCTTCGGTCACATGGACGGAGGCGGCCTCCCGCTGCAGACAGGCGATCTGCCCGGCGTCGGTCACGGGGCTGACTGTATCAAAGGGGATGGCGTCGCCGAGCAGTCCGAGCATCCGCAGCTCCTCTCCGGCGCTGGGGTACCCGAGCGAGAGCCGGATCAGGAAGCGGTCCATCTGGGCGGCCGGCAGACGGAAGGTGCTCTCCGATTCCACCGGATTCTGGGTCGCCATAACGAGAAAGGGACGGGGAAGCGGAAAGCTTTCGCCGTCGATGGTGACCTGCCGCTCCTCCATTGCTTCAAGAAGCGCCGACTGGGTGCGCGGAATCGCCCGGTTGATCTCGTCGGCCAGCAGCAGGTTGGTCATGACCGGCCCCTGCACAAGCTGAAAATCACCGCTTTTCTGGTTGTAGATCCGCATTCCCGAGATGTCCGACGGCATCAGGTCGGGTACGAACTGCACCCGGCGGAAGCTGCAGCCCAGCGCGATCGAAAGGGTTTTGACGAGGGTGGTCTTGCCGACCCCCGGCAGGTCTTCGAGCAGGATATGCCCGTCCGCCAGAATCGCCATGACGATCAGGCGGATTTTATCGGTTTTGCCGACGATAATTTTTTCCGTTTCCGACAGAATTTGTTCCGAGAGCGCCCGGATGGTGGAACTGCTCAATGTTCGTCCTTCTTTCCCTGAATTTGACAGCCTTCGGGATGCCGTAATCAAACTAACTTGTGCATTGATTTATCACTCCCGCCATGCTACAATAACGAAGGGTGATACATATGACAGACAAAGAAATGCTGCAAGCTATGGCCGATCTGATGGACTTAAAATTGAAGCCGATCAAAGAGGACATAAGCCAACTTAAAGAGGACCTAGCGCAGGTTAAAGAAGATACGGCGATCACACGCGGCGCGGTCAATACAATACTGGAATGGGCCGACGATGCAAGTATACAAGTAATCCCGATCTTTAACCGTAAATCAAAGTAAGCATATCAAGTCAAGTTGAGCGGTATCCAGACGTTAAGTTGTCAGATACTGCCTTTTCTTTATCTTTTTCAGAATATCATCCGCCGCGCGCCGGTGTCAAGGCAGGAAATCTGAAGAATGGGTGAAAGGAGCAGCCGCTCCTTTCACCCATTCATGCAGTGTGCCATTGCCATGGCGGCAAACGCGTATCCGGAAGATGCCGCCCCTTTCACCCATTCAGGCAGTGCTCCGGCTGGAGGATCAGCGAACCGCCGCGACGAGTTCGCTCCACTGCTCCGCCGGGAGTTCAAAAGAGAGGGAAAGAGAATAGGCGTAGGTTCCGTCCGACCAGACGGCCAGGCAGTAGCCGCCGTTTCCTTTGAGGGTGACGGTGTTTCCACGCACCGAGATTTCTTTCGCCGTTTCGTATCGATTGTAGTCGCCGGAGTTGTCTCCGGTTCCGGCCGATTTCCGGAAGACCGCCTGTTCCTCCGCGCCGAGATACTGGATCTGGGCAAGCTCGCCCCAGAGCGAGAGGTAAGAAACCTCCGTTGCTTCAAACGGGAGCACGGGCAGGTCCGAGACGGGGAAGCCCACCGCGCCGGACAGCTCGCCGGCCGAGGCGCATTCGGTCAGTTCGGGCGTTGTCTGCACCGGCGGTATGACCGTTTCCTCGGTAAAGGAGCGGGGGAGAAGCGCCGCTCCCGCCAGAATCAGGACCAGACAGGCGGCGGCCGCGAGCATCTTTCGCACCGTCGGTCTTCCGCAGCGGGGAGAGGCGGGAGACTGGATGTTCGCGAGAATTCTGCGGCGCATTTCATCGGTCACTGTAATATGTTCCATAATGACTTCATACCGTTTCCTCAAAGTCATACGCCTCCTTTAAAACCTCGCGGAGCTTTTCCCGGCCGCGGTGCAGGTGGGAGCGCACGGTTGCTTCGTTTCTGCCGAGAATTTCCGCAATCCGGGCCGCGGGGTAGCCCTCGTAATAAAACAGATGGATGACCTCGCGATACTGTTCCGGCAGCGATTTGACCGCTTCCCAGACGAAGGACAGGTCCTCCTGCTCCTCGGCGGCGAGCGTGTCATCCAGCTCGTCCGTCCGCCGGATCCGGTTGTAGCTGATCCGGTTTTTGCAGAGATTGGCCGCGACCCGCAGCAGCCACGCTTTTTCATGACTGCTGTTTTCAAAGGCCGGGGCTTTTCTGAGCAGCTGCAGAAGGGTATCCTGCAAAACCTCCTCGGCGTCGCTCATGTTGTGAAGATAAGAGTAGGCGAAGCGCAGAATGTTGTTTCCATGGCGGTCAAGGATTTCCTCGGCCCTCTGGTTGAGAGCCTCGCGGCTTTCGCCCGAGCTGAAGGGCAGGACGCTTTTTGCGGCGAAGCGCAGAAGCGCTTTCCAGAGCTCTCCGGCAGTTCGTGCGAAGCCCGCCGTCTGCTTCAGGCAGAGTTCCATTGCATCGTTCCTCCTGAAATGGAAATGCGCGAAGTGATTTGATTGCGCTTATTGTACCGAACGGACCAGAGCGGCGGCATCCTCCCGGCTGAGTCCCTGGGAGCTTGTGATCGAGAAGGAGAAATCTCCGTCGGTCCAGAACGCGGCGCGGACCAGACCCCCTTCTCCGCGCATGGTGACCCGAAGGTCATCCACCGTTTCGTCGGCGCTCTCCGCATACTCGTTGTGGTCGCCGCTGATGTCTTCGCTGCCGGGGGCTTTGCGGATTCTGACCTCTTCTTCGCCGCTATGGTAAATCACTTCAATTAAATCATCTTTGACAGCCTGAATCAAGCGTTCCCCGGTCTGGTCGGAAATCTTCTCGGGAACCGAGATGGAAAAACCGGCCAGCTTCTCCGCTTCGCCGAGGGTTTCGCATTCAACAAAGGGATTGGGAATCTGAACGGTCTCTCCCATCATGGATTCGGAAGAGAATGAAATCTCCGGCGGGACGGACGCGGGCTGGGGCGCGAAGGAATCCGGCTTTCCTCCGCAGGCGGCGAGGGAAAGCGCCATGACGGCGCACAGAGAAAAAACAACGATCTTTTTCATTAAGAATACTTCCTTCCTGTTTTGCGTTGACCCGCCGCTGACCGGCGGTTCTGCTCATAATACAGATCAGCGGAAGAGAATGTTGCACCGTTTTCAAAAAAATTTTAGAAATACCGCGGCGGCAGAATGAAAAGAACCCTCCCCCTGTCAGAAGGGCCTCGGCGCCGCGGAAACCGGATGAAAATACCCTTCCCGGATCCAGGCTGTTTGAGAAAAAAGTCGGAGTCGGGCGGATTTTCCGCTTTTGTACAGCCTGTTGTGGAGCAGACACGGAAAAGGAGCATATTTTGTGATGAAATGTAAAGAGAAAATACTTGACACTTTGCGTATGATCCGATATAATCTTGAAAGCAGTCAGGGGCAGTTTGGTTCATTCGGAGGGGGCGCGCTGTGGCAAAGAATCTGGAAATCACCGTTCTTTACGACTTCTATGGCGACCTGCTGACCGAAAAGCAGCAGGAGGTCATCGAGCTTTACTACAACGAGGACCTCTCGCTTGCCGAAATCGCCGCCCTTTCGGGAATCACCCGGCAGGGGGTGCGCGATTCGATCAAACGGGCCGAGGGGCAGCTCACCGAGTTTGAGGAACGGTTGGGCCTCGCCCAGCGCTTCACCGAGATCAAGGGAAAGCTCGACGAGATTTCGAAGAATGTCTTTGAGATCGAGCAGGTCAACCAGCGCCTTTGCGGAAGCGGGGAGATCACCCAGCGCGCCAAGGCGATTGCCCGGCTGACGCGCGGGATCGCGGAGCTCTGACAGATGATTGCTTGGGAGGAAATCCATGGCTTTTGAAGGTCTTTCCGATAAACTAAACGCCGTATTCAAGCGCCTGAAGGCCCGCGGCAAACTCAAGGAGTCGGATATCAAGGAGGTCATGCGCGAGGTGCGCCTGGCGCTTCTCGAGGCCGACGTCAACTATAAAGTTACCAAGGATTTTGTCGCCGCCGTCTCCGAGCGCGCGGTCGGCTCCGAGGTTCTCGAGAGCCTGACCCCCGCCCAGCAGGTTATCAAGATCGTCAAAGACGAGATGACTGCCCTGATGGGAAGCGAAAATGTCCGGGTGCGCTTCTCAAACCGTCTGCCCACCATCCTGATGATGTGCGGGCTGCAGGGCTCCGGCAAAACCACCCATTGCGCAAAACTGGCCAAATACTTCAAATCGCAGGGAAAACGGCCGCTGCTGGTCGCCTGCGACGTTTACCGTCCCGCCGCCATCAAGCAGCTTCAGGTGGTCGGGGAACAGGTCGGAGTCCCGGTCTTTGAGATGGGGCAGGGTGACCCGGTTGAAATCGCGCGCCGCGCGATCATGCGCGCGAAGGATCACGGCGATGATCTTGTGATCCTCGACACCGCCGGGCGGCTGCATGTCGATGAACAGCTCATGGAGGAGCTCACCCGCATCAAGGAGACGGTCGGCCCGCATGAAATCCTGCTGGTGGTCGATGCGATGACCGGTCAGGACGCGGTCAATGTGGCGAAAGCCTTTGATGAGCGGCTCGACATCAGCGGCGTCATCCTCACCAAGCTCGACGGCGATACCCGCGGCGGCGCGGCGCTCTCGGTCCGCGCGGTCACCGGCAAGCCGATCAAGTTTGTCGGTGTCGGCGAACGGCTCGACCAGCTCGAAGCGTTCTATCCGGACCGTATGGCCTCCCGAATCCTCGGGATGGGCGACGTGCTCACCCTCGTCGAAAAGGCTCAGGACGCGGTGGACGAAAAAAAGGCCGAGGCCCTCGCGCAGAAGATGCGCAAAAACGCGTTTACCCTGACCGATCTGCTCGATCAGATGAAGCAAATTCAGGGAATGGGGCCGCTCGGACAGGTGCTCGGAATGATTCCCGGCGTCAAGGTCAACGACGAGGACGCCCAGCGCGGCGAGAAGGAAATGAAGAAGATGGAAGCGATTATCTTCTCGATGACCCCCGCCGAGCGCGACAAGCCCTCGATCATCGACCCCAAGCGCAAACGCCGCATCGCGGCGGGAAGCGGCACCCGGGTCGAGGATGTCAACCGGATTCTGCGGCAGTTTGAACAGATGCAGAAGATGATGAAAACCCTCAACTCCAAGAAGGGAAGAGGAATGTTCGGACGGGGCGCGCTGCCCTTCTGAGGCCCCGCTCGCCGGCGGCCGTTTGTATGGTTTTTACCCCATCGGGTGAAAATAGATGTTAAGAGGAAAAAATTTCAGGAGGTGACAGAAATGGCTGTTAAAATAAGACTTCGCCGTATGGGCGCCAAGAAGGCTCCTTTCTACAGAATTGTGGTTGCGGATTCCAGATATCCCCGCGACGGCAGATTCATCGAGGAGATCGGCGTCTACGACCCCACCCGCGAGCCTTCGGTGATCAAGATCGACGCCGAGAAGGCGAAGAAGTGGATCGCGAACGGCGCCCAGCCCACCGATACGGTGCGGGCTCTGATGAAGAAGAACGACCTGCTGTAAGCAGCAATGGAGGGCAGGATGGAAGAGTTAATCAGCATCATTGCCAAAGGGCTTGTTGAGGACAAGGACGCGGTGACCGTTACGGTCGGCCCCACGACCGAGGACCGGACGGTGGTTTACCACCTGCACGTCGGCCCTCAGGACATGGGACGCGTCATCGGCAAGCAGGGCCGGATCGCCAAGGCGATCCGCACCATTGTGCGGGCGTCGGCTGGCCAGACGGGGGAGAAGTCGATCGTCGAGATTGACTGACCGCCGCCGGCCTGCGCGGGCCGCAGCAAAAGGGACGCCGTGCGGCGATTTGCAGAAAACGCATTTCGCAGCGCGGCGTTTTTTTAGTCTCGAAAGGAGTAAGGTATGAGGAAGCCTTTTCTGGAATGCGGCAAGATCGTTTCCACCCACGGAGTGCTCGGAGAGATGCGGGTGCAGCCCTGGTGTGATTCTCCGGAGGACCTCGAGGGAATCAAAACCCTTTATTTCGACGGCGGGGCCGCACCGGCCGAGGTGCTGCGCGCACGCGCGCACAAGAATGTGGTGCTTCTGAAGCTCCGGGGAGTCGATACCGTTGAGCAGGCGCAGGCACTGCGCGGCCGGGTGCTCTGGGTCGCGCGGGAGGACATGCCGCTGGAGGAAGGGGAATACTTTATTCAGGACCTCCTTGGGATGGAGGTGGTCGATGCCGACGACGGGCATCCCTATGGGGTGCTGTCCGACGTCAGCGAGACCGGCGCCAACGACGTCTACCACATCACCTTCCCGGATGGCAGGGTGTGGCTGATTCCGGTCATCAGCGACGTGGTGGTTTCAACCGACCTCGAGCAGAACCGGATGTCGATCCGGCCGCTGAAAGGGCTGTTTGACGATGAGGATTGAGATTGCCACCCTCTTCCCCGAAATGTGCGAGCGGGTTGCGGATGAAAGCATCATCGGCCGCGCGCGCCGGGCGGGGAAGCTCGAGATCGCGTGCATCAACATCCGGGATTATTCGGATGACCGCTTTCACCGGGTGGATGACACCCCCTACGGCGGCGGCATGGGAATGGTGATCGAGGCCGAGCCGCTCGCGCGCTGCTGCGAGGACGCGGCGCGCAGGAACCAAAAGAAGCCCCATATCATCTACCTCTCCCCGAAGGGCAGGGTGTTCACACAGCAGAAGGCGATCGAGCTTTCGCGGAAGGAATACCTCCTGCTCGTCTGCGGCCACTACGAGGGAGTGGACGAGCGGTTCATTGAGGAGCTGGTGGATGAGGAGCTTTCCATCGGGGACTATGTGCTCACCGGCGGAGAGCTGGCCGCCCTTGTGGTAACCGACGCGGTCGGTCGGCTCTGTGAAGGGGTGCTCTCGGACGCGGAATGCTACACCGAGGAAAGCCATTACAATGGACTGCTGGAGTATCCGCAGTATACCCGTCCGCCCGAGTGGCGGGGGCGCGGGGTGCCGGAAGTGCTGCTGTCGGGACACCACGCCAACATCGCGGGATGGAGGCGGGTGCAGTCGCTGCGGATTACCGAGCGCCGCCGTCCCGACCTCTATGAAAGGGTCGAGCTGACCCGGCAGGACCGGAAGCTGCTGGAAAAATTCCCGGAGGAAAGCCCGCCGCCGGCAGAGAGCGAACAGGAAAAGAACGCAGTGCGGGAGCCCGGAAAAGGGCGGGAGGATGCGCCATGACCGGAACCATCGTCAATGCCGCCGCCGTGGTGGCGGGCGGCGCTCTGGGGCTCTGCCTGAGGCGCGGGCTGCCCGAGCGGGTACAGGATGCCGCGATGCAGGCCGGCGGGCTGGGCGTGGCGATGATTTCTCTGGGCGGCATCTTCGAGCAGATGCTGACCGCCGGACCGGACGGGCTGCTGACCAGCGGCGGGGGGATGCTGCTGGTGCTGAGCCTGGTCCTCGGCGGGATGGCCGGCGAGGTGATGCGGATTGAGGACCGGGTGGTCGGACTGGGTCAGACGGTTGAACGCAGGTTGGGTCGGGAAGGCTTTGCAAAGGGCTTTGTCAGCGCGTCCCTGCTTTTCTGCGTCGGGGCGATGGCGATTCTCGGCTCGATTCAGGACGGCCTCTACGGACGGGCCGACGTCCTTTTCACCAAGGCGGTCCTCGATGGCATTTTTTCGGTCATGATGGCGGCTTCGCTCGGCTATGGGGTAATCTTTTCAGCGGTCCCGCTGTTTCTCTACCAGGGGGCAATCACCCTCGGGGCGTCGATGCTGGGTCCGCTGCTCGACGGAACGCCCCTGCTGGGACAGATCTGCATGGTCGGCTACTGTGTTGTGCTGCTGATCGGCACCAACATGATGGGCGTCACCAAGGTGAAAACCGCGAATTATCTTCCGGCGATATTCGGACCTGTGGTGTATAATCTAATAATGATGTTGAAAAATATATGGTAAATTCGAACAATGAAATCTGCAAAATCGACGATTTTATTGCCTAGCTGTAGAAAATAACCGACTATGAGGAAAATGCGGTCCATGATGATTGACGAGCCGGGTTCACGTTCGTATAATAAAGAATAGAACAACGGAAGCCAAATACGAAATTGATGACGTTAGGAGATATGAACCATGTATATGAAGGATGTCAAGGTGCAGAACAAGATCGGGCTGCATGCGCGTCCCGCTACTTTCTTTATTCAGAAAGCCAATGAGTACAAGTCCGCGATCTGGGTCGAGCGCGAGGAGCGCCGGGTCAACGCCAAGAGCCTGCTCGGCGTGCTGTCCCTGGGGATTGTGGGCGGCGCTTCAATCCGCATTCTGGCCGACGGCCCCGACGAACAGGATGCCGTCAACGGGCTGGTGCAGCTGATTGAAACCGGCTTTGCCGAATAACATCTCTCCGTTTCGGTTCGTTGCGTTGTGAAGATGGCGGTGCGCTTGACGGCGTACCGCCATATCTCGTTTATCGGGAGGAAATACGATGCCGGAAGAAAGCGGTGCGGCGATTGAACGGCTGCACAAAAAAGCACGGGCGCTGACCAGCGAGCCGGGGGTTTACCTCATGCACAACAGGGCGGGGGAGATCATCTACGTCGGCAAGGCCAAAAAGCTGAAGAACAGGGTTTCGAGCTATTTCCGCTCGCTGGAGCGGCATACCCCCAAGGTGCTGGCGATGGTGCTGCAGGTGGAGGACTTTGAGACCATCGTGACCTCGAGCGAATTTGAGGCGCTGGTGCTCGAATGCAGCCTGATTAAGCTGCACAACCCAAAGTACAACATCCTGCTGAAGGATGACAAGGGATACAGCTATCTGCGGATCAGCCGCAGCGACCCCTACCCCCGGATCACCGAGGTCAAGCAGAAGACGGACGACGGAGCCGAGTATATCGGGCCTTATATGTCGGCGTGGGTGGTTAAAAATACCATTGACGAAGCGAACAAGGCATTTTTGCTGCCGACCTGCACCCGTCAGTTTCCACGGGATCTTGGAAAAGGGCGTCCCTGCCTGAATTTCCACATGAAGCAATGCATGGGGATCTGCCGGGGCAAGATATCCTCTGAGGAGTACCGCGAAACAGTGCGGCAGGCCGTCGATTATATCAAGGGCGGAAGCGCCGATGCGGTGAAGGTGCTCACCCGGCAGATGGAAGCCGCCGCCGAAGCCCTCGAATTCGAGCGGGCGGCCCGCTGCCGCGACCGGCTGCGGGCGATCGAGCGATTTGCCGAGCGCCAGCGGGTGGTTTACGCCGGGGCGGTCGATCAGGATGTGCTGGCCTTTGTCCAGTCGGGGGCCGACCTCTCGCTGAGCGTTCTGAAGTTTCGGGAGCAGAAGCTGGTCGATAAGCTCGACTTTCTCTTTCCGGAGGCCGACCCGATCGAGGAGGTGCGCGGGGAGTTTCTTTCGCGTTACTACTCCGATCCGCTGCACGAGCTGCCCCGCCAGATCCTGCTCGACGGCGGGCTGCCCGACCGGGAGCTGATCGAGCGTCTGCTTTCAGAGCGGGCGGGCCGCAGGGTTCCGGTTCTGATTCCGAAGCGGGGAGATTCCCTCAAGCTGGTGGAAATGGCGAGGCTTAATGCCGCCGAGCAGCTTTCCCTGCGGAGCCAGCGCCGCACCGGGCGGGAGCTGGCCGCTCTCGACGAGCTGGCCAAGCTGCTGGGACTTGAAAAACCCCCCGCCTGGATTGAATCCTACGACATCTCCAATATCGGCGCGGATACCATCGTCGGCGGGATGGTCGTTTTTGAGGACGGCCGGCCGTTGAAATCCGCCTATAAAAGATTCTCGATTCAGGACATTCAAGGCCCGGATGATTATGCCAGTATGGCCCAGATGCTCGAGCGGCGCTTTCTGCGCTATCAGGCGCAGGAGCCGGACGGCGGCACCTTCAACCGGAGGCCGGACCTGCTTCTGATCGACGGCGGACAGGGCCATGTCGCCACCGCCCAGCGGGTGCTGGAGTCGCTTGGACTGGCGATTCCGGTTTTTGGAATGGTCAAGGACGACCGCCACCGCACCCGAGCGATCTCGTCGCAGGGAGGGGAGATTGCGATTTCCTCCCACCGCAGCGTTTTTACCCTTGTCACCAACATTCAGGACGAAACCCACCGCTTTGCCATCGCTTATGCCCATAAGAGCCACAAAAAGACCGCTTTTGAGCTTTCACTCACGAAGGTGGAAGGACTGGGAGAGAAGCGGGCGCGCGCCCTCTTTGCCGCTTTCCGAACCAAAAAGGCGATTCTTGCCGCCAGTGAGGAGGAGCTTTGCGCCGTGCCCGGAATGAATATCCGGGTGGCGCGGGCGCTGCGGGAGGCGGCGGAACGCGGGGAAATCGGTTGACAAATGCCGGATTCCCTGCAATAATAAAGGGTATGGATTGTACCGCCGCGGACGGCTTGGCACACGGACACCCCATGTCGGACGGCGGGCGCGCAGGATACCGATTTTCCCGCGCTTTGCGGGCTTTCAGGAAGGAAATATCCGATGCGAGTAATCACCGGGACGGCGCGCGGCCGGCGCCTTGTCACCCCGGCGGGGCTGGCCACCCGCCCGACTTCCGAAATGGCGAAGGAAGCGATTTTTTCGATCATCCAATTCGAGGTGGAAGGCTCGATGGTCCTCGATCTGTTTGCCGGCTCCGGGCAGCTTGGCATCGAGGCGCTTTCGCGCGGGGCGCGGGGCGCCGTCTTTGTGGACAGTGCCAGGGCCGCGGTTGAGGCAATCGAGCAGAACCTCGCTTTTACCGGGCTTGGACGGAACGCGCGGGTCATGCCGGTTGAGGCGATGGCCTTTCTGCGGTCCTACCGGGAGATTTTTGACATTGCGCTGCTTGATCCGCCCTATCAGAAGGGCTTGATTGAGGAGGCGCTGCCGCTCCTCGCACAGAAGGTAAGCCCCGGCGGGATCATCATCTGTGAAACCGAGCGGGGAGAGACTCTTCCCGCTGCGGCGGGGGATTTCACCCGCAAGAAGGAGTACCGTTACGGAAAGGCGAAGGTTACGACCTACCGACGCGAGGAGGAAGCCTGATGAGAACAGCAATCTGCCCGGGCAGCTTTGATCCGGTGACCTATGGGCATCTTGACATTTTTAAGCGGGCCAGCAAGCTGTTCGACCGGGTGATCGTGCTTGTTTCGATCAATCCGGACAAGCATCCCTGCTTCACTCCCGAGGAGCGGATGGAGATGATTCGGGAGGTAACCGCCGAGATTCCCAACATCGAGGTCGATTGCTATGCCGGGCTGCTGAGCAGCTACGCGCAGCAGCATGAAGCGGCCGCCATCGTCAAGGGACTGCGCGCCATGTCCGATTTTGAATATGAGTTTCAGATGGCGCTGACCAACAAAAAGCTTTACCCCTATGCTGAGACGGTCTTTTTGACCACCAGCATGTACAACATGTACCTGAGTTCAAGCCTTGTGCGGCAGATTGCGATGCTCGGGGGCGACCTTTCCGGGTTGGTGCCGCGCTGCCTGCATGAGCGGGTCTACCGGAAATTCAGACGTGAGGAGGATGCAGGGGATGAACATTGAAGAAATTCTGGACATGCTCGACGAACTGCTTGACAAGAGCTGGAGCCTGCCCCTTTCGGGCGGACGCAGCGTGGTCGATGATGAGAAAATTCGTGAGCTGCTCGACGATGTCCGGCTGAACCTTCCCAGCGAGATCAAGCAGGCCAAGGCCATCGTCGCGGACCGCGCGGATATCCTCGCCACCGCCAAGAGGGAGGCCGACGCCGTGGTGCGCCGCGCCGAGGACCGCGCCCGCGCCCTCATCGCTCAGGAGGAGATCATCAAGCAGGCGCAGCAGAAGGCCGCGGAGATTCTCTCACAGGCCCAGACAAAGGCCAAGGAGCTGCGAAATGCTTCGCAGGACTTCTCGGACGACCTGCTCCGCCAGTCGGAGGAGACCCTTACCAAGCTGCTTACCGAGGTGCGCACCACCCGTCAGGCGATGCGGAACTCCCTGCGGAAATAGAATCGATGGAAATCCCCGCCGGACAGATGGCCGACGGGGATTTTTCGGCGGAAGAAGCTGCCGTTTGCATCGATTTTTCACCTTGGACATTTTTTTTGAGGAAAAATTTCTTTTTCGGAAGCTACACTAAGAAAAAAGGGATAGGAGGCGGCGATGGTGAGAAGATCTTTTCCGGGCCTGCTCTGGACGGCGTCCGGCGTGCTGATGATCGTGGCGGGGCTGCTCAGCTTTCTGCGTCCCGACGCCATCCTGAGCGCCGCCGCGGTGCTGTTTGGAATCGTGCTCCTTTTTTCCGCGTTTTCCGATTTCGCGGTTTACTTCGGCACCCGGGGCATCCGGGACGGCGCATGGTGGATGCTGTTCGACGGCGCCGCCACCCTGCTGCTGGCTTTGATCCTGCTGTTCGGCAGCAGCAGAATCGTGCGGTCACTGCCGCTTCTTCTGGGTGCATGGCTGCTGATCAGCGGTCTTTCCCGAACGGCAAATGCGCTGCGGCTGAGAAGCTTCGGAAGCGATGACTGGGGATGGGTCCTCGGATGCGGGGCGCTGATGGGCTTCTGCGGGCTGCTCTTCCTGTTTGCACCGCTCGCGGGGCTGACCGCGATCGGCGCGGTGCTGGGCTTCGCGCTCTTTCTTGTGGGGACGGTGATTTTGCTGGGGGCCTATCTTGCCAACCGCTTTTGGTAAGAGGACAAAGATACGCCTGCCGCGGCGGCGTTTCGGCTTTCTCCGGTCGGCGGTCGGGAAAATTTTGAAGACGGCGAAGGGCCGGTGCCTGTTTGCGGCGCCGGCCCTTCTGTATGAGAGGAAGAACAGGAATATTTTGAAGAGCCTGCAAAGCTCTGCGCAGCCGCCGAACGGGGAGACTGCCCTCCAGCGCCTGTCTGCGGCGCCGGCTCTTCCGAGCGAGAGAAACAGAAGAATCTTCGAAGCTTATAAAACTTTGTGAGGTCTCTGAACGGCGGGGACTGCCCGCCGGCGCCTGTCTGCGGCGCCGGCCCTTCTGAGCGAGAGAAACAGGAGAATCTTCGAAGCTTATAAAACTTTGTGCAGCCTCTGAACGGCGGGGACTGCCCTCCGACGCCTGTCTGCGGCGCCGGCCCTTCCGAGCGGGAGAAACAGGAAAATCTTTAAAGCTTATAAAGCTCTGTGTAGCTGCCGAACTGGGGGACTTCGCCACCCGCGCTGGTGAAGCGTTTTTCAGTAGTGGCCTTATGCTTGGCGGCATAGGCGGCAAGATCCGCCTCCATCAGTTCAAAGGTCTTATCCTCGGAAGCCTTCTTTTTGATTGCGGCCTGCGCGACCACCTCGGCGTCCTGACGGCGGATGACAACGATGCCGTCGGGATCGCCCACCAGAATATCTCCCGGGAAAACGACCTGGCCGCCGCAGGCAATGGGGGTGTTGACCTCGCCGGGGCCGAACTTAAACGGGCCCTGGGGGGTAATTCCCTTGGCATAGATGGGCATATCAAGCTTTTCGATTCCATCGAGGTCGCGCAGGCAGCCGTCCACGACAACTCCGGCGAGACCCTTTTTGGTCGCAAAACGCAGCATGATTTCGCCGGCGAGGGAACGGTTGCACCCGCTCGCGCCATCGACTACGATGATGTCGCCCGGCTGCGCCATGTCGAGCGCCTGATGGAAGAACAGATTGTCTCCGATCGGAGCTTTGACGGTAATGGCGGTGCCCAGCAGGGGCCTGGAGCAGGCGGGATTCATCAGCCGGATGTAGTCATGCATGCAGAACAGGCGATTCATCTCGTCGTTGATATTGCTGGAGGGGAGTCCGCGGAACATCTCGACAACCTTGGGGTCCGGACGCTCAAACTTGGTGAAAATTCTGTTTCCGATAGTAACCATATTGTTCCTCGATTCTTCGTGTTGAAATTTTATTTCAGGAATTCCCGGTTGACAATCTCGCGCATCTCACGGCTGCCGGAGGCGTCGTATCTTGCAATGCAGTCCATGCAGATGGCGGCCATGTTGATGTCGTTGTCCACTGTATTTCCTCCGCAGTGCGGGGTTGCAACCACACAGTCGAGCTTCAGCAGCTCGGAATCCCTTGAAAGGGGCTCCTGCGCGTAGGTATCCAGCCCGGCGCCGAGAATCTTGCCCCCGCGCAGCACCTCGATCAGATCAGCCTCGTTGATGATGCCGCCGCGCGAGGTGTTGATAATGCAGGCAGTGGGCTTCATCAGACTGAGCTTCGAACGGTCGATCATTCCCGCGGTCGATTCGAGCAGCGGAACATGGATGCTGACGATGTCGGCCTGCGCCATCAGGGTGTCAAGATCGGCATAGACGACGCCGAGCGACCTCTCCTGCTCTTCGCTCAGGCGGAACACATCGTAGTAGATCACCTGTGCATCAAAGCCGCTGCGGACGATGGAAGCCACCTTGCGGGCGATGTTGCCGATGCCAATCAGCCCGATCGTCTTGCCATGCAGCAGGTAGGAGCGGGCGGAATACTGTTCGCGGACCCATTCGCCCTCCTTCATTTTTGCGTTGAGCGGGACGACATTGCGCAGAACATCGAGCATCAGGGTGACAGCAAGCTCGGCGACCGGCATACTGTTTCCGCCCACGCAGATTCCGACAGGGATGCCGCGCTCACCGGCGGCCTTGACATCGATCTTGTCA
Organism: Yanshouia hominis; assembly: GCA_014385025.1. GTDB lineage: Bacteria > Bacillota > Clostridia > Oscillospirales > Ruminococcaceae > Yanshouia > Yanshouia hominis. The sequence goes on along the minus strand of JACRTB010000002.1, from coordinate 36,468 downwards.
TAGCCGACGCCCCATTTCTGAATCCACTTGAGGCGGGGAGCGGCGTCCATGACGCTGCCATCGACCGCGCCGCCGCGGTTGACCATGTAATCGGCCGACGCGAGGGCGCTCAGATCGCCGCCGGCGGGGACCTGACAGGTTTCGAAGCCCTCCGGGCACTTGCTGTTGAGAGACTTCAGCATGTTGCCGCTGAAGGACCCATAGAATACGATTTTTTTGCTCATGTTTGGGTTGCACCTCATTTGGTTACATTTTCCTTGGATTTCTTATCCACATAAGACATGATCATCGGCGAGAAGAGGGAGACGACGATCAGCAGGGCCAGAACAATGCTGATTGGACGGCTGAGGAAGTAGCTGAGCATCCCGCCCTTGGCATTTGCCAGAATGACGGCCCGGCGCCAGTTGTTTTCGCAGATGTCCGAGAGGACCATGCCCAGAATCATCGGCGGCGCGGCAAAGCCGCAGCGCTTGAGAATGAAGCCGAGCAGGCCGAAGACCACCATGACGCCGACATCGAAGAGGTTGTTGCGGATGGCGAAGGTGCCGAGGAAGCAGAGGGCGGTGATGACCGGGCCGAGATAACCCATCGGGACGGCGCTGACGTGGGCGATGTAGCGGGCGGCAAAGAGTCCGACAATGCCCATGAGGATGTTCGCGATCAGGAAGCCGATCATGATGGCATAGGTGGTGTTGGCGTGCTTGGTGAACATGGCGGCGCCGGGGGTCAGGCCGTGAATCATCATGCCGCCGAGCAGGATGGCGGCGACCGAACTTCCGGGCAGGCCGAGGGTGATCAGAGGAATCAAAGCGCCGCCGGTCGCGGCGTTGTTTCCGGTTTCGCAGGAGGCCACGCCCTCAAGGGCGCCATGGCCGAACTTTTCCGGATGCTTGGAGAACTTTTTACCCATGCTGTAGCAGATCCAGGAGGAGACGCCCGCGCCGGCGGCGGGAACGATGCCCACAATGGTACCGATGATTGAGCAGCGCGCCATGGTGGGGAAGAGGGTTTTCATTTCCTTGAAGGGAGGGAGAGAGCGGCTCTTCTTCAGATTTTCCTCATCCTCGATGACCGAGCCCTTTTTGCCATGGTAAACGTCCCAGGCAAGGGACATTACCTGCGAAATGGAGAAGAGTCCGATCAGGGCGGGGACAAAATTGATGCCGTCCTCGAGCTGAATCACTCCCATCGTCATGCGGGGGAATCCGGAAATTGCATCCAGACCGACGCAGCCGAGCGCCAGCCCGAGAATACCGGAGAAAAGGCCCTTGATCACCGAATCGCCCGCAAGGCTGGCGATGACGGTCAGGCCGAAGACGGAAAGAAAGAAGTATTCCAGAACCGAGAATTTCAGAGAGAAGGCGCCGAGCGCGGGGGCGATCAGCAGCATGGCGATTGCGCTGAAGGTGCCGCCCACAGCGGAACCGAGGGTTGCCACGCCCATCGCCTCCATGCCGCGCCCCTGCTTGGTGAGCTGGAACCCGTCGATGGCGGTCGCCGCGGAAGCGGGGGTTCCGGGTGTGTGGCAGAGAATCGCGGTGATCGAGCCTCCGTAAATAGCGGATGTATACATGGCCGTAAGCATGCTCAGGGCGGCAACAGGCCCCATTCCGTAGGTGATCGGAATCAGCAGCGAGACGCCCATGGCGGCCGAGAATCCGGGCAGCGCGCCGATGACCATGCCGCCCACTGTGCCCGCGATCAAAGCGATGATGCTTTCAAGGCTGAGCAGCGTCTGGAAGCCGGCAAGGATATTACCAAAGTCTACCATGTTTCATGTTCTCCTTTCCAAGCGTTACAGCAGCCGGCCCAACATGCCGAAATTGTCCACCGACACATTCAGCATACGAACAAATGCAAAATACATGACCAGCAGATAAACCGCATCAATCGCAATGATGACCGGCCAGGAGGTGCGTTTCATAAAGCGCATCAGCGCGATAATCATAATACCGGTGGCAACAAAGTAGCCGGCTACATGGAAAAGAATGTAGTAGAGTACCACAAAGCCCCATGTGATCAGGGGAATCTTCAGCGCATCCACCGTCAGGGCCTTGGGGCCCTGTTCCTCCACGGGCAGTTTGCTTTTGCGCAGGCCATGGTAAATGATCAAAATCGAGAGAATGGTCAGCATCCCGCCGAGCAGCCGCGGCATCATGGCGGCGTCAGAGGGCAGGTTCGTGTTCAGCGCAAAGACCAGCAGGCTGATGGCCAGACAAATAAAGCCGATAAAAACGTCCTGATGAAGTTGCTTCTTCACAAATGTGCTCCTTTCCTGCTGGAGCGCCGGGCTTTTAAGTCCGGCGCTCCAAACTGGGCTTCATTGATTCCGCTCTAATTATTTCGCGACGCCCCAGAGCTCCAGGCGGGTGTCAAGCTGGTCAAGAAGCAGCTGCTTGTACTCGTCTCCGGTATAGAGCTCAAGCTCGGCGCCCATGGCAGCCATGTTTTTCTGGTAATCGGGGTCGTCAAAAGCCTTGGTGAGAGCCTCTTCCATTCTCGAAACGATGGCGGGATCGACGCCGGGCATATAGGCGTAGCCGCGGGCCGAGAAGGAAACATAGTCGTCAACGCCGGTCTCGATGGCGGTGGGAACGTCGGGCAGGTAGTCGGAACGCTCAGGAGCGAAGACAACGATGGGATGGTAGCCGTTCTCCTCGGCATCCATCACGTCGCCCACGTTGGCGGAGAGGATGTCGGTTTCGCCGGCGAGGAACATGGTGGTGGCGTCAGAGGCACCGTCAACCGGGATGACGGTGAGCTGGCTGTCGTGCTTCTGCTCAAGCATCTTGGCAACGGTGGCGTCGCCGCTGGTGATGCTGGAGGTGGCGGAGGCGAGAATCAGGGGATTGGTCTTGGCATACTCAACCAGCGAGGCATAATCGGTGAAGCGGGTCTCGTCGTTGCGGATGGCGAGGACCTGGTAGTCGATGACATGGTTGGCGAGCAGCTCGAAGTCGTCGATGGTGGTTTCGCGGGGATTGGTCTCATCATAGTGGCCGTACATCGCGGAAAGGTTTACCAGCGCGAAGGTATAGCCGTCGGGATCCGTGTTCTGCAGAAGCTGATTCCAGGCGAGCCAGCTGCCGCTGCCGGGAACGTTCTCAACGACAACGGGAACGCCGAGATCCTTTTTAAGGGCTTCCGCAACATAGCGGCAGCCAAGGTCGGACGAGCCGCCGGCCGAATAGCCGCAGAGAAGAGTGATGGCCTTGCTGGGCCACTCACCCTTGGATGCGGGTGTGCCGCCGGATGCGTCGCCGCTGGCGGCGGGAGCGGCGGAGCTTGCGGGAGCGCTGCTTGAGCCGCAGGCTGCGAGGGAGAGGGCCATGGCCAGAACCAAAAGGACCGAGATCAGTTTTTTCATGTTACTTCCTCCTGCTGTTTTTAATTTTCTATCCCCTATAAGCGACATGCGCCTATATCCTGAAATTATGTTTCGTTAACCGATTTTGTTTACCGATTAACAAGAAGGACAAAAGAGAAGGATGGAAAACCATCCTTGTTTTGCGAAGAGAAAAGACGGCTACAGCGCCTTCAGATTGGTGGAATTTCGGAAAAAGAGACTTCCCTCCAGCGCGCAGGCGCCCTGGGTGGGACGCTGCTCGCGCAGGCTTTCCATCATCTTTTCCGCCGCGATGATTCCCATGCGGTCCATCGGCTGGCGGATCGCGGAAATTCCGGGATAGACCAGCTCGGACCAGCCTATCACATCGTAGCCGCAGACCCCCAGCTCATGAGGAATCCGGATTCGGCGGCGTTCCAGCTCCCGGAGGGTCAAAAACAGGGTGTGGGTGTTGACCGCCATCACAGCCTTGCTTTGTCCCGGATACTCGTGCAGAAGGGCATCAAGTGCCTCGCAGACGGCAGGGCTTTCCCGGCCGACCCAGCGGATCGACTCTTCGCGGGACATCCCGAACAGCTCTGCGGAGGCTGCCGAAAAGAATCCCGCCATCGCTTCCTTGTGAAAGTCGTGAACATCGAGTAAAAAGCGAACCTTTTCGAAGCCCTGCTCCTTGAGGTGAAGCAGCATCTTTTGGATCAGCTCGTCGTGGCGGACATATACGCAGCCGTAGGGCCAGTCGTCCAGCCGGCGGGTGCAGATGACAACGGGAATCCCCCGTTCGCAGATTTCGAGGTAAGGGGCGACTGAATTTTCGCAGGGAATGATGATGAATCCTTCGACCTGCTGGTTGAGACAGAGCTGAACCGCCGTCTCTTCGGCCCTGCGGTCGCCGTTTGTGCAGTGCACAATGGTGCCGTAACCGTTTTTGGTGCAGATATCGTTGATTCCGGTAACGGTCTGTGCGCCGACCTGATAGCGCAGCGTGTTGACGATGACGCCGATCATCCCGCTCTTTTTGGATTTGAGGGTGCGGGCGATGCTGTTGGGCACATAGTTGTATTTTTTGATAATCTCTTCAATTCGGGCGCGGGTTTCGGCGGACATATAGCCGTAGTTTCCGTTCAAATAGCGGGAAATGGTGGTCTTCGATACCCCCGCGGCCTTCGCAATATCGGAAATCGTAACCCGCCCTGCCATACTGCGCTCCTTACGTGCATCTGTGCATCATTTTTATATACCGGTTCTGTTTATCGGTTTCTATCAATAACTTATCAGATCGCATCGGGAAAGTCAATCAGATTTATCTACAAAAAAGACGACTATTTTTCATGGAGTTGACGGAATATTTGGGGAAAAGGCTGAAAGATTCCAATATGAAAAATGAAATTTCACAAAACCGGTACAAAACGCCCGCCCCGGATAGGGACGGGCGCGGGCGGAGAAAAACTAAAGCGGCATGTCCTCATGGGCCGCCGGCTGTGCGGGAAGAGGCTCCGGCGCCTTGCCGTCCGCCGTTCCTTTGGCATGGGAATAGACGACGGCACAGACCAGAGAGGTCAGGGGAATGGTCAGGAGAATCCCGGAGCTTCCGACCAGAGACTGAAGAATCTCCACGACGATCATCTCGCGGTTGAGCAGCGCGATCACCGAACGGCTGTAGGCCATGAGAAGCAGGGTCAGGGAAAGAGAGCTGCCGATGTAGGCGAGCACCAGTGTGTTGGCCATCGTTCCCATCATATCGCGTCCAATCGTCATTCCGGAGTGAAAGAGGACGGCGGCGCTGCATTCGGGAGCCTTTTCGTGCAGCTCCCGGAGAGCGGAAGCCAGCGACATCGCCACATCCATGATCGCCCCCATTGCGCCGACGAGGATCGCCGCGAAGATAATGGCCTTGAGGTCGATGGGGTCCTCTTCGATGAGATACTTCAGATACATGGAGTTCTCGTCCACCATGCCGGTGAGCTGAAGAAAGTGGTCGCAGAGCAGGGTGAGCGCCCCCGAAACGGCGAGTCCGCAGAAGCATCCGATGGCTGCGCACAGACATTTCTGGTTGGCCCCCTCAACGATCAGCAGGGTCATGACGATGACGAAGACACAGACGGCGACCGACCACCCGTAGATGTTTTTCCCGGAAAGGATGGCGGGGATGAAAACCACAAAAATTGCCAGACAGGTGAAACCGAGCGAAAGCAGGGTGTTCACCCCCTTGCGCCGTCCGAAAAGAATCAGGACCGCCGCAAAGGCCAGGCCGAAGACGGCGAGCGCGTCGGTGCGGACATATTCGCCCAGCATCCAGGTGATCGCCGCGCCCTCGACCGGGTTATAGGTGAGGATGACGCGATCTCCCTTCTTCACGTCCCGCAGCTGGCTGGGGGATTCGGGATCGACGTTCTGAATGCCTGTGACGAGCTGGCCGCGCTCCTCGCCGTTGAGAATCTCGGCCGCGAAGAGAATGTTGGTACCCCGCCCGTAGAATACACCGTCGATTTCCTGCGCGGCCGACTGCCGCGAGAGGATTCCTTCGACCCGGGCCATCACGCAGTGATCCTGATAGATGCCCTGAAATTCAGGCATGCCGCTGGAGGCGGCGCGGTTTCCAAAAAAGAGAAAAAGAATCGAACAGAGGACGGTGGCAAAATAAACGAAACGCTGCTTCATAGATCAAATACCCCTTGTTTTATGCCGGGTTTTCCGGCTTTTCCGCGTGCCGGGTGGCCCGGCGGAGGGATTTAGTCGGTGACAAAAAGCTGGCAGATGTAATAATCTCCGTCGCCGCCCCGAACGATGCCGACCGCAATGCCGTCAATGTTGCCGCGCAGGATGTTGGCGCGATGGTCGGGGGAGTTCATCCATTCCTCCATGGCGAGGCCGGTATCCAGAACATTGGAGGCGAACAGATTCTCGCCCTCCCCCTGATAATGGAGGCCGTAATCACTGAAAATGCTGTTGAACATCCGGCCGTCGGGGCGGGTGTGGGACCAGTATTCCGAGGATTCGCGCGCCCGCGCCTGTGCCAGTCCCTCGAGCACCGGCCGGTAAGTCAGCGCCTGCAATCCGTTCGCGGCGCGTTCTTCATTGACCAGCCGGACAATCTCCTGCGCTTCGTCGGCGTAGCGGCTGCTGGCCGGGGGCAGCGCGGTTCCCACTGTCACCGGGATCTCGGCGGAGGCGCTCTGGTATCCGTCGAGCTGTGCGCCGACCGTCAGGGTGCCGCTGCCTTTCCGGCTGGCGCTGACCGTCAGAGTGCCGTCCGCGCTGATCGATGCGGAGAGTCCCTCCGAGGCGCTGACCCAGACCGATGCTCCGGGAGTGGCAGCGACCTGGGCGGAAACGCTTTCGCCCGCGTTCAGGCTGATCGAGCCGGGGACGCTGAGCGACACCGGAGGCAGGCGGTAGAGGACGCTGACCGTTTTGGAGGAGGGAAGATCGCCGGGCGCCTCCACGGTGAGGGTGACCTGATAATTGCCGGGCTGGCTGGCGGAGAAAGAAACCGTGCCTCCCGAAACCGAGGCGGTCAGCCGCGGGTCGCAGGAGACAGAAAGGACCCCCTCGGAGTCGATGGCGCAGGGGAGGGCCAGCGTTTCTCCGACCAGCCCTGAAAGGGAATCTTCCGGTACGGAAAGCTCGGCGGGGACGGCTGAGACAGTGACCGGCAGCGAAAATTCGGCGTCGGCCCAGCCGTCAAGGGAGGCACGCAGCGGCACGCCGCATTCTCCGGGCCGGTCGGCGGTGATGGTCAGGCGGTTTCCCTCGAGACGAAGCCCGCAGGGGGAATCTTCCGCGGCGGCGGAACAGGAAAAGACGGCCCCCTCCTCGGCGGCAAGGGTTAAAACAGCCGTTTCTCCCCGGGGGAGGACGACCGATTCCACGGGGGAGCCGGCTTCGTCGAGCACCGCAAGCTTCATCGGGCGGGGCTCGACCTCTACCTGGCAGGGAACGTCGAGCTGCCGGCGGCCCTCCGCCCGCAGCGTGATCGTCAGGGGATAGCGGCCCGGTTCCCCGCAGGAAAGCAGAAGCAGGCCCTCTTTTTGCTCGGCGGAGAGGGGCGGCTGTGCAAATACTTCTATCCGCGGCTCTTCCTTCAGTTCCGGAAGGGTCAGAGGGATGGAGACCGTGCTCCCGGCAATGATGGTGATGTCGTTGGGCTCACCCGAGCCGATTCCCGGCGCAAGCGGAGCGTCGAGGACGATTTCCTTTGGACCGCAGCCGAAAAGAAGCAAAACAAGAAGGAAAAGCATTCCGCCAATCCGTTTCATGGCGCACACCCTTTCGTGGCAATCTTTCAATATTTCAATGGTACCAGAATACCACAATTTTCGCAGCAAAAAAATTCTTCTGTGTGAAATTTTGGCGAATCTCCGGCGCGGAAATCATTGGAAGGCAGGGAGTTCAGGCCGATTGCACAAATGAGTAAAATAATAATTGTGGAAATCATCTAACACTTTCTTGACAGGACAGCGGGAAAAGTTTATGATGTTGCTTGCGAAATCAGGAACACCATCCTTTTTCCATGGAGGAAGCCCTTTGATGAAAGAATTTAACGCGCGGCGGGTCTTTTGGATGAGCCTGCCGATTTTTGCGGAGCTTCTGCTTCAGCTTTTGGTGGGCAATGTCGACCAGATGATGATCAGCCGGCACAGTCAGGCGGGGGTTGCGGCAATTGGCAACGGCAATCAGATCATCAATATCATCATCATTCTGCTCAGCAGCATGAGCGCGGCCGCGACCATCATGCTCTCACAGTATATCGGCGCCAGGGATGAGCGCCGGGCCGGCGCGGTCTGCAATGTGGCTTTCCTTGTGGTGGGAGGCGCGTCCCTCGCGGCGAGCCTCGCTCTGCTTCTGTTTTGGAAGCCGCTCTTTTCATGGCTGCGGATTGCGCCCGAGGTCATGCCCGATGCGCGGGGCTATCTGCTGGCGGTCGGCTCGTTCATTCTTGTGCAGGGATGCTATATGACCTTTGCGGCGATTCTCCGCAGCTATGCCTACCTGCGGGAAATCATGACGACCGCCCTGATTATGAACGGAATCAATATCTTCGGCAATGCGGTTCTGATCAACGGCCTTTTCGGACTGCCCGAGCTTGGGGTGATGGGGGCCGCCATTTCGACCAACATCAGCAAGTGCATCGGGCTGGCGGTCATCTCCTTTATTTATTGTAAGAAGATCCGTATTCCGCTGGGCCTTTCACAGCTTCGCCCGTTCCCGGGGGCCGTCTGCCGGAGGCTGCTCTTTTTTGCACTGCCCACCGGCGGCGAATCGCTCTCCTATGACCTGTCGCAGGCGTTCATTCTGCGCTTTGTCAATCTCTTTGGGACGGCGGTGGTTGCCACCAAGGTTTATTGCAGCATTTTTGCAAATATTGCCTATGTCTATTCGATCGCCATTTCACAGGCAACCCAGATTGTGGTCGGCTATCTGGTGGGAGAGCAGCGGATCGACCGCATCAGCCGGCGTGTCTGGACCGCAGTCGGCATCGCGCTGGCGGTTTCCCTCTCGATCACCGCGCTGCTGTGGCTGAACAGCGATTTCGTTTTCGGCCTGTTTACCCGGGACCAGTCGGTTTGGAGACTGGGAAAAACGATTCTCGCCATTGAATTTTTTCTGGAAATCGGACGCTCGGTGAATATCGTGATGGTGCGCAGCCTTGTGGCGGCGGGGGATGTCAGGCTGCCGGTCGGCGCTGGAATCGTCTCCTGCTGGCTGGTCGCGGTGGCGGGCGCCTGGCTGCTGGGCGTTCATTTCGGGCTGGGCCTTCCCGGAATCTGGATCGCGATGGCGGTGGACGAGGCGCTGAGGGGCGCGGTTTTTTCGATCCGCTTCCTGACCGGGGGATGGAAAAAGCACCTGCCGTCCGTTTCCTGAGAGGGCATTGCCCGCCGCTTTGGATATATTCGTGAAAGATGACAATTTTGCGGAAAAATCGCTCCGGAAATGACACAATATACAAATTATGAAAAACTATTGTATATTTATGAATCTCGAGTTATAATAACGGCATTAGCGCGGCTGTGACTCTCATGATTCGGAGCGGCCGCGTGGGTTTGTTTGTCCGCCGCAGGCATTCGCGCGGCTGCGGCCCCTATGACTTGGAGGTGCCATCCCGTTGACCATTATGGAAATTTTCGCGAATTACTACCAGTATTTCCTGCGGGGCACCCGCACGACCATCCTGATCTCGCTGATCACGGTGTTCTGCGGCTTTCTGCTGGGCTGTGTCATCGCCCTGCTCCGCCTCTCGAAAAACAGGATACTGAACGGCTTTGCCAAACTATACATCACCGTGCTGCGCGGCACACCGCTGCTGGTGCAGCTTTACATCGTTTATTACCAGCTCGATTTTATCCCCTATCCCAAGGTGAATATCTGGGGCGTCGCGCTGGAGCGGGCGCTTCCCTGCGTCATCGCCCTTTCGCTCAATTCCGCTTCCTATGTTGCGGAGGTCATCCGTTCCGGCATTCAGGCGGTGGATATCGGGCAGAGTGAGGCGGCCCGTTCGATCGGCATGACCAACGGACAGACGATGCTGCATATCGTCATGCCGCAGGCGATCAAGAACATTCTGCCGGCCATCGGCAACGAGTTCATGGTCATGATTAAGGAGACTTCGGTCATTCAATACCTGGGAATCAGCGATCTGATGTACAATAACGGCATCGTGGTTACCGCCACCTATAACCCGCTGCCCTGCTACTATATTTCGGCCGTCATCTACCTGATCCTGAATATTGTGGTCGGCAAGGGCGTCGATACCTTTGAAAGGAGGCTCAAACGCAGTGAGCGATAAATCGAGCGCGATGATCCATGTGGAGGACCTGCATAAGAGCTTCGGCAGCAACGAGGTGCTCAGGGGCATCAATGAGGAGATTTTCAAGGGCGAGGTTGTGACGGTCATCGGGCCGTCCGGCTCAGGCAAATCGACATTTCTGCGCTGCCTGAACCGTTTGGAGGAGCCGACCGGCGGCCGCATTATCTTTGAGGGAAACGACATCTGCGCTCCCGGCGCGGATATCAACCTGCTGCGGCAGAAGATGGGGATGGTCTTCCAGCAGTTCAATCTGTTCAACCACCTGACCATCCTTCAGAATATCACCATCGGCCCCACAATGGTCAGAAAAGAGAGCCAGGAAGAAGCCGAGGCGCGGGCGATGAAGCTGCTCGAGCGGGTGGGACTGGCGGACAAGGCGCAGGAATATCCCTCCCGCCTGTCGGGCGGACAGAAGCAGCGCATTGCCATTGTGCGGGCGCTGGCGATGAATCCTGATGTGATGCTCTTCGACGAGCCGACCAGCGCGCTCGACCCTGAGATGGTCGGCGAGGTGCTGGGCGTCATGAAGTCTCTGGCGGAAGAGGGCATCACCATGGTGGTTGTGACCCACGAGATGGGATTTGCCCAGAAGGTCGGCACCCGGGTGCTCTTTATGGACGGCGGGCAGATTCTGGAACAGGGGCCTCCGCAGCAGCTCTTTACCGCGCCGCGCCATCCCCGCACACAGGATTTCCTGTCCAAGGTTCTTAATTGTATCTAAAACGCCGCGGGTCCGGCCCGCGGAGCATAGCAGCATATCGCAACTTGAGGAGGAAACAAAAAAATGATTCACTCGATTGACCCCGGCATCCTTTTCCTGCAGGAGGAGGAAGTCATCAAAGCAGGCGTATTGGATATGAAGATGACCATCCAGGCGGTGGAAAAAACCTATGAGCTGCTGGGAAAGGGACAGATTATCAATCCACCCAAAACCCACATCGGCATGCCCATCGGTTCGGGTGCCAACTGGAACTCCTTCTTCAACTCGATGCCCTGTTACATCGGCGGCGACATCAATGTCGGCGGCACCAAATGGGCGGCCGAATCCCGCAAGAACAGCAGCATTCCCGGTATTCCCTACGGCATCGACATCACCATTCTCAGCGACCCTGAGACGGTGCTGCCCTTCTGCATTCTCGACGGCACCTTGATTACCGCCATGCGGACCTCCGCCGTGGCCGGCGTTTTCGCCAAGTACACCGCTCCCAAGAACACCGAGACGGTTACGCTGGTGGGCGCGGGCGTGATCGGCCGCACGATGGTCATGGCTGTCTGCGAGAGCCTGCCCGCGGTCAAAAAGATCTATCTGTGCGATATGAACCTGGCCAAAGCCAAGGCCCTTGCCGCCGATTACAAAGACGTCTACAGCGTCGAGATTGTTCCGACCAGCGACGCCAAAACCGCTGCGCTTGATTCGCAGGTTGTCATCACCGAAACGACCGCCAGCAGCCCCTTTATCGACAAGAGCTGGATCAAAAAGGGCATGACCGTCATCAACATGGGCTCCTACGAGGCGGATCTGGACGTGGTTTCCTCCAGCGACGTCATCGCGGTCGATTACTGGGATCAGATTATCACCTATGAAAGCAAGGCGGCCGCCAAGCTCTACAAGGCGGGCAAGCTGACCCGGGAGAATGTCGTGGAGCTTTCCGACATGGTGCTGGGAAAATGGACCGGCCGGAAGGGAACTGACGAGGTTATCAACTGCTCGTCGCTGGGACTGGGCGCGCTCGACATCATGATCGGCTATGAAATTTTCCTCAACGCCCGCAGGATGGGCATCGGCACGATGGTCAAGCTCTGGGATAAGCCGCTGTGGGAATAAGCCGCACAGCGCCAAAATAAAAAGAAAGAGTGTGTGAATATGAAAAAGATACTGTTGGTCGTTCTGTCGCTCGCCATGGTCCTGTCTCTGGCGGCGTGCGGGTCCTCGAGCTCCAGCGCTCCTGCTCCCGCCAGCTCCGCCGCTGAGGCCAGCCCGGCGCCGGAGGCCCCCGCGGCCCCGGAGGAGGCCGGCCGTCTGGCTGAGATCAAAGCCGCCGGGAAGATTATTCTCGGCACCAGCGCCGACTATCCCCCCTTCGAGTTCCATACCGAGATCAACGGCGTGGACACCATCGTCGGTTTTGACGTATCCCTGGCTCAGAAGGTTGCCGACGGCCTGGGCGTCGAACTTGAGATTGTGGATATGTCCTTTGACAATCTCCTGATCAGCCTGAACAAGGGTGATTTCGATTTTGTGATGGCGTCGCTTTCCAACACGCCTGAGCGGGCGAAGGCGGTCGATTTCTCCACCCCCTATTTCCATGGCGCGCAGGTGGTTGTGGTTCGTGCCGCGGATGCCGAGAAGTACGCCACCAAGGAGAGTCTCGCCGGCTGCCAGGTCGCGGCTCAGAAGGGCTCGATTCAAGAAGGCGTTGCAGGCGGCATTGCCGGTCCGGAAAACGTCGTGCTGCTGAGCAAGGTCGGCGATGAGATCGCTGAGCTCAAGGCCGGCAAGGTCGAAGCGGTTTTCCTTGACAACATGATGGCCGCCGGCTTTGCCGCGGCGCACGACGACCTTGTGATGCTCGACATCGGCATTGAGTATGAAAGCGACGGCAACGTTGCGGCGGTTAAGAAGGGCGACACCGATCTGGCCGATTATATCAGCAGCATCTTTGACGGCCTGACCCCCGACGACATCAATGCTCTGATGGGCGAGGCACAGGCGCTGGCAGGTATTGAAGAATAGCTTTTTCCAAAAGACGTCGGATGAGAAAGCCGCCCCGCGTTGGAAGCACCAACGCGGGGCGGTTGATTTTTGAGGGAGGGGAACCCCCCGGTTCTGCCGGCGGAGACACCCTGTAAAGGCTTTTGTCTCAAACCCGACGAAATGGCAGAGAACGCACACGACGGGGGCACCTACCGGCAGGCGGGCGGAATGTTTCCGACGCCGTCCATGACATAGGTGGGGCAGTAGGGAAACTGGTCGATGGTCGCCATGTCGCTGACCCCCGAAAGGACCAGAACCGTGTCAAGTCCGGTTTCCATTCCCGCGACGATGTCCGTATCCATCCGGTCGCCGATCATGACAGCCTCATTCGAATGGCAGCCGAGCAGTTTGAGTCCGGTGCGCATCATCAGCGGGTTCGGCTTGCCGACGAAATAAGCCGATTTTCCGGTGGCGAGTTCGATGGGGGCGCAGAGGGCGCGGCAGGCGGGAGCGATGCCGTCCTCAATCGGTCCCGTGAGGTCGGTATTGGTGCCGATCAGCTTGGCGCCGGCCCGCACCAGCGCGACCGCCTTGAGGATGTTTTCATAGTTGTAGTTGCGCCCCTCTCCGACCACAACATAGTCGGGATTGACATCGTTCATCGTGATGCCGACATCATAGAGGGCGTTGAAGAGGCCCGGCGCGCCGATGGCGTAGGCGGTGCATCCGGGGGCCTGGCGGCTCAGAAATTTCGCGGTTGCAAGGGCGCTGGTATAGAAGTGGCTTTCATCCACCTCGAGGCCCATCCGGGCAAGCTTCTGCTGAAGCTCAAGCGGGCTGCGCTCGCTCGAATTGGTCAAAAACAGGAAGCTCTTTCCTTCGGCGTAAAGCCAGCTTACGAAGTCCTTGACCCCGGGCAGGAGACGGTTGCCATGGTAGATCACACCGTCCATGTCGCACAGGAAACCCTTCTTTTCTCGGAGCTGTTCCAGCGTGGGTGTCATTGTTTGTTCCTCCTTACTGTGGACTTGTCCAACCTCTATGATAGCGGGAAGAAAACAGGTTGGCAAGGAGAAATTTGCCGTTCAGCGCCGGGAAACCTGAAATCCTGCTTCGCGCAGCGCGGTTTTGATCTCCATCAGGTGCTCGAGGTTGCGGGTTTCGATGTCGAGGTCGAGGAAGCAGTCCGTGATATTCTTGTTGTCGGCGGTGCGGTTGTGGTTGACGCCGGTGATGTTCGCGCCGTGGGCAGCGATGATGTGGGAAACCAGCTCCATCTGTCCGGGCTTGTCGGTCAGTTCAATCCGCAGGTGGGTGTTTCGGCCGGACATGATGAGTCCGCGGCTGATGACCCGGGAAAGGATATTGACGTCGATGTTGCCGCCCGAAATGAGGCAGACAACCTTCTTCCCCTTGAGCGGGAGCTTCTCAAAGAGCATCGCGGCGAAGGAAACAGCGCCCGCGCCCTCGGCGATCAGCTTCTGCTTTTCGATCAGGGTGAGGATGGCGGTCGAAATTTCGTCATCAGTGACGGTGACGATCTGATCGACGTATTTGGAGCAGAGTTCATAGGTCAGTTCGCCCGGCATCTTGACCGCGATGCCGTCGGCCACCGTCGCGACGGAGGAAAGCGGCTCGCGCTGGTGGCGCTCGATGGCGTTGAGCATCGAAGGCGCGCCGGAGGCCTGCACCCCATAGACCTTGACGGACGGATTAAGGGATTTGATGGCGAAAGCCACGCCGGAGATCAGGCCGCCGCCCCCGATCGGAACGATGACCGCATCGACGTCGGGAAGCTGGTCGAGAATCTCCAGCCCGATGGTGCCCTGGCCCGCGATGACCGCCGGATCGTCAAACGGATGGATCAGCGCGGCGCCGGTTTCTTTTTGAAGCTCGCAGGCGCGGGCATAGGCGTCGTCATAGACGCCCTTGACCAGCTCGACCCGTGCGCCGTAGCGCTTGGTGGCCTCCACCTTTGAGATCGGTGCGCCATCCGGAATGCAGATGGTCGAGGTCAGTCCGGCACGGGTTGCGGCAAGAGCCACTCCCTGCGCGTGGTTGCCCGCGGAGCAGGCGATGACCCCGTGGGCCCGCTCCTCCGGGGAGAGCTGCGAGATTTTGTAGTAGGCCCCGCGCACCTTGAAGGAGCCGGTCACCTGCAAATTCTCGGTTTTCAGGTAGATCTCGCTCCCTTCCAGCAGGTCGGGCGCGTGAATCAGGTCGGTGGTGCGGACGACCCCCTTCATTGTGAAGGCGGCATGGTAGATCTTATCCAAGGTGAGCGGCTTCATCTTCATCTTCCTTTTTGTCTAAAATCTGTGTAAAAATGCTTAAAAATCAAACGATTTATGATTCATGATACCTGTCAATGCCAAAAAAATCAAGATAAATTTGAGGAAAAAGTCAAAGAATCAATGGAAAGAATTCCATGGCTTTGCTTTGATACCCTTTTATGCTATAATCAATATGCTGTTTGCGGTCGAAAGCCAAATAACGGGCGTATAAGAAACTGTCAATCACCAAATTCAGGCTGCCGTTGGCGGGGCGGGGAAGATAACCCGGGTCCGCGGGGCGGTCTGTATGATGCTGTCTGAAAGGAATGGATACCGTGGCAAACCAAACCAACCGCAGTTATGATGTCGCGATCATCGGGGGAGGAATCGGCGGACTGATGGCCGCCTACCGCCTGACCGAAAAGCGTCCGTCACTCAAGATTCTGCTGGTCGAAAAGGGCCCCGACCTCAAGTACAGGAGCTGCCCGATGGTGACCGGAAAGGCAAAAACCTGCGTCCACTGCAAGCATTGCTCGATTATGGAGGGGCTGGCCGGGGCGGGCGCCTTCTCAGATGGGAAATATGTCATCTCAACCGAATACGGCGGATGGCTTACCGACTACCTCCCGCAGGAGCTGGTCATTCACTATATCGAACAGGCCGACGCGGTACTGGTGGGCTTTGGAGCGACAACCGACCGTTTTATGCCGAGTGATTCGCTGAAAAAACTCTGCCTGCAGCATGACCTCCATATGCACCAGGCGCAGCTCAAGCATCTGGGCACCGATGCCAACTTTGCCACCATGATGAAGCTGGTCGATTCGCTGCGGGACAAAATCGAGATCCGTACCGAGACGGAAGCGGTTGATGTTGACCGCGAGCATCATCAGCTGACCCTGCGCGGCAGGAACGGGGAGACCGATCAGGTGGACGCGGAGCGGATCATCTTCGCGGTCGGCCGGGCCGGAAGCCGGTATTTCGCGGACTGGTGCCGCAAAAACAGAGTGCGGATGAACAACAATCAGATTGACATCGGAGTGCGGGTTGAGATGCCATCTCTGATCTGGCAGGACTTTTCCTCCCAGATTTATGAGCCGAAGATCTGGTACCGCTCGAAAATGTACGGCGACACCACCCGGATGTTCTGCTTCAACGAGCGGGGGAGCGTCGTCATGGAGAACACCTCCGGCATTCTGACCGTTAACGGGCACTCCTACCGCGATGAATGCCGCAAGACCAGGAACTCCAACTTCGCGCTGCTCACCACCATCCGCTTTACCCAGCCCTTCAACGAGCCGATCGACTACGCCCGGGCGGTCGCCTCGCTTGCCAACATGATTTCCGGCGGCAGTGTGCTGGTGCAGCGTTTGGGTGACCTTGAAAGCGGGCGGCGAACCAACGAGCACCGGCTTGGTCAATCGACCACCCGCCCGACCCTTGATGCGGTGCCGGGTGATCTGAGCCTGTGCATGCCCAAGCGCCAGCTTGACAATATCATCGAGACGCTGCACGCTTTGGATGCCATTGCGCCCGGAACGGCAAATTATGATACCCTGCTCTATGGCATTGAATGCAAATATTATTCGGCGCGCCCCGCCGCCGAGGACTTCGAGCTGGAGGGATGCCGGGGCATCTACGCGGTCGGAGACGGCGCGGGATTCACTCGCTCGCTCTCCCATGCGGCGGCCCACGGCCTCTATGTCGGGGATAAAATCCTGCGGGAGATCGGCTGAAAGAAACTTGTGTAAAAAATAAAGCGCCGTGATAAGGCGGGTTCCCCATGCGGATGATCTCCGTATGGGGAACCCGTTTGCCGTGTCCGGCGCCGAAAGGCTCTGTCTCCCGCGTTCGCAGGGGCAGACCCGGCGCAGCCCTCCGGCGGGGAAAGCACATGATGCCGAAACGGGTCCGGGGCGCGGAGGAAGGCTCGAAGGGCACACCGCGCTCCCGACATAATAGGCCATAAACGAGATGAAGCAGCGCGGCGGGAAAGGTGAATGGAAGTCTTCGCTCCCCCAATGAGAACATGGAGCGAACCCGAAAGGGCATTGCCTGCAATTCATGCGGCTTTGCGGTCGGAGCTGTCCGCAATGCTCCGGCCGGTTGGGGGAGGCGGACTGCGGCGGCAGGCCAAACGCGGATAAAAAGCCCCCTGCAAACGATGAAGGATCGTTTGCAGGGGCCTTTCGCGTTTTTCTTTCAGCCGGTCACAGGCGGAAGAATGCCCATTGCCGCCGTCGGGTCCGCATTTTCCTCCCTGAGCGGGACGATGTGACTCATCGTACGGCGGATGCTGTTTGCCATATGAATCCGCATCGCTTCGGCGGCTTCCGCGGGATTTCCGCGCTCAATGGCGCGATAGACGCCGCGGTGCTCTTCGAGAACGGGAACAATCTGAAATGCCTCCTGATTCTCAAACCGGAGAATGTGATCCCGGAGCTGTTCGTTGGTCCGCTGGAGCCAGCCGTTATCCGCTGCCTGAAACATATGGTAATGGAATTCCCGGTCAAGCCGGTACATCAGGGCGTTGTCGCTGCTGCCCGCGTTCTTCTCCATCTCCTGCAGGGCGCTGAAAAGGTTGCCGAGCTGGTTGCTTGAACGGCGCTGCGCCGCGAGAAAGCTGCCGAGCGGCTCGATGCAGCGGCGCATCTCAATGATATCGCGCGCTTCCTTCTGGCCCAGTGGGACGATGGTGATTCCGCGTCCCCGCAGAATGCTGACATATCCCTCCTGCTGAAGCTCGAGCAGGGCTTCGCGCACCGGCGTGCGGGAAATCTGCATGTCAGCGCAGATGCCGTCCTGGGAATAGACGACGCCGACCTTCATTTTCCGATAAATGATGGCGTCCTTGATCAGGCGGTAGGCCTGTTCCTTATAGGTGTGGGAGGAGATGGGGTCGGAGCCGAAAAGCGAATCGCCGGCCCCGGGATGGTTTTGTTGCGGGTTCATACGTTTCATTCCTTCTGATTGTATCCGATATTTTACCTTACAAGAATACAGGAACCGGCGCTTTTTTTCAACTGTCAGACCGGAGAATTTTATCTGATTGCAAGATCACTTAAAATCACTTGTGAAAAAGTACAAATGAGAGATCTGAATATAGGAATATATGGATAAAGTTTGAAAAAATGATTGACCTGCGCCATGGAATATGATATATATAACATATCACATATTTGATTCTGCGGCAAGCGGAATCACCAAATTTTCAAAAGGAGGATTTCAGCGTGAGAGTTTCCGCAATCCAGATGGATATGAAGCTCGGAGAACCCGAGTACAACTTCGCTCATGCGGTGGAGCTGGTGCGGCGCGCGGCTGCGACCGGGGCGGATGTTATCACCCTGCCTGAAACCTGGAACGTCGGCTTTTTCCCCAGCGAAAACCTCGAGGCGCTCTCCGACCGCGAGGGCGAACGGGTCAAGGCCACCTTCGGCCCCCTTGCAAAGGAACTGGGCGTCAACATTGTCGCCGGTTCGGTTTCCAATGTTCGGGACGGCAAAATCTATAACACCAGTTATACCTTCAACCGTCAGGGCGAGGTCGTTGCGGATTACGACAAGACCCACCTGTTCACCCCGATGGGGGAACACCATTCCTTCGAGTTTGGAGATCGTCTGGTGACCTTTGAGCTGGACGGAGTCCGCTGCGGAATCGTCATCTGCTACGATATCCGTTTCCTCGAGCTGGTGAGAAGCCTCGCGCTGCGCGGCATCGACCTGCTCTTCGTCGTCGCCCAGTGGCCCAAGCTGCGCACCCGCCACTGGGAGCTTCTCAACACCACCCGCGCCATCGAGAACCAGATGTTTGTCGTGGCCACCAATTCCTGCGGAACGGCGGGCCAGACCAAGTATGCGGGCCACTCGATCCTCCTCGATCCGTGGGGAGAGGTTCTTGTGCTCGGCGGCGAGGGGGAACAGATCCTGACCGCCGATCTTGATCTTGAGGTTGTGCGCGGCATTCGCGAGAGCATCAACGTCTACCGTGACCGCCGCCCTGCTCTATATGAAATCAAATAAGGAGGAACCAGACCCATGAGCAAGATTTCCTTCCGCCTCCACCAGGGGGGGAGCGTCAAGCCCCTCGAGATGGAATACCAGCATCTCTTTGCGATCGGCTATGCCGGACGCAACATGGAGAAAACCATGGAGCACATCCGCGAGCTTGAGCGGGACCTCGGCGTGCCCGCGCCGAAGAAAATCCCGACGATCTTCGAGTGCTCGAACCTGCTTCTGACTCAGGAGGAGGACCTTCAGTTCGTCGGAAACCGCACCTGCGGCGAGGTGGAATACATCATCCTTGTCTGCGGGGACAAAATTTACATCGGGGTAGGCAGCGACCATACCGACCGCGAGCTTGAAGGACAGAACGTTCTCAAGGCCAAGCAGATCTGCCCCAAGCCGATCGGCATGGACGTGTGGGATTACGACGACCTCAAGGCTCACTGGGATTCGATCCGCGTCCGGTCCTTCCAGACGGTGGACGGCGCCGAAATTCCCTATCAGGACGGTACCCTTGCCGACATCCTGCCGCCCGAGAAGATCCTCTCGGAGCTTCGTGAACGGGTGGGAGACATCGGCAACAGCGTCATCTTCTCCGGCACTGTTCCGGCGCTGGCTGGCTTCAAGTTCGGAACGACTTTCCGCTGCGAGCTGGTTGACGATACCCTTTCGCGTTCGATCGCCTGCTTCTATCGTGCGACTGCCATTACTGAGGAGGAAAGATAATCATGAAAAAGTTTGCTAGTTTTGCGCTTGCTCTTTCGCTGTTTGCCATGACCCTCGCCGGCTGCGGCGGCGCATCGTCTTCCGCCGCTCCCGCTGCGTCGGGCGCCGCTCCGGAGGCCGCTTCTTCGGCTGCTCCCGCAGGCAAGACCTATGAGATCAAGATTGCCACCGTCGGCAACGAGGACCATCAGTCCACCGTCGGCGCCACCTTCTTCAAGGAGAAGGTCGAGGAGCTTTCGAACGGCCAGTTCAAGGTCAACATTTTCCCGAACGGCGCGCTCGGCGGCGAGCGTGAGGCCGCTGAGGGCGTCAAGCTCGGCACCATCCAGATGACCATCGTCACCACCGACGGCACCCTGCCCGCGTGGGTTCCCGAGGTGCAGGTCCTTTCGATCCCCTACCTCTTTGCGAACAAGGAAGAGGCCTATGACGTGCTGGACAACATGCTTCAGGACAAGTTTGCCCCTCTCTTTGAGGCACAGGGCTTCAAGCATCTCGGCTTCACCGAGCTCGGCTTCCGTCACTTCACCAACAACGTCCGCGAGGTCAAGAGCGCCGAGGATATGAAGGGACTGAGCATCCGCGTTCAGGAAGCGCCCATCTGGTTTGCCCTGACCGACGCGCTCGGCGCCACCGCCACCCCCGTTCCTTTCAATGAGCTTTACACCGCGCTTCAGCAGGGCATGGTTGACGGTCAGGAGAACCCTGTTACCTCGATCGCGACCTCCCGCTTCAACGAAGTTCAGAAGTATATGACCCTGGACGGCCACACCTATGCCGCTCAGAGCATGATCATGAACAAGGATTTCTATGATTCCCTGTCCGCCGAGCTCCAGAAGGCGGTTGACGACGCTGCGGCATACGCCGTTGTGGAGCAGCGCAAAGCCATCTCCGCCCAGGAGGACAAGTACCTCGAGGAGATCAAGGCTGCCGGCATGATCGTCACCGAGCCCGATCTCGACTCCTTCGTTAAGGCTACCGAGGGCCTCTATCAGCGTGAAGAGGTCAAGAAGCTGGTCGATCCTGCTCTGGTTGAGGAAGTGATGAACTACCTCGCTTCCAAATAAAGAATTGTGAGTCGAAGCAGGACACGAAGCCGTCGGACCTCGTGTCCTGCTCCATTCGGGAGGAGCTTTCATGAAAACCGTTACCAAGGTTGTGGACGGCGTCATCAAGACGCTGATGGCCACCAGCGCCTTTGTGCTCTTTCTGGTGACCTTTCTGCAGGTAGTGTTCCGTTTTATTCTCAAGAGTCCGCTGGCCTGGAGCCAGGACGTGATCCGCCTTTGCTTTACTTACCTCGTTTTTCTGGGCGCCGCCTGGTGTGTGCGGGAGAAGGCTCATCTGAATATCGATGTGGTCATCTCCTGCCTGAAGCCGAAGCTGCGGGCCGCCCTTGAGCTTGTCATCAATATCGCGCTCTGCGGATTTTTCATCTTCCTCGCTTATTATGGATGGAAATTTGCCGTTACCGGCAAGACGCAGCTTGCCCCTTACCTGCCGGTCCCGATGTTCTATTATTACCTGAGCGTTCCGATTTCCGCCGTCCTGATGCTCTACTACATGGTTCCCCATATCATCGGGCAGGTCAAGAACTTCGGCGGCGCGCAAGAGGAGGGAAATTAAGCGATGGGAATGATTCTTTGGCTCTTTGCAATCTTTCTGATCGGCGTTCCGATCTGCTTTTCCCTCGGCTTTGTCTCGCTGGGCGGCGTTCTCTTAAACGGATTTCCCCCGCTGGTTGTGGTGCAGCGGATGTTTACCGGCGCCGATTCGATCGCGCTGATCGCGATTCCCCTTTTCATGCTGGCCGGCGAGCTGATGTTCCAGGGCGGTATGAGCAAGCGGATGGTTGATTTCGCCGACACTCTGCTGGGACATTTTCCGAGCGGTCTGGCGATGGTCAATATCCTCGCCTGCATGTTCTTTGCGGCGATTACCGGATCGGCCATTGCCGCCACCGCCGCCATCGGCGGCATCATGATCCCGCTGATGAAGGAGAAGGGCTATGAGAATACCTTCTCCGCTCCGCTGTCCGCCTGCGGCGGCTCGATCGGGCCGATCATCCCGCCGTCGATTCCCTTGCTGATTTATGGCGTCATGGCCAACGTGAGCGTCGGCAAGCTGTTCATCGGCGGCTTCATCCCCGGCATCCTGATGGGCATCGGCCTGATGATTTACAGCTACATCGTCGGCAAAAAGCGTAATTATAAGGGACGTGAAACCCGCGCCTCCCTCAAGGAGATTCTCCATGCCGGAAAAAGCGCGCTTCTCGCGCTCTTTATGCCGGTGATCATCATCGGCGGCATCATGAGCGGCAAGTTCACCGCCACCGAGTCGGGCGCGATTGCTGTTTTCTATGCGCTGATCGTCGGCATCTTCATCTATCGTGAGCTCAAGTTCAAGAGCATCATCGGTGCCCTTGTCAACTGTGCCAAATCGACCGGTCAGGTATTGATCGTCGTCGCATTTGCCTCGCTGTTCACCTGGATCATCACCGTCAATCAGGTGCCGCAGGCCATCAGCGCCATGATGGCTTCCGCAATTCACAGCAAGGTTGCCCTGTTGATGGTCATCAACGTGATTCTGCTCATCGCGGGCACCTTCATCGACACGACCAGCGCGCTGGTGCTCTTTACTCCGCTTTTCCTGCCGATGGTGCAGATGTACAATATCGATCTGATTCACTTCGGCCTGATTATGGCGGTCAACCTGACCATCGGCATGTGCACCCCTCCGCTGGGCGTCTGCCTTTTTGTCGCCGGTTCGATTGCAAAGGTTTCCCTCAAGGAGCAGATGCGCGACCTGCTTCCGATGATCGCGGTGCTCATTGTCGTGCTGCTGATTGTCACCTTTATCCCGCAGACCGTCCTGTTCCTGCCAAATCTGCTGGGATAAGCTGCAAACGCTCTCCCATTCAAAGAAGGCGCGGATTGATGAAATCCGCGCCTTCTTTCTTCTGTGGAGAGCCGCCGCCTTCGTGGACGCGCCGCGTAAGAAGCTTCCGATTCAAGCGCCGGAGAAAGCGGGCCGCGACAGTGCTTTTTCAGCGGTGGGGAGCCGCCGTCTTCGTGGATGCCTGTTTACGGCTCGCGGAGCCAGTGGTGGGGGCAGGACAAAATTGCATCCGGCATTGCATCTGGCGCCCTGATGGAGCGCGTCTAAGCCGCCGGCTCTGGCCGCAGGCATGGGCCTGTGCTCCTCCGGCGGCGGTGCAGCCCATTGATCAGATGAGGTTTGATCCGCGCGGGCATGGGCTTGTGCTCAGCTCTTGTCCGTTCCCTTGCCGGAAAGCCTTTGATACCAGATAAAGCTCATGATCGTGGGGACAAGGCAGATTGCCATCATCAGAGCAAAGAAACTGTAAAAGAGAATCCGCTGCGGCAGCAGAAGCGCAAAAAGGACCGTCAGAATTCCGCCTGCAAAAAAGCAGTAGCCGCCCAGCCTGTGGGTCCGTTCCCAGACACGCGGGTCCGAGAGGGTCCAGGGCGTCTTGATGCCGAAAAAAAAGTTGCTGCGGATTTTAGGCATCACATTGCCAAGCCAGGCGAAGAGCAGGCCGCAGCCGATGGTGACGATCTTGGCGACGTTGATCCGCCCGGGGTGCAGGCTTTCGGAGAGGATGATGCCGTTCATCGCGGCAAGAAACAGCATCAGAGCGACCAGAAATCCCTGATAGGTTCCCGGAAATTTCTGATAGTTCTTCCGCCGCGGATCGATCCTCGCCATCAGCGGAATCAGAAAGGCAAAGAGCGGAGAAAGCAGCGCGATTCCCCAGATCGTTGCCTTTGGATCGTATCGGACGCTTCCGTCAAGGCTCCACTGCCCGGGAATTTGTTCCGGAAGGCTTCGGTACAGAACAGCTGTCGCGGCCAGCGGCAGAAGCGCGAGCGCCCAAATCAGAATTGTCGTTTTTCTGCTGAATTTCATTGGAAACCATCTCCTTTCAGGTCGGCCGCCCAGGCGAGCAGCTCATCGACCACCGTAAGATTCAGTTCATAATAGATGTATTTACCCACCCGGTCGTCCAGCACCAGCCCGGCGTCACGCATCACCGAAAGATGGTGAGAGATCGAAGCGCCGGTGATGGAAAAATGGGCGGCGATCTCCCCGGCGCTCATCGGCCCGGACTTCAGCATCCGGAGAATTTCCCGCCGGGTCGGGTCGGAAAGGGCCTTGAAGGTTTCCGAGAATCCCATGCTGCCGCCTCCTTTTTCATTTAGAAGATCTTCTAAATGTATAGTAGCACAAGCCTCGCCGGAATACAAGAACATTTTGATGAATGACGAAATGTTCCAAACATTCGATACAATTCGTAATATTTGGGTAAAATACTACGGAATTTTTTTCGCGGAGGCCGGTTCCCGTTGCAAAAGGCTCGGGACGCGTGTTACACTGATCAGGAGAAACTTGGCCGCAGGGAGGACTTGACATGGAGCAAAAGCAGGAACCCCGTATGCTGACGGTGGGAGAAGCGGCCGCGCTGCTGCCCGCCCGCAATCCCGGTGCGCACAAGGGAAATTTCGGGCGGCTGCTGATCGTCGCGGGCAGCGCCGGCTATACCGGGGCCGCGGCGCTCTGCACTCTGGCGGCGCTGCGGATGGGAGCCGGAATTGTTACCCTCGCTTCCGTTTTGCCGGTGCTTGCCGCCGCGCAGGCCAAGCTGTATGAACCGACCTTTTTGACGCTGCCCGACAACGGAGCGGGGCAGATCGCCGCGCGGGCCGTGGAGCCGCTGCTTGAGCGGGCGCGGTCCGCTTCGGCGCTTCTGATGGGCTGTGGTCTTGGCCTTTCATCCGACGGGAAAGCCCTGACGGCAGGACTGCTGCGCGGCGCCCCCTGCCCGCTGCTGATTGACGCGGACGGCCTTAATGCCGTCGCCGGACGGCTCTGGCTGCTGCGGGAAGCGAAGCAGCCTCCTGTGCTGACCCCGCATATGGGGGAGATGGCGCGGTTGACCGGACTTGACGTGGAAACGATTCAGGCGGATCCGCGGGGATGCGCCGCGGCCTTTGCGCGGGAGCACCGTTGCATCGTTGTGCTCAAGGACGCCGACACCGTCGTGGCCGCTCCGGATGGGCGGATCTTTCTTTATGAAGGACGGAATGCGGGAATGGCGCGGGGCGGCTCGGGGGATGTGCTGGCCGGCTTTGCCGCTTCGCTGCTGGCGCAGGGACTTGAGCCGGCGGAGGCGGCCGCCGCCGCGGTAAGGCTGCATGGCGCGGCGGGGATGCGCTGTGCGCTGCGTTCCTCCAAGGTGGCCATGCTGCCGCATGAGCTGCCCGAGGCGCTGGGCGGCCTCCTGCTGGAGCGTGGACTGTGAGCCCGGCACGCCGTTTCTCCTATCCCGCGGCGCGGGAGGGGGAGACGGTTGAGGAACGGCTGCTGGCCGAGGGCTATTCCAAGCGTCTGATCGTCCTTCTCAAGCAGCTGCCCGAGGGGCTGACCGTCGCGGGGGAGCGGGTCCGCTCGACCCGCCCGCTGCGTCCGGGAGAAATCCTTGCCGTCGCTCTGCCCCTCGATCCGCCCCGGGTGCACCGTCTCAGCGTCGGGGTTCCGGTCCTCTATGAGGATGAGGACCTGACCGTTTACAACAAGCCTGCCGGAATGGTCTGCCACCGCTCCGGCTCCCACCGCTATGATACGCTGGAAAACGCCGCCGAGGGGGTGTTTCGGGCGATGAACCGGCTGGATAAAGACACCAGCGGCGCTTTGGTCGCGGCAAAGCACCAGCTGGCCGCGGCGAAGCTCTGGCGGAACATCGAAAAGAGCTACCTTGCCGTCGCCCACGGCCGGATCACAGGCAGCGGGAGAATTGATCTTCCGCTCGGCAGGGAGGTCCCCTATGAGCCAAAGCAGGCCGTCCTTCCGGACGGGCTTTCGGCAGTGACCGAGTATACGGCGCTGGGATACAGTCCGGAAGGGGACTGCACTCTTCTGCGCTGCCGACTGCTCACCGGAAGAATGCATCAGATTCGCGTACACTGTGCGGCCGCCGGCCATCCGCTTCTGGGGGACGCGCTCTATGGAGGGGATTCCCGCCTGATTGGGCGGCAGGCACTGCACTGTGAGAGGGTGTCCTTTTCCCATCCGATTTCCGGCAGGCGCCTTGCCCTTTCCGCGCCGCCGCCGGATGACCTGCGCTCCCTGCTGGAGGCCTGCCGCCTTTCCGCCGTTCTGATGAAATAGCAGCGGGATTTTGCAAAAACGAGACATTTTTTCCTTTCCGCGCCGCCTGATGACCTGCGCTCCCTGCTGGAGGCCTGCCGCCTTTCCGCCGTTCTGATGAAATAGCAGTAAGATTTTACAAAGCGGGACGCCTTGACCGGCGTGCCGTTTTCTCTTTCTTATCAAAATTGATCCTCCTGAAGATTTCAGGGCATCTGGCTCGTTTGAATTAACATACGGAAGCCGCGCTGTAAAACTTTCACCTCTCTGACATTTTTTCTTTTCATCTCTTGCATTGGCGCATCAACCGTGCTATTCTATCTGTATTATAATAATTAGTACATAAAGGTCGGATGTGCGGACAGCTTGCCCGGCCGGAAAGGATTCAATATGGGGGAACAGAAAGCCGCTGCCGTGATGGTCCCGCCGGATGCAGCAGGGGAGGCAAAGAAAAAGGAAATTGCACGCTTTACCAAAAAGCGGGGCAGAAAGAAAAAGGCGATCCTGATGCTGGCGGCGCTGGCCGCCGCGGGAGGAGCACTCTGGTATTTCTCCCGACCCAGGGATACCGCGATGCCGGTTTCGGTCACCGAGCTTTCGCGCGGCGAGCTGGTGCGTCAGGTTTCTCTGACCGGCAGGCTTGAAAGCGAGGAGGCGGTGCGGGTCTACTCCACCCAGACGGCGCTGGTCAACGCGGTGGAAGTCCGGGTGGGGGACCGGGTCGAGAAAGGGGATCTTCTCGCGGAGCTTGACACCGCCGATCTGGTGCGGGATATTGCGGCCCAGCAGAAGACGCTCGCCAGGGCCGCCCGGGAATCGGAGCTTAACCTTTCGATGACCCGGGAGGACTACGACAATATGCTTCGGGATCTGGCCGACGGCAGCTATACCGATCTGGTGCGGGCGGAGCAGGCGCTCACCCGCGCGCAGAAGAAGTATACCGAGGCACGCAGCGACTTTGAGGATCATCGCGACGAGCTTGACCACGCGGATGAGGAATACGATTACCTCGACCGGCAGATGACCCGCACCAAGATCGCGATGGATAAGGCGGAGGATGCCTATGACGCCGCGAAACGGGAGGGAGATGCGGGGAAGATTGCCGACACCAAGAAAGCCTTTGAGGAAAAAGAGGCCGCCTATAACGAGGCGCGGGACAAGTGGGAGAAGGCCTACGACGATAAGGACGAGGTCTACGACCCGATCACCATTGCCTACCGGGACGCCCGCCTCAGCTATCTGGAGGCGCTTGAAGACAAGAAGCTGGCCGACCGGGATGCCGAACGCGCCCTTGAGACGCTCAAAAAGAAGCTCGAGCTGGGGGAGCTCGATCAGGATTTGACCGTTCAGCGTCTCGAACTGGAGAAGCTGCAGAAGAACTTTTCGGAATGCACGGTCAAGGCTCCCGCCGCGGGGGTGGTAACGGCGGTCTACGCCAAAGAGGGGATGCCGGGAAGCGGCCTGCTCTTCGTCATTGAGGACACCGACCGGCTGGTGGTAAAAACCGAGGTGAAGGAATACGACGTTGCCTCGCTGCGCGAAGGCATGAAGAGCAGCATCAAGTCGGACGCGCTCGGCGACAGGGCCTTTGCGGGCGAGGTGTCCCGCATTGCGCCCGCCGCGTTGAAGGACGCGAATGGGGAAACCAAAACGGAGGGAAGCGCCTCCTACGAGACGGAAATCGCCCTTCTTGAGCCGGGAGAAGGGCTGCGGGTCGGCATGAAAGTGAGGCTCAATGTCATCATCGAGCGCAAGGAGGGGGTCCTTTCGGTGCCCTATGAGGCGGTGACCACCGATCCCGGCGGCAACAGCATCGTTTATGTTCTGCGCGAGGAGCAGGGGACGGCTGACAGCGGAGACGCGCTGCAAACCGTCGCCCGCGCGGTGCGGGTTTCCACAGGGATGGAAACCGACTTCTCGCTGGAAATTTCCTCGGAGGAGCTGAGGGAAGGAGACCGGGTGATTTCAGATCCCACCGGCCTTTCCGACGGGCTGCCGGTTTCGGCCGCGCCGGTGACGGCGGGGTGATCGGGATGGAACAGCGTGAAGCATCCGCGTACTCCGCCGCCCCCATTATCGAGATGAAGGGGATCGTCAAGCGGTTTTACATCGGCCAGCCCAACGAGCTGGAAATCCTGCGGGGCATCGACCTAGTGGTGCGCCGCGGGGAATTTATTTCGATCGTCGGCGCGTCCGGTTCGGGGAAATCGACCCTCATGAACATCATCGGGGCGCTTGACCGGCCCACCGAGGGCAGCTATCTCCTCGACTCGGTGCCGATGGCTCAGGTTCCCGACGATATGCTCTCGGAAATCCGCAATCTCAAAATCGGCTTCGTCTTCCAGACCTTCAACCTGATCGCCCGCACCACCGCCCAATCCAATGTTGAGCTGCCGATGCTCTATGCGGGGGTGCCCCGCGCGCGGCGTGCCGCGCGTGCCGCCGAACTGCTTGAACAGGTGGGGATGACCGACCGCCGGCGCCACCTGCCCAGCGAGCTTTCGGGCGGACAGAAGCAGCGTGTCGCCATCGCCCGGGCGATGGCAAACGATCCGGCCATCCTGCTGGCCGACGAGCCGACCGGGGCGCTCGATTCCCAGACCGGTCGCCTGGTGATGGATCTCTTCCACCGGCTTCACGAAGAGCAGGACAAGACAATCGTACTGATTACCCACAACCCGGAGCTGGCGGCGGAAACCGAACGGATCGTGACCATCGCCGACGGCCGGATCATCCGGGAGGAGAAGGGAGGCGGCGCAAAGTGAGCATTTTGGAAAATATCCGCCTCGCGGTCAACGGACTGCGGGCCAATAAGATGCGCGCCATGCTCACGATGCTCGGCATCATCATCGGCATCGCATCGGTTATCGCCATCGTTACGGTGGGCAATGCGATGACCCATTCCGTCTCGAGCCTGCTGGCCGATCTCGGCGCCAACTCCATTCAAATTCGCATCACCGACAAGCCGGATGAAAACGGCAATACCAACTGGTCCCGCGCGTGGGAGGATTCGGACATGATCACCGGCGAAATGATCGAGGTCTATCAGGAGGCGTTTGCCGACAAGATCAAAACGCTGGCCGTTACCAAGAGCGTCGGCACCGGACAGGTGATCAATGGCCGCAACGAGGCCTCGGGTTATGTGGTGGGAGTCAGCGCCAACGCGCTGGGCATCCAGAACATCCCTGTGATCGCCGGACACGACCTCAGCAGCCGCGAGGTCGGCGGGGAGAAGTTCGTGGCGATTATTTCGGACCGTTTTGTCGAAAAGCTCTTTCCCGGCATCGCGCCGCAGCAGGCGCTGGGCCGTGAGATCAAAATACAGCTCAACCAGGGGGACTACACCTTTACGGTTTCGGGGGTTTACCGCTACGAGGTGACCGGCTTTGCCGCCAACATGACCGGGGATACCACCACCAACATCTTTATTCCGATCGGCGCCGCCGAGCAGATCAACGACGATGTGGGCGGCGGACATTACGGCTTTCAGGTGCGGGCAAATGACGGCGTCGATACCAAGGCTTTTGCGCAGGCAAGCGAGGACTACTTCAACAGGCGTTTTTACCGCGACAATGATTACGTCATGGTGT
Organism: Yanshouia hominis; assembly: GCA_014385025.1. Lineage (GTDB taxonomy): Bacteria > Bacillota > Clostridia > Oscillospirales > Ruminococcaceae > Yanshouia > Yanshouia hominis. Next base: position 6,864 of record JACRTB010000002.1, on the reverse strand, counting down.
GGGCGGAAAATATGGACAGCATGGTTGGCAGCATGACCGGAATGATGAGCACGATGAGCCTTGCGATCAGCGTCATCGCGGCCATTTCCCTGCTGGTGGGCGGAATCGGGGTCATGAACATCATGCTGGTCTCGGTGACCGAACGAACCCGCGAGATCGGCACCCGCAAGGCGCTGGGGGCGAGAAACAGCGCCATCCGGGCGCAGTTCATCGTGGAGTCGATGATCATCTGCCTGATTGGCGGCAGCATTGGAGTTGCATTGGGCACAGCCCTCGGCCGGGTGGGATCGGTGGCGATCGGCGCGCCTGGGTGGCCCGGATTAGGCATCGTTTTAATCGCGGTGAGCTTTTCGATGACGATCGGCGTCTTTTTCGGATTTTATCCTGCCAATAAAGCGGCAAAACTTGACCCAATTGAGGCATTGCGATATGAATAAGACCAAATTTAGGGAGAATAATTTGTAGGGATTATCTAAAATTACTGGAAAGTTACAGATTGGGACTATTTCTGTTGACAAAATCGAAAAATCCGTGTATAGTTAATCCAAATGTTTCACATACGGTGAAGCATTGATCACCCAGATGTTCCATAGAAAAGTGATGGGACAGCGATCTAAAGAAATAGAGGTAATCAAATGTACAACGACAAAATCATCACTTGCAAAGACTGCGGCCAGGAGTTCGTTTTCACTGCCAATGAGCAGGCCTTTTATGCCGAAAAAGGTTTCACCAATGAGCCGCAGCGCTGCAAGGCTTGCCGTGACGCTCGTAAGAATGCGAGCGGACGTGGCGATGGCAGAGCCCCTCGTGAGATGTTCGACGCCGTCTGCGCCGAGTGCGGGGCGCCCTGCAAGGTTCCTTTCCAGCCCAGAAGCGACCGTCCTGTTTACTGCAGCGACTGCTTCAGCCACAGAAGATAAGAAGTCTTCACATGATCCGGGAGCGTCCGCTGTGCGGACGCTCCCGTTCCTTTTTCCACCGGTGGAAGACGCGGCTTTCGCCGCTGCAAAATTTTGTGCGTTATTGATAAACCGTTTGCATTAAAACTGAAAAATCTGTCAGAAAAACTGTTTTCAGGACTGTTGCATATGGAAATCAATTGCGATATAATAAAAACTGTTAGCCCACCATCGCTAATAGCAATCGAATCGAATGGAGTGAGAGTGTGAACCGTATTACCGAAACCAGAGCCCTCAACAGCACCGTCACGCTGATGAAGGTCGAGGCGCCCGATGTTGCGAAGCGCGCCAAGGCGGGCCAGTTCATCATCCTGCGTGTGGACGACAAGGGCGAGAGAATCCCGCTGACCGTTGCGGATACCGATCCCGCCACTGGCGAGGTCACCATCATGTTCCAGGTTGCCGGTGCGACCACCCGTCTGCTCTCGATGATGAAGGCGGGCGATTTCCTTGCCGATTTTGTCGGACCTCTCGGACAGCCCACCCATTACGAGGGCGCCAAGAAGGTTTGCGTGGTCGGCGGCGGCGTCGGATGTGCGATCGCCTACCCGCAGGCCAAGACCCTCCACAAGATGGGAATTCCGGTCGACGTGGTTGCAGGCTTCAAGTCGAAGGATATCGTCATCCTTGAGGATGAGTTTACCGCCGCCTGTGACAACCTCTATATCACCACCGACGACGGCACCTACGGAATCCCCGGCTTCGTCACCACCCAGCTTGAAAAGCTGATCAACGAGGGCAAGGGCTATGACCTCGTGATCGCCATCGGTCCGATTCCGATGATGAAGTTTGTCTCGGCCGTCACCAAAAAGTACGGCATCAAAACCATCGTCAGCCTCAACCCCGTCATGATTGACGGAACCGGCATGTGCGGCGGCTGCCGTGTCACCGTCGGCGGTGAGACCAAGTTCGCCTGCGTCGACGGCCCCGACTTTGACGGCCACCTTGTCGATTATGACGGACTGATGAAGCGCAACAGCTTCTACAAAGAGGTAGAAAAGGCCAAGGACGAGCATGTCTGCCGCATCGGATTGGGAGGAAAGCACAATGGCTAATATGATTGCAACCAAGACCCCCATGCCCGAGCAGGAGCCGCAGATCCGCAACAAAAACTTCAAGGAAGTCGCCATCGGCTACACCAAGGAGATGGCGGTGGAAGAGGCCAAACGCTGCCTCAACTGCAAGCATAAGCCCTGCGTGTCCGGATGCCCGGTCAACGTGCGGATTCCTGAGTTTCTCGCCAAGGTCGCGGAGGAGAAATTTGAGGAAGCCTATCAGATCATCCTTTCGACCAACCGCCTGCCCGCCGTCTGCGGCCGCGTCTGCCCGCAGGAGACCCAGTGCGAGTCGAAATGCGTGCGCGGCATCAAGGGCGAGAGCGTCGGCATCGGCCGCATCGAGCGGTTTGTCGCCGACTATGCCCGCGAGCAGGGATTTTCTTCCGGGGATAAGCCCGCTTCCAACGGCCACAGGGTCGCGGTGGTCGGCTCCGGCCCTGCCGGTCTGACCTGCGCCGGCGAGCTTGCCGCCAAGGGCTACGAGGTCACCGTTTTCGAGGCTCTGCATGTCGCGGGCGGTGTTCTCAGCTACGGAATTCCTGAATTCCGTCTGCCCAAGGCGATTGTTAAGACCGAGGTTGACAACCTCATCAAGCTCGGCGTTGACCTCAAGACCGATTACATCGTCGGACGCACCATCACCGTTGACGAGGTCTTTGAAGAGGGCTACGAGGCCGTCTTTATCGGCTCCGGCGCCGGCCTGCCCAGCTTTATGAACATCCCGGGTGAGAACCTGCTCGGCGTCTATTCGGCCAACGAGTACCTCACCCGCACCAACCTGATGCACGCCTATGATGAGGAGTATATGACCCCCATCTATCACGGCAATTCGGTTGCGGTTGTCGGCGGCGGCAACGTCGCGATGGATGCCGCCCGCTGCGCCAAGCGTCTCGGTGCGGAGAATGTCTATATTGTCTACCGCCGCAGCATGGAGGAGCTTCCCGCGAGAGCGGAGGAGGTCCACCACGCTCAGGAGGAGGGCATTATCTTCAAGCTGCTCAACAATCCGGTTGCCATCCATGGGGATGAAAACGGTCATGTCAAAGCCATCGAGTGCGTCGAGATGGAGCTTGGCGAGCCGGATGCCTCCGGACGCCGCCGCCCGATCGAGAAGAAGGGCTCCAACTTCGAGATCCCGGTGGATGCGGTCATCATGTCGATCGGCACCAGCCCCAACCCGTTGATCAAGAACACCACTCCGGGCATCGAGGTAAACCGCAAGGGCTGCCTCGTCTGCACCGAGGATGCCGCCACCACCCGCGAGGGTGTTTATGCCGGCGGCGACGCGGTGACCGGAGCGGCCACCGTGATTCTGGCGATGGGAGCCGGCAAGACCGCCGCTGCTTCAATTGACGAGTACATCCAGAACAAGGCGAAGTAATCTCACTGTATCAGAAGAGGCCCGCGCTGATGCGCGGGCCTCTTTGTAGTTGTAACCGGGCTCTCCGCCGGTGCGCTGATGCGCAATGGAGATGCGTTCGCCGGCAGAGATAAATGCGGCGAAGCGGTTGCGAATCAGAAGAAGCCCGCACACCGCGCGGGCCTTTTTGTAGTTGTAACCGGGCCCTCCGCCGGTGCGCTGATGCGCAATGGAGATGCGTTCGCCGGCAGAGATAAACGCGGCGAAGCGGTTGCGAATCAGAAAAAGCCCGCGCACCGCGCGGGATTTTTTGCAGTTGTAGCTTTAGCGACAATAGCCACCGGCTATGCTGGTGGGCAGAAAAAAGCTTTAGCTTATAGTATTGAGCGCGGCGAAATGACAAATATTCAGAATCAAAGAAGGTCAATTAGAGGAGAAAATGACTGCTTTGGCAGCTACAGTGGGTGTGATGCATAAGAAAAACAATTCGATGCCCTTTAAGAGGCGAGCCGGTATCATGCTTTTTGGGGCGGGGCGAAGCACATGTTCAGCGCATGGTTTTGCTCAAGGGTGAGCAGAGGAATCATTCTTTGACTGAATTTTTATTCACTTCATCTTCCAGACAGTACTCGATCATGCTGACGACGATGTTGTTAAAACTGGTGTTGTTTTCGGCGGCGATGGTGTCAATCTTCTTAATAGTATCAAGTGAGAGGTAGATTGTTTTATAACGAGCATTAGCTTTGTTTTTTGTGTCCCTGATCTTAAAAGACATGAACAGGCCTCCCCCTCCCTTGAAATCACATTTGTATTATATGTTAAAATTAAGCGATAAAATACATTAAAAATTTACATTGTAAATTTAACATTTAATCGTTAAAATATTTTCAGGAGGAAAAGGGGAGAGCGGCAAGGCCCGTCAAAAGCAGCAGCTTTTGACGGGCCTTGCCGGATATGAAAAAGAGGGAAAAAGAGGAGAGCTTATTGACGGGCTGCCGCTGTGCGCGCATCGATTTTTGCCATGTGTCCGATCAGCAGCAGAACCTTGTTCGAGTAGCCCCATTCATTGTCATACCACGAAACGAGCTTGACAAAGGTATCGGTCAGACAGATGCTCGCGTCCGCGTCGAAAATCGAGGTGCGGGGATCTCCGAGAAAATCGGAGGAAACCACCTCGTCTTCGGTATAGCCGAGGATGCCCTTCAGCTCGCCCTCGGAGGCTTCGCGGATGGCGGCGCAGATTTCTTCTTTTGTGGCGGGCCGGGCCAGATTGGCAGTGAGGTCCACCACCGAAACATCGAGGGTCGGCACCCGGAAGGCCATCCCGGTCAGTTTTCCGTCGAGTTCCGGAATGACCTTGCCCACCGCTTTGGCCGCGCCGGTCGAGGAGGGAATGATATTGCCCGATGCGGCCCGGCCGCCGCGCCAGTCCTTTCGGGAGGGGCCGTCCACCGTTTTCTGGGTCGCGGTGGTGGAATGAACGGTGGTCATCAGTCCTTCGACGATGCCGAACCTGTCGTGAATGACCTTGGCGAGAGGGGCAAGACAGTTGGTGGTGCAGGAGGCGTTGGAAACCACCTTCAAATCGGAGGTGTATTTCCCGTCGTTGACCCCCATGACGAACATGGGAGCGTCCGCCGAGGGCGCGGAAATGACGACCTTTTTTGCGCCGCCCTTCAGGTGGGCGGAAGCCTTCTCCACCGTTGTAAAGACGCCGGTTGATTCGACGATATATTCCGCGCCGCAGGAAGCCCAGCTGATTTCCGCCGGGTCGGCGCAATCAAAGACGGAAATTGCCTTCCCGTTGACGACAAGCTTGCCGTCGCGGCTTTCCACCGTTCCGTCAAAGCGGCCATGCAGGGTGTCATACCGGACCAGATACGCCATATAGTCGGGGTCGATAAAGGGATCGTTGATTCCCATCACCTCGAATGTTTCGGGCTGGGCGGCCGCCGCGCGGAATACAAGACGGCCAATCCGTCCGAAGCCATTGATTCCAATTTTAATTGCCACTGTGATTCCATCCTTTCAAGGTGTTTCTTTCCTTCTCTGATCGCGTATTTTATATCACAAATTTAAGGAAATAACAATAGAGACGATCTATTTTGATAAATGGTGCACAAAATATTCCGCTTTTCGCGGAAGTCATTTCCACGTGATCACGAAACATTTTTCCAAAAAAAGGAAAATATCGAAACGTGTCGAATTTTGTTGTTTTTCGGCCGAAAGAATGATACTATTAAAAACGGCGTGAATAAAATTTTGAAAGATGCGATACCGTATGCCCGGCAGAGGGAGGAACGATCAACATGAAGAAAGTTTTAGAGACGCTTCAGGCGCTCTATCGTGATTCGCCCAGTCCGGCGCTGGCGGCCGACCGGGAGATGAATATTCTCTGGGCGAATCCTGCGGCGGTTTCCCGCTATCCGGTTTTGTCTCTCCCCGGCGGACTTTTGCTGCTTTTTTCCGAGGCGCAGCTCAGCGAGGTGTCCTCGGCGGAGGGCGCTCACACCATTGAGCTGGCCGGAATCACCCGGATTGGCTTTTGCTTCGCTCCGCTGGAAGGGGAGGGCTATCTTGCGACGATAGGGAGTCTGACGGACGATCCGCGCGACGCGGGCGGACGGCCCGCCGATTTCCTTGCCGCGACGATTACAAATCAGCTCAATACTCCCCTGTCGAATATCTTTACCAGCCTGTTTGCGATGGCGCGCCTGCCCGAAACGGAACCGGGCGGCCGTCTTTCGGAGCTGATTGAGCAGATGAACCGCAGCAGCTACCAGATGCTGCGCTTTTCGATGGATTTTAACTCCTACCTCCAGGATACGCTGGGAAACCGGCCCTTCTGTCCCGAGATGCTTGACCTCGGCGCGCTGCTTACACAGCTGGGGGGGGCCGCCCGGATGCTGACCCAAACCATCGGGATTCCGATGGAGCTGAACCTTCCGGAAGAACCGGTTTATATCCGCGCGGACGAGCGGCGGCTTTCCTGCGCTCTGCTGCATATGATCTCCAATTCCTGCCGCTTTACGCGGGAGGGCAACCGGATTGAAATCCTGCTAGAAAAAGGGGAGAATCAGGCGCGGCTGTCCATTTCCGACCGCGGACTCGGCATTCCCCGGGAGGTGCTCGACCGGGTGTGCGAGCCTTTCTTCTCTCATGACCCCGATGGAATGCCCTATGCGGGCAGCGGGCTGGGCCTTGCCGTGGCGCGGCATGTGATCTCCCAGCACGGCGGCTCCTTCGCCATTACCTCGCGGGAAGGGGAGGGTACGACGGTGGCGGTTGGACTGCCCCTGCTTTCTCCCGGCAGGCTGCTGCTCAAAAGCCCCGAACCGGTCCTTGACCTGCTGCGCGACCGCTTTTCGCTGGTGCATATCATTTTGTCGGACAGCTGCGGAGTCCCAAAACTGTAACCTCGACCGTCTCCTCAAACAGCTGATATTCGGGATATTGAAACACCAGCCCCACCTGAAAGCGCACCTCG
>JACRTB010000001.1 GCA_014385025.1 Yanshouia hominis | reverse complement strand
CCCTCGTCGATGTTCCCGGCTTTCTGCCCGGACTCAGCCAGGAATACGGCGGCATCATCCGCCACGGCGCGAAGCTGCTGCATGCCTACTCATATCCAAACGGGACGAAGGGCGTTAGGACAAAGAATCGGGCCGGGGCCCTGCCGCATCGCCGCATATCCGAGCAGACAGAGCGAAAGCTCCGGGTGCCGCTTCGGCGTCCGTCACATCCGTTTCTTAATCTTTTCCAGCGCGCCCTTTTCGAGCCGGGATACCTGTGCCTGACTGATGCCGACCTCGCGGGCGACCTCCATCTGTGTTTTTCCGACGACAAACCGCAGCGAGAGAATTTTCTTTTCCCGTTCGGCCAGCGCGGCGATGGCCTCCCGAAAGGAGATTTCGTCGAGCCAGTCCCCGTCGGTACCCGGATCTCCGATCTGGTCCATTACAAAGATCGGATCGCCGCCATCCGAATAGATTGGTTCATACAGGGAAATCGGTTCGACAATCGCTTCCAGCGCGGCGACAACCTCCTGGCGGCGCACCCCCATTTCCTTTGCAATCTGTTCAACGGTCGGTTCCACGAGGTTCTCTCCCAGCAGCCTTTCCCGCACCTGCAGCGCCTTGTAGGCGGTATCCCGCATCGAGCGGCTGACCCGCACCGCGTTGTTGTCCCGCAGGTACCGCCGGATTTCCCCGATAATCATCGGCACCCCATAGGTGGAGAAGCGCACCTCCAGAGTGGGATCGAAATGGTCGATCGCCTTAATGAGTCCGATGCAGCCAACCTGAAAAAGATCGTCGGGATTTTCTCCCCGGTTGGCAAATTTCTGAACGACTGAAAGCACCAGACGCAGGTTGCTGGCAATCATTCGGTCACGCGCCGCAGCGTCCCCCTCTTTGGCGCGGCGCATCAGATCGAGCTTCTCCTTCTCGCTGATGACCGGCAGCTTCGAGGTATCCACCCCGCAGATTTCCACCTTGTTAAAATTCATCCGCCCACCTCGCTTTGATTCACTGCTCTTGAGTATGGGCCGGGCGCTCTGCGGGCAATCAGCTTCCAATATTTTTCGCACACCTTGCCAAAATGCCGGAAACCGCATAAGAATGCGAGGTACAACCACCGGTTGACAAACCGCTCTCCCCGGATGGTTGGAGAATGGCTCAAACCTTTTGCGTATGGGCCGGGCACTTTGCGGGCAGTCGGCTTCCAACTTTTTTGTACGCCCTGTCAAATTGCCGGAAACCGCATAAGAATGCGAAGTGCAACCACTGGTTGACAAACCGCTCTCCTCAGATGGTTGGCAGAATGGCCTAAATCTGTTAAGATGGCATTTGAAAGGAGGCGGACGCCAATGACGCTGGGAGAGCGAATTGCCGCCGGGCGGCGGGCTGCCGGAATCTCGCAGGAGGCACTGGGCGAGCGGCTGGGCGTATCGCGGCAGGCGATCTCCAAATGGGAAGGAGACGCCGCGGTGCCCGAGCTGGAAAAGCTCATTGCATTAAGCAGGCTGTTCGGCATCCCGCTGGGCGCCCTGCTCGGAATCGAGGAGGAGAAGAAAGACGGCGGCGCGGACGGGGAGACGCTTTCGGAACGGGAGCTTGCAGCTGTTGAGAAGATTGTGGGAAGGTATGTTTCCGAGCTGGAGAAGAAAACGCCGCCGCGCCGGCTCAAGAGGTGGCAGCTTGTCTGTCTGGTTTTGGCGGCCGTATCTCTGACTTGGGCGGTGTGGGGACAATTTGAACGGCTTTCCGCCCGGGTTCAAAAGGTTGAGAATAATCTGTGGGGGATGCAAAGCGAGCTTTCGTCCCAGATCAACGGCCTGACCTGGCAGCTTGCGGATTTGATCGAGAAAGAAAACAGCCTTATCGCTGACTGGGGATACCGTCTCGAGGCGTATGACCGGGAAGCCCGAACCGTAACCCTTGCCATTTGGGCGGTGCCGAAACGGATTGTAGATGGGACAAAGGCGGAGTTTGCCGCTGAGATAGAGGAAGGCGGCTCCTATGTCTCAGCCGCCTCGCAGGAGGCGTCGGGGCGCTATTGTGCCCGGATTGAGCTTCCCTGCGATCTCGAACAAGAGCTGAAGCTGAGCGTCCGTCTGGAAAAGGACGGGGAACGCCAGGTGCAGCTGCTGGAAACGATCGGGAATCTGCGGGTACAAACAGGGCTTGACCTCTGGTGCGACTGGCAGGGAAGCTTCGGACACCAGAGGAAAGACGGAAGCTGCGCCTTCGACGGCTCGGCGCGGGTACAGATTTTTCCCGGCAGCGAACAGTCGGCCGAGCCGGTTTCAGCGCAGCTGGAAATCCTGCGCAACGGAGAGGTGGTCTACATCGAGCCGGTGGAGCTTCCAGCGGGACCTTTCAAGGAACTCGACCGATCAATCGAACTGCATCAGGCAGTGGAACTTGCCGACGGAGATGCTCTCGATCTTGCATTCCATGTGGTTGACAGCCTCGGAAGAGATCAATACATGCTTGCCGTCGGTTTTGATATCCGGGCGGATGAACGCGGATGGCTGGAAGCCGACCACTACGACGCCATACAGCCGGACTATGACCCCATGAAACGGAAATAATCAGCGGAAGGACTCTTTTCAGGGAATGCGGCCGGTCCGCCGCCCCTGCAAAGAGTCCTTCCGCTGTCTGCATTAGTGGAGGTGATCAACGGCACGAATTCGTGCATACTTCTCCCGGGTTGCCAACCCGCCCCGAATATGGCGCTGCAGCTTGTTTATCTCAAGCACCGCCCTGCACTGCTCGAACAGGGAGGGAGAAAGCAGCCGCAGACGTTCACTCACGTCCTTATGTACCGTTGATTTACTTACCGAAAAAGCCTTCGCCGCCTGACGCACCGTGGCGTTATGCTCGATAATATACTGAGCGAGCTGGATCGCACGCTCCTCTGGCAAGCCTTTCACACAGTTGCCCTCCCCTTTGAGTTGTCTTTACTGCAATCCTATGCGGGAAGGGACAAATTTAGGTTTGTTTGGGAGAAAATAAAGGAGCTTTTCGGTTTTGGGATCTGTTTCTTAAAGAAACTCTTCAAATATCCATCTGTAAATGGAGGATTCGTTCTGATCCAGCCGCCTGATGGTTTGTAATTTGACTTCTCAATTGCGGACGGAATGTTCGCCGCCCGTCCGCTCACCAGCCGATCGGTGAGGGAAAACGAACAGTTGGGCGGCGAGGGCTCTGGCACCCGCTTCGAAGGAAAAACAGGGAGCGATTGCCATCTCCTGATTCGGGCGGTAAAGTGAGAAATGCGGCACCCTTTGCTCGGGTGCGCCACTCACCAGGCGAGCGGCCGGAGAGAAAAACGAAGAAGCGGACGGGTGCATGCGGATTTGGCCGCTTGCACTCGTCCGTCTGCTGTGTGGAAGACATTGGACGCAGGTGAAATCCGAAAAATATAGCTCAGATCGGCAGTAGCCGGTGTCATTTCTTTTCAGAGCAGGTACCTACAACGCATTCAACACGCAGTTTTGATTGCATCGCTTTTCGCCTCGCGGCTGCGGAAAATTTGCGGCAGGGCTCAGGCGCACCGCTATAGCGCTGACGCAGTCTGCTTTGCATGGTGTGGGACAATCGCCCTCGCGCCGCACAAGAAAATTTCAGTTAGTTTGTCAACCCAGCGCGCCTGCGTCGGAGATTTTTTGGATTTCCTCCAGGCTGTAGCCTAAAGCGGCAAGGACTTCCTGATTGTTTTCACCAAACATCACAGGCTTTCCCACCTTGAGCGCCCCTTGAGAGCCAAAGCGCACCGGCGCAGTGGGCAGGATGCGCTCGGCGCCATTTGTGCACCGGTAGGTTTGCAGGTATTCATTGGCCCACGCCTGCTGATCCTCAAGCACGTCGCCGAAATGATTCAGGCGCCCGCAGACAATATCCAGATCGCTGAAGATTTTCAGCCATTCCGACGAGGGCTTAGTCGCAAACACCCTTTCATAAATCGGCACGATGCTTTCCGCTTTTTCCATCATAATCGGCAGGCTGGTGACACCAAGCGATGCCATTTGCTCGGTTACGTCCAACGCCTCGTAAAACTTATGGGCATAACGGTCATATTCAAAGATTGTGCATCGAATCCACTCGCCGTCGGCGCAGCGGTAGGCAAGATTCATGGCAATTCCGAAGTTGCGCTTTTCAGGGAATTCATGACAGTAGGGCTTTTCGGCCATCACAATGCTGCCGCCGAAATTCCAGATTCCGGCGCCATAAAGGGACATCGTAACAAAATCGCCCCGCCCGCTCTTCTCCCGCTGGTAGAGTGCGGCCATGACCGCCCCAAACAGAGTCGTTCCCGCAATGGTGTCGCCCATCGCATAGCGGGAGTTCACTGGATAGCTTCCGGCGGAGTCGATCGCCATATCCGCCGAAAAGCCGGGGCGCGACCAAAAGGCGATGTTATCAAATCCAGGGGCGTTGCAGTCGGGTCCTTCATAACCGTAACCGGTCAGGGTCACAAAGATCAGGCGCGGAAAACGATTCTTAATGGAATCATAGTCAATCCCCAGCTTGACCAGAGACTGATTGCGCGTATTGGTCACTAAAATGTCTGCGCCTTTCAGAAGCTGAAAAAAGATTTCCTTGCCTTTTTCATTTTTCATATTCAGGCTGAGAGACTTTTTTCCAACATTAAAAAGATCGAAGAGAGGGTTTTCATCAAAACCGGTTTGAGTATGTCCGGCGGAAGTGGCCCGCCAAGCGTCGCCGCCGCGGCCCTCTATTTTAATGACTTCTGCTCCCATATCCGCACAGATACGGCCGATAATCGGCGCGGCCACATAGTTGGCCAGTTCAACGACTTTAATTCCTTCGAGGATTTTTCTCTGAGCTTCCATTCGGATATGCCTCCCATAATTTTGTTTGCGCACATAATTTGTTCACCTGTCTTTTATTATAGAGAGAATGCGTTAAACGCCGCAAGGCTTTTTTGGAATTCGGGCATTGGATTTATTCTTATTAATTCATAAGCTGTAACTTCTTAATCAAAGTTTCAGAATTTGTTTTCCCTTGAGAGAGGGACGGCTTGCCCAAATAGAAGTGCGGCGAAGGCGGAAGCAGCGTAGAAAAACACAAAAGAAAAAGGATGGCAAAAGCCATCCTTTTTTGCAAGCGGCGGCATATCAGAACTTTCCGTCTTGGATTCACCCAGCCACATAATAGCTGATGCAGTACTGCTTAAAATCTGTCATCGCCTTGGAAATGTATTTGCGTGGGTTCCAAAAAATTGCCATCTCACGGCGGGCGTAAGGATCGGCGATACGGATATACCGGTTTGGCTTGAGCAGATCTACCTCGCGTGCGGAAGCTGATGTCAGCGAAACGCCGAATCCCGACTCGATCAGTGCGGCGCGCATGGTGTAGTCGCATTCCAAAACCGAGTGCACTTCATATCCCGCCTGTTCAAACAGGTAGTCGCAATAACGTCTCCAAGGAGAGCCGACCTGCAGGTTGATAAAATCCTCATCGCACAGTTCATCCATATAGACGCATTCCCGGTCGGCCAGACGGTGGCCTTTGGGGACGCAGAGATAGATTCCATCGGTTTTAATTGGCTCGTAGGACAGCTCTGCCATGGGAATGTCACCGACGCCGGCGATTACAAAGTCCACCGAAAAATCATTGAGGGATGCAGTGAGCGCGGTGGTGGACATGTTGAATTGACTGATGTTATACTGCGGGAATTTTTGGTGGAAGGTATGGATCATGGGAACCCACACCAGCGACGAACCCATGGCGATGCTGATCTTCCGTTCCTTGGACTCGGTGATATCGTTCAGCGCCATGCGGCCGTTCTCGAGGGCCAGAAATACTTCATCCACGTATTTGAGATAAAGCCTTCCGGCTTCGTTGAGGTGGATTGCGCGGTTGGACCGTTCAAACAGAGGGGTTCCAAGTTCCTTTTCCAGTCCAATAATCATGCTGCTGAGGGCGGTTTGGGAAATGTAAAGCTCCCTTGCGGTTCTTGTAATATGTTCAGTGGCCGCCAGCTGGCGAAAGTATTTTAATTGCAACAAAGTGATCATCTCTGCGGCTCTCCTTTTATATTTGTTTTATCTTCTGAATCTAAAACTTATTATGAATTATTTTTTTTGAATTGTCAATGTTATACTATTTACATCCCAAGATATAGCGAGTTGATCGTTTTATCATGAACAAGGAGTGTTGAAATTCATGCGGGACGTTGTTGTAACGGATTGCGTCAGAACGGCTGTCGGAAAAATGAACGGCTCTTTGAGCGAATATGATGAGCAGATTCTTGCGGCAGTGGTAATGAAAGAAGTGCTTCGCCGTTCCCGGATCGAGCCGGACGATGTCGATGAGGTAATTTTCGGCCACGTGAAGATGAATACATATCCGATGAATCTGGCTCGGTATGGGTGGCTTCAGGCGGAGCTTCCCGAGGGTGTTCCGGGGTATACGCTCCACCGCGCCTGTTCCTCGGGATCACAGTCAATCTTTGACGCCTGCCAGGTGATTGGCTGCGGAGATGCGGATGTGATTCTGGCGGGCGGCGCCGAGAATATGACCAAATCCTGCTATTACCTGCGCAACGCCCGCCACGGTATTGGGACGCGCGACATGGTGTTCAAAGACAACATCATGGAGGGAAGCGCGGGCAACTCTCCCGAAGAGCTGTTCGGAGATCTCCCGATGGGTCTGACGGCGGAAAATGTCGCGGAACAGTACCACATCGAGCGGGAAATCCAGGATTTATTTGCCTATCGCAGCCAGCAGCGCGCCCAACGTGCGATCGCGGAGGGCCGCTTCAAGGAACAGATTGTCCCGGTCGGAAATTTCGACACCGATGAATTTCCGCGTGAAACCACGCTGGAAAAGCTTGCTTCACTGAAGTCCGTCTTCAAAAAGGGCGGATGTGTGACGGCCGGCAATTCTTCGGGACGCAACGACGGTGCCTCCGCCGTCATTGTGATGAGCCGCGAAAAGGCGGACGCCCTCGGTTATGACTACTACCTGCGGCATGTTTCCTCCGCTGTGGTGGGAATCCACCCCAGCATTATGGGAATAGGCCCGATTGGAGCTTCAAAGGAGGCACTGGAGAAGGCGGGATTGACCATCGACGAGATCGGTTTGATCGAGCTGAATGAGGCGTTTGCCTCCCAGTCCGTTGCAGTGATGAGGGAGTGGGCCTCCTGGAGCGGGAAGGAAACCTTCGATTCCATCTGGGAGCGTACCAATGTAAACGGCAGCGGGATTTCTTTGGGACATCCGCTCGCTGCGACAGGCGGAATTCTGACGACCAAGCTGTTTTATGAATTGAAAAAGCGTCCCGATGCCCGCTACGCTATGGTCACGATGTGTATCGGCGGAGGCATGGGATTTGCATCTGTCTTTGAGCAGTGCAGGAGGTGATCGGGATGGAACATCAAAAGGTAATCATTGCGGATATGGTCCGTACGCCGTGGGGAAGACCCGGCGGCAGCATGGAAAAGATTCTCTCGTCTGATTTGGCGGCGGCCGTACTGAAAAAGCTGTTGGAACGCACCGGAATCAGGCCGGAAGCGGTGGATCAGGTTGTATTCGGGCAGGCACACCCATCCACCTATCCCAACAACATCGGACACTATGCATGGCTGAAGGCGGGGTTTCCGGTTGAGGTGCCCGGGTATACGGTACAGGGAAACACTACCTCGGCCCTGCAGGCGGTCCGCAACGCCTACTATCTCATTGCCAGCGGTAACGAGGAAATCTGTATTGCGGGCGGGGCGGACAGCTATTCCGCAGCTCCCTTTGTGATGCGTGACGTGCGGCTCCACTTTGATCCGCAGAATCGCAGGGCCATTGACACACTGGAAGAGGCTGAATGCTGTACCCAGCCCATTCCGATGAGTCGCGCCGCACAGTATGAGAAATCCCATGGAGGGAATATCTCCGAGCATGATGCGGCATTTGCCGCTGAAAGCCGCGAAAAGGCAAAACGGTTTGCCGGACTTTGTAGCAGCCAGATTGTTCCGGTTTCCTATACCGACCGCAAGAAAGGCGAAATTGTCGTTTCGGCCGACGAATGGCCTGCCGGGCAGAGCACGCAGGACCCGCTGTCTCCCTGCGCCGACGGCGCGGCGGCCGCGCTTCTGACCAGCGGGGACAAGGCAAAGGAGTGGAATCTTACCCCTATGGCGGAGCTTCTCGGTTTTGCCGTTGCAGGATGCGATCCGCAGCGGCCACAGGCGGCCGGATCGGCTGCGGTAAAAAAAATGCTGGCCCGGCATGGGTTGGCAGTCAGGGATCTCGCCTGCTTTGAAATCATCGAAAACAGCGCGGCAGACGTTCTGGAAACGGCAGGAGCTTTGGGCGGCAGCGCGGTGTTGAATCCTCTGGGCGGCGCGCTGGCATTCGGCAAAAACGACGGCGCTGAGGGTATTGCAATGCTGATGCGCCTGAACGCTTCACTTGCCCCCGGCGAGCTGGGAGCAGCCTGTATTTACAGTGCGGGCGGTCAGGGAATGGCCTCTCTCATCCGAAAGCTGTCATAAAAAAAGATTGAGATAGAAAGGGAGAATTCATAATGCTGTTGGATGGAAAAGTTGCGATTGTTACCGGAGCGGCCAGCGGAATCGGCTTTGGGACCGCCAAGCGCTTTTTGCAGGAGGGAGCTAAAGCAGCAATCTGCGACATGAGGCGGGAAGCGATCGATGAGGCGGTTGCCCAACTCAGCAAATTTGGCACGGTCTGCGGATTTGTTGCGAATGTTGCCGACCGTGCACAGTGCGATGCGTTGGCCAGACAGGTTGCGGACGCCTATGGCAGAATTGATATTCTGATCAACAATGCCGGAATCACCCGGGACGCCCAGTTCTACAAAATGAAGGACGAGGATTTTTATAAGGTGATTGAGGTAAACCTGTTCGGCACCTATAATATGAGCAAGGCGGTTGTTCCCTATATGATGGAGCAGAGATACGGAAAAATTGTCAGCGCCTCCTCAATCGCCTGTATCAAGGGGAACTTCGGCCAGTCTAACTATGCCGCTTCCAAAGCCGCTATTATGAGCTTTACCCGTTCTCTGGGCCGGGAGCTTGGAAAATATGGAATCAATGTAAACGCGGTTGCTCCCGGTTTCATCCGCACGCCCATGACGGATGCGATCCCCCCCGACATTATGCAGCAGAAAATAGCCAGCATTCCGCTGCGCCGCACCGGAGAAGTGGCTGATATTGCGGCGGCATACGCGTTTCTCGCCTCGGATCAGGCCTCGTTTATTAATGCAACAACCCTGATCGTTGACGGCGGAATGCACTGATTGTTCCGCCCATCCTTTTCCGAAACAGGAAGGAGCCATTTTCATGCTTTTATCGCTGCAAAACCCCTCTGGGGCGGTGGACCTCAAGGATATTTCCGATTTGATATGCACTCATATTGATGCAAACCGCTGGCGGAACGTTCTGCTGATTCCGCCCGACATCACCCGGTCGCACTCGGGCGCCGGCCTGCTGACCTCCCTTTACTATAAAGAGCTCACAAAGGGTGGATGCAGGGTAAAGGTTCTGCCTGCCCTTGGTACTCACTGCCGAATGACCGAGGCAGAGCTGCGCAGAATGTTCGGCGACATTCCTATGGAGGCTTATCTGGTTCACGACTTCCGCAGGTCGATCACCGAAATCGGAACCGTTCCTGGCTCCTATCTTGCGGAAATCTCTGAGGGCCTCTTTACGGAAAAGGTCAGCGTAGCCATCAACCGTGAGCTTTTGAATCGGGAATATGACGCGATTCTTTCGATCGGTCAGGTGATCCCCCATGAAATCGCCGGTATGGCCAATTACACCAAAAATATTGTGGTCGGGTGCGGCGGCGGGGAAATGATCAACGTCAGTCACTTTCTGGGAGTTTTTTACGGGCTGGAACGGCTGCTGGGCGTCGATCAAAACCCGGTCCGCCTGCTCTTTGACTATGTGCAGGAGAATCTGTTAAAGGAGATTCCTTTTCTCTTTGTGCAGACCGTTATGGCGCAAATCGACGGCAGGGATGTTTACAAAGGCGTGTTCATTGGGGAAGGGCGCGAACCCTATAACCGTGCAGTGGAGCTGAGCCAGCGTGTCAATTTCAACCATGTAGAGCGCCCGATCCGCAAATGCGTCGTTTGGATGGATCCCGACAGCTATCACAGCACGTGGGTCACCAACAAGGCGATCTACCGCACCGAGCTTGCTGTGCAGCAGGATGGAGAAATTATTATTATTGCGCCGGGCGTGTGTATGTTCGGCGAAAACGATTTGGCAGACGGCGCGATCCGCAAGTATGGGTACCTCTCCCGGGAGAAGGTGCTGGAACTGCGCAGGACGGACCGATTCTTACAGGAGAACCTTTCCCTCGCCGGCCACCTGATTCATGGAGTCCCCGGCCGGGGAATTCGTGTGACCTATTGCACCAACAAGCTCACCCGCGAAGAGATTGAACACGCCGGATTTCGCTACATGACGGTGGATGAGGCACTGGCTGCATATCCGTGCCGGCAGTGGGAGAACGGTTGGCATACGCTGCCCAGCGGCGAAGAGGTCTATTTTGTCGCCAATGCAGCTTTGGGTATGTGGCGCTGTGAGGAGCAACCGCGGCAGTCTTCCGAACGAGATTGCTCAAAATAAAGGGCCGGAAAAGGAAAGAGAAAGAGGAAACGACATGGATCAGCTGAAAAAGTGTACGGTGGTCGGCGGCGGCGCCATGGGTAGGCAGATTGCGCTGAATTCTGCAATTTATGCTTATCAGGTGGCGGTGTGCGAGCCTGTTGAAGCGGTCCGCCAGGACCTGAGGGCATGGGAAGCAAGCTATCTTGCGGGGCGCATTGCCAAGGGCCGCATGACGGAAGAAGATGTTTTTGGAATTAAAAGCCGTTTTTTGGTAACTGAAAATTTGGAAGATGCCTGCCGGGATGCCGACATCGTGATCGAAGCGATCATCGAGCAGGAAGATGCAAAACGGGATGTGCTCGGAAAAATCAGCCAAATGGTCCGGCCGGACACCCTCATTGCCACCAACTCGAGCTTTATGGTTTCCTCTCTCTTTAAGGACGATGTGGTCCATCCCGAACGTCTTGCAAACCTGCATTACTTCATGCCGGCCCTTGTGATGAAACTGGTGGAAGTGGTCAGAGGGGAGCATACCTCGCAGGAAACCATCGATCGTTTAATGGCATTCGGCCGCAGCGTCGGCAAAACTCCCGTGCTGGTTCGCAGAGAATGCGACGGCTTTATTGTGAACAATGTCCTCAAGGCCATCAAAGAGGAGGCCTATCGTTTGGTCACCGAGGGAATCTGCACTGTCGAGGATTTGGATACGGCAGTGGAGCTTGGTCTCGGTCATCCTATGGGGCCGTTTAAGCTCGACGATATGAGCGGTATAGATGTTCGCTGCCAAGTCTTGAAGCGCAGGCTGCAGGAAACTGGTGTGAAGTCCTACGGCTATGACATGATCGAGAAGCTCTGCCGGCAGGGCCGCTATGGAAAAAAGACGGGCCATGGTTTCTACGATTATGAGTCATGATGATAAAACGGAGCAGAAACAAATGACGAATAAAACAATGACGCTGCATGATGCAGTGGCACGGCTGATCCGCAGCGGCGATCAAATGGCAATTGGCGGCTTCACCACCAGCCGTAAGCCGCTCGCCGTCATCGGGGAAATTCTTCGCCAGGGTCAAACGGAGTTCATTGCGCAGGGCGGCCCGGCGGGAAGCGACTGGGATATGCTTATCGGCGCGGGGCGCGTAAAGGCCTATATCAATTGCTATACCGCAAATCCCCGTTTCTCAAATGTTTCCCGTCGCTTTCGTGCGGCCATTGAGGAAGGCCGGATTCTTTTCGAGGACTATTCTCAGGACGCCGCGATGATGTCCTTCCACGGGGCGTCCCTCGGGCTACCCTATGTCCCGGTGAAAATGATGCTCGGCTCCGGAATGGAGAAGGAGTGGGGGATTCCTGAGGAAATTCGAAGGACGATCGACAAGCTACCGAACCAAAAGTACATTATTCAGGAAAACCCCTTCCAGCCCGGTGAGAAGCTGCTTCTGATGCCCACGCCCCGTATCGACGTCGCCATCCTTCATGTTCAGATGGCCTCGCCGGACGGAACATGCCGCATTCTGGGCGACCCCTATCAGGACGTGGACCTTGCGTTCGCTTCCGAACGCACGATCGTTACCTGCGATGAACTGGTTGCCAACGAAGAAATCCGCCGCAGCCCCGAACTAAACACAATTCCGGGCATCTGTGTGGATGCGGTGGTTCATCTGCCTTACGGCGGACATCCCTCGCAGGTCTACGACTGTTATGACTACGACAAGGAGTTCTATCTGGCCTATGATCGGGCGGGAAAGACCGAGGAATCATTTTGCGAATGGCTCAAGGAATGGGTATACGATCTGCCTGACCATCGCGCCTACCTCAATAAGCTCGGCGCAACTCGCCTGATCGATCTAAAGGTCACGACCGGCTTCGGCTACCATGTATCCACCGAAACTATTGTCGGGGAGGTGGCGGCGCCATGAGCGATATGCGATCTGAGATGCAGGCCTACACCATCGCACGCATGATCGAGAAGAATCAGGTTGTCATCGTTGGAACTGGACTTCCTCTGATTGGTGCGATTATGGCAAAAAAGGTTTTTCAGCCAAGCTGTACGCTGATTGTTGAGAGCGGTCTCATGGACTTCAATCCCCTTGAGACGCCACGCAGCGTGAGCGATCTGCGGTCCATGAGCCGCTGCGCCGTCCCCTGTCCCCCCTATCGCTACCTTGGGTTTCAGGCAAATGAGCTGCTTCATAACAGCAAGCGGCTGATCGGCTTTATCGGAGGCGCCGCAGTCGATCTTTACGGCAACGTTTCCGCTACCTACATCGGGGGGGATTACCATCATCCCAAGACGCGTTTTCCCGGCAGCGGAGGCGCTAACGGGATTGCTTCGTTCGTAAACACCATTATTATGATGCAGCATGAAAAGCGCCGCTTTGTTAAAAAAATGCCTTATATTACGAGTCCGGGCTGGTTGGACGGACCGCAGAGCCGCGCTGGGGCAGGGCTTCCCCCGAACCGCGGCCCAATGGCGGTGGTAACGGATCTCGGCGTGATGCGCTTCGATGAACAGACAAAGAAAATGTATCTGGCGGGCTATTATCCCTTCACAACACCAGAAGAGATTTTGGCGAATACCGGATTTCCGGTTGACGTTTCCCGCGCGGAGCCGCTTCCCCCGCCCGATGAAGAATCGATCCGCATCCTGCGGTCGATTGACCCCACCCGGATCTTTTTGAAATAGCGTTCTTCTCCCTTTGCGCGCGCGGTTGCGGAAACGGACTCATCACCGCTTGCCTGAAACGATTGTTTTTTCCTGATGGTTTGATAAGGAATTATAGAGTGTTCTTATTTTTTCTTTGATGGTATGATAAAAGGAACAGAACAGCCATCGTTTGACAGGGGGAAATACTGCGCGGTTTGAGGAAATCGTCCACTGCACCTCATGTGAATCGAGACCGGCTCTTTCAAAATACAGGCCGGGATGGTTGCTGGGAAGTTTTTCCCATTGATTTTGCACCGGCAAGTTGCTAGTGTGGCAGTAAAAGGAGAGGCAAGACATCATTTCAATATGCGAGGAGAGAAGCATCTTATGAAACGATTTTTGACGGCACTTCTTGCGGCAGTCATGGTTGCTGCGATGGCGGTTCCTGCGATGGCAGCAGAACCAATACCGGAGAACATGCGGCTGAAAAGCATCAGCGGTTCGATTCGTACCCGCTGCAAAGCGGGTGAGCCGTATTCTGCGCTGACTTACAATTGGACCGGTGGCTCGGGAAGTCCCACGACTCTTCCGCTGGGCAAGACGGTTTATATTTTGGCGAATGCTACTAACACGGCAGGGGGGAATCCTTACGGCTCGGGCACCTCACTGACCGAGCCGGCTGGATATCAGAACTATGCACCCAGCGGGAACCTGCTTGAAAGCGGACAGGCGGATGTGACCGGATTGAGCGCCTCGGAATATGTGAAGAGCGTGCATTTTGAGTACCTGTTCTCCGCCAGTGGTGCAAAAAGTCCGCGCTGGTTCCTTGCCATTCAGACGAAAACCGCCGAGGAGCTGAAGGCGGACAGGAGCGACGCGGAATACCGCGCTCTGATTGAAAATGCGCAGAGCATCACCGGCGTCAGCCTCAGCGGATCAGTAGCAGTAACTTATCAGGACGCGCAGTATGGCTTCAATGGAACCGAAGGCACACTGAATCTGAACCTCTCTTCTCCGCTGAAGATTGATGCGAGCGAGGTTGTCCTGCCCCCGCCGTCCAGCGACCCCACCGTTTCCAATGCGAACCTGAAGCTCAAGGGAATCAGCAATTACAATTTCCGGACCTATAGCGCGGATACGCAGGCGGCGGTGACCCCAGCGGTCACGAAGATCGATTTAGGGTCGAGCGTTTATCTTTTGACCGCCGCGGCCAAGGCAAGCGATTACAATACATATCCATTGGCTGAAGCGGAAAAGGTACGCGCCTATGTCCCTTCCGGGAACCTGCTGGAAAGCGGCGCCGTTTTTTCCGCCGGTTTTGTAGGAAAGGAATATCTCAAAGGAATATCATTTCAGTACCTGAATTCCTCCTCCACATCCGGCGGGAGCAGTCCGCGCTGGTTCCTGTCCTTTACGGCAAAGGAGGAGGGGGAACTTACCGCCGGACAGATCAGTGCGCTGCGTAGCGGCGTGACCCTTTCCGGAACCATTACCATTCCTTACCGCAACACCACTGCGGGAGGAATTGATACCGGATTCGCCAACGATATTACGGTGGACCTGACCGGCGTCAACGCCAAGCTGCAAATCGCCCCTCCCGGCGCGGATTCTCAGAAAATCGTCACCGGAATTAACAGCACTCCGGTTATGACCAAGAGAAATCATGGGACGCAGGACGGCCGGGTTGCCGCTTACAACTGGGACGACAAATATGTTGCAAGCGGCGTGACCTACATTCCATGGGGGAAGACCGTGTATCTGACTCTTAAGGACGGCAGCGGCACCATTGTCAGCGATGAATTTTATGTCAAGAATGCAGTGATCTCCCCGAGCTGGACTGCCGGAGGCGATTATGTCAAGTCGGTCGAACTGGTAAACGAGTATTATGATGCTGGTGTTTCCAAGAAGAAATACTTCATTGCGGTTTCAATCAAGCCGGAGTCGGAGCTGGGGAGCCTTCCCACAACAGAAGTCCGGCTGGAGGGGAGCATCGGCCTGACAAAAACCGGAGAGGCGGCGTTCGACGTATCGGCCACGCTCGCCCTCGATCTCGGAGAGGGTGGCACAGGGGAACAGCCGGCTGTCACCGGTATCAACAGTACGCCGGTCATGACCAAGAGAAATCATGGGACGCAGGACGGCCGGGTTGCCGCCTACGACTGGAACGACAAATACGTTGCAAGCGGCGTGACCAATATTCCATGGGGAAAGACCGTGTATCTGACCCTCAGGAACAACAGCGGCACCGTCGTCAGCGATGCGGCGGCCGTCAGCGGCGCCGTTTTGACCCCAAGCTGGATCGCCGGAGGAGATTATGTCAAATCAGTGGAATTGGTCAGCGAGTATTATGACGCCGACGTCTCAAAGAAGAAGTATTATATTGCAATCAGTATAAAGCCGGAGGAGGAGCTGAAAGCAGTGGGCCTTCCCACTGCGGAAACCGCGCTGGAAGGGAGCATCCGTTTGGCGAGAAGCGGAGATCCTGCGTATGACGTATCGGCTGGACTGGCCATTTCACTTGGAAAAACGGAAACAGTCATCGATGACCCACAGCGCGTAGCCGGAATTAGAGGCACTGCAATGTGCCGCTTTAATGGACTGGTAGCCTCCTGGACTCCGAACGGGGAGCCGTTGCCCAGTGGACAAACCTCTGTGACCGAAATCGGATGGGGGGACACCGTTTTCTACACCGTTGATAATGCGGCCGGAAACGGGACGGTGACCGATGGGAATTACCTGAGCGACTTTACAGTGGAGTCCTGCGACTTCGAAGCGGTCGTTGAGAAAATTTCCTTTGTGCGCGCGGGAAGCCGTTCGAACCCTAAGCTGGAGAAATATTATCTGGCCATCACTTTCAAGAACGATCTGGGTGCGGGCGATTACCCTGTAAACGGCAGCGTGGTTCTGAAAAAGACCGGAGAGAACGGCTTTGCCACTGCGGACAACACCATCACGGCCAACGTCAATCTGACCCTGCTCAGCGATGAATCGCTCTATGTGGCGGCACCCCGCACCGAGGAAAACCAGCGGGTCGCCAAATTCGCTGAGTTTGGCTTTGGCGCGAACAAAAAGGTTTATGCTCTGGTTGAGACGGATGAAGGTTATGTGGAACGCTATCTCGATGCAATCAACCGTGCCTCTGTGACGGGCAGCACCTACTGTGATTATGGCGATACGGTTTATTTCCTGCTGGAAGATGTGGCGGGCAACCGCGTCATCCATCATGAATATGTCGATGATCTGAAGATCAAGGTGGATTGGCTGGACAATTCTCAGATGATCGAAAAGGTTGACATCGTGATGCAGCGCTTTGAGGACGGACGGGAAGGCGCCGAAACCGATTATTGCTACTTTCTGGCGGTGACGTTTGTCGATCGGCCCTACAGCTACCGCCTGAACGCGACCGGCACGATTACGCTGACCGGAAAGAGCAGAAAGTATGGAATTGCCAACGACGACCACGAAATCTCCACCAAGCTGGATATCTGGGTCGGCCCGCTGGATTCCACCACGCGCGAGGATTATTATAACCGTCACTTCTTCGGCGACCGCAGGATCAGCGATGTTCCCACACGCTATAACTTCGAAGACCCCTCGTATGAGGAGGGCGGCGACAACTATGATGTCGGCACCGATGAGGAAGATGTCATCTATCTCTGGGGAACGGTAGGCGATTGCTACTTTACCGTCGATACCAGAAAGCAGGGCAAGATTTCGCTGTACAACGATGTAGAGTTTGATCCCTATTTCGGCGCGATTTACGAGCAGGATGCTGATATCCAGTTTATCAACTGTAATGATGCGACCTTCCACAAAAACGGAATTCTGACTATCGCCGTCCCGGATGAAAGCTACTACGTCTATGAAATCAAGAACAATATTTTGATGGAGATTCCGGATATTGCCTTTAATGAAAACGAATGCGCGTATGAGTTCCGTACCAGGCATCTGCGCCGCTATATGATCAGCAGTGAAAAGCTTGATCTGGATAAGCAGTTTTACATCCAAGATGGAATTTACGAAGCGGAGTCTGCCGCAGAAGTGGAGGAAACAGCATGAACAGGAATCAGAAATCCTTCATTAAACGGGTTTGCGCGCTGATGCTCTCTACGACGATGTGCCTGACCGCCTTCCCATTGGCGGTCTGCGCACAGGAGGATGGGCTTTCCCGCGATGCATACGGCTATCAGGGAATGGTCAGTGCGGCGGATCCTGTGGCGGCCCAAATCGGACTTGATATTCTCAAGCAGGGCGGAAACGCGGCGGATGCCGCGGTTGCAACAGCCTTTGCACTGGGTCTGGTCGAGCCGGCCGCTTCCGGAATCGGTGGAAGCGGGTTCATGATTTACTATGACGCCGCGGCGAAGAAGTCCACTGTGCTCAATTATTACTACGAGTGCCCTCGAGGGCTTGGCCTGTCGGATTTTTTTGACGTGGCCAAGGACAAAGCGGAAGGAAAGGGCGGAAAGCAAGCCGTGGTTCCCGGCATGGTGGCCGGGATGCTCAAGGTCAATGAGCTGTTCGGCAGCATGTCCATGGGCGAGCTGACCGCTCCCACCATCAAAATGGCGGAGGAAGGGGCTGAGGTTTCCGCTTTTATGGAGGAGACCTATCTCGACTACTACGAGAAGCTGCTCCACTATCCTGAGACAGCCCGCATCTTTACCGACGACGGCTTCCCCTACATGGAGGGCGACCTGTTCACCAACCCCGAATATGCCGATACGCTGCGCATCATTGCCGAGCAAGGCTTCGACGGCTTCTATAAGGGGGCGGTCGCAGAGGATATTGTCCGGACGATCCGCGATGCGGGCGGCTGCCTCAGCATGCAGGATTTGGCCGATTACAGCGTACAGATTCAGGAGCCTTATACCAGCACATACCGCGGCTATACCGTTGCGACCTGTCCGCCTTCAAGCGGCGGCGCGATTGTGCTGGAAGCGTTAAACATCGCTGAGCACTTCCCGATCAGCACATACGAGCATAATGGGCTGAAATACGTACACACATGGGGTGAAATCTTCCATGTCGCGTTGGCGGATTACCGCAGGTCCATCGACGACCCTGAATATACCGATCAGGCGCGCGCAAAGGGCTTGATCACCAAGACCTACGGCAATATGCGTGCGAAGCTGGTCAAGCCTGACAGCACTTGGGAGCTGGGACCCGTCGGCGATGCCTACCTCTATGCGCCGAAGGACGACCCTGAGAGCCATACTACCCATCTGTCGGTGATCGACAAGGCGGGAAACATGGTCTCGATGACTAACACCCATGGGGACTTTTTCGGCACGCAGGCTACCGTCTACAACCGCGGCTTTCTGATTGAAAATACACAGGCATTTACCTATAACGGCCATGACTATGTTCCGGAGGCTGGGAAGAAGGGGAAAAGCCCAATGTGCCCGACCCTGATTTTCGATCCGCAGGGCCGTCCGTTTGCGGCGATTGGAACGCCGGGCTCTAACCGCATCATGGCGACTAACGCCTTGGTTATCAGCAATATGATCGACTATGGGATGGACATTCAGACCGCGCTCGATCAGCCCCGTTTGTTCCAGGCCAGAAACGGAAACCTTCAGCTTGAGGGCGGTATTTCTTCCGATCTAACCAAGGACTTGGAGAAATTGGGGCACAAAGTTGTCTGGCATCCCGAATATGATTCCTATTTTGGCGGAGCCCACTGCGTCTCGTATGACGCCAAAACAGGCCAATTGCATGGCGCGGCCGACCCCCGTCGGTCAGGCCAGGCTTTGGGATATTAATTTTGCTTTCAGTAAGGAAAGGTAAGGAGAAAATTTTATGAAAAGCATGACTCGATTTGTTACAGTACTTCTCGCACTGCTGATGGTAGTGGCTCTTGGTGCTTGCGGTGGTACCAGTTCCGCACCCGCTTCGTCACCGGCCTCCGCTGAACAGCCCGCTTCTTCCGAGGCCGTGTCCTCTGAACCCGCTTCTTCTGAGGCTGCACCCTCTGAACCTGCTTCTTCTGAGGCTGCGCCCTCTGAACCCGCTTCTTCTGAGGCTGCGCCCTCTGAATCCGCTTCTTCCGAGGTTGCGCCCTCTGAGCCTGCTTCCTCCGAGACGGCTGCCGAACCGCAGAAGCCTGCCGCTGCCGCCGGAGACTTTGCGGAGCCCGTGTTGGTGATTTCGGTCGGAAAAAGTGCCGATGGCGCCCTTGCGGAAAGCATTTTGAAAAAGTACGGAATCTCTTACACCTCGGATGATGCTGCCACCGGGGCCGGGTCCGCTAAAACGGTTATTGTTGTTCCGGGCGTTTCCACCAAGGGGCTGGGCGCTGCCGGCATTTCGGTAGACGATGAGTATGCCCACGCTTCGGCGCTTGCCGATTCGCTCAAGTCGGGCGATGCAACTGTGCTTTTGGCGCATTTGGGCGGGGACAGCCGCAGAGATGAGCTTTCGGATAAATTTATCGATGTGATGCTGCCCGCGGCGGATTATATCGTCGTGCTGGAGGCGGGAAACAAAGATGGTAAGTTCAGTAGCTATGCCTCTGCGAATGGCATACCGATCAAGGTGCCTGCAAAGAAGGCAGATGCGATCACCCAAATCGCGGGCCTGTTTGGAAAATAAGAAGACCGGAAGGTCATTTTGTGTTGCCGCGGCCTGTCTGCGGACGGACCGCGGCGATATTATCTGCGAACAGGAGGAACCCACCGCATGATCTTTGAGTATGAGCTTTTGATCCTGATTGCGATGATCGGTACGATTCTGGTCCTCAATCTGATCTGTAAACTGCCAACCAGCATTGCGATGGCCACCGCCGCCGTAGTGGGTGCATTGGTTGGCGGGGAAGGCATTCCAGTCCGTCATTTATTCGAAGGTACCTTTGCTTTTTTGGATACCGCAATGATTATTTCGACCGCAATGATCTTTATGTTTGCCGTGAAGGCCTCCGGCACATTTGAAGCGATCGGCTCGCTGCTGGTACAGAGACTCTATAATCGTCCGATGCTCCTGCTGGTTCTGATGATGCTGGTCATCATTTTCCCCGGAATGCTGACCGGGACGGCCAGTATAGCGGTATTGTGTGCCGGTGCGATTGTCGCCCCTATTCTTGAGATGATGGACTTTACTCCCGTAGAAACCGGGACCTTTATCGCCGTGGGTGCCACGCTCGGCATGGCCGCGCCGCCGGTTAATATCCCGGCCATGCTGATTGCGAGCAGTGTTGACATGACGTACCGCGGATTTACTGTTCCGCTGCTTTGCATTACGATGATTTCCGCGTTAGTTTTTACCATTCATATCGGGCTGCACCGGGTCAAGCCAATCGATCTGAATTTGGCCAAAGGGCAGATTGATTTTGAAATCGGAAAAGAACACGGATTCAAAATTTATCTGCCGATCCTGCTTGTTGTGCTGATGATCGCTGCGGTTCGCATGTTCCCAAAGTATATCCCCGATGTTGGTATGCCCCTGCTTTTCTTTCTTGGCGCGGTCGTGGCGGCCTTTACCGGACGCAAGTTTGATCTGCTGAATGTGGCGTCTGCGGCAATGCGCGAAAATGTGTCGGTCCTGGGGAAAATCATGGCGATCGGCATGTTCCTTCAGATTTTTATTCTGGTGGGAGTGCGCGGATACATTGTAGTCAATTGCTTCACGCTGCCGATGACAGCTCTGTTTATTGCGTGCGTGGTATTGATGCCGATCTTCGGCGGTATTTCGGTGTATGGCTCCGCATCGCTGTTCGGGCCGCCTCTGCTGCTTGCGATGCTGGGTGGAAACGAGATCATCATTGCCGCATCCCTTTCGGTTCTGGCAATCCTGGGGGAACTGATGCCCCCTTCGGCGCTGTGCGCAAACTATGCCGCCGACATGGTGCATGTCCGCTATCGCGAGATCCTTGCCCGCTGCCCGTTTCCGGTCCTTCTCACCATTGTGATCTGCTTCCTGTGCCTGATCTTTTCCGGAAACCTCGGCTTCCTTGTGATGTAGGAGGATAATGCAAATGCTGATGTATTTCTATTTGGGCATGCTGGCGATCATGTCCGTCCTGATTATACGCAATATGGTCAACAGCCATGATCCGTTCCATCATTTTGAAGCGATGCTGGTTTTGATCCCATTTCTGATGCGGTTGCTGCGCATCAAGTAGGGAGGGAGACAAGATGAAGATCGAAGTGAAACACAATCGTATCTGCGCAGGGGCATTTCTTGTCTGCATGGCGCTTATTATCGTATATCTGTCCGGAATTTTTCTGAGTCAGCGGGTCGAGGAACAGCTCTACCCGAGCGCGGGCCTGAGTGAAACCAAAATGCTCAGTGACTATTACCCCGATCTGAAGGGAAGCCCTGTGGACACCGAAGTTTATATTTTCCGTGGAAAAAAGCCTGGCGCATCCATGCTGGTGCTGGGAAATACCCATCCGACCGAGCCATCCGCCATTGTCAGCACTACTATTGTGCTGGAAAACGCCATGGTGGAAGAGGGAACCCTCTATGTGATTCCCCGGGTGAATAAGAGCGCGATGTCACATACCGACCCGCAGGATGCCACGCCTCTGGGAATTCACATAGATACTCCCAACGGCCAACGCTATTTCCGCGTCGGTTCCCGCATGACAAATCCGGTGCACCAGTGGCCGGACCCTGATATTTATTACCACAACGCTGGGCAGCTGTTAACCGGTAAGGAAACACGCAATGTGGACCGCACTTATCCGGGGCGGACGGACGGAAACCTGACAGAAAAAATTTGCTATGGCATCGTGGAACTGATTAAAGCGGAAAAAATCGATATGACCATCGATACCCATGAAGGCCCTCCGGAATATCCCACGATTGATGTCATGATTGCCCACCAGAATGCGATGGAACTGGCTGGCACCACCGCATTGAATCTTTCGCTTGAGGATGTCGAAATTCGCGTGGATGCCTCACCGGTCAATCTGCATGGCTTCTCCCACCGGGAGCTGGGCGATCATACCGATACGATGGCGGTGCTGGTGGAAACCGTCAACCCTGTGATGGGACGGCTGGCCGGCAAAAAGAGCGAGGAGCTGATGCTGGAGGGCAGGGACAAGTTTTACCAATATGCCAGTGAAAACTCTGACCGGCTGTATACCGAATATACGGCGGAGGGAAAACCTCTGAATCTGCGTGTGGCGCGCCACGTTGAAACCATTATGCAGCTGGCCGCTTCCTACAATGAGATGGATACCGGCAAGCGGCTGGAAATTACAGGCGTCCCCACCTATGCGGAAATCATGGAAAACGGAATGGGGCAGTATCTGGGAGGAAAATAAAATGGATATTAACCACATTCCCCGTGCGCCATCGGGACTTTCGCGGCGTATTCTCGCATGTGTTTTGACTGCGGCGGTTTTTTGTACCGGGTGTCTTGCTGCCGAGCCGCAGGCAGCGCAGCCTGCCGGCAGTTCCGAGGGAATTTCCAGCGTGGAATCGAAAAATGCGCGGGAGCAGGAGCCCGAGGCGGTTTCTTCCTCTTTGGACCCGGAAATCAGTGCCGTCCAGACGGTCAGAAGCTACCCCATTCTGGAGGGCACCGAAGAGGAAAATACAGTCGTTGTTATCGAAGCGCCGCAGGACGGACCCTGCATTTTTATCGTTGGAGGAATTCATGGGGATGAAACCGCAGGCTGGAAGGCGGCGGAACGTCTCAAGGAAGAGGTACGGCTGACCCGCGGAACGCTTTATATTCTTTCCCCAGCGAACAGGTCCGGCGCAGAAGCGGATCAGCGATATGTCGTAAACTCCGGCGACCTCAACCGGGCATTTCCCGGGGATCCGAAAAGCAGTGAAGCGGCATCCAGAATCGCTGCGGCAATGTATCGGGAGATTGAAAGGATTCAGCCGGATTTGGTGCTTGACCTGCATGAATCCAAATATCTTTTGGGGACCAATCAGGGCTATGGACTGGGCAATACGCTGATTTATACGGATGATTCGAAGATCAGCGATTTGTTGCTGGATTTTCTGATCGCCAATGAGGAAGACAATGTATGTAGTGAAGAGTTTGCACTGACAACGCCGGGGATTGCCGGGAGCTTTAACCGTGTGGTGACCGACCAGCTGGAGATTCCGGTCATCACGACCGAAACATGGAGAGGGTACGAGCTCCCCCATCGGATCGGCGACCAGATGGACATCGTCAGCTTTTGTCTCAGGTACTATCAGATGATCGATGGATAAATCCATCCCGGCTTTCTGCCGCGGCAACGGCGCGCCTGCGGCCAAAAAATGCGTGCCGCCGGGTCCCTGTCGGCTGATCCATTTTGACCGGTCAGGGGATAAGCGGTTCTGTCATGTGTTCCTTCGGCTGCCCATGCTGCCATGACGGAGGACCGGGGAATCACTCGAAAAATCGCTGCAACTTAGAGGAGGGAACCATATGAAAAAGCTTGTTTCGGTGATGCTGGCCGCTGCGATGCTGCTGAATTTGGCAACGGTGTCGTTGGCTGTGGTTGACACCTTTGATCTGGCCGGCCACAGCGCCATTGTGCATCACATCAGACCTTACTATTATAAGTTCAGCAAAGACGACAATGTAATGAAGAAGACACGCAACCCCAATATCGACTATGGCGATACGATTTACTTCCCGCTGGTTGATGAAAACGACCGGGTAATCTGCGAGGAGGACGCGGTAAAGGGCGTCTCTCCCAAAGCGGAATGGGAGCAGAACGGGGAGATGGTTTCCTCTGTCGCCGTCGTACGAAAGAAGGTGGCAACCAGCGGATTTGGCTATTTTCTTGCCATTACGCTGAAAGGCAATTCCACCACCGAGGGGGACGACCTTTTCGGTGAGGTTACCATCAGAAAGTCGAGCGGAGATTATAAGTTTGCCAAGAACAGCGAGGGCAAGCGGCAGGTCAAGCTGAACGTCGAGGTGTATGTCTGTTATGAGCTGAGAGACGAAGCGCCGGACCTGAACGTTGTCACTGAGGATATTTATCTCTATAACTTCAAAAAGGTGGACGATATCACCGACTTTGAGCTGACCTTTGAAGAATTTGAGGACGCCACCTTTACCGTCGGCCTGCGCGGCGTGGGAAAAATGCTGCTGTGCGCGGATTCTGAGTTTAACGATGCGGTTGCCGATGCAAACGATTTTGCGAGCCTGGAGTTCTTTAACGGAAACGGCGCGGACTTCTACCACAGAGGCGAAATGTTCCTGCCTGCGGAGCCAGGCTCCTTCCTCTATGAGCTGAAGGATGGGAATTTATCGGTGGTGCAGGGCGCAGTTTATGACGAAGGAATGGAAGGTTTTTATTTCGAAACCCGTTATCTTGGAAGCTATGTAATCTCCGACCGAAAGTTGAACGTTTATGGAGAAGCGGATGAAATTGAAGCCGCTGAGATTCCGTAGGAGGCTTTGGTGAAACAGGCGGAATCCATAGCCGCCCCACAGGCGGATCGCGTGATCGCTGTGATTGCCCGATTGGGTACTGCCGCCTGATTTTAGCCTGCAATCACTCCCCTCAAAATTTCATTTCAATGCTTTTGTGGCGGGCTTTGCGACGGGCCCGCCGCAAGGCATATTCCGCAAAGATTCGCGGATTCTTTCCATATTTTTTTCTGGCCTTTTCTTAGCTGCCGCATTATGATAAACTTATCGGGAAGGGAGGGAAGCGCGTTGAGCCTGTTGATGCTTCTGCTTACATTCGGATATCTTGCGTTTCTGGCGGCGGAAAATGCCCGCGCGCTGCGCGACCGCCGGCAGATTTCCCATGTAGTCTATGTGAACGGAACCCGCGGGAAATCGACCGTCTCCCGGCTGATCGACGCCGGGCTCCGCGCCGGGGGATACCGGGTTTTCTGTAAAACCACCGGCAGCCTGGCGATGACCATCGATGTGGACGGCGGCGAGCGCCCCATTATCCGGCATGGAAGAGCCAATATCAAGGAGCAGCTCAGGATTCTCCGCCTCGCCGCCAAGGAGAAGGCAGAGGTTCTGGTTGCCGAATGCATGGCGGTTGATCCCGCGCTCCAGTATCTTTCGCAGCATCGGATGATGCGGGCGGACTTTGGGGTAATCACCAACGTCCGGTTGGACCATACCGACGAGATGGGGGCCACCCTCGATGAAATCTGTGAATCCCTCTGCTCGACCGTTCCTCAAAACGGAGTGGTTTTCACCGCCGACGCCGTCCATGCGGCCGCGATCGGGCGGCGCGCCGCCGCGCTGGGCAGTGAGCTGGTGTTGGCCCTGCCCGATGAGAACCTTCCCGTCGGAATCGATTTTCCGGAGAACGTCGCGCTTGCGCTCGCGGTCTGTGAGCGTCTTGGAGTGGACCGGAAAACCGCGCTCAAAGGCATGGCACATTATCAGCGGGACCCCTATGCCCTGTCTCTCTTTGTCCTGCCGGGAGGCGCTCTTTTCATCAACGGCCTTTCGATCAATGACCCGGATTCGAGCGAACGGGTCTGGAGAATGCTTGCGGAAAAGAACGGCCTGTTCGAAAAGCGGCTGATTCTGCTCGTCAACAACAGACCGGACCGCGGCTACCGCACCGAACATATGCTGCTGCTTGCGAGGCGGCTCTCGCCCGACGAGGTTTGGCTGATGGGGGCCTTTCGGGGCGCGGCGGCTCGCAGGCTCCATAAACTGCCGAACCCACCGCTGATTCGGTCCTTCACGCGGGCAGCGTCTCTTCCTCTTGCGGATCAGGGCGCGGATACGGTGATTTTTGCTGCGGGAAACATTGCAAACGAGGGACATCCGCTGATGGCCCGTGTCCGGAAGGAGGGAACTCCCTTTGTACCATAATATCGTGCTGCTCGGGGTGGTCCTGAGCATCCTGTTTTATGAGCTGACCGGCTTTTCTCCTGCCGGGCTGATCGTCTCGGGCTACCTCGCGCTCTGCCTGCAAACCCCCGCGCGGATCGCCTACACCCTGTTTGTTGTATTGCTGACATGGGCGGCCGCCCGGGTGCTTTCCCGCTGGATGATTCTTTATGGGCGCAGACGGTTCGCGGTCATGATCCTGCTGTCCTTTGCGGCCAATCTGGCCATCGAGACAAGCGGCCTTCTCGGGGCCTCCCCCGGCCTGATCGGCTGCCTGGTGCCGGGGATTATCGCGCAGGAATTCGAGCGGCAGGGAATTTTGCCCTCTCTGCTTTCGTTGGGAATCGTGACCGGAATTCTCGCGCTGGTGATGCTCTGGTTCGGCCTGCCGGTGCTTCCGGCCATGATACGATGAGGGGGAAGCAGGGACGGCGCATGGGACTGCTTGCCGCCGCTCTCGCTGTATTGACGGCCGCGGTCGGATTCGTTTCCGTCAGCGGAAACGCCCGGCAGACCGCCTGCTATGCCTTGCAGCTCGACGCCCGCGCGCGGATGGAGCGATGTATGGAGGCGGTGCGGGGCTACCGGGAGGAGCTCGGCCTCCCGCTTTCCCCCGAGGATTTCCATAAGACCGGTTTGATCGGGGAGGAGTACACTGACATTACCACCACGCTTGGCTCGATCGAGGCAAAGCGCACCGCCGCCGATCCGGATATGGCGGCGCTGCTGGTGCGGATGTTTTCCGAGGCGGGCCTGCGTTCCGGCGACCGCGTGGGCGCGGGATTTTCCGGGTCCTTCCCCTCTCTGAACCTCGCTGTGCTCTGCGCCTGCGATGCGATGGGGCTGGAGGCTGTTTATATCTCATCGGTCGGCGCTTCGACCTATGGGGCGAACAGCCCTGAATTGACCTTCCCGGATATGGCGCACCGCCTTTTCCTTGATGGTCTGATTTCCCACGACAGTGCCTTGGTCACCCCCGGCGGTGACCGGGACAACGGCGGGGGAGTCTTTGACGAAGAGGCCTTTGTCCCGATTTTGAAACGGGTGGAAAGCTGGGGAATCCCGGTGATGCGGGAGGAGGATTACCAAAAAAACCTGTCGTCCCGGCTGGATGTTTACGGCGCGGACGGGATCGACTGCTTTGTGGCCGCAGGAGGCAACATCACTTCGATGGGCCTGGGGGACAGCGCCCTCTCACTGGGTCAGGGCTTGCTGCATCATACGGTTTCCCCGGACCGGCTGAGCAAAACAAGCGGTTTGGTTGAATGGTATCTCGCACAGGGAATCCCGGTCATCAATCTGTTGAACGTCCGCAAGATTGCCGCTGATTATTCGATGCCGTTCGATCCAATGGCGCGGTCTGCTCCGGGCGATTCCCCCGTCTACTGGACGACGGAGTATCCGAGAGGGCCGATTGCACTGGCGCTGGGAATCGCGCTGCTGCTGCTCGTGGCCGCCCGGAAGGGGCGGACGGAATTTGCAGATATCAAAACTACCGGAGACGGTAAATGAGAAGCGGAGATTTCCGCGGTGAAATTTTATGAGATATATTTTGCCTTGATGGCGAAACGATAAGGAGGAATTTCCATGGGGTTGTTCAGTAAAAAGAAAGAAGAATCCCAAAACAACTGTATATGCGGCTGCGGTGCGGATGCTGCGGCGCGGGTGCCAATGGCGGAATCGCCTTCGGGTGTCCAGGTGCTTGGCTCTGGCTGTGCAAAATGCAGCGCGCTGGAGGAGGCGGTCCGCGCCGCTCTTGTCGAGCTGGGGATGGAACCCGTCGTCGGGCATGTGACGGATTTTGCACAGATTGCCGCATATGGCGTGATGACCACTCCCGCGCTGGTGGTGGACGGAAAAGTGGTGTCCTACGGAAAGGTACTGAAAAAGGAGGAGGCGAAGGAACTTCTCCGAAAGGCAAGAAAACCGCAGGATGCTTAAGCGGAAGGCCGCTTTGATTTGCGCCTGCCCTTTCCGCTAGGCCGGGTCGCGGAGGAACATGTCCGGCGGGGTGTTAGAAAGCCTTTCCACGGACGCCGGGATCACCGGCCGCGGATTTTGACCGGCCGCAGGAAGTAGGGCATCCGGGGATTTCTGCGGAAAGCGGGATCGGGCCGCGCTTCCATCCGGACGCCGTCCGCCTGACGAAGAAAGCATATGGAATCCATATGGAGAAAAACCGGCTTCCGGTATCCGACGGGACAGGAATGCGCTTTGTTGCGGCAAGCAAAGGATGTAATTACAAAATTGTAATATTATACCAATTTATAATAAGTCTGTTACAATCTGTTACAAATAGAGTATTGCTTCCGACCGAGGTTATGCTTTATAATATCGTATAGACGGCTGACAAGCCGGCAGGAACATGGTGGAATCGTCTGCCAAGATGAAGGCGGAATATGATATGATATTTGAAACGGAGAGAACGGCGCAGGGACTGTCGGAAGCGGAGCTCTATCAGCAGCGGCTGAAAGTTGCGCTGAAGGCGGCCAAGATATGTGTGTTCGAGGTGGATCTGCAAAAACAGCTTTATACTTTCTTTGCAAACTCAGAGGATATTTTCGGGGTTGCGGGAGACGGTATTCTCGCGGATGTGGCCCCGTTCAGTGAATTGCCTCCGGATGCTTATCAGAGAGCGGTCTCGGAATATTTTTCGCATCCGGATGATTTTGAAACGATCGGCCGGGCGTTTCAGTCTGTCTTTCAAGGAAAGTCCACCACCTATGAGGCGCGCATGCGGGCGGGCGGCTCGGGTTATATCTGGTGCAAGATCGACGTTTCTCCGGTCATGGAGGATGGCGTTCCGATAAAGATGATCGGCGTCATCACCAACATCGAAGAGCAGAAGGCAAAGATGGGAAATTTGATGCAGGCGGCAAAGCTGGACGGCTTTACCGGGCTTTATAACAAGGTGGCCTCGATTGAGATGATCAAAGAGGCGATGCGTCAGAATCCGTGGCGGAGACATGCGCTGGTTTTGATGGATATCGATAATTTTAAGGACTTCAACGATACCTACGGCCATACGGCCGGGGATGCCGTCATCAGGCTGGTTGCGGATTCCATCAAGCGGTGCTTTCGCAGCACGGACATTGCCGGACGTTACGGCGGTGACGAGTTCATGATCTTCGTGGAGAATTTGCATGACTCTGAAGGGCTGATCCGGCGGCTGCAGCAGATGGTCCACTGTACGGGGGAGAAGTTCTGCTGCACGACGAGCATGGGGGTCGCTGTTTTTCCTGAGGACGGCAATCATTTTGATCAGTTGTTCCAAAAGGCGGATACCGCGCTGTACCACTCCAAGCTCAATCGGGCGGCAATCACCTATTTTGCTTCTCTTGATCAATAAAGGCAGGCAGAAAAACGGGAGCCAAACCGGAAAAGAAGCCGGGCAGCCAAGCCGACAACAACGCAGACAGTCAAATCGGAAAAGAAGTCGAGACGGCCAAGTCGGCGGCAGCGCGGACAGTCAAACCGGAAAAGAAGCCGGGCGGTTAAGCTGTCGGCAACACAGACAATAAAACAGGCAAAATCAGGTGTTCCGCGCCTGATTTTGCCTGTTTTATTGTGAGAAAGCAGTTCTGCTCCGCTAGAGCTAAGTTCTTTGGGGCTCCCTGACCCCGGAATTCTGTGCAAAATGCAGACTGTGCAGAATCTCCGCTTCGCTCAATGGCTTTGAAAAATAGTAACCCTGAATCATGGTGACGCCCCAACGGCATACCAGATCGAGTTCCTGTTTGGTTTCGACGCCCTCCGAAACAATTTGATATCCCATGTCCTGCAGAACAGATACGATGCTCCGGTAGAAAGAGGCGATTTTTGGAGTGTCGCAGATTCCCGACAACAGAGATTTGTCCAGCTTGATTTCCGAAAAGGGAAGCTGGAGCACCGTATTGAGATTGGCGTACCCGGAGCCGAAATCATCGAGACAGAGACCGATTCCCGCCTGAGTGAATTCGGTGACCGCGCGGTAAAGGTCCTCGCTGTACCGCGTCGCCACTGTTTCGGTGATTTCAAACTGAAAATAGGAGGGTGAAAGTTCATACTCGCGGATCAGCCCGATCAGATCCCGGCTGTAGCCGCTTTTCAAAAGCTCGGCGGGGGAAAGGTTGAACTTGACGTTCCGGATTCCCGTCATCAGCGATGGATGATCTTTGATGAAGCGGCAGACCCGCCGGAACTGCAGCAGCCCGATTTTGGCGATCCGGTTGTTCTTTTCCGCGATGCCGATGAATACCTCGGGCGGAACCGCGCCAAGGTTTGGGTGGCGCAGGCGACTGAGTGCCTCGAGGCTCACATATCCGCCCGCCTCGGTGGAATAAACCGGCTGATAGTACACCTCGAAGAGGTCCTGCTCCAGCGCGGTATCCAGAAAACGTTCAATTTCCTGCGTGTAGCGGAAACCACGCAGCGTCTTCTCGTCCCCCTGAATCAGCGTTGTTTCCGCGGACCGCGGAACGGAGGAGATCAGATACTCCAGATAGGCCAGAAGCACATCGCTCTCTCCGAGAAGCTCCCCGTCAAATACGCCGCAGATGACGACAGGGAACGCATTCTCCGCGCTGCGCTGCTCCGATATGGCGGAAAAATGCTGTTGAATGCGGCCGCGTACCGCCATGTATTCCTCGAGGGTGTGGAGAATCACAAGAAAACGCTTCCCGGTTACACGAAACACAAGATCGGAAAAGGAAGCCTCCTGCAGAGCCTGTGCAGCCTGCATCAGCATTTGATTGCCGGCACCGGTCCCCAGAACCATATTGACCTGCTTGATCTGATGCAGATCAACGGAAAGC
Organism: Yanshouia hominis; assembly: GCA_014385025.1. GTDB lineage: Bacteria > Bacillota > Clostridia > Oscillospirales > Ruminococcaceae > Yanshouia > Yanshouia hominis. The sequence goes on along the minus strand of JACRTB010000001.1, from coordinate 137,076 downwards.
AGATGAAACTTTTTCCCCCGTACCATCTCCTCCTGAACGATTTCACGAAAGCACTGCACATCCAGCACGCCGGTGAGATTGTCGGTATACTGATAGGGGTTGTTGATGGTCAGAAACAGCACGGCGATCCCGAGGCTGATGCCGAATCCGGTGACCAGAAGATAATTGAAGGCTGCCTGAACAGCCACGCAGGTCCCAACGATGATCAAAAATTCCCAAATGCTGGCGAATCGCTTGGGTCCAAGCTCACGGTACTGCAGAATGCTGCTCAAGGCGCACAGCAGCACATAGAACAACGCGTGCAGATATGTGGCGAGGTAAAGCGGACCGCGGGAGTAGATTCCCTGCGCGTCCACCCGAAAAAGCAGCCCGCTCCAGTGGTTGCCCAGAACCATCAGCTCCATCAGGACGGCCGGAACGGCCCATGCCGCCTTCAAGACAGGTCGTACGCGGCGGGCCGTACGCCGCAGCGATTGGGTATAAAGAAACAGGGTATAAGGCAGCAGCACCTGCATGAGATACAGCAGCAGCAGGGACAGCTCGGTTGCGCCGCGCAGATGGGGGTCTCCCCATGAAATCAGGATTGTGCTGATCAGATCGAAGAGAATATCCGCGATGCCGACCGCCATGAAGAACAGAAAGGCGCGGCTGTTGGCTTGGCCGGGCTTTCTCTGCTCCAAAAAGTGATAAAGGATCAGCAGCAGAAAAACCAGCGCCGAGATCAAAAAGTCCATGTTGTAATCCATCTTGTTGTTCCTTGCACTTCTTATTTGCCTGAAAGCTTATTTTTCCCGCATCTTACGCGATTCTTTGTCCTGATACATCATTTGGTCCGCCTCGAACTTCCAGTCGCTGACCGTCTTCAAAACTCCGGCAGCGTCCCGCAGGCGGCTCGCCCCTCGGGCGATGGAAAGCTTGAAGCGGCTGCTCTGATTGTGCCGCTGAATTTCCTCATCAAGCAGGGCGTTCCATTCTTCCTCCCCCAGAACCGGATCGGGCAGAATGGCGCAGAATTCGTCGCCGCCGATCCGATAGCACTCGCCGTACCCGGAAAAGGCACGCTCGATACATCTTGCAGCTCCGATAATCAGCTCGTCGCCCGCACTGTGGCCGAAATGGTCGTTGATGTATTTGAGTCCGTTGAGGTCCATAAAAACCAGCGCGACATTTTCCCAAGAGCCTGCTTCCCGCTCAAGAGTTTCAAGAGACTGCTCGAAAGCCCGGCGATTGCGCAGGCCGGTCAAACGATCCTCGTGGGAAAGACGCTGATAAACCAGCGCCTCGGTTTTGAAGCGAAGGGTGCCGGCCATGGTGGCGATCAGTCCGTTGAGCAGAATGACGATGAACACGAGAATGCCGCATTCGAAGATCAAGCCATAGTAGGGAATTCCCAGCAGCCAGTAGAGCAGAAGCGCCAGCACGCCGCTCAGGGAGAGGGTTGCAAAAGCAACAAGAACCACCAGCAGCTCCCGGGTCCGTTTTTGCAGATATTCGCGGATAATCAATCCGCAGAGGACCGAAGCGCCCACCGCCAAAAGGATGTGGGTGACGAAGAGCGTCTCAATCAGTTCGAAGAATCCCAGGCGGCACAGAAGGCCCTGCAGAGCGGCGTTGAGGTAAAACAGGAGAATGCAGAGATCCAGAATGCGGTACCGCGCCATTTCGCCGGTGTTCTGCACGAAATGAAGAATGGGGATGGGAAGGGTCATAAACGCATAGAAGGAGAGGTAACAGACCACGGGGGACATATTGCTCAGATATTGTGCGAGGGAGGAATCCAGAGTGCACCAGGCGCCGCACAACAGCAAAAAGCAGGCGGCGTCGGCAAAGCGGCGGTCCCGCATGCCGCTTCTTGCGGAATAAAGCGATATCCAGACGGCGATCAGGCTCATCACCAGCATGACGAAGACGATGGCCAGCGTGAAAGCATCGGCAAGGCAGTAATGGCGGAACACCGCGCTGCCTGTGCCGATATAAACACGCGGAATTTGATATTCCCGGCTGTCGGGGATTTCATAGATCAGGGCGAGGGCCTTTCCCGCGGTTTCACCGGGCAGATTTACCGTGCAGTCCAGCTTGGTGCGCATCTGCTCGTTGCGGGGAAAGAGATCGTCACGATACTCATAGAGCGGTTCGTCGCCCAACAGGACGCGGAGCCGGTAGAGAGCGCCCCGGGTGGTCAGGGTCATACCCGCGTCGGCCGCGGTCAGGCTGTCGTTGTAAAGGGTCAGCATGGTTTTTGTATCTGCCTTGCGGACGGTGGGGAGGGTTACCTCCACCCGGGCGCCGTCCTGCATCAGATACCATCCGTCTGAAAGTTCGCGCAGATCTTCCTTGGACTGGGGAGCCGTCCCGGCGAATATCCCCAGAATCAGAAACATCGAAAGAATCACGCCGAGGATCATCATCCACTCCGCGGCGCGCTTACCGGAGACAGCCGTTTCAGTCACCCCCTGACCATTTTGTTTTCAAAGTCTTATCGGGAATCTCAAAGAGTGAAAACATGATTTCCGTTTGAAGAGGGCTATTTTGTCTTTTGAAAAAATTCGAATATTTTTCTAAGAGTTTGCGACATAATTTTACAATTTGTTACCAAATTCAGTATAAAACTTGTGGAGAAAAAAGTCAATCCCCGCCGACGCCAACAAAAGTTAAAAGGTGAGGAATTTGACGAAAAACGGTCTCATATTTTGAAGGCCGCGCTCCGGGGCGCACCCGAAGCTGTTGAGAATTCCCATGAGAAAAGATTCGCCCAGGAAGATGGGCCTTGCGGGGGCAAGACCCGGTTTTCCGCTCTCAGATGCGTGTCCCCCCCCTTGAAACTGCGTGGAATTTCCATGAGAAAAGGCTCATCCTTTTGGATGAGCCTTTTGCGAGGGTTCGATCTCGCCCTGTTGCGTCTCGCCTTCAGGGATTCCGCAGTTGATTTCGGAATTCTGGGCGGTGTAGCCTTTTAAAAGGAAAGGGTCGATATCGCTGTAAACGCTGATGTTTCCGCGGCAGTGCTTTTTGGAATAGTAGAGGGCGCGGTCCGCGCGGCTGATCAATTCGGCGGGAGAAAGGCCGGGCAGACATGCGGAAAAGCCGACGCTCAGGGAAATCGCGATCTTTCCTCCCTGATCGTTGGTGTAAAGAGCGGCCTTCCGCTGAAACAGCTGAAGGGCCGCAAACGCCTCCTCGCGCCGGGCACAGTAAAACAGCAGGATAAATTCATCCCCGCCGTAGCGGAAGGCCTGCATCGGACAGGTGGTTTCCGTAAAAAGCAGGCCGACATATTTTAATACGCCATCTCCCTCGAGATGGCCGAAGCGGTCGTTGATCTGCTTGAAGCTGTCAATGTCCAGCATGGCGAGATAGCGGGGGGACACGGTGCTGCCGTCGAGAACCCGGTCAAAATACTGCCGCAGTGACCGGCGGTTTCCAACCCCGGTCAGCGGATCGGTCAGAGCGTTTTGCTCCATCTGAGCCCATTCGGCGCCGCGCTGAAGGATGAGGTCCCGCTTTTCGCGCTCGATCTCCAGTACGCCGACACAGAGCAGATAGGTCCCCACGAGGCAGAAGATCGAAATCAGCAGGTTGGGCAGCTCATATTCTCCCCGTATCAGGGTGGCGTCGAGAGAAAAGAAGCCGCCGACACAGCGGGCTGCCAGTGACAGGAGGAAGGTCCGGCGGGTCAGCGCCGGGTCGTCAAACAAAATGGTCAGAAAGAGCGCGATATAAAACAGCAGGAAGATGCTTGAGAAAATCGTGTGGACCACCGACAGAACCAGTGCGGACATGACAAGGGAATAGGAAAGAACTCGCGCCTGCAGGGCAAGGGCCTCGGGCTTTTGCCGCCGGAGCCAGTAGTTGACGGCCAAAAGAATCCAAAGGCAGGAGGTGGGAAACAGAATGAACTTAAACAGATATTTGACCGGGGAGGCGTGGATCAGGCCGTGGGGCAGCAGAAAGAAAAACATGGCGCTCTCTGTCAGCGGCGCGACGATTCCAAGGCCGAGAAGGAGAACGAAATGCAGCCGCAGGGCGCGCAGCGCCATCGGGCGGTAAAGATCGCGGTTGTCAGCGGGCGGCACAAGAAACCTCCTCCTCTCATCGGAAAGCTGATTGAATCAGATTCCTTTTTTGCAAGTATAACACAAAGCTGAAGAAAACGGAAGAACCGTTTTGCAGCGGTCCTTCCGTTTTTTGAGAGGCTTTATTTCTCACCGGCCAGGAATTTCAACGCGCAGCGCGTCATGACCTCGATTGCAATGGGAAGCGCTTTTTCATCGGGGTTCAGGCCGCCGTTGTGCAGCGGATAAACCTCCGCGCCGGGGGAAAGGATGCCGGTCCAGAAGAAGATGCTCGGTACCCGCTCGCAGTAGAAGGAAAAGTCTTCCCCGCCGAGCGCGGAGCTCTCGGGAATCACGGCGTTTTCCTCGCCGACCACTTCGCGGATGGTCTCGAGAGCAAAGGGGAAAAGCTCATGACTGTTGACGGTGGGGGAGTATCCGCGGAAGTACTCAAGCTCTCCGCTGGCGCCCATGCCGCCGCAGACCCCCTCGACAATCGCGCGGATCCGCTCCTCCATCTTATTGCGGACCTCGGGGTTCAGATTGCGGCAGGTGCCCTCCAGCTTAACGGTGTCCGCGATGACATTGTAGCGCGCGCCGCCATGGATGGTCCCGATGGTAACCACCGCCGAGTCGAGAGGGCTGACCCGCCGGGAAACGATCGTTTGCAGCGCCGAAATGACCTGCGCGGCCGCGGCGATGGCGTCGATTCCGCTTTCCGGAGCGGAGCCGTGGCTGGCTTTGCCGCGGATGGTGATATGGAACCGGTCGGAGGAGGCCATCATAGCGCCATCGCGGATGGCGACCTTGCCCACCGGATAATAGGGCCAGATATGCTGACCGAACATCGCGTCAACCTTGGGATTTTCCAGCACCCCGTCCGCGATCATCTTGACCGCGCCGGAATCGAGCACGTCCTCCTCGGCGGGCTGGAAGACGAGCTTGACACAGCCCGAAAACTCGCTGCGCAGATCGCAGAGCACACGCGCGGCGCCGAGCAGTCCGGCGGTGTGCATATCATGGCCGCAGGCATGGCAGACGCCTTCGTTTTCGGAAGAGAAGGGCAGCCCGGTGGCTTCCGCAATCGGCAGCGCGTCGAAGTCCGCGCGCAGGGCGACGCATTTGCCGGGAGCTTTTCCCTCGATGACGGCGACCACTCCGTTGCCGCCGACTCCGGTGCGGGGCGAAAGTCCCATTTCGCGGAGCTGCGCGGCGATGTAGGCGGCGGTATTCACCTCCTGATGGCTGAGCTCGGGGTGCTGATGGAGGTAGCGACGGTCCGCGACAATCTGGCTGAGATGCTGCTGGATCACTGATTGGAGCTGCATAGGGAGGCCACCTTTCTGTCAAAATTAATTGCTTTTATTGTACCGCATCCAGGGGATGAGGTCAATTCCCCAGCCGGTAAAAATTAGACGCGGAAGAGCTGTGTGAAACGCCCGGTTCCGGCCTGCTTCCCCGGCATTTCTGAAAACCTGACAATTTTTCCAGCGGGAATGGGTAAAAATTCTGTCATCTTCGTGAGTGTAACAGGAAAAGAATCCATGCTATAATAAATTCGTATGGAATGTTTTCGATTTGATCTGCGAAAATGCATGCAGGATTTGGTCCCCCTTCCCCGGCCTTTCGGACAGAACGAACAACCAGGAACAGGAGAAGAATTATGACAATCCTCAACATTATTTCAATGGGCGGCGGTGTCGCGCTGTTCCTTTACGGCATGAGCGTAATGGGCAGCGGCTTGGAAAAGCTGGCGGGCGGCCGGATGGAAAAGGCACTCGAAAAGCTGACCAACAACATTTTTCTCAGCGTGCTGCTCGGCGCGGTGGTAACCGCGATGATTCAAAGCTCATCCGCCACCACCGTCATTGTCGTCGGCCTGGTCAACGCCGGCATCATGACGCTGCGGCAGGCGGTGGGGGTCATTATGGGCGCGAATATCGGCACCACCGTAACCGCTCAGCTGATCCGTCTTTCGGACATTCAGAGCGACAGCTTTCTTTTGCAGCTTTTCAAACCGGCGACCCTCGCGCCTCTGGCGGCGGTGATCGGCATCGTTTTGTATATGGCGGCCAAGGGGGTCAAAAAGCGGGAGCTCGGCCAGATGCTGGTCGGCTTCGGAATCCTCTTCTCGGGCATGTTCGCGATGGAGGCGGCGGTACGCCCTCTGCAAAGCTCCGAGACGCTGCCGAAAATTCTCACGGCCATGAGCCAGAATCCGGTACTCGGCGTGCTGGCCGGCGCGGTGATCACCGCCGCGATTCAGAGCTCGGCCGCCTCGATCGGCATGTTACAGGCCCTCTCCTCCACCGGGATCATCAATTTCGCGGCCGCCTTCCCGATCATCATGGGACAGAATATCGGCACCTGCATCACCCCCATTCTGGCGAGCATTGGCGCTTCCAAAAACGCCAAACGCTCGGCTTTGATTCATCTCTATTTTAACATCATCGGTACGATTGTTTTTTTGACCGCAGTTTATGGAGGAACCGCGCTGCTTGGCGCTCCCTCCTTCTGGAACCATCCGGTGGGACGTACCGGTATCGCCAATTTCCATACCTTCTTCAACGTTGTTGTCACCGTCCTCTTTATCCCGTTTGCGGGCCTGATTGAAAAGCTCGCGCGAATCAGCGTCAAGGATGAGGAGGAAAGCCCGCAGGAAAAGGAGCTGGCGCTTCTGGACGACCGCCTGCTGAAATCGCCTGCCATCGCCCTGCAGCAGGTGGATCATGTGATCGGCTCGATGAGCAAGCTGGCGCTTCAGAACTATCTGGACAGCGTTTCCCTCCTTGTGCGGTTTGATCAGAAGGTAATCGAACAGGTTGACAAGGTGGAATCGCTGATTGACCGGATGGAGGACAAGCTGGAAAATTATCTGATTTCTCTCTCCTCAGAGGAGCTTTCGCAGGTGGAAAGCCGCTCCATATCCACCAAGCTGCATCTCGTGAAGGACTATGAGCGAATCGGGGACTACTCGACCAACCTGACCGAGTGCGCGCAGGAAATGCAGGAAAACCGCATTGTTTTTACGAATCAGGCTCTCGAAGAAACAGATATTCTGGTCCGGGCGGTCAGCGAGATCCTTGAAATTTCGAACAGCGCCTGCGCTTCGATGGACGCTTCCCTCGCGCGCCGGATTGAGCCGCTGGAGGAGACGATTGATGCGATCGTGGAACGGCTTAAGGATATGCACGTCGAACGGCTGAAAGCCGGACTGTGCAGCGTTCATGCAGGCATTGTATTCCTTGAGATTCTGACCAATCTTGAAAGAATTGCCGACCACTGCTCCAACATCGGGCTGCATATCATCGGCAGCCAGAAAAGCGCCCGGCATTATGAGAGCCATGAGTATATCAAGCGCGCTCATGAAGCGACCGACGCGGAATATGTCGGTTTTTACGAAGAGGACATGAAACGCTACTATACCGCCATTGAAAAAATTGGCGACTGAGAAAAAGCGGTTGACAAAAGCGGGAAGCTTCGATAAAATAATAATAGAAACTGTTATTGGATGGTGAAGTCGTGAACTACTCCAGACAGCGCGAGATGATTTTGGAGGCGGTTGCCCGCACAAAGGAGCATCCGACCGCCGAGACGGTCTATCAATCCTTGAAGGTGCAGCATCCGCGCCTGAGTCTTGCCACCGTTTACCGCAATCTCAACCAGCTCTGTGAAGCGGGAACCTTAAAACGCCTGCGGCTGACCGATTCCCCCGACCGCTTTGACTACAATACCGAACCCCATTGCCATCTTTGCTGCAGCGGATGCGGACGGGTGATCGATCTGGAAGCGGTTTCGCTTGACTGGAACGCCCTGCTTGCCCAGCCCACCGATTGCCGGATTGAAAGCTGCGAGGTCAGCTTCTACGGCCTGTGCGACCACTGCGCCAAGGATTCCTGAAGAAGAGGCAGCTCAAACCTGAAGAAGAGACAGCTCAAAAGGGTTCCGCCGAAAGGCACCCACCCATAAGGAAGCAATTTAATCATGTTGCAGGGCGGCATAGCGTAGGCTATGCCGTTCTGCTTTTTCTCTGCCGTTCAATGGTTTGCTTGTCCTCGTCCTGTGAGAGTTCCCCGATAAAGTTCCAGACAATCTCTATCTTTTGTCTGCGGTGTCCGCTGGACTTGTCCGGCGCGTGGACAATGATTTTCTTTACAAACTCATTGACGATAGTAGGCGTTAGTTCCCGTATTCCCACATACTTGCGGATAACGGCAGCGAAGCTGTCAAAATCCGTCCTGTCCTGTTCGTAGGTGTCAACGGCGGCTTGCTCTGCCTTGACAAACTCTGTCAATTCCTTTTGCTCCGCTTCATACTCGGCGGACAGCTTCAAAAATCGCTCATGGCTGATTGTGCCGTTGATGTCGTCCTCATAAATCCGCTTGAAAATACGGTCAAGTTCGGCGATACGCTTCCTTGCCTGTTCCAATTCTCTTTTCTGCCGCTTTACTGCCTTTTCCGCTTCTGCAAATCTCTGCTGATAGACTGCGTTCTGAAAACTCTGTATGTCGTCAAAGAACATAGCCGTTACTGCGAATATCCTCTGAAGTACAAATAGCTTTAGCGTTTCCTCACGGATAAAATGCGCGGAACAAGTACCGGTATTGCTCTTGTAGTTAGAGCAGACATAATGCTCCTGCTTGGGCGTAAAGCTGTTTGTTGTGCAGAAGTATAGCTTTTCCCCACAGTCGGCACAATAGAGTAAACCAGAGAACAACCCTTGCCGTCCTGTCTTTGTGGGGCGGCGTTTGTTTGCTCTTAATTCCTGCACCCTCTCGAATATCTTTTCTTCAATAATCGCAGGTTGCGTGTTGGGGAAGATACGGTAATTTTCCGGCGCATTTTGCAGACGCTTTTTCAGCTTGTGGGATTTGGAGTAGGTTTTGAAATTGACCGTACACCCTGTATATTCCGGGTGCTCCAAAATCCCCGCTATGGATTTGTAATCCCAACGATAGAAATTATCGGGCATAGCCTTTCCATCACGCTTTGCATAGTAGGCTTTGACTGTTAAAACCTTATCCGCTGTCAGTATCTTCGCTATCTGCATAGGTCCTTTTCCGGCAATACACAAGTCAAAAATCCTTTTGACTACCTCGGCGGTTTCCTCGTCCACTATCCAACGCTTTTTGTCGGCGGGGTCTTTGATGTACCCATAGGGCGGATTGCTACAAAGATGTTCTCCGGCGTTGCCCTTTGACCGAATAACTGCGCGGATTTTCTTGCTTGTATCGCGTGCGTAAAAATCATTGAACAGATTACGGAAAGGGGTAAAATCGTTGTCGCCCTTGTCACTGTCTACTCCGTCATTGATTGCGATATAGCGAATATCACGCTCGGCAAAGAAACTTTCGGTGTAGTAGCCGACTTTCAGATAATCGCGCCCCATGCGGGACATATCCTTGACGATAACCGTCTTGACTGTTCCGGCTTCCGAAAGCCTTATCATTTCATTCCAACCCGGTCTGTCAAACGTAACGCCTGAAACGCCGTCGTCAATGAAAAATGTAGGATTTGGAAAGCTATTGTCCGTTGCGTACTTCAAAAGGATTTTCTTTTGATTTGCTATACTGTTGCTCTCTCCGTCCAGAGCATCCTCTTGAGAAAGTCTTGCATATAAAGCGGTGATGTTGTCGGGATAATTTTTCGTTGTTGTCATGTGTTCATTCCTCCTGTAATGAACGCCCGACAAACAGGTTGCTATCTTCATTATAGCGGACTTCTTTTTCTTTGTCAGTAGGCGTTTTGCCGGATTCCGCTTTTATGAGCCGTTCCATTTTATCATAGAGCAGTTCAGAGCCGCCGCAAATCGTTGACACTTCAAAAATTGTGCCGCCGATTTTGTAAGTAACTGTTTCATGCAGCGGATTGCCCTTTTCTGGCAATAAAGGCAATAAATCGGTATGTTTTGTATCTCGTTTCCTTTCCGTTCCTTTTCCGTCCTTTCGTAGTTTTATAGAAGAAAAGTTTCAGAGCAAGCATAGGAAGTGGGTACCCACTTCCGTAATTTTGCCCGTCCACACCTTACGGTTTGTTGGTTAAAATTGCTTGTTGGGGCGTTGGTCGCCAGTGGCGACCGTTTAACGCCGACCGAGCCGGCAGGCGAGAAGTATCCCAAACCCTCCGATTTCTCTTTCACTACCTACAACACCATACAAGACGATTTTGCCGAAGTTTTGAAAGAGATTTTTCAAAAACTTTTCTTCTTATCTACTACGGACAAAAAATGAAAATGCCAAACAAAAAGCAGCAGTGAATTTGAGATCACTGCTGCTTTTTGCGGTCAATCTTAGTTGTCTATATGATTTTCTTTATAGTTTGTTCCCCATTCTTCCATAGCGTTCATAATAGGACGCATAGATTCCCCTAAATCACTTAACGCATATTCAACGCGAGGTGGCACTTCTGGATAGACTGTGCGGGTAATTATTCCATCTTCTTCCATAGAACGAAGGCTGTCAGTCAGCACCTTTTGACTGATTCCCTCTAAATCCTTGCGTAATTCATTGAAACGCCATGACCGCTGTAATAGGTTTCGCATAATCAGTAATTTCCATTTGCTTCCGATTAGCTGAACAGTGGTTGCAACAGGGCAAGCGGGCATTTCTTCTTTTGTCAACATAGCGTACCCCTTTCCAATAGTTTAAAAACGAATGTTACATTCAAATTATATTATGAAAACAGCTTTCCTGCAAGTATGGGTTACAAAAAAGTGACTATGTAATAAAAAGGTGCGTACTTTTTTCTTTGATTGACGTGAGATACAATATAGTCAAGGAACAGGAAATGTTCCAAAAATAAAAAATGGAGGTAATCATTATGGCACTTTCTAATCTGTTTGGTTGGGCAAAGAAAAATGAGGAGGTTGTGGCTTCCGCCTGTGGCTCTGCCTGTGGTGCTGGCGACAAGCCGGAAGAAAAGCCCGCTGCTTGTGGTTCCGCCTGCGGTGCTGGCGACAAGCCAGAAGAAAAGCCCGCTGCCTGCGGTTCTGCCTGCGGTGCTGGCGATAAGCCGGAGGAAAAGCCTGCTGCTTGCGGTTCCGCCTGCGGTGCTGGTGACAAGCCGGAAGAAAAGCCTGCTGCTTGCGGTTCTGCCTGTGGTGCTGGCGACAAATAAGCACTATATATCAACCGTTCCCGGTAAGCAAAGTTGTTTACCGGGAACCATTTCAAAATTATCCGGTTTTGCCGGTCTATATAGATATTTTAATGATTTCAAAGTGAGGAAAACGATATGAAAGAATATTTTGCATTTCAGTGGCACATCACAGACGAGTGTGACCAACGCTGTAAGCACTGTTACATTTTTTCGGAGGATAACTGCAAAAAGCTGGACGCTATGAGTTGGGAGCAAATGCAGGAAACCTTTTATAACTGTCTTGATTTTTGTAAAGTGTATGACCGTCTGCCCTATTTTTACATTACAGGTGGCGATCCCATTTTACACCCGGATTTTTGGAAGCTGCTTGCCCTGTTAAAAGAATATGATATTCCGTTTACTATTTTGGGAAATCCGTTTCATTTAACAGATGAGGTTTGCCGGAAACTGAAAGAGTACGGCTGCCAGAAATATCAACTCTCTCTTGATGGAATGAGAGAAACCCATGACTGGTTTCGGAAACCCGGTTCTTTCGACTGTACCCTTAAAAAAATCAGTTGTATTAAAAATGCTGGTATCCGTTCTGTGGTTATGACAACGGTATCCGGCACAAATATTAGGGAAATTCCAGATATTATTGATACGGTTGTAGTGGCAGGCGTGGATGTGTTCGCTTTTGCACGTTATTGCCCCACCAGTGAGGAAAAGGATACCGGAATGACCCCACAGGAGTATCGGGAACTACTGGATACTTGTTATCAAAAATTTCAACAGTATGAATCCGCAGGCTGCACCACCTACTTCAACAAGAAAGACCACCTTTGGACGCTCTATGAGTATGAAAAGGGCATTTTCAAAATCCCAGAGGACGCACAGGACGGCGTGATTTATGGGGGCTGCAACTGTGGAAACTGTCACATGACAATTTTGCCTACCGGCGATATTTATGCCTGTCGCCGCGTTCAGAACAGCAAAGTTGGCAATGTGTTTATAGACCGGATTGCTGATGTGTGGATTTGCGAGATGGAGCAGTACCGGGATTACAGTAAATTTGAAAAGTGTTCCAAATGTGAGTTGTTATCTTATTGCCGGGGCTGTCCTGCGGTTGCCAGTGGGAAAGACGGTAACTTTTATGCGGCAGATCCCCAATGCTGGAAAGAGGTGTAGATATGGAATTTTTTGATTTGGTAAAGATTCGCCGTTCTATCCGAAAATATCAGAACCGACAGATTGAACGGGAGGATTTAGAAAAAATTATAGAAGCGGGGCTTTATGCTCCTAACGCCGGAGGCGGTCAACGGACAATCATTGTTGCCATTCACAATAAAGAGCTGTGTGAAACAATCGGAAAATGCAATGCTGCAAAATTCGATAGGAGCAAATTAGCAGGCTCCTATGTATCAAAGGAGCAGCCCAGCTTAATTGACGACCCTGCGATAAAAAGCGGTTTCTATGGCGCACCTACTGTCTGTGCAGTTTTTGCTCCAAAGAATTTTTTATACAGTATTCCCGACGCTTTCTGCTGTGCGGAAAACATGGTGCTTGCTGCTGCGGAGTGCGGGCTTGCGTCCTGCATTGTGGCACGAGGGGAAGAAACCTTTGAAAATGAAATCGGGGCAGAACTCTTGAAAGAATGGGAAATTCCAGCCAACTATATCGCCCGTTGTTTCGTTCTGTTAGGCTATTGTGAGGGAGAATATCCACAGGGCAAGCCGCGAAAAGAAAACCGCAGCTTGATTATAGAATGAGGTGATGATATGGACGCACAAACTTGTTTGAAAAAACTGGAATATGTAGGTGTATTAAATTTTGCTACTGTAGGACTGGACGGAACGCCACAGATACGGTGTATTAGTGCCATTCACTATGAGCCGGACAAACTTTATTTTTTTACTGCAAGAGGAAAGGATTTTTGCAGAGAACTTTTACAAGACGGACAGGTACAAATTTTAGCTTATACCCGTTATAAAGAAATGATTCGTGTTTCTGCAAGGGCTTTTCCCGTAGCAGAAACAGAACAGAAAAATTACATTGATCTTATCTTTCAAGAGCAGCCCTATCTTAAAAATGTATATCCGGGCAAGACACGAGAAATCGGGATTGTCTTTGCTATCCGAGATATGCAGATAGAATATTTCAATTTGGGTGTCAATCCAATTTTTCGGGAGCAATATCTTGTAGGGAATGGAGTGAGTAAGCCAAAAGGCTATGAAATAACCAGTCATTGTATCGGTTGCGGAACTTGTGTAAAAGGTTGTCCCCAACGATGTATTAAACCGGGAATCCCCTATTACATTACACAGAAAAATTGTTTGCATTGTGGAAACTGTTTTGAACACTGTCCTGTAAAAGCAATTAGGCAGTTATAGAAAAGAGGAAAAGGCTTTATGGAATATAAAAAAAGGAAGGATACCATTTATTTGCGCATTGACAAAGGGGAAAATGTCACAGAAACAATCAAAGAGGTTTGCAAAAAAGAAGCTGTCTGGGGTAGTTATCCATAAAACAGGTTTTGAAAAACAAATACTATGGCAGTTGCCGGACAAGGGTTGCTGACAAAAGGGGTATGTGTCATTAAGGCACATGCCCCTTTGATTATGCAGTTGCCTTTGTTGATGGTAGATGGATAGGATGGATTTTGTACGATTTAAGGTCGATAATCCGGAATTAGCTTACCTGTGAGCAACGTGAAAAACAGGGGCAACGATGCGCCCATGCCCTTGCGCAAGTACAGCTCATAGGTCAGTTAAATGCCGATTTCCAACCTGCTTCATAAGGGTACTTCTGAGATGTCATCTTTCAGAAAAGTAGTCAGAAATCCCTCACTTAAACCAATCCTTGTGAGGATAGGGAAGAAGTTTGCTGAAACGATAATTTTGTCCATTTTTCCGCGCTTCTGCAATCTGTGTACTGCGCTCACCGTTCCGTTCGCTATTGCATGGTTACAATTAGTTGTTCACCATCCAATGAACAGTGGAATCCCTTTCCATAAGCAGTACATCATTTACAGAGATAAAAACCTCTGAATATTTGAAAGCTGTTTTTGCTTGTCCGGCCAAGTAAGTAGGATAGACAAGTACAAAGAAACATGCTATAATTCCTATAAATACTCTAAAAGACCACGTTAACATGTCAGGTCGCTGTCTGGCGGCACTTATTAACGGAGGTTTGGGTTATGAATAACAAACAAACGAAAAAGGCTACGGTCGATGCAATCAATGTGATGATCCGCCACGCGGACAAGGGGCCTTCCGGATTTTGGGTGGAGGATCACGAGGGCTGTGGCAATCCGGCGGTCTTTCCGGAATTTGAGGAGGGCTTGAAGCGAGGAAGGCTCGTCCAGAAAGAGCACTATTTTTGCCCATGGAATACCGCCATTATGTATGGTGATGGGCATGGCAACATAATCACGGGTTGTTATCATAGCTGTTCTATTGACAAGGCGAGGTATCTGTCTGCTCAGGAACTAAAAGAGATTCTTGTCCGCTTCAAAACACGCATGGAAAATGGGGATTACGATTGCGTTGACCATTTATCGCCGTTGCTGACAAAAGGCGAAAGCAGACACATAGAGGATCGCATTCTTGCGGAGCAGCAGGAGCGCGAACGCTGCGAAAGGCAAAAGCGGCAGGAACGGCTCAAAAAAGCTGCTGCCCTGATTGCCAAGTATCCAGATGAAGAATCGCTTTTGGCAATCTACTATGGAGAAAAGGATTGCGTATTAGACGAAGGCGGGATCATTCTTTTTGACCCAGCGTCCCAGCGTAATGTTGTTGGAGCGGAGAAATTTTCCTACAATGATTATCTCGACGTTCAATTCGCGTCGTTGGGTAAGAAACACCGTCCGTACTTTGCTGACTGCTTTTTCAATGCGGTTATGTCTCATTTCAAAGGGCAGATTGAGAAGGTTAAGCCAAAACATATTTGCTTCAAGCGGATCTTCATTAGTGGAATGTACACCGATGGGACAATGTTTGACGGAAAAGAGGATCACGTCTGGATGGACAAATCCGGCTTTGAAGAGTACAACGTTGGTGACAGTGTTTCTTTCGGTGCCGAGGTCTACCGCTATGTAAAAACCGGAAATGGAAAACTGATTGACTACGGACTGCGTAACCCGACAGGCCTCCAAAAGATCGAAGCCTACGAACTTCCCAGTGATGATGAACTGATTATGCAGGAAGTTGAACAGCTTATCTGCGAGACTTGCTTTCTAAGCGAGCAGTGTAATCGCAATTACTGCACAATGGATCCAAAGAAAAAGCGTTTGCTCAAACAAGAAATGTTCCGTGTAATAAAGGCACAGACAGATAAGGAGACGCAGAAATGAAACGATTCTTTCTTATGTGGGGACTTGTAATTGCATTGTTGCTGAGTGGGTGCGGATCGTCGGCATCCCGTGTTGAAACACTGAAAAGCTGGTCTTTCCAGTATAACGAGGGGACAAGTGATTACAGCCTTTTCTTTGGCTTGGCTGATAAAAATGATAAGTCCCTGTCAGCCGATGTCGATGTGGATATTCGAATCGTAAATGATGAGGATGAAGAGGTTTATACTGGTACAAAGTCCGTTTCTACTGATGATTTCAGCTATTATACCAGCCAAGCTGCCGGAGAGCAGTATCTTGCCAATGTGAGAATCCCTGCCGCTGAGATCAAAGCCGGAAAATCCGCAAGCGGGAAGGTTTATTTCACCGTGTACAAGGAAAACGCAGTTCAGTTTGACGAAGTAAACTGCGATGCTCTGTATTGCCTGCCTATTGAAGATGTTCAAGTGACGTTTGATTCATTTCCGCTGGATCTGAAGGTGAAGGACTTCATGGGGAGTACGGCATCCGTGATCCAAATTCAAGGAGCCGAATTTAAGTTTGACAAAGACTATTCTCCGCAGCTGACCATTACGATTACCGGAGAAAAGAAGAGCGGAAGCAGTGAGTCCGGGTATGATATGATTAGTTATAAGCTGTATGACAGTGCGGGTTATCTGGTAGACTCCGGCAATATATACCTATCTTCTCTGAGCGCCGGAGATAAATTCAAGGATGACTCTGTTGTGATCTATGACATTACTCCCGGCGAATCCTACACATTCCAGTTATCAGAGTATAGCTGATGAGCTTTCGTAATTTTTCACGAACATAAGGGCTTGGGAATATCCCAAAAATGAAAACAGGGCGTTTCGGCGGTCAGCCGGAGCGCTCTGTTTTTTCGGTGTGGGTACTCACCGGATTTGCTTGCTGCTCTGCAAGGAAATCCCGGTCAACCCACGCCGTTTTTCGCAAGTGTAGCTACACTTGCTGTGCTTGCTCTTCCTCTAATAATCGCATTGACTCGAACGCTTGTTCTTGTTATAATTGAACTGAGAGATTGAAAAAGCCTTGAAATTCAGCTGATTTTCATTGGCAAATGGCGGCATCGCCGCCTTGATTACCGATTTGCACAGGCGAACGAGCCTGTCAAGGACGCGTAGCGAGGCGAAGCCGATTCCTTGACTGGAACGGACGGCTGTGCGACCCGGCGAACTGCCTGTAATTCTCCTGTGAATCCCGGTACATTGCCCAGTGGAATCCCGGAAATTGTCGTGATATACTGAATAGCAATAGGTCATACCACGCACTTTGCTCCGGGAGATTCATGCGGCACTGCCCGGAAATCTGAATGAAAAGGATGGTGCAAATGGATAACAAGAAACGTAACGTCCAAGTGGAATCGGACGGCAGCCGCAGTACCCCCGTTCCTCTCTGGCAGGAGTTACCGCAGATCACGGTGCGCCTGAAAGAAGGAAACACCATCTACCGCTTTACTGCCAGCTTTGACGGAAAGCACACCCTTCCCGAAAAGGCGGTGAAGCTGATCGACTCCGAAGGGAGTGTGTGATCGTGACCAACAGCAACCTTGTCTTGGCAGACTGTCCTCAGATGATGGAGGAATCTACTATGAAGCAGTCTGACAAAATTACCGCGCTGTATTGCCGCCTGTCCCGTGACGATGAATCACAGGGCGACAGTAACAGCATTGTGAATCAAAAAGCCTATCTCAGCCGATATGCAAAGGAACACAGCTTCCGCAATACGGAGTTCTTTGTGGATGACGGTTACACAGGCGCAAACTTTCAAAGACCGGATTGGCAGCGCATGATAGCGCTGGTGGAAGAAGGGAAGATCGGCACGGTCATCACGAAGGACATGAGCCGCATCGGTCGAAATTATCTGGAAGTGGGGATGTATACCGAGATCACATTCCCACAGAATAACGTGCGGTTCATTGCCATCAACAGCGGTGTGGACAGCGCTAACCAGCAAGACAATGAGTTCGTCCCGTTCGTCAATATTATCAACGAATACTACGTTCGGGACGGCAGCAAGAAAGTGCGTACCTCGCTCCGGCTCAAGGGAGAATCCGGCGAACACCTGACGACAATTCCGCCGTATGGCTACGTCAAAGACCCGGATAATTCAGAGCATTGGCTCGTCGATCCGGAAGCGGCACAGGTGGTCAAGCGCATCTTTTCCCTTTGCATGGACGGGAACGGTCCGACGCAGATTGCCCGGATGCTGAAAGAGGATCATGTGTTGACGCCCACCGTTTATCAGGACAGGCAAAAACGAAAAGTCCGCTGCGCTTTGCCTGACAATCCTTACAACTGGAACGGCAGCACCGTTGCCGCAATTCTGGAACGGATGGAGTATTGCGGGCATACCGTGAACTTCAAAACGCACCGGCAGTCCTACAAAATCAAGAAGACCATCGAGAATCCACCGGAGCAATGGAAGATATTCCGCAACACCCACGAAGCCATTGTGGATGAGGACACCTTTCAGCGGGTACAGGAGCTGCGCCGCAACAAACGCAGACCGGCAAGAACGGGCAAGAGCAACCTCTTTTCCGGCGTTGCCTACTGTGCCGATTGCGGGGAAAAAATGTACTACTGCACCTCGCGGAACTTTGAAGAACGACAGGATCATTTCGTCTGCTCTACCTCTCGCAAGAAGGGAAAAGACGTGTGCGGAACGCACTTCATCCGTGCGGTTGTTCTGGAAAAGGGCGTGCTGAAATTTCTGCAAATCCTGCTTTGGTATATCTCCGATTGTGAGGATCTGTTCCGCGATAAGCTGGGTGCAAAGCGCAAGGAGGACTTCAAGAAAGAACTCGCCGCAAAGCGCAGACAGCTCACGCAGGCACAGCGCAGGATGGAAGAACTTGACCGTTTGTTCAAACGGCTCTATGAGGACAATATCTCCGGCAAAATCAATGATAGCCGATTTGAAAAGCTGTCCGCCGACTATGAAAATGAGCAAACAGAGCTGACGGAGAAAATGCAGCTTTTGGAACAGGAGATTGCCCAGCAGGAGGAAGAAGCCGACAGCATTGAGCAGTTCATCCTCCGGGCGAAGAAATATCCCAACTTGCAGGAACTGACGCCCGCTGTGCTGCATGATCTTGTGAACAGGGTCTATGTTTCCGCACCGGATAAGAGCAGCGGGCAGCGAGTGCAGGATGTGCATATCAGCCTTGCCTGCATTGGTTTCCTGTCGGAGAGCATCATTGCCGAAATGCTCACTCACACATCAAAAAGCAGAACAGCGTGACTTCCGCCACGCTGTTCTCTCTAAACCTTATAAACCTGTCTTATGCGCTGCTACCCTGTGGTGGATATTTTCAAGGAATCGGAGCTTGCGCTACAGCAACGCTTTCCACCTACATACCGGAGCAGAATGATTTTATCGACCATGAAATTTCCGGTATGCTTGAAATGGTTTCGCTTATGGGAAATATCACAATGGATTGCGATAAACAGCCATTTTTGCACAGCCATGCCGTTTTCTCTTATTTGAATCAGGAGGGAGAAATTGCAGTCGCTGCCGGACACTTAAAGGAAGCCCAAATTGGTTATACAGGCGAAATCCTCATTACTCCGGCAGATGATACGATAGGCAGACAGTTTGACACAAATGCAGGAATTGAGGTGTGGAAATTGTTTTAAGGGAGGTGCATTTATGCTATTTCAGAAACGGAAATGTTCAGAGGAAAATTCGATAGAACGCTTAAAAAGAGAACTGGAAACTGCTGACGCTGTTCTCATCGGTGCTGGCGCGGGGCTTTCTACCTCTGCCGGATTTATTTATACCGGCGAGCGTTTTCATCAGAATTTCAGCGATTTTGAAGCGAAATACGGCTTTCACGATATGTATTCCGGCGGCTTTTATCCCTATTCCAGTTTAGAGGAGCACTGGGCGTATTGGAGCCGGTATATTTGGCTGAATCGCTACGAAAACGCTCCAAAGCCTGTCTATGAGTTGCTGTACCGACTTGTATCAGAAAAAGATTACTTTGTGATTACGACCAATGTAGACCACTGTTTTCAGAAAGCAGGCTTTGATAAAAAGCGGCTGTTTTATACACAGGGAGATTATGGTTTGTTCCAATGTTCCGAGCCATGCCATAAACAGACATACGAAAACAGGGAATTGATTGAGCGCATGGTAAAGGAACAAAAGGATATGCGGATTCCCTCTGCGCTCATTCCACGGTGTCCCAAATGCGGAAAACCCATGACGATGAATCTGCGTTCGGATAACCGTTTTGTGGAGGACGAGGGCTGGAAGAAAGCAGCCAAACGGTATGAGGATTTTTTACGCCGTCACAAAAATCTGCACATTCTATTTTTAGAAATCGGTGTGGGATATAATACACCCGGCATTATCAAGTATCCGTTCTGGCAGATGACAGCCCACAATCCAAATGCGATTTATGCCTGCTTAAACAACGGAGAAGCTGCCTGCCCCAGAGAGATTGAAAAGCAGTCTATTTGTATCAATCGTGATGTTGGCACAGTTTTGGAAGAACTGCTTGTACAGGAGGTGGCATAGAAATGAGCCGATTGGAGCAATTACTGGAACTGAATCAAATGCTGCTTTCTGAACAGCCGCAGTATCGGGAACAGGCAGCAGATTTTCCGCTGGAACTGCAAGCACAATGGCGTTTGTTTCGTTCTCTTGTGAATGTACGAGAGCCGAAACCGGTAGGCAGAGCGTTTCTGGAATTACAGGACAACTTGCTGAAAGAGATGATTACAGAGAGAGGAATTACAAAAATTGGTTCTCTGATTCCTTTGCAGGAAAATATCTATTTATGGCAAGGCGATATTACCACGTTGCAGGTTGACGGGATTGTAAACGCCGCTAACAGCGGCCTGACAGGCTGCTATTGCCCTTGTCATGGCTGTATTGACAATGCGATTCATACCTTTGCCGGTGTGCAGCTTCGACTGGAATGTGCCGCTATGATGAAAGAACAAGGTTATCCAGAACCAACAGGAAAGGCAAAAATTACAAAGGCATATAATTTGCCCTGTCATTCTGTTTTGCATACGGTCGGTCCGATTGTGACAGGAAAGCTATCAGAGAAAGATTGTGCGTTATTAGCGTCCTGCTATCAATCTTGCCTTGAACTGGCAGAACAAAATCACTTAAAATCTCTTGCTTTCTGCTGTATTTCAACAGGAGAGTTTCATTTTCCCAATCAGGAAGCGGCTGAAATTGCGGTTAGAACAGTAAAAGAATTTTTATCAACGCATACCGAAATATCCGTAGTGTTTAATGTGTTTAAGGACGAAGATTATCAAATATATCATCAAATTTTAAGTCGGTGATTCTATCAAAACAGTACATGATGAAGCAGCCCTGCAAATAAAAAAACGAGATTTGACAGGGACGATTTGATATGCTTTTATAGCACATATTTCTCAAATGCCTGTACGCCTTTGCTGTATGGGCATTTGCTCTCATATCCCCTGTCAAAAGGAGAGGAGAGTTATGATGAGATATTCCGAACAATTTATGGAGCATATCGAATACGCTTTTAATGCCTTTTGCAAAATCGTTCTCCGCAACGCAGCAATTAGCGCATACCGAGATTTTGGGCGAAAACAGAAACGAGAAGTATCGCTTGAATACTTAATATCCGAAACATCTTTTGAAGCATTCTCAACGGATACTTATTTTGAGCAATACGACCAACCGACTATCTTTGTTGTAAAAGGGCAAGAGATTGTTGTTGCAAGTAAACGGTTAGCCGACGCACTATTGAAATTGACCGAGCAAAGGCAAAATATTTTGTTTCTGTACTTTTTCTTCGGACTTACCGACACTCAAATCGGAAAAGAATATGGACGAAACAGAAGTACAACGAATTACTGGAAGTTAACAGCCTTAAAGCAGCTGCGAAAGGAAATGGAGAGATTAGAACATGAGGAACAAGAAGCTGATACCCTTTGAAATCATTGAAAAAGCAGTCGCCGGAGAGCCGGAAGCGATTGAACTTGTTTTACAGCATTATAGGCCACGCATTAAATATCTGTCCAAGTATAAAGGGCATTTCAACAGCGATATTCAAGACCGCCTACAAGCACAGCTTATCAAAGCTATCCTGCAATTTCGCTTTGACCGATAGCGATTAGCAAAGCCTGAGAAAACCGTCAAGGATAAACTTCGCGCTTCGCGTCCTTGACGGTTTTCCCTGTCCTTGCTATGTGGCAGCCAAGAGCGCAATCGGATAGACCGCTTGCGCTCCCTATGAATTATGGATTTTCTGAACAGATAATTATTTCCGTTTCCTTTCACTTCTGTTCCAATAGCTTATGGATAGAAAAATTGAGGAATGGAAAGGAATGGGTAATTGATTGAATCCGTAATTATTTTATCTTTACTTTATATATCTTTATTTAATTGCGTTGGATTTTCCGACGTCGGATTACCCGATATCGGAAAATCCAATATCGGATAATTCAACACCGGTAGCCGTAACTACGCACAAACTTTGTTTATCAAAAACAACCACATGAATTGCCATAGTCATGTTACGCAGTAGAGGGCAAAAAAGCCTTGATTTAGGTGGCTTACAGGGCATGATAATAGCAGGGTAATGGTTTTATACCTTTTCCCTCAAAAATGAGGTTCTACTGCGTAACAATGCGGAGATAGAAAAACAGAGAGAAAACCACTTTTGAAAGTGATTAACTCCCTGTTTCTGTTTGCAATCCTGTTTGTCAGCCGTTTGGTTTGTTTGCTTTTGTTACTTCCTTATCGGTATTCATCTAAAGGCGGAACCCTTTTTTTGCCGCTGCGTACGGGGTTATCAATGCCCGACAGGCGGCGGTGATGCTTTTTCATCGGCGGGATTGCGCGCGGCGCAGTGACAATAAATCGCAAAACAAAAGATGGGGCAGATGCATAAAGGTGAGCTCCTTTGGGCGCCGCAGGCTTGCTTTGCGCACTCGCTGCGGCGGCAAACGGGGGAAGGGACGGCTCCGCTCGCTCGGGGATAGGAAACGCCGCGCCGGATACCGTTAAAAACAATTGGGGATTTCTTGAATGGCAAACCGGTATCACAGCCTTCGAAGACCGGAGCATTTTACACGTTCATCGCGCGGCTTTGACTCCCTTTTGCGGCCGGCGCTTTGGAAGCCGAGGCATTCAGGGATTTTCTCCGGCGGGCTGGGAAGATGCCGCTTCCGAAGGCCCGCTTTCCGCGGCGGAGAGCGGCTGCTCCGGTGCGGGGGCCTGCGGAGCCGCGCGGCGGATCAGGGTAAAGCGGTAGCCGTCGAGGATGGCGGACCCCGCTTCCTCGGAGGGCGGAGCATGGTCGATGATGACCTCGTCGCCGGGGTTAAGGGTCACGACCGTCCGGTTTTCGGCGGCTGAGACGGCATAGAAGGCTTCCTCGCCGCGCAGGCGCAGAAAATAGCAGGTCGTTCCATCGAGGACGGCGCTGCGGATTTCCTCAATTGGGCCCTGCGACTGGGTTTCGGGCCTCTGCTGCGGCTGGGTAACTCCCTTGTCGGCCAGCATCCGGACATAGCTCTGCTCACAGGCCGGGACGCTGGAGCCGGTGGCCACGATCTGGTATTGAGCGACGTTGACCATCGCATACATTTTGACCAGCTGGGTCGCATCCTTGAGAGGGATGAAGTAGGTGGGCTGTCCGGCGATGTTCAGCAGCAGCGGAAAGGTTGCCTGATAGCCAAGATCCTGTACGACGCCCATCGCCGACTGCATGGCGGCCGCTTCGGTCGCACCGGGGGCGCTGTAAAAATGCGTTTCCTTTGTGCGCATGTTGCAGAGCAGGAAGCCAAGGTTCGACTGGTCGGAGTTGGCCGAGGTCACGCCGGTATAGGCGTAAACGTCATCGTTCATTGCAATATAGTTGTAGCCGCGGGTGGCCATCGTCACATCCCGCTGTCCGAGCACCGAGTTGATGAAGCCGCGGACGAGGGTCCCATGGTAATTATACTGCTGCATGATCAGGTCGGGATTATAGAGGGTGTCCACCCATGTGGGAACCTCCTCGTAATACCTGCTTTCGCCGCTCACCGCATCGACCAGAACCGCGCCCCGGATATCGACGCCGCCGAACAGGCCGATCGTCTTGACGAGGCGGGGCGCAATCCACCATGGATGTCCATCCTCATCGACTTCAAATTCAGGGGTGGAAAACATAAAGGTGGGATAAGAAAAACGCAGATGGCGCAGGATATTACGGTTCAGAGGCTCCGAAAAGGAGTATTTCATCCCTTCGGGCAGGCGGACGACGGTAGCTTCCTGCGAAACCATGTCCACCACCACATAGGCGGGAAGACCATTTCTGCGGTTGGTGACCCATTTGAAGAGGTCGGCATAGCTGATCGGCGCCACCCGCACCGGACGGCCCTGATAGTTGATCTGTGTGGAATCGTTCGAATATTCGAACTGGCTGACCATGTCGCTCAGAGTGCCCATCTGGCGGTCGCCCAGATATTCGGCGGAGGTGCGGTCAAGGGTTGGAATCTCGGAAAAGGAGATCTGCGCCACATCCTCTGAGAAGCTGCCGTCCTGCACCTGTAAAAGCTCCCGGTAGGCTCCGGCGCGGAAAACAGGCATCGAAAGCACTGTGCCGACCGCCGCCACCGCCAGCAGTCCCACAAAAAGAAGTCCTGCCGGCAGGCACTGCCTGCGGATAAAGCGCAGCCAGCTTCGGAGGTTTTCGGCGGGGGTGGTGGCGTCATTGTCATGCGGCCTGCCTGAAAAGATAAAAACGCAGATGACATAGATGAGACAGAGAAATCCCACAAAGCCGTAGAATTCCCCGTCCTGCGGATTGAGAGCGGGCAGCGAAACGTAGAAATAAACCGCCCCTACCGCCAGAGTGATCAGCAGGCTGAGAACAGTTCTGCCGAAGGAAGTCCGCGGCAGGGAAAATGAATGATTTCTTTTCAAATGGCAATCCTCCTGTTCAGAATTGGAAAAGATCGGAATCCTTTGCTCCTAGCATAGCCTAATCAGATGCAAAAAGCAATGAACATAGTATAAATCAAAGGATTGGTACGAAAAGATACCGTTAAACAGCAAAAAAAGGAAAAGCCGCGCGCGGCGGCTTTCGGGGACGGAGGGGACATCCGAGGACCGGGAGGGCTGTCTTTTCCGACCGTCGGGCGGGAATTTTCATAAAGTCGGAGCCATGGAAGCCGTCCGGCTCTGCAAAATTAATCCTGGGAATGTTCCCGACAACAGGTTGGATGAGGTCCGTTTTGGACCGCATTTCGGTCCGCTGGACTTGTAGAAAACGTTTTGGCCGAACGGCCGCCCTTCCCCGACAAAGTAAGGGTTCCCGGTGCCGCCGGGACGATTTGAGCCGCCGGGAGCGATTCCGGCCGCCGCAGAGCGCCTGCCCGCGTGGACGTTAAAATCCAGTTGGGCGCCGCGCGTTTACTGGTGAAAAAGCGCAGCCGCCCGCGCGGGCGCGGGCGGCAAAACCGTATGAGAAGCAGTGCGATTCGGGCGGTGCTACTCGGGCAGTGTGCCGGCGGATTCGGCAGTGCGCACGCTCACTTCACCGGAGCGCAGTGTCTCACGACTGCCATCCGGCAGACGGACGACAAGACCGCCGTCATCATCGATTTCTTCTGCGACAGCCGCAAAGCGGCCGCCCGCGCGGGAAAAGACGATTTCCCGGCCGAGCAGCATCGAACGGCGGCGGTACTCCGGCAGAAAGCTGCGGGAGGAAAGATCCTCGGCCAGCGGAAGCAGCTCAGCCAGCATGGCGGCGGCAAGGGCGCTGCGGGTGACGGTGGGGGGCTCGGCGCCGAAGACCGAGCCGACGATGGAACGCAGCTCTTCCGGCAGATGCGCATCGTCCCGAAAATTAATCCCATACCCGATCACAACGCTCTCGATCATTCCGCTTTCAAAGTCGGTAACGCCTTCGGTCAGGATGCCGCAGATTTTCTTCCCGTTGAGGTACAGGTCGTTGACCCATTTGATTTCGGCCTGCACCCCCGCCGCCCTTTCGAGCGCGCGGCATACCGCCACCCCGGCGGCGGTGGTCAGCAGGGTGACGTCAGCGAGCTGATCGGGGCGGGGACGCAGCAGCAGACTGGTGTAGATGCCGCACCCCGGCGGGGAGTAAAAGCTACGCCCGAGTCTGCCTCGTCCGGCGGTCTGGTGGTCCGCAACAACCGCACAGCGGGACAGGCCGGTCATGGCGAGACGTTTCGCCTCAAGGTTGGTGGAATCGATCTCGTCAAAGACCCGCAGGTCGAGCTGTGCAAGCTCCAGAGGAAGCATCGCGGAAATACCCTCCGCGGTGAGCAGATCAGGGCATTCCTCGAGTCGGTAGCCGCGGTTGGTTCCCGCCGAAATCCGATATCCCTCCCCCTGAAGCGATTTTATCGCCTTCCAGACCGCCGCGCGGGAAACCCCGAGCGATTGGGCGAGCGCCTCCCCCGAGACGCTGGCGCCGCGTGCTTCCCCAAGCGCGCGCAGGACCGACTGTTTTACCGTCATCGCTTTCACCTCGCCTATCTTCTGATGGGATTATACCGCACCCGAGCCTTTCCGTCAAACGCAGCCGGGATCGTCCCTAAAAGAACGGCATGAAGAAGTTCCGTCAGGGCTTCATACTGCCGGCGTCTGCGTGACGCTGGATTTTGCTATACTTTGGCAGGTGTGTCAGGCGTATTGCCACCCGACACACCTGCCAAAGTATAGCGCAAAGCAGCCGGAAAGGGGATTCCGGCTGCTTTTGTATGGGGACGGCGCCGCCGTTTTTGGTTTGGCCGCCTGAGGCGGGGCCGCGCCGTACTGTGCTGTGAGATATTACCTTGATAGAGAGACCGAGAAGAGGGTTCGGTCTCTTCCGCATGGGGACGGCGCCGCCGCTTTTGATTCAGCCGTCCGAGGCGCGGGCCGCGCCGCGCTGTGAGATATTGCCTCGATAGAGAGAGTACGAGAAGAGGGTTCGGTCTTTTCCGCAGGGGCTGGCGCCGCCGTTTTTGGTTCAGCCGCCTGAGACACAGGCCGCGCCGCGCGACATCGCTTCGATGTTGATGTCGATCAGTCCGGCTTTTGGACCATGGAAAATATGCGCCAGCATCCTGTGCACCGTTTCGGGCCGAAGCACGCCGGATGCCTCCAGATAGGCGCCGAGCATCGCCATGTTGGCGGTCTTGGGATTTCCAAGGTCGTTGGCGATCTCGATGCAGGGGATATAATAGGCGGAAACGTCGCTTCTCTGCGCCTTCAGCTCGACGATCGAGCTGTTGATCAGGATAATTCCGCCGGGGAGGACCTCCTTTTCGAACTTGAGCAGGGAGGGCTTGTTCATGGCGATCAGCTCGTTTGGATTGAGCACCACCGGCGAGCCGACAGGCTGATCCGAGAGCACCACCGAGCAGTTTGCGGTGCCGCCGCGCATCTCAGGGCCGTAGGAGGGCAGCCAGGAGACGAAGAGTCCTTCCTCCATGCCCGCCTCGACCATCGTTTTGCCGATGGCCATGACACCTTGACCGCCAAAGCCGGAGATGATAATTTCATGGGTCATTTCGCCGCCCCCTTTCGGATATCGCGGGTCACTCCGAGCGGGAAGACCGGCACCATCTCTTTCCTGACCCATTCGGCTGCTTCGAGCGGGGTTTTGCCCCAGTTGGTCGGACAGGCGGAAAGTACCTCGACAAAGGTAAAGCCCGCCCCCTGCATCTGCATCTCGAATGCGGTTTTGATGGCGCGCTTCGCCTGATTCAGACGGGGAATATCGTAGACCGCGACCCGTTCCACATAAGCCGCCCCCTCGACGGTGGCGAGCAGCTCGGCCATATGGGCAGGGCCGCCGCAGTGGGAGGGGTCCCGCCCAAGGGGAGAGGTGGTGGTTTTCTGTCCGATGAGGGTGGTCGGGGCCATCTGCCCCCCGGTCATCCCGTAAATGGCGTTGTTGACAAAGATGGTGGTGATCTTTTCTCCGCGGATCGCCGCATGAAGAATTTCCCCCATGCCGATCGAGGCAAGGTCGCCGTCCCCCTGATAGGTAAAAACGGGCGACCGCGGATGCACCCGCTTGACGCCGGTGGCCACCGCGGGCGCGCGGCCGTGCGCCGCCTCAAGCATATCGCAGGCAAAGTAATCATAGGCGAATACCGAACAGCCGACCGGACAGATTCCAATGGCGGAATCGATGAGGTCAAGCTCCTCGAGAACCTCGGCCACCAGCTTATGGATGATGCCGTGCGAGCAGCCTGGGCAATAGTGAAGCTCCTTATCGGTCAGGGCCTTGGACTTTTGATAGACGATTGCCATACCGTTCACCTCCCGAGGGCGGCGAGAGCCGCCGCCGCGATTTCATGCTGGGTGGGAATCACTCCGCCGGTGTGCCCGACAAAGGTGACGGGCTTGCAGCCGCCGACCGCGATCTTCACATCGTCGAGCATCTGCCCGGCGCTCATCTCTACAGCGACAACCGCTTTAACCGAGGGCTCGCGGGAGAGGGCGGCAAGCCGCTCGTATGGGTAGGGCCAGACGGTGACCGGACGAAGCAGCCCGGCCTTTACCCCCTGCGCGGCGAGCAGATCGACGGCGCTCATCACGATTCTCGACGGGGAACCGTAGGCGACGAACAGAACCTCGGCGCCCTCGCAGCCCCGCTCCTCAAAGCGCAGCTCCCGCTGCTCCATCAGGCGGTATTTTTCCTGCAGGCGGTTGTTGTGGCGCTCGCAGGCGAGGGGATCGATAAAAAGAGAATTGATGATGTTGTGGGAACCGCGCCCATGCAGCCCCGCGGCCGCCCAGTCCTTGGGGGGAAGCTCCCGGTGTCTGGGCTCGTGCCATTCCAGCGGCTCCATCATCTGGCCGATCATCCCGTCAGCCAGCAGCATGACCGGATTGCGGTAGCAGTCGGCGATATCGAACGCCTCCTGCATCAGATCGACCGCCTCCTGAATCGTGTTGGGCGCGAGGACGACGAGACGGTAATCGCCGTTGCCGCCGCCGCGGGTGGCCTGGTAATAATCCCCCTGCGCGGGCTGAATGGTGCCCAGCCCGGGACCGCCGCGCATCACGTTGACGATGACGGCGGGCAGCTCCGCGCCGGCCATATAGGTAATTCCTTCCTGCTTGAGGCTGATGCCCGGTGAGGAGGAGGAGGTCATGACCCGTGCGCCCGCGCCGGCCGCGCCGTAGACCATATTGATGGCGGCAAGCTCCGACTCGGACTGTAAGAAGCAGCCTCCGACCTCCGGCAGCCGGCGCGCCATGTATTCGGGAACTTCGTTCTGCGGGGTGATCGGGTATCCGAAAAAGAACCGGCAGCCGGCGCGGACCGCCGCTTCCGCGATCGCCTCGTTGCCCTTCCAGAGTTCAAATGCCATTTCCGTTCCCTCCTTTACAGCCGTTCTACGGTGATGATTGAATCCGGGCAGATTTTCGCGCAGCTCCCGCAGGCGATGCACTGAGAGAGGTCCAGAATCGCGGCGGGATGGTAGCCCTTTCGGTTGGTCGTTTTCGTATCAATGAAGACGATGTGTCTGGGGCAGACCGAGGTGCAGAGCTCGCAGCCCTTGCAGCGGTCCTGATCGAAGGTAACGCGTGCGGCCATATGGATTCCTCCTTATCGAATATGTCTCAGAGAGGACTCTATGCGGGATTCCGAACGGAGTCCTCTAAAAAGGCGGTAAAAGGAAAGCCTATTCCCAAGGCTTTTTCATGCGGATCACAATGGGAAAGCGCTCCCCCGAAAGATCGCCGGGACTGATTTGGGTGAAAATTTCCTGCGTGGCAAGATGGCAGACAACCGGAACCTTTGCGTCCCCGGCGACCTGTTTTGCAAGTGCCGCGCCCTTGAGAACATCCTCCGGACGGGTCATGCCGCAGAGGTGGGTGTTGTTGACCACGCCGGTACAGCGCCGCGAGCAGGCCGCTTCAATCCGGCGCAGCAGGGCAAGGGCCTGTTTGGGGGAGGAGGTCTGCGGGCGGTTTGCGTTGAGCACGATCCAGAGATCGGGATCGGCCGCGTCAAGCTGTGGGCGGTAGCGCCCCAGCACCCGCGCGCCCGCGTCGTCCCCGCCGGCGTCGATGATGGAAAAGCGGTCCTGATCGGCAAAGATGCGGGCCACCTCCGGAGGAAGGGCCGGAACGTCGGCGTGGTGTGTGCTTTTTGCCGGGGCAATGAGGGTCACACCCGCATCTGCCAGTTCCTCTTCCCGTTCCCGCGAGCAAAAGTAGGGGTTGACGATATCGAGATCGGCAAGGGTCACCTGCGCGGATTTTGCCGCCGAAAGAGCGAGGTTGACGGCAAACTCGGTTTTTCCGCTGCCGTAGTGTCCTGCGATGATGGTGATCCTCCTGGAAAGCAGCATCCTCTTTCCTCCTTCCCGCAAGATTTACTTGTCTGACATCAGCGTACTATGATTTGTGAAAAAGATCAATGCTTTTCACGATAAATCTATAAAATAATGGAATAATTGCACTATTTTTTGGTAGGTTTGATCGAATGAAAGAATTGACATCCTTTCGGTTATGGGGTAAAATTTAAATGTGTTTCAAAAGATTTGAACAATTCAGAGGACATAAGGCTGCTGTCATTACAGGAGGAACAACCGTGCGGATCAAAAAAAGTCTGGCCGAGTATACCGCTGATGCATTGGGCGAACAGATTGTGGTGCAGAAAAAATACAAGACCGGGGATCAGCTTCCCAACGAAATTGAGCTGGCGCGCGAATTCGGGGTTTCCCGCGCGACGCTGCGCGAGGCAATCCGGGTGCTCGCCGTGCAGGGAATGCTCACGGTCGAACGGGGGCGCGGAACCTTCGTCAACAGCGAAGTCAAAAACTATAAGGATGTGCAGTTCGGGGACATCGGCTCCCTGCGGATGAAGCTGATCGACCTCTTCGAGCTGCGGCGCATCTTCGAAACCGAAGCGGTGCGGATGGCCTGCGAGCGCGGCACCGAGGAAGAAATCAGAGACATTCTCGACGCGGGCGCGCGGGTTGCCGCCTGCATCAACCGCCGGGTTGACCGGACGGTGGAGGATCAGCGGTTTCACCATGCCATCGCCATCGCTTCCCACAACGAATTTATGGTCCATCTTGTACCGATGGTCTACCGCGCGGTCAGCGAGACGCTGCTGCGTTTCGGCACCGACGATATTCTCGCGCGGGGCACCCTCAACGATCATGCCCTGATTATGGAGGGACTCGAGAGGCGCGACCCCGAGCTGGCGCGCAACGCGATGTATATCCATATGGCCCACGCCATCGTTTCTCTGAGGGCGGCAAACGTGGGGGAAGAAATCGTATAGGGCTGCGAAACAATATGACAAAGCAAGGCCCCCGACGCAATGCTGCGCCGGGGGCCTTGCTTTGTGGGGCAGGAAATAGCACAGGGCTTTATTGGCTTTTATTGTTGCGGCAGTCATTTTCACGGGGAATGTGAGAATGCCACAAAAGATAATACAAATTATTAAATATAATACCTATCTCAAAGGATGATTGGCACAAATGCAAAGAAAAAACTTATAAAATTAGCTGAAATGTTAAAAAATTACTTTACATGCTTCTAAAAAGATGATATAATTCAATTGCCAATAGAGGCAAAGATAATACAATATGATGAAGAGGAGAACAGGAAATGAAAAAAATGTTTTGTGTGGTCCTTGCTGTTCTGATGTGCCTGAGTCTCACGGCATGCGGCGGCTCGTCCTCGGGCGGCACAGCGGCGCCCGGGTCTGAACAGACTTCGACCGCTAAACCCGTCACCATCAAGATCGCGCATGGAGCGAGCGAGTCCTACCATCTGCACCGCGCTTTGTTGAAATTCAAGGATATTGTTGAAGAATCCGGACGCTTTACCGTCGAGATTTATCCTTCGTCCCAGTTTGGCAACGATACCGAAATGATTGAGTCGGTCAAGACCGGTGACCTGACGATGGCAGTTTCTCCCTCCTCATTTTTTACCGATGAGGTTCCAAGCATGGCGCTGGTCGAACTGCCTTATGTATTCCCGGACAGAGCGGCCGCTCTGGCGACCCTGAAGGGTCCCTGGGGCCAGGATCAGCTCGATAAGATGGAAGCGGCCGGCCTGCATGGGCTCGGCTTCCTGGAGAATGGAATCCGTCACATTACCAATTCCAAGCATGAAATCCATACTCCCGCCGACCTCAATGGACTCAAAATGAGAACAATGCAGGTGCCCGCCCACGTTGAATACTGGAACAGCGTCGGCTGTTCGGCCGAGGGCTCCCCTTTCCCGGAGCTCTATACCAATCTGAGCACCAAGGTGTTTGACGGACAGGAAAACCCCATTGCCCATATCTATGCCCAAAAATTTTATGAGGTCCAGAAATACCTTACGCTGTCTGAGCATGTCTATACCGCCTATATTCCCACGATGACCCTCGATTTCTGGAATGGTCTTTCGGACGAGGACCGCGAGCTGATGAACAAGGCGTTTGGTGCCTGCTATGATTACCAGATGGAGCTGGTTGCTTCGGAAGAGGGCGAGCAGCTCAAAGAGATTCAGGACTACGGCTGTGTCGTCACCACGCTTACCCCCGAGGAGAAGCAGGCATTTATCGAATCCGCGCAGCCTACTCTAGCTAAGTATCGCGATGAGCTTGGCGCAGATGTCTACGATGAGTTTACCACCGCCGTTGCCGAGGCCGCAAAAGGTTGATTGAAACAAGAATCCGGCCCGTACGTCCATGTGCGGGCCGCTTCTTCTGAAAGGAACCTCCGGCCGCTCTGTCCTATGAAAGGGGAGAAAATTGACAATGTATGTGAAGAAGAAGCTTCACTGGCTTGATGACAATCTCGAGAAGGTTGTCTGCATCACTCTGTTTATGCTCTTCACCGCCATCATGGTGGTCAATGTCTTTATGCGCTTTGTGCTGCTCAGCGCGATTCCATGGGCCTCCGATCTGGTGTTGTTTATCTTCATCTGGTTTATCTGGTTCGCCATCAGTTATGGATTTAAAGAAGGGGCGCACGTCAACGTTACCGCCGCGATCGGATGGCTTCCCGCGCGGGCACAGAAGATTCTCGCGGTGATCTGCAACTTTTTGATGATCGCCGGATTCTGCATTCTGATTGTAGTGGGCGTGCAGCTGCTGTTTAACAATTCCGTGGTCGGCAAAACCGGCCTGCTGATTAAATATCCGATGTGGACTCTCTATCTGTCAACCCCGGTGGGAGCGACCCTTTCGCTGCTGCGGCTGGTGCAGAATACCGTCCGGCTGATTGCCGAACTGAAATCGAAAGGAAGTGAAGGCTGATGGACGCGCTGGTCCTGTTTGGTTCTCTTCTCATTCTCATTTTGATTGGGATGCCGATTGCAATCTCTCTCTGCCTTTCGTCCACTATTACCATCCTGCTGTTCGGGACCTCCACCCTTTTGTTTCAGGTGCGCTCCATCGTTACGGCGGTCAACTCCTACCCGCTTCTGGCGATTCCGCTCTTTATCCTCGCGGGGGACCTGATGTATACGGGCGGCCTTTCGAAACGGCTGGTCAATATGGTGGATGCCTTTCTCGGATCGATCAAGGCAAGCCTCGCCTATGTTACCGTCATTGCTTCCACCTTTTTCGGCGCAATTTCCGGTTCCGGCCCCGCTACCGTTGCGGCGATCGGTTCAAATGTGATTCCGGAGATGGAAAAGCGCGGCTATCCCAAGGATTACAGCACCGCTCTTGCAGCTGCTGCCGGACTGGTGGGCGTGCTGATTCCGCCGAGCATTCCCTTTGTTATGTATGGCATCTCAGCGGAGCAGTCGGTGAGCACCCTGTTTATCGCGGGCATTATCCCCGGCCTCCTTTTTTCGGCTGGCTTTGCGATCGTGGCACGCCTTCTCTATTCCAGGCTCGGGATTCATGCCGAAACCAGCCGCTTTGACGGGAAACGGGCCTGGGCCTGTCTCAAGGACGGATTCTGGGCGCTGCTCGCACCGATCATCGTTCTCGGCGGAATCTACGGAGGGGTCTTTTCTCCGACCGAGGCCGCGGCGATTTCGGTGGCTTATGCGATTTTTACCGGGGTATTCATTTATAAGGAACTGAACTTCCGGGCGATTGTAGAAGCCTTTACCAAAAGTACCCGCACCACCGCCACCTGCCTCGGACTTGTGGCCTTCGCATCCACCTTCGGGCGCCTGCTCACCCTGCAGCAGGTTCCGAACAAACTGGCGCAGATGCTGCTCAGTATTTCGGACAACAAGATCATTATTCTGTTCATTATCAACATTTTTTTGATCTTCGTTGGAATGTTCATGGAAACCATCGCATCGATCATTATCCTGACGCCGATTCTTCTTCCTGTCGTGACCAGCGTCGGGGTCGATCCGATTATGTTTGGTGTGGTTATGACAGCCAACCTTGCCATCGGCTTCTGTACTCCGCCGCTTGGGGTCAATCTTTTTGTCGCCAGCGGCGTGAGCAAGCTGCCGGTGGAACGGATTATCAAGGCGATTGTGCCGTACTTCATCGTGATGGCGGCTGCGCTGCTGCTCATCAGCTATGTCCCTTTTATTTCGCTCGGCCTGCCGAGCCTGCTCAAATAAATTTGTTTGACCGGAGGAACGAAAATCATGTCCAATTTTAAGGTTTATGTCAGCGATTATGACTATCCTGACATTTCGATTGAGAAAGAGGTTCTGGAACCGATCGGAGCGCAGGTCATCGGTTTGCAGGATAAGACTGGCGAAAACCTTGCCGAGCTGGCCGCCGATGCGGATGGAATTTTGCAGCAGTATGCTAAAATTTTCCGCCCCACAATCGAAAAGCTGAAAAACTGCAAGATCATTGCCCGTTATGGCATTGGGGTCGATATCGTCGATGTCGCCGCCGCCTACGAGCATGGGATGGTCGTCACCAATGTGCCTGATTACTGCATTGATGAGGTGGCGGATCACGCCGCCGCTTATTCGATGATGCTTTCGCGCAATCTGCCCTTTTATAACGCCAAGGTTCATGCCGGCAGCTACCGCTGGGAGGATTGGAGAAGTCCGATCACCCGCTCGCGCAATGCCCGCTACGGTCTGCTTGGCTTCGGACGGATTGCCCAGAATCTTTCGCGCAAGATGGCTGCGTTCGGGTTCGAGCTGGTTTCCTACGATCCTTACGTCTCAGAGAGCTTTATGCGGACCTATGGGGTCAAAAAGGTCGGCGTTGAGGAGCTTTTTTCCACTTCACACATTGTCTGTGTGCTGACTCCCTATACTGCTGAGACGGCCCATATCGTCAACGAGGAGAGGCTGCAGCTGATGCAGAAGGATTCCTATTTGGTTGCCGTTTCCCGCGGCAAATGCGTTGACAACAAGGCGCTTTACAAGGCGCTTTCCGAAGGATGGATCACCGCCGCCGCACTCGATGATCCCGAGGAGGAGCCGATGAAGATGAAGGGCTGGACTCCGGATATCAATCCGCTTTTTTCGCTTGACAACTGCTTCTTCACGCCGCATACCGCCTACATCAGCAAGGAGGCACTCACCGAGTGCCGCTATATTGCAGCCGAAAATGTCAAATCGGTGCTGCTGGGCAAACGGCCGATGAATCTCGTCCGCCCCGCCGCCAAGATGTAATGAACCCATACAGGAGGAAATCATCATGAAATGCATCATCAACCCAAGGCCTGAAATCGACGAGAACCTGATTAAGCCGTTTCGCGAGATGGAAGACGTTCTCTCCCTCTCCTGCGTCGTGGGCGACGCGATGGAACGGGACAATGTCATGCGCCACGATATGAAGCCCAAGGCTGCCGATAAAAAGATCATTGGACCGGCCATCACCGTTAAGCTCACCGCCGGCGATATTGTTGACTGTCTGGGGATTTTTGAGATTGCAAAACCGGGCGACGTTGTGGTAATTGACGCCTTCGGTGAAACCGAAACCTCCATCTGGGGCGGGCTGATGTCCGGCCTTGCCCGAAACAGCGGCATTGTCGGCGCGGTTATCGACGGAAGCTGCCGCGACACCGATGAGGCAGTGATGCTCGGTTTCCCGATCACCGCCAAGGTCAGCGGCCCGCGCGCCGCGCATACCGCTTATTCCGGCCGGAAAGAGCCAATCGAGATCAATGTTCCGGTCTGCTGCGGCGGAGTGATCGTTCGTCCGGGTGATCTCGTCGTCGCCGACGAGATTGGGGTATCGGTCGTGCCTTATGAAGATCTGGCCAAGGTGTATCCTATTGCCCGCGAGCAGGCTGACAAGGAGATTGCCACCCGCGAGGAAATCCTCAAAGGTGCGACGGCCGAGCAGCTGCTTGCCAAATTCGGAAGGATCTGAGCGCCATGATGCTGACGATTGATACCGGAACCACCAACACACGCGTCTGCCTGTGGGATGCCGGAGGGCATCCCATGGCGGCGGCCAGTTCGGGCACGGGCGTCCGGGATACTGCGGTGGACGGCAACAACAGCAGGCTCAGGGAAGCGGTACGGGGGTGTCTTGCACACTGTGTGGAGGAGGCCGGGGTTTCTTTTGAAGAACTGGAAGGCATCTATGCCTCGGGGATGATTACCTCAAATGTCGGTCTCTGCGAAGTTCCCCATTTGGTCGCACCTGCGGGAATCGATGACTTTGTGCAGGGCGTTCACAGCGAACTGCTGCCGGATGTCTGCCCGGTACCGATTCATTTTATTCCCGGAGTCAAAAACCGGGATGGAGCGGTAGAACTCGACCGCGTGGAGGAGATGGACATCATGCGCGGCGAGGAGGTTGAGTCCCTCGCTCTTCTGGATGCGCTTCCCAAAGGAATTTCATATCTCTTTGTTCTTCCTGGTTCGCACACTAAATTTGTCTCAACCGACAGCGGCGGACGGCTTACCGGCTGTCTCACCTCGATCGCAGGGGAACTGCTTGCGGCGCTGAGCCAGCACAGTATTTTGGCCGATGCAGTGGGACATTCCTTTGTCACACGCGAGAGCTACCGCCTGGAATACCTTCTGGCGGGCTATCGGACCGCGGCCGCCAGCAGCTTTGGCCGCGCGGCCTTTTCCACAAGGATTGTGAGCCAATTTGTCGATTCTGATCCGGCCGCCGCCGCGAACTTCCTTTTCGGGGCGGTTCTGCAGGGGGATGTGCAGGCGGTGCGTGCGAGCAGGGCACTATCGGTCGGCAGGGAGACAAGAGTGGTCGTTTCGGGAAAAGAACCGCTCTGTACCGCAATCATCGATCTGATGCGTGAGGACGGATACTTTGCTTCCGTCGAGAGATTTATTCCGCCCGAGGGGATGAGCCTTTCCGGGCTTGGTACTCTTGCGGTGGCGCGTCGTGCCGCTGCGCGGTAAAAACAGGCGCGGGAGGCTCCTTCCGCGCTTTTTCCCATTTTCAGGAGGAATCAGGAATGCTGTTTGAACCGAAAGTAAAGGTCAATTTTGCCGATATGCTCGATGGAATTGTGATTCCGCCGATGTATCGGGTCCGGCAGAGGTTTGAAGACCGGCATATCGAGCGTGTCAGAGAGACGGTGCTCGATGAAATGGCACGTTTTACCGCCGGACGGGTGCTCAAAAACAAGCGGATCGCGGTTACGGCGGGAAGCCGCGGAATCAGCCATAATGCCGAAATCATGAGCGCAGTGCTTGAGGGGCTGCGCCGGGCGGGCGCCCGGCCGTTCCTTGTTGCGGCAATGGGCAGCCATGCGGGTGCAACTCCGGAAGGCCAGCTTGCCATGATCCGTCACCTGGGGATTGATCCCGATGCGCTCGGCGTCGAGGTCAAAGCTTCGATGGACACGGTACAGGTCGGCGCACTGGAAAACGGAATGCCCGTCTACTTTTCCAAAGACGCTTTCGAGGCAGACGGCGTGTTTGCCGTCAATAAAATCAAACCCCACGCTGATTTTAAGGGAGAATATGAGAGCGGGCTCGTCAAAATGCTGGTGATCGGGCTCGGCAAGCATAAAGGGTGCTCGACGATTCACCGGATGGGCTTTGAAAATTTTTCATGGGCGCTTCCCACGGCCGCAAGGGTGATTCTTGATTCCTGCCCGATTCTGGGCGGGCTTGCCATTGTGGAAAATGCTTACGATCAGCCGATGCTTCTGGAGGCTGTTGCCGCCGCCGATTTTATGGACCGCGAAAAGGAGCTGCTGGTGCTGGCGAAGCAGAACATCGCACGGATCAAAACCGAACAGCTCGACGTACTTATCATCGACGAGATCGGAAAAAATATCAGCGGGGAAGGAATGGACCCGAATGTGACCGGAAGGCCGGGATCTTATCTCAACGAAGGTTTTGATTGTATCCGGATCAATCAGATTGTCGTGCGGGATGTGACCGAGCCTTCCGGCGGAAACGGCGCCGGCATCGGAATGGCCGATATCACCACTCTCAGCTGTGTGCGGAAGCTTGATCTCGGGGCGATGTATACCAATTCAATTACCGCTGGCATCCTAGGTCCCTCTCGGCTGCCGGTCATCCTCAACAGCGATGAGGAGGCGGTCAAAACCGCCGTCAAGATCGGCGCGGGCGCACAGGGCGGCGCGCCGAGAATCGCAAGAGTCCGCAATACCCTCATGCTCGATGAGATCCTGATCTCAGAGGCGCTTCTCGCGGAATTTTCTTCCCGCGAGGATGTCGAGGTGGTGGGAAGAGCCGATTTTTTGTTTGACGAGGATGGCTCTTTCCGCTAAACTGATAACGTGACAATCAGAGGGAGGGACGCAGAGATGGCGTATAAAACCAACGCGGCTGATCAGGTGTTCCACTTTATACAGGAAAGAATTGCTTCCGGCGAGTGGAAGCCCGGAGATAAAATTTGGACGGAAATGCAGCTTGCTGAGTACCTTGGAATCAGCCGGGTGGCAGTCCGGCGCGCGATTGACCGCCTGGTAGGGCTTTCCCAGCTCCGCAAGGTGCAGGGATCGGGCACATTTGTCACCGAATGTGATCTTTCCTCCGCTTTTGGAATGGGCTTGATCACCGTTTCGGAGGAGGATGTTCTCGACGTCCTGGAGTTCCGCCGTTATTTTGAGTGCGGAAACATTGAAATGTTTCTCAAGAATGCCGCGCGGGAAGATGTTGAGGCGCTCGAAAAATATTATGATGTGATGTGCCGGGCTGCCGAACAAAACGATATGGATGCGTTTTATATGGCGGATTATCACTTCCATGATATTATTGCGCAGGGGACCAAAAAGCCGTTTATCCTGCAAATCTCCAAAATTCTGACAGGGCTGATGATGCAGCACCAGCGCAGCCTGAACTATTATATCGGCCCGGAGGTCGGTCTGGAATACCACCGGCACATCCTCAAGGCCATCAAGGAGGGGGACCGAGAGCTGGCCAGCCTTTACATGCGCAAGCATATTGATGCGGCAATCTCGGAGGTGCGCTCGGTCAACGACAAAGAAAAGGAGAAAAAGAATGAGTCATGACGAATGCCTGACCGGACTTCGGAATGCAAAGATCGTTGCAATTGTGCGCGGCGTTGCACTTGAAAAGATGCTTGACACAGCCGGTGCACTGGCCGCGGGAGGTATTTCTTGTCTGGAAATTACTTTTGACCACCGAAGCCAACAGGGACGCCGCGACACGCTGCGTGGCATTGAAGTGGTGAGCCGCACTTTCCCGGAACTTCTGATCGGAGCGGGCACTGTTTTAACCACACGGGATGTTGAGGAGGCACGCGATGCGGGAGCGCGTTATATGATTTCGCCAAACACCGAGCCGGATGTGATTGCCCGGACGCGCGAACTCGGCCTGGTTTCGATGCCGGGTGCCTTCACTCCCAGCGAGGTGGTACAGGCCTTTGCCGCGGGCGGCGATATTATCAAGCTCTTTCCGGCGGCGCTGCTCGGAATCCCTTACATCAAAGCTCTGCGCGGGCCGCTCGCCCATATTCCGATGGCGGCGGTGGGTGGTGTGACACCAGAGAACCTTGGGGAGTTTCTGCGTGCCGGCGTCT
Organism: Yanshouia hominis; assembly: GCA_014385025.1. Lineage (GTDB taxonomy): Bacteria > Bacillota > Clostridia > Oscillospirales > Ruminococcaceae > Yanshouia > Yanshouia hominis. The sequence goes on along the minus strand of JACRTB010000001.1, from coordinate 97,730 downwards.
GTGCCGCCGGGATCGGCGGAAGTTTGGTGGACCTGAAAGCGATCAGTGCCGGTGAATATGGCCGGCTCACTGAAACGGCGCGGCGGTTTACTCTGGCTTTGAACAACGCATAAAATCAGGACCACCCGGTTAAACCGGCGGTTTGCACCGGCCTTAGAAGGGCATATTACCGGCTGTCATCTCAAGACGCACTGAAATTTCTTTCACTTGCTCCACGGCCTGTAAACAGGCGAATCCCGTTTCAATGAAAACTTTTCCACACTGTAAGGCTGATTGCTGGCCGCTCGCTTCGCTCGATGCTCGAAGCTGAAGCTTTTTTACGGGGTACCTCCACCGGCAGAGCCAGTGGTTTCCGTAACCAACAAGGAAGGGCGGCCCCTCCGGTGAATTCCGGAGGGGCCGCCCTTTTCAACTCTAAAGGATGCTGCTGATAAAATCGCGGATGCGCGGGTCTTTCGGGTGATCGAAAACCTCGCTGGTCGTTCCCTGCTCGACGATCTCCCGGTCGCACATGAAGAGGACCTTGTCGGCCGCCTCGCGGGCAAAGCCCATCTCATGTGTGACAACGATCATCGTCATCCGTTTGGCCACCAGCTTTTTCATGACGGCGAGCACCTCGGCGGTCAGCTGCGGGTCGAGCGAGGAGGTGGGCTCGTCGAAGAGAAGCATGTCCGGCTGCATCATCAGGGCGCGGGCAATCGCCACCCGCTGCTTTTGCCCGCCGGAGAGCGCACGCGGATAGACTCCGGCCTTCTCCGAAAGGCCGACCTCATGCAGCCGTTCACGCGCCTGCTCGAGCGCGTCCTTTTTCGTCATTCCGCGCACTGCAATCGGCGCGGCGGTCAGGTTATCGAGCACCGTCATGTGCGGGAAAAGGTTGAAGGCCTGAAAAACCATCCCCATCTTTGCGGAAACCTTCCGCATCCGGCGGTCAGGGACGTAAACCCCGTTTTCCATTAGCGGCTCCCCTTCGATGAGGATATCGCCGCCGTCGGCGCGTTCCAAACCGATCATGCAGCGCAGCATGGTGCTTTTTCCGCCCCCCGACGGCCCGATGACCGCCACCGCCTCGCCGCGCTCCACCGAGAAGGAGACCCCGTCGAGCACCTGAACGTCGCCGAAGCTCTTCTTGAGATTGCGTACTTCCAGCATCTTCATGGCGGCGCCTCCTTAAAAGTCGTATTTCCGCTCGAGGTAGTCGAACAGCTTGGTCATCAGATAGTTAAAGAACAGATAGAACAGGGCTGCTACCGCGTAGGCGGTAAAATTCGCCTGGCGGTTGACGGTCGCCTTGGCAAAATAGAGAATTTCAGTTACGCCGATAACGGTGACCAGCGCGGTATCCTTAACCAGCGTGATCGCCTCGTTGGCAATCGACGGAAGGCTGACCCGCAGCATCTGCGGAAGGATAATCTGCAGGAGGGTCTGCTTTTTGGAAAATCCAAGCACCCGGGCGGCTTCATACTGGCCGGGATCGATGGAAAGCATGCCGCCCCGGAAGATTTCGCAGAAGTAGGCCGAGTAGTTGAGAACAAAGGCAAGCATTGCGGCGGGGAGCCGGTCGAGAACGATGACGTTTTTCATACCCGGAATGAACGGCAGCCCGTAGTAGATAAAATAGAGCTGAAGCAGGAGCGGGGTGCCCCGCATGATGTAGACGAAGAACCCCGTCACACCGCGAGACACCCTGCTTTTGTTCATCCGCAGAAAGGTTAGAAGCAGCCCGAGCGGCATCGATCCGATGATGGTCACCACAAAGATTCCGAGGGTGTACTTGACCCCGTCGGAAAGCAGCACCGCAATATCAAACAGCATCTGTGCCATGAGGAGAAACCACCAATCTGATTGTTATTTCTGGTCCTGGGAGATGATGTAGCGGCCAACGACCGAGTCAACCACGAAGACGTCGATCCGCCCCGCCTGAAGATCCATATAGGCGGCGACGTTGTCGGGATACTCCACGATTTCCTTAACCTTTTCGCTGATCGGGTTGGCGGTCAGGGCCTCGAGGGAAGAGGAGCCCTTCTGCAGGCCAATCACCTTGCCCTCAAGCTGGGCGACGGAGGTAATGCCCGATGCGGCCGGAACAATGATAATCTGCTGGTTGGCAATGTAGGGCTTGGCAAAGAACATGTTTTCCATCCGCTCGTCGGTGATGGTCATGCCGTTCCAGATGCAGTCGATCTTGCCGGAGTTGAGCTCAAGTTCCTTGGAATCCCAGTCGATCGGCTGGAACTCGACCTCGACCCCGAGACGGGAAGCGACTTCTCTCGCAAGGTCGATGTCGAAGCCGACAATCTCATTTTTCTCATCGCGGTAGCCCATGGGCGGATAGCTGTCGTCGAGGCCGACGATAAACTTTCCGGCGGCCTTGATCTTCTCAAGGGACTGGTCGCCCCCCGGGGCCACGGATTCCTTGAGAAAATCCTCGCCCTTGAAGAGGGCATCGGTGCCGAACCATTTTTCCGAAATAGCGGCGGCGGCGCCGTCGGCGATCATGGCGTCGAGCTGTTCCTGCACAGCAAGGCCGAACGCGATGTCCTCCTTGCGGAAGCCGACGCCGTATTTCTCGTCTCCGAGATCCTCGGCAAGCTCGACAAATTCGGCAGAAGCCTCGGAGGAAGCGGGCGCTTCAGAGGAGGCGGCGGGTTCGGAGGCCGCCGGGGCGGGGGAAGGCGCGGGCGCGCTGCTCGCAGGGGAGGAGCAGGCGGCGAGAGAAAGCGCCAGCACCAGCGCAAGGGCGATAGAAATCGTCTGTTTCATAATCATTCATTCCTTTCAAAAAGAAGGGGGGACCTGTCCCCCGGATGGCTCTATTATATCAATTCATCGTGATAAAACGCTAATTGAAAAAAGTTCCGGAAACCAGGCGATTTTCGGAATTATCTCCCGAACCGATGGAATTCCTTTGAAAATCAAATGATTTCTTTGAAATACTCTAAAAATGCGGCGGGACGTTAGCCGCCTGTTGAATGATCAGAGAAGGTCGGACTCTTCCGGATGCTCCGAAAACCAGCGCGCCGCATAGCTGCAGGTCGGCCGGGCGCGAAGTCCCTCAGAACGGATTTGGCGAACGGCGGCTTCCACAAGCCTGCCCGCGACCCCCTGTCCGCGCAGCGAACCATCGACAAAGGTATGGTCGATGTCGGCAATTCCGCCCGCTTCCGGAAAGGTAATCTCCGCGATGAGCTTTCCGGCGGAATTGAGTGCGTAGATGCGGCCCTTTTCATATTGAAATTCCATTTTGATCATCCTTTTCTAAAGCTGTAAAGATCGGAGACGCGGCGGCGCGGAAACGGCCTGTTGGAGCGGATCCGGCACTGTAATAAAAAATCCGAGTCTCGAAAGACTCGGATTTTGGTGGACGATAACGGGCTCGAACCGCTGACCCTTCGCACGTCAATCAAGAAAAGGTTCAAACAAACCGCTTTAGAATGAGAAAAAATGTGATTATTCTGACTGTTTTTTAGCGTGATTTAAGGTTTTGTCTTGTTTATTGTCTTGCGGAATCAAGGCGCTCATTTCTTGTGCAGCCTGATATAACAGATGCTGGTCTGGATGCGTATAGCGTGAGGTCGTTTTGATATCCGTATGGCCTAGCAACTGCTGAACAACTCTCAAATTAGCTCCAGCTGCAAGAGTCAGTGTGGCATATGTATGGCGACAGCAATGAGGCGATAAAACACGAAAATCGGGATACTCTGATTTGAGCTTATCAAAGAATCGGTCATAGTCACGACTGAAATTGCGGGGATGCATGAGGCCGCCCGACTTGACGCAGAAAATATATCTTCCTCTTCGCGGCAATCTGTAAATCAGCGCAGAAACCTCGGGGATAAGAGGAACTGCGCGCAGGCTACTTTCAGTCTTTGCCTGATATTCTTTAATGACAGGGCGATTGTTTTCCAAGTAGACACCACGATTTATTGTAATATACTGCTCGGAAAGGTCATCCCAAGAAAGGCCAAGAAGCTCGCCGCGCCGCAAGCCAGTATATAAAAGGGTAACAATGGCAGTCGCAATTACTTGGTTATGATACCGGGCAGCAAATGCCTTGATAATGGCACAATCGGAGGGAGAATAAGCTTCTCTAGGCTTTTCCCTGACATTGGGGGCTTTGATTCGTCTAGCCGGATTCTGGGAGCAGAGACCGTTTTCCTGTGCCTCTGTAAAAATAGAGCGCAGCATAAAGCGCATCTTATCAATATAGGATTTAGAATAATCGACGGAAAATTGGTTGATAAAGGACTGCAATTCGATAGGCGTGATATCCTGTACCTTCTTTTCCCGTAGCGAATCAGGAATTTTAGAAATTAGAAGCTCTAACTGATGATAGGATGTTTGTTTGATGGTATCCGCTTTGTAGCTCTCAAGCCATCTCTGTACCCAATCACACAACTTCATATCAGGGGATATACTGATGCTTCTATTGCCCAATGCAGCCACATATTCACGTCCTTTTTTGTGGGCTTCTGCGCGAGTTTTTCCATAAAAAGTTTTACGAATAGGGAAACCATCATCGTTGTAGCCAAGAACTATCTTGTACTGCCAAGTGTTTCGCTTCACATCGTGGAAAAAAGTTCCTTCCCCATGACCGCGCCTTTTACTCATACGGCTTCATCCTCCTCAAAATCACAAAAACACAGTGCGGCTTCTGCGGCGCTTCTATATCGCTTAACTGCGACATAATCGTTTGCATAATCAGGATTAAACATTCTTTTAATTTCTGCACGATAAATTTCTTTTGCTCGGTTCAATCCCTGCGAGCAATAGAAAAGATGGTGGTTCAAAGCAATGCGGGATTCTGCCAGACTTTTAGTAATGTATTTGGTTATGTATTTGGCACACGCTTCTTTGCTCATGATTGGTTCGGCTACACTCCATCCGAAGGCCGAACGATACCGAGGCCAATCGTATATGCTTCTGCCTGACGAGATTTTCTTACGCAACCTATAGGGCAAATGGTCTTGTAGGGTGAATAGCTTCAAATCCGACAATGGAACAGCAGAAAGCAGTCCATGCATGTGCCAGCTGCCATCTTGATGATTTTCCGGTATCAATAAATAACGAATATCCGATTGATTTTGATAATTGTAATTATTTAGCCATTTGGAAAATGATTTCATGTATATCCTGAGATTTGAGCGGTCATATTTTTGCCCATCAATCGTGAGCGTGACAAAATAATCCCACTGATTACAGATGGCTAATTCAAATACAGTTGCTCGAGACCTTGACAAGCTTTGCGCGAGCTTTTCAGTATTTGAAGCGGAGTTTTTCTTATTCTTTATAGCCGACGATTCTTCAAAACCTGCCTGACGTAAAGCGCGCATATGGATGAGCTTGAAATAGTCGTCAGTATACTCTTTCAGAATGCCGATATTTTTTTGATAAACTACGCCCTGCGACACATGCAGACCGGATAGCATAGCGTAACCTCCTATAATAAGTAAAATATGTTACTTAGTCTAGTAACGGGGGACTGAACGTAATCTGAGGGGCTGCGGGGCGCTGAAGCTTGCCCCGCAGCCCTCTATGTTCGGAGCCATAGCCTATCCAAATATTTGGATAGGGTGTCAATTAAATATAGCTGCGCTTGGACGTATGGCCGGGGCGCGCATAGGCCGACAGAGACCATTATCTCAGGCAAAATAGACGGAGTGTTCCTGAGCGATAATCAGAGGATTATGTACGCCATGTTTTGGTTTGAAATATTCCTCCATACGGTTTCTGAAAACCACATAGCGGCCCTGTGATTTTCCTTCCTTTTTGATGTAGACACCAAAGGGGCATTTGCCGCAGCGAATCCATGCATACAAAGCATTTCGATTCATTGAACAACCATACTCGTTTTTCATTACTTCGAGAGCTTGCAAGACATTAAGGGCATTCATATCATAACCTCCTGATAGTAAAATCAACTGATTATATAGTAGAATTTGCTTTACTATATAGTAGCACATGATATGAACAAAGTAAATATTACTATATATACAAAAATTAATAGCAAATTTAGGAATAAACGAGTAAAATTTACTTTACAACTGTACAAAAAGCAAGTACAATGGGCTTGTAAGGAGGGAGCTTGAATGAAGCAGGAAAAAGAATTATCGCTACTCGGGAAGTTTACGATGGCATATACGGAGGCAGTGTGGACAGGGACGCAAAGGGGATTGGATAAGGTCTACCTACGAAAAAAAATTGCCAGCCGAGTAAAAGAACTCAGACTGGCAAATAAAAAAACACAGGAAGAAATCAGCGCTGCAATCGATACCAATGTCTTAACATATCGGGGATATGAAAATATTAAAAGTGATATCCCGACCCTTTTATTGATAAGGCTTGCAGATTTGTACCATGTCTCTATGGACTATATCACATGCAGAACTGACGATATGAAAGGGATGTATAGCGACGAAGCAGAGCCGGAGAACGAGGAAATCAAGGCGCGTTTGGCAAAGCTGGAAGCAGCCATCAGCAAGATGGATATGAAAGCGCAATAACGGCTGAATGTCTTGCAGTTGTCTTGCAAGCTCTAAAAATAACATTTTTTTCCTTTTTCAAGCAAAAGAAAAAGCCCCGAAACCGCATGGTTACGGGGCTTTCTTTGGTGGACGATAACGGGCTCGAACCGCTGACCCTTCGCACGTCAAGCGAATGCTCTACCAGCTGAGCTAATCGTCCGGGTCACTTTTGGCGACGGTTGTTATTATACTAGACGCCGGGAGAAAAAGCAAGTCCTTTTTGAAAAAAATTTCGCCGGCATTGGGCAGGAGAGCGGAAAAACCGGTCAAACTGACCGAAAAGGACAGATTTGGGCGGCTGTCGGACGTTAGAATGGAATGGAATATGAATGAATTGAAAAACCTGCAAAAAAGTTGTCGCGCCAAGTGTGCAAATATGCTATAATAAATCGATCATGCAATGGAACAGGGAGGTGGACGGATGATCGTTCTCGGAGTCGATCCGGGCTATGCCATCGTCGGATGCGGGGTGCTTGAGTATCAGAACGGACGCTTCCGGACGCTGGACGCCCGTGCGATCACCACTCCGCCGAGGATTCCCTTTGAAAAGCGTCTTGAGATGATCCACCGCGATTTCTGCGCGCTGCTGGAGCAGTTTCGGCCCGACCAGATGGCCATCGAGGAGCTTTTCTTTTCCCAGAACAAGACGACCGGCATTTATGTCGCGCAGGCGCGGGGGGTTTTGCTGCTTGCCGCCTCGCAGTACGGGGTGGAGCCGTTCGAATACAACCCGATGCAGGTGAAGCAGGCGGTGGTCGGTTACGGCAGCGCCGAGAAGCGGCAGGTCATCGAGATGACCGCGCGGATTCTGGGCCTTGCCGAGCGTCCGAAGCCGGATGATGTGGCCGACGCGCTTGCCATCGCAATCTGCCATGCGCACAGCGCGTCGGTTTCGATGCTGCGCCGCGCGGTGCTGACCGGACATAACCGCCGCAGGGACGGACAGCCCTGACCCGGCGCATCAATTGATCAGGAGGAAGCCATGATTTATTCACTGCATGGGACGCTGCTGCTCGCCGAGCCCGGCGCGGCGGTGATCGAATGCGGCGGGGTGGGCTACCGCTGCGCCGTTTCGCTCAATACCCTTTCCTCGCTTCCGCCGCGCGGGAGCGAGGCGAGGCTTTACACCCACCTGCAGGTGCGGGAGGATGCCATCGACCTCTTCGGCTTTGCCGACGAGCAGGAGCTGGCCTGCTTCAAGCTGCTCACCTCGGTCAACGGGGTGGGAGCCAAGCTCGCGCTGGTGCTGCTTTCGGATTTTACCTCGGACCGTCTGGCTCTGGCTGTCGCGGCCGAGGACGCCAAGGCGCTGACCCGGTCCGCCGGGGTGGGAAACAAGCTTGCACAGCGGATTGTGCTGGAGCTTAAGGACAAGCTCGGCGGAGTCGGCGGGAAGAAGGGTGAGATGCTGGCACAGGTATCTCAGGCCTCCGGCTCGAAGGGGGCGCTCGGCGAGGCGCTCGAGGCGCTCGCCGCGCTCGGCTACAGTCAGTCGGAAGCGGCGCTCGCCCTTTCGGAGGCCCCCGAGGGCGCGCCGGTTGAGGAATTGATCCGGACCGGATTGAAAAAGCTTTCGAAATTCCGGTAACTCCCGGGAGAATGCCACATATATAAAGGAAAGGGGGAGGAGCCTTGCTCCGCAACGACCAGACCGATTTTGAAAACCGCATCGTCGTGCCGGAATATACCCCGCAGGACAGCGAAACAGAGCTTTCGCTCCGCCCAAAGACCCTCGACGAATACATCGGGCAGCAGAAGGCCAAGGAAAACCTTTCGGTTTTTCTTGAGGCCGCCCGCCGGCGCGGGGAGCCGCTCGACCACACCCTGTTTTACGGCCCTCCGGGCCTCGGCAAAACGACGCTGGCCCAGATCGTCGCCAATGAAATGGGGGTGCAGATCCGGGTGACCTCCGGCCCCGCTCTCGAGCGGCAGGGGGATCTTGTTGCGCTGCTGACGAATCTGGGGGAGCATGACATCCTTTTCATCGACGAGATTCACCGCCTCAATCGCTCGATTGAGGAGGTCCTTTATCCCGCCATGGAGGATTTTGAGCTCGACATCATGATCGGCAAGGGACCGGCGGCCCGCTCGATCCGCCTGGACCTGCCGCATTTTACCCTGATCGGGGCGACCACCCGCGCGGGCCAGCTTTCGGCGCCGCTGCGCGACCGCTTCGGGGTGCAGATGCATCTGGAGCTTTACAACACCGAGGAGCTCTGCGAGATCGTGACCCGCAGCGCGGGGATTCTCGACATCCCCTGCGAGGAGCGCGGCGCGCTGGAGCTGGCCCGCCGCTCGCGCGGCACCCCCCGTATCGCCAACCGTTTTCTCAAGCGGGTGCGCGACTTCGCCGAGGTCATCGGGGACGGGGTCATCACCGGCGAGATCGCCGATCTTGCCCTTTCCCGGCTGGAGATCGACGAGCTGGGACTCGACGCGGTTGACCGCCGGATGCTTACCGCCATCCTGGTCAACTACCGGGGCGGTCCGGTCGGGCTGGAGACGCTGGCCGCGGCCACCGGGGAAGAGGCGGTCACCATTGAGGATGTCTATGAGCCCTATCTGATGCAGATCGGCTTTTTGACCCGGACGCCGCGCGGCCGCTGCGCCACCGCCAGGGCGGCGCAGCATCTGGGGCTTGCCTGCGAGGAGCAGGCAGGCGGACAGATTTCCCTTCTTTAGAAAAGAAACTGCTGATATAAGGAGCTGTAAGGATGGCAAGACTGTTTGGGACCGACGGGGTCCGCGGCGTCGCGGGGCGGGAACTGACCGCCTCCCTCGCCATGGAGGTTGGCGCGGCCGCGGCGATGGTTCTGGCTGCGGAAACCCACAAAAAGCCGCTGGTCATCATCGGCCGCGATACCCGGGCCTCGGGCGACCTGCTGGAAGCGGCGGCCGCCGCCGGCCTGTGCGCCGTGGGCGCCGATGTGCTGCTTCTGGGGGTGGTTCCCACCCCGGCGGTTGCCTATCTGGTGCAGCGTTACCACGCCGACGCGGGGGTGATGCTCTCGGCGAGCCACAACCCCTATGAATTCAACGGCATCAAGCTCTTCGGACCGAAGGGTTTTAAGCTCACCGACGCCGAGGAGGACCGGATCGAGGAGCTGGTCCGCTCGGGCCGGGCGCTCGACGGACAGAAATCCGGCGGGGAGGTGGGACGGATTTCCCGGGCGCAGAGCGCCGCGGAGGATTATACCGCCTTTCTCGCCTCCCACTACCGGGGCGGCTTTTCAGGGAGAATCCTTGCCGACTGCGCCAACGGCAGCGCGGCCGTCACCGCGGGGCGGCTGTTTGAGCGGCTCGGCGTTTCCGCCGACCTGTTTGCCTGCGGGCCGGATGGGGTCAACATCAATGACCGCTGCGGCTCGACCCATATTGAGCGGCTCGCCGCGCGGGTGAAGGCGGACGGCTATGACCTCGGCCTCGCCTTTGACGGAGACGCCGACCGGCTGCTCGCGGTGGATGAACAGGGAAATGTTCTGGACGGGGATTTCCTGCTGGCGATCCTCGGGGACTACCTCTCCGGCCGGAAGGCCCTTGCGAAGAACACCGTGGTCGTCACCTCGATGACCAACCTCGGCTTTTTCCAGCTCATGCGGCGGCGGGGTACCGCCACCGAGGTCACGAAGGTGGGCGACCGCTATGTGCTCGAGGCGATGCTGCGGGAGGGCTGCTCCCTCGGCGGCGAGCAGTCGGGCCACATGATCTTTCTGGACCTTGCCACGACCGGGGACGGGCAGCTTTCGGCGGTGATGCTGTTAAACGCCATTGCGGCGGCGGGCAGACCGCTTTCCGAACTGGGAAGCGCGATGAAGCGCTTTCCGCAGACGATGAAAAACGTATCCGCCACCCCGGCGGCGAAGGAAGCGTATGAATGCGACCCGGCGGTGTCCGCCGCGATCGCGGACTGGAGCAGGACGCTCGAGGGACGGGGACGGGTGGTTGTCCGGCCCTCCGGCACCGAGCCGTACATTCGCGTCATGGTCGAGGGGGAATCGGCGGCGGAGATCGAACGGGCCGCGGATGAAATCGCCGCGGCCATCGAAAAACTGCAATGACGTTCAAAGAGGGAAACAGATGCGATATTCAAAAGACTGGAGCGACTTTGAGCTGCTCGACGCTTCGGGCGGGGAGAAGCTCGAACGCTGGGGATCGGTGATTCTTGCGCGGCCCGATCCGCAGGTGATCTGGGAGACTCCCAAAGGCTCCGAGTGGGGGCGCGTCAACGCCCGCTACCACCGTTCGGCGGCCGGGGGCGGAAGCTGGGAGATCCGTTCACTGCCGCGCCCCGAGTGGGAGGTTTCCTACCGGGAGCTGCGGTTTCATATCCGTCCGACCGGCTTCAAGCATACCGGACTCTTTCCGGAGCAGGCGGTCAACTGGGATTTTATGGCCGCGAAAATCAGGGCGGCCGGCCGGCCTGTGCGGGTGCTCAATCTCTTTGCCTACACCGGCGGAGCCACGCTGGCCTGCGCGGCGGCGGGGGCGAACGTCGTGCATGTGGACGCGGCGAAGGGGATGGTCCAGTGGGCGCGCGACAACGCAAAGCTTTCCGGGCTGGAAGGCGCGCCGGTCCGCTGGATTGTTGACGACTGCAAAAAGTTCCTCGAGCGGGAGATCCGCCGGGGCAGCCGGTATGACGGGATCGTGATGGACCCGCCCTCCTACGGGAGGGGGCCGGGCGGCGAGGTCTGGAAGCTCGAGGAGAGCGTTTATGAGCTCTGCCGCCTTGCCGCGCAGGTTCTGGCCGGCGATGCGCTGTTTCTGCTGCTGAACTCCTATACCACCGGGCTTTCCGCCTCGGTGATGGAGTATCTCCTCGCCGTTACGGCGGGCGCCAAGGGAGGGAAAACCTCCTCCTCCGAGATCGGGCTGCCGGTGACGGCGAACGGGCTGGTTCTTCCGCAGGGATCGACCGCGATCTGGGAGCGGTAATCCGCGCACAGCGCCTTCTCAGGATGCCACCGCCGGAGGCCTGCCGACGGCGGGGCGTACCACAATACAAAGGAATGTTGAAAATGGATGCGATTATCAGCGCAAAGGATCTGGTATTCAGCTACCCCGGGGATACCGAGCTTGCACTCGACCATGTGAGCCTGACCGTCGGCAAGGGGGATCTGGTCGCGGTGCTCGGCCACAACGGCTCGGGCAAATCGACCCTTGCCAAGCATTTTAACGCCATCCTGCTGCCGCAGGGCGGGGTCTGTTATGTTGACGGCATCAACACCGCCGATGAGGACAGGCTTCTCGAACTGCGCAGCCGGGCGGGGATGGTCTTTCAGAACCCGGACAACCAGATTGTCGCCACCATCGTCGAGGAGGACGTGGCTTTTGGCCTCGAAAACATCGGGGTGCCGCCGGAGGAGATCCGGATTCGGGTCGATGAGGCGCTCACCGACGTGGGGATGTACGAATACCGGCTGCATGCGCCGCATCAGCTTTCGGGCGGGCAGAAGCAGCGGGTTGCCATCGCGGGAATTATCGCGATGATGCCCAAGCTCATCATCCTCGACGAGCCGACCGCCATGCTCGATCCGCGCGGCCGGGCCGAGGTGCTCGAAACGGTCATCAAGCTCAACCGGGAATTCGGCGTGACGGTGCTGCTGATCACCCATTTTATGGACGAGGCGGCGGCCTGCCGCCGGGTCGTCGTCATGGACGACGGCAGAATTCTGCTCGACGCGCCGCCCAAGGAGGTCTTTTCGCATGTGTCGCTTTTGAAGCAGGTGGGACTTGACGTGCCGCAAGCAACCGAAATCATCCATGAGCTGCGCCGCAGCGGGATCAATCTGCCCGACGACATCATCACCGACGAGGAATGCGTTGAGGCGCTTTCTTCTCTGCTGGCTTCGAGCGGGAAGGGGGGCGGCAGGGCATGACCGCCATCGAAACGAAGGACCTGACCTATCTCTATTCCCGGGGCACCCCGTTCGAAAAGGCCGCGGTGGACGGCGTTTCGGTCTCCATCGAGGAGGGGGACTTCGTCGGGGTCATCGGACACACCGGTTCGGGCAAGTCCACCTTCATCCAGCACCTCAACGGGCTGCTGCGCCCGACATCGGGACAGGTGCTGCTCTACGGCAGGGACATCTGGGAGGAGCCGAAGAAAATCCGCGAGGTGCGCTTTCAGGTGGGGCTGGTGTTTCAATATCCCGAATATCAGCTGTTTGAGGAGACGGTCGAGCGGGATATCGCGTTCGGCCCCTCCAACATGGGACTTTCTCCCGGGGAAATCCGGGACCGTGTCCGCGAAGCCGCGGACTTCGTCGGACTTTCCCCCGACACGATGCAGAAATCCCCGTTTGAGCTTTCGGGCGGGCAGAAGCGGCGTGTCGCCATCGCCGGCGTGTTGGCGATGCGTCCGCGCGTGCTGATCCTCGACGAACCGACCGCCGGCCTCGACCCCAAGGGCCGCGACCAGATTTTCCACGAGATTGCCCAGTACCACGGCAAGACCGGCAGCACCATCCTGCTCGTTTCGCACAGCATGGAGGACGTGGCCAAATACGCGAAGCATGTGCTGGTCATCAACGACGCCAGAAAGATCGCCTTCGGCACCGTTGACGAGGTGTTTTCCCACACCGGCGAGCTGGTGGAGATGGGGCTGGCGGTACCGCAGATCACCAAGATTTTTGCCCAGCTCAGGGCCAGAGGCTTCGAGCTGAGTCCCCACGTCTACACCGTCGAGGCCGCGCGGCGCGAGCTGCTGCGGGTGCTCGGGAAGGGGGGCGCGCAGGATGCTTAAGGATATTACCATCGGTCAGTATTTTCCCGGACAGTCGGCGGTGCACCGCCTCGATCCCCGGATGAAGATCATCCTGACGATGCTTTATATCGTGGCTCTCTTTGTGGCCGACAATTTTCAGGGACTGCTGCTTTCGGCCGTCTTTGCGGCGGCGGGATACCTGATTTCGGGCATTCCTCTTTCGATGATCCGAAAAAGCATGAAGCCGGTGATCCCGATCATTGTGTTTACCGCCGTCCTCAATATGCTGTTTGTCGAGGGACGGGAGATTTTCCGGCTCGGCTTTTTGAAAATCACCCTCGAGGGAGTCGTTCTGGCGGTCCTGATGGTCACCCGCATCATCTGCCTCATCGCCGGCAGCTCGCTTTTGACCTACACCACCTCTCCAATCGCCCTGACCGATGCGATTGAACAGCTTTTGGCGCCGCTGAAAAGGCTGAAAATGCCGGTGCACGAGCTTGCCATGATGATGACCATCGCCCTGCGCTTTATTCCGACGCTGATCGAGGAAACCGACAAGATCATGTCGGCCCAGAAGGCGCGCGGCGCGGATATGGAATCGGGGGGGATTATGCGCCGGGCCAAGGCGCTGATTCCGATTCTGATACCGCTCTTTGTTTCCTCCTTCCGCCGCGCCGACGAGCTGGCGCTGGCAATGGAGTGCCGCTGCTACCACGGCGATGAGGGACGCACCCGCATGAAACAGCTCCGTTACGCTCCGCGCGATTTCATGGCGCTGGGGATGCTGGCGGTGCTTCTGGTGCTGGTGCTGCTCTTCAACCGGATTTTCCCGTCGATGTACTGAACCCTCCCGCGCGAAACAGAAAGGGGGCTTTTTCTTGCGGAACCTGCTCGTGACCCTGCGCTTTGACGGGCGGGCCTTTCATGGCTGGCAGGTGCAGAAGAACGCCCCCACCGTGATGCAGGCTTTTCAGGACGCGCTTGAGTCTCTTTTTCGCACCCGCCCCGACGTGAAGGGCTGTTCCCGGACCGACGCGGGGGTGAGCGCCCTCGAATACTGCGTCTCCTTCCGGCTGGAGAATCCGATCCCCTGCGAAAGGCTGATGAGGGCGCTCAACACCCGCCTTCCGTCCGAGATCGCCGCAACCGGCTGCCGGGAGGTCCCGCCGGAATTTCACGCCCGCTATTCCTGCGCGGGCAAGCGGTACCGCTACCGGATTCTCAACGCCCCTGTGCGCGACCCCTTTTGGGAAGGGCTGGCCCTTTACTGGCCGCGGCCCCTCGACACGGGGCTGCTCGACCGCCAGGCAAAGGATTTTCTGGGGACCCATGATTTTTCCGCCTTCCGCAACGCGGGAAGCGGCGTGGAAGACCCGGTCCGCACCGTCTTTGAGTGCGGTGTCACCCGCGCCGGCGATCTGGTGGAGCTGACGGTTGCGGGGGACGGCTTCCTCTATAACATGGTGCGGATCATGGCGGGCACCCTTCTTGATATGGCGCGCGGGAGTGTGCCGGTGGGAAGCATTCCCGAAATTCTTGAGAGCCGCGACCGTTCCCGGGCGGGGATGACCGCTCCGGCCTGCGGGCTGATTCTTGAAAAGGTCTTTTATCCAAAGCTCTGACACCGGCCCGTGGGGCCGGTAAGGAAGATTTTCGACGAAGGGAGGCGGACCGCCATCGCCCGGACAACCGATTTTGAAAAAGAGCGAAAGAAATATACCCGGCGTAAAACGATCAAGCGCCTGCTGGCGGTTATTCTGCTGACCGCCGCAGGAGTGATTCTTTATGCGATGCGCTTTGAAATTGCGTCGCAGGGCATCGGAGTTCTTCTGTCGGATTTTGCCGCCTCCATTGTCGATAATACGGGCTATCCGATTCCGATTGAGTCGCAGCCTCTGCAGCTGACCGCGGTGGGAAAGCGCAGCACCCTGATTACCGAAAGCACGCTGACCGTCTGCAATACCGCCGGAAACCGCGTGATTGAGGAGCGGATGGAAGGCAAAAACGCCATTGCCGTCAGCGCCGGACGCTATCTTCTGACCTATCTGCGCGGCGGCTATGAGCTGTGGCTGCGCTCCGGAGAGACGGTGCTGTTCTACCAGAGGTTTGACCGGCCGATCTATACGGCCGCGCTGGCGCCGAATGGAGCGGTTGCCGTCTCGACCACAGCGGTGGGAGATCAGGCGCAGGTGACCGTCTATGATTCCTCCTTTGAGGAATGCTTTGTCTGGATGTCCTCGGGGCGGATCATCCACTCCCTCGCTTTGAACGATGAGGCGACCGGCCTTGCGGTCGGCGGGGTGGAATTTTCCGGCGGAGTGCTCTCCTCCTTCTTCTCGGTGTTTGAGATTTCCGAGGGGACGGCGCGGGCCCGCTGCGAGGTCCTCCTTGAGGGGGAGCTGCTGCTTTCAATGGCGCTGCGGGAAAACGATATGACGACGGTGGTGACCGACCGGGCGGTGCACAGCATCGCAGCAAATGGGAGCCGCCGCGGCACCTATTCTTATGAGGAGAAGCCGCTGACGGCCTTTGCCCTCGATGAGGAGCGGGGCGTGCTGCTTGCCATTGGGGATTATGCCTCGTCCCACAGCCTTGACCTTGTGCGGCTGGACACCGAAGTGCGGGAACGGGCGACGGGAAGCTGCGACCGTGGAATTCTGAGTCTCCATTTTTATGGGGATGAGGCCCTCGCCTTCACCGGCGAGCGGGCGCTGCGCTACGATGCTTCGCTCAAGCGGGCGGGCAGCACCGAAACCCCCGACGCGGTGCTCTGCACGGTGGTGGGCAATCAGCTCTATTACGCGACAATGAGTGAGCTGTGCCGGGCCCAGATCCGATGAATGGGCTGCCGAAACGCTTTTCGGCAGCTTTCCGGGAGCATCGATGCCTCTTGATGAATTTACGGCCGGGGATGAAGCTTTCCTGAAGCCTCGCTCCGGAAATAAAGGTCCGGGGCAGGCACCCGGGGGCCGCGGCGTCTGAATCAGGCGGCTTGCCTGTACCCTCTGGAAACAACGCGCATGCTGCAATTTACCCGCCGCGCTTCCGGAATTAGAGAAAGAAAAACAATCCCGGCCGCTTGCGGCGGCCGGCGCGGGCGCAGCACATCTCTTGGCTTGGAGAAAGAAATCAATCCCGATTGCTTGCAGCGGCCGGCACGGGCGCGGGAAAGAGAAACGTCCGACGGGACGGACCGGCATCGTACGGCACACAAAGGAGAAGCGACAATGTGGATCATTTGGGATATTTTGACGGTGGCAATCATTTTAACCTTTGCGGCCGCCTCTTATCGGAAGGGATTCCTGCACGCGGTCACCCGGCTGGTCGGGTCGATCGGCGCGATGCTTTTTTCGCTTGTTTACAGCGAACCGATTGCGAGGATGATTTTTGACAACTACCTGCGTTCTTCCACCCTTGATCTTGTGGCAAAGAATGTCGGAGAATTTTCCCAGAACGGGGCGGAGGCATTCCTCCACGGCCTTGAGGGGATTCTTGACGAGCTGCCCGGATGGCTTTCCCAGTCGCTGGAGGCGGCGCTCGGATCATCGGCCGAGGCGTGGTATGCGCAGATTCAATTCTCCGACGCCGCCACCCTCAGCACTGCCATCACCGATACGGTCATCGGGCCGATGGCAACCGCGCTGGTGCGGGTGCTGGTCTTTTTTGTGCTTTTTACGGTGCTGATGCTGCTGGTCAATACCATCGCCGGATTGCTCAAATCGGTTAATTTCCTGCCGGTGATCGGCTCGCTCAATGAAATTTTGGGCGGCGTTCTCGGCGCTGCTCAGGGCCTGCTCTATGTTTTTGTGTTCGCGTCGCTGCTCTGGTTCGTCGTTTCGGCCACCGGCGACGGCATGGGCGTCCTTTCCAATGCTGAAATTGAAAAAACATTCCTGTTCCGCTGGTTCTATTTGGCAGGGCCTTGGGCGCGCGGAATTTTATAGGCGCACATCGCCCGCTTTATTTGGAGCGGATAAGAAATCCGCTTCGCCGTATCCTAAGTCGTAGGAAGCTTCAGGTTGCGAAAAAGATTCACAAGGGGTTCATATCCCTGTGTTACAATAAAAAAACTGAATGCAAAACCGAGGTGGTTTCAATGAATATGCTGTGCAGCCGCTGCAAGCAGCGGGTCGCCGTGGTATTTGTCAGCAAAATTGAAAATGGGCAGCCGGTCAACGAGGGGTATTGTCTCCAGTGCGCCCGGGAGCTTGGAATTCCGCAGGTGCAGGAGATGATCGACAAGCTCGGCATCTCGGATGAGGATCTTGAGAATCTCTCGGGTCAGATGTCCGAGCTGCTCGGCTCCGACGGGAGCTTTGAACCGGGCGGCGCGATGCCGCTGCCCGGCTTTTTGCAGAATTTCATCACCTCCGCCGCCTCTCCGCGGGAGGACGCGGAGGGCGGGGAAGAGGAACAGACCTCGATTGCCGAGCGCCCCGCGGGTGAGCGGCGGGAGAAAGCCGGGCGTGCGCAGCGCGGCGAACGCGGCAAGAAGCGCAAGTTCCTCGAGCAGTATTGTGAGGATCTGACGGATAAGGCCGAGCGCGGCGCGCTCGATCAGATTGTGGGACGGGACCGGGAGATCTACCGGGTAATGCAGATTCTCAACCGCCGTCAGAAAAACAATCCCTGCCTGATCGGCGAACCGGGCGTCGGCAAAACGGCCATCGCCGAGGGGATTGCCCAGCGCCTCGCCGGCGGCAGGGTGCCGCCGCGTCTGCGGGAAAAGCGGCTTTACCTGCTGGACCTAACCGCGCTGGTTGCCGGAACCCAGTTCCGGGGGCAGTTTGAGAGCCGGGTCAAAGGCCTGGTCGAGGACATCAAGGCCGAGGGAAATGTTATCCTGTTTATCGACGAGGTGCACAACCTCATCGGGGCGGGGGATGCCGAAGGCTCGATGAACGCGGCCAACATCCTCAAGCCCGCCCTCTCGCGCGGCGAGATTCAGGTGATCGGCGCAACGACCTTCAACGAATACCGCAAGCACATTGAAAAGGACGCTGCCCTCGAGCGGCGGTTCCAGCCGGTGACGGTCAACGAACCCTCAATCGAAGAGACGGTGCAGATGCTGCTGGGCATCCGCAAGTATTATGAGGCGTTTCACCGGGTCAGCGTTTCGGATGATGTCGTGCGGCGCGCCGTCGAGATGAGCGAGCGTTACATCACCGACCGCTTTCTGCCGGATAAGGCGATCGACCTGCTCGATGAGGCCTGCTCCTGCTGCACCCTCGACAACACCGATCTCGACGAGTACGAGGAGAAGAACCGCAGATACGAGGCGCTCAAAGAGGAGGAAAACACCCTCACCCAATCGCCGGAGATCGATTATGAGCGGCTGGCCGAGGTGCGTTCCGAGCTGCTGCGCCTTGAGGAACAGATCAAAGCGCTGGAGCCGAAGGCCCTGGGAAAGGCGGTCACCGTCGAGGACCTCGCCCGGGTCATCGAGCTTTGGACCGGCATCCCCGCTTCGAAGATCAAGGCGAGCGAGCTGACCAAGGTATCCCATCTGGCCGACGCCCTGAAAAAGCATATTATCGGGCAGGATTGTGCGGTCGAGCTGGTTGCCGCCGCGGTGCGCCGCACAAGGGTGCAGCTTTCAACCCGCCGCCGTCCGGCTTCCTTTATCTTTGTCGGGCCGACGGGGGTCGGCAAGACCGAGCTGGTGCGCAGGCTCTCGCAGGAGCTGTTCGACACCGCGGACCCGCTCATCCGGCTCGATATGTCCGAGTTTATGGAGAAGCATTCGGTTTCGCGGATCGTCGGCTCGCCTCCCGGCTATGTCGGCTATGACGAGGCAGGACAGCTTACCGAGAAGGTCCGCCGCCGCCCCTATTCGGTGGTGCTCTTCGACGAAATCGAAAAGGCGCATCCCGATGTGCTCAATATCCTGCTGCAAATTCTGGACGAGGGGCGGATTACCGACGCACAGGGACGGGTTGTTTCGTTTGAAAATACGGTCATTGTCCTGACCTCCAATGCCGGTTCCAACATCCGGGGAGGCTCGATCGGCTTTGACAAGACGGCCGGCGACATCTCCCGCGAGCGGGCGATGAAGGCCCTTTCCGAATTTCTGCGGCCGGAGTTTCTGGCCCGGATTGATGAGGTTGTGGCCTTTTCTCCGCTGACCCGCGACGACTATAAACGGATTGCCGGCCTGATGCTCGATGAATTCAAGGCGCCGCTTTCCAACAGGGGAATCAAATTCGGGTATGATGACAATGCCCTTTCGGCCATCGCCGACCATGCCGCCGGCGGAAAGGCCGGGGCGCGGGATGTCCGCAAGGTCATCCGCCGGGAGGTCGAGGACGACCTGACTCAAAAAATTGTCGATGCGGGAGAGAATCCGCCCGCCCTGATGAGCATTACCGCGCAGGACGGCAGACTGAAGCTGGAAACCGTTTGAAAACCGAAAGGCGCGCCGGGGAATGCCTCTGTCTGTATCCCCCGGCGCGCTTCTGGATTTGCGCAGGCCCCCGGTAAAACCGGGGGCCTGCATCGTCATCGAAATCGGAAAGCCGCCGTTCAGCCGGGAAGCGCGAAGCTTTCGAACGGATTGCCCGCGCCCGCGGACTGCTGCGGCATACCGGCGCGTGCCCAGACGTAGTTTTCCTCCTCGAGAAGGCGCTTCCCCTCGTCGGTCAGCAGCCAGTCGCGCAGGGCGCGCACCGGGCTGTCCGCCGGTTCGTCGGCGCGGATCACGAGGTAAAAGTCATTGGTCAGGGGATAGGATTGGTTCCCGATGCTTTCGTTTGAAGGGGTGACTCCATCGACCGCCAGCAGCTTGAGGTTGGGATTCCCGTACATCAGGCTGGCATAATAATAAACCGAATAGCCCAGTGCGCTGCCCGAGCCGTCGAAGGCGGCAACCCCGTCGATCAGCCCGCCCATTGTCTGCTGCACCAGTTCGGTCGGCGGCGCCATCGGCGGCTCGCCCTGCATCAGGAGCTTCATGAAAAGGGTCTGGCTGCCGCTGTCGGAGTTGCGCTGAAACGGCTGGATCGGTCCGGGCTCGCCGCCGACTTCGCTCCAGTCGGTGAGCTGTGCGGTGTAGATCTTACGCAGCTCCTCGACGGTCAGGCTTTCCACGGGGTTCTGCGCGTTGGCAAGGAACACGAGGCCGTCCCGGCCGATTGGATCGATCTCCAGCCGGGAAAGCTCGGCCGCGCTGGCCTCCTTGACCTCCTCGGGCGGTTCGTAGACGATCAGCAGGCAGGATTCGTCGCCGTAAAGCATCTTCTGCCAGATCGAACCGGTGCTCCCGAGGTCGAGATCCACCAGCGTTTCGGCTTCCTCACGGCTGATGCCGCAGATTTCCGAGTAAATGCGGGTAATCAGCGGATGGTTGGCGGTGGAGCCGTCAATCCGGGGAAAGGATTCGGCGTCGATGCCGGGAAGCGGCAGGACGGCGGGGGCGCTCGCGGAAGAAGGCGGCGCCTCCGAAGAGGACGGCGCTTCGCTTTGGGACAGAACAGCGGAGTTTTTGCAGCCCGTGGCGGCGATCAGAACCGCCAGCAGCAGGGCGGCGCGGCGTTGCAGCTTCATCATGAATCCTCCTTAATCGTTTTGCAGGCCTTGATAGATTGAGCGGCGGGCAATCCAGCGGCCGGAAAAGTCGATCAGCCCCATCGAGCTTCCGCGGATCACCGCGATGCGTCCGGGACCGGCATCCCCGACGGCGGACAGGTTCTCAAGAACCGGTTCGCCGGAGAGGGTGAGCAGGTCGTATCGCCAGACCCCGTTGGGGAGCTCCCTGCCGCATTCGAGCAGGTCATAGCGGGTGGACCTCTGTCCGGTCCAATCGGTCAGCCGGTAGATGGATTGATACCGCTCCGCCGGGAGGAGCACCTCGAAATCAGGGCCGAGCAGCCCCGTCAAATGGGCGGAAAACGCATCGGACGAACCGCCCGGCCTCTCGATGCTGTAGGTATAATAGCCGTCTCCGAGCGGGGAAAAGGAACTCAGGCCCGGAAGCTCCGCCGAGGCGATCAGGCCGCCGTCCCGGCCGAGCAGGGAAAGGGTGTCGCCGTTCTTGGCCAGAAAACGCCCTGCCGGAGTATCGCGGTCCTCCCATTCGTCCTCCGGAGAAAGCTGTTCGTATGGCCCGGCCAGGAGATTTCCCTCAAGATCATAGAGAAAGCAATACCAGAAGGGGCCGTTCCGCGTCCCGGTGCGCAGAATCAGCCGCTCCCCGTCAAAATATTGAATGTCCCCCTCCTCCTCGGGAATCGAGTAGAGGCGTGTAAGACCGGGCAGAGACAGAAGCCCCGTCCGCCCATGGTCGTGCCAGAGGGCGTAAGGCCCGCGGAGTCCGTAAAAGCCGAGGTTGAGCTGTTCGCATTCAAACAGAATGTTGAAATCCCGGTCGAGCAGCAGCGCGGAGGAGGGCTTTCCGCCGGGGCCGTAGGGATTGTATCCGGCGTCGGCGGAAATCATCCCGCATTCGGCGGAGGGATAGTAATAATCCGCCGGGGCGGGGAAGCCGCTGAGAACCTTCCCGCTGCCGTCAAGCACCCCGAGGGCGCGCCCGGTCACATCGAGCGCCAGAACGCTGCCGTCGCCCATCTTCTGCAGGGAGTCCACTCCGTCGGCCGCCGTTTCACCGCTTGCGGGATTCCAGAGGGCGGTGGAGTAGCCCTCCAGCTCGGACGGATTGCTCCACCAGTTCCGGGGGTCCTGCCGGATCAGCAGCCCCGAAAAGGCGGCGCGGTAGGCGACCGGCTCCCAATCATAAAGAAGGTTCCCCTTGACATCATAGAGGGAGCAGTACTGCTGTACCACCGGGTTGCCGTATTCGTCATCCTCGCCGGTATCCTCGTGCCTTGTGCGGAGACGGTAGGCTTCCGCGCCGGTCAGCAGATCGTAAAGCGGCGTATAGGCTTCCTCGTCGGGGAGAAGATTGCCGTCCCCATCCATCACAACGATTTGATCCTCTCGGTAAATCCGGTAGAGCCGGTCGGCGCCCTCGACGGACGGCGGCTGCGCGGCGGGGGATTCCTCCGCCGCGGGGGCGGGGAGGCCGGACTCTGCCCCGTCCGTGGAGGAGGCGGGCTGCTGTGCCGGGGCACAGGCGGCAAGCAGCAGCGAGAGGGCGAGTACGGCGGTGCGTTTCAGCGGGTCCATCATATCCTTTCTCTCCTTTCGCGGGATGGCTGCAATCACATTGTTCCTTTATTTAGTGGCAAAAAACAGCATTTTTTCTGCTTGTCAGGAAAATATTTCATCGCTGTCCGCCGTTTGACCTCCATGGTATCCTTCTATCGAGACAAAGAGTCCGCCTTTTAAAGAAAAGGCGGACTCTTTCATCGTTTATGCGCCCCGCGCCGTGAAGAATGTTTTTGGAACATTTACGCATCCGGCGCAGGAAAATAAGGCTTTTTGTCCATTTATGCGCCCAGCAGGGAAGGCCGGGCTTTTTGGGCATTTACGCGCCCAGCGCGGCGAGGCTTTCGCGGATTTTCTCCATCCTCTCGGTCGCTTTTTCCAGCTTCTGGCGCTCCAACTCAATGACCTTGGCGGGAGCCTTGGACACGAAGCCCTCGTTGGCGAGTCTTCCCGAGACGGCGGCGATTTCCCGTTCGCAGGAGGCCATCTCCTTGTTCAGGCGGGCGAGCTCCTTGTCCCGGTCGATCAGCTCGTCCATCGGCAGCAGGATTCTCGCGTCGTCGGTGACGACGTGCACCGCGTGCTCGATGGAAAAGTCCTCTTCGACGGCCACGACCGATGAGGCAAAGGCCAGACGCTCAATGAACGGCGCCGCGTCGAGGAACTGCTGTGCGTGCCCGCTCTTGAGGTAGACGGTCGCCTTGCGCGACGGGGGTACATCGGCGTTGGAACGCGCGATCCGGATCGCCTTGATCGCGGCCATCACCATCTCGAAATCGGCGGCCTCCTTCGCAAATTCAAGGGCGGGGTCGTACTGCGGCCACCGGGAGATCATCAGGCTTTCCCCCTCGTGCGGCAGGGTCTGCCAGATCTCCTCGGTGATGAACGGCATGAACGGATGCAGCAGCGCCAGGGTCCGGGTCAGGACATAGACCAGCACCTGACGGGCGGTCTGCGCCTGCTCGCCGCCCGCGTTGAGGCGGGGCTTGGCCAGTTCGATATACCAGTCGCAAAAGACATCCCAGATAAAATCGTAGAGCTTCTGCACCGCGATGCCCAGTTCGTATTTCTCGATGTTCTCGGTGACTTCCTTCACCAGCCGGTTATAGCCGTGCAGCACCCACTTGTCGGGGGCAGTGAGGCCGCCGGGCAGGGCGTTCGGAATTTCTTCGTCGCCGAGGTTCATCAGGATGAAGCGGGCCGCATTCCAGATCTTGTTGCAGAAATTGCGGCTTGCCTTGACCTTTTCATCCGAGTAGCGCATGTCGTTTCCGGGCGCGTTGCCGGTGGCCAGCGTCAGGCGCAGCGCATCGGCGCCGTACTTTTCGATCTCCTCGAGAGGATCGATGCCGTTGCCGAGCGACTTGGACATCTTACGCCCCTGCGCGTCGCGGACAAGGCCGTGGATCAGCACATCCCGGAAGGGAACCTCGCCCATCTGCTCGATGGAGGAAAAAATCATCCGGGCGACCCAGAAGAAGATAATATCATAGCCGGTCACCAGCACGTCGGTGGGGAAGAAGTAGTCCAGCTCAGGGGTCTTTTCCGGCCAGCCCAGCGTCGAGAAGGGCCAAAGGGCGGAGGAAAACCAGGTGTCAAGGGTGTCCGGATCGCGGCGCAGACGGGCCGAGCCGCATTTGCAGCAGATTTTCGGTTCCTCACGCGCAACGGTGATCCCGCCGCAGTCCTCACAGTACCACGCCGGAATCGCATGCCCCCACCAGAGCTGGCGGGAAATGCACCAGTCGCGGATGTTTTCCATGAAGTGGAAGTAAGTCTGATCGAACCGCTCGGGCACAAAGCGGGTTTCGCCCCCGCGGACCGCCCGGACGGCAGGCTCGGCAAGCGGCTTCATCTTGACGAACCACTGTGTGGAGAGACGGGGCTCCACGATGGTGCCGCAACGCTGGCAGCAGCCTACATTGTGGGTATAGGGCTCGACCTTGACCAGATAACCCTGCTCCTCAAGATCGCGGACAATCGCCTTGCGGCACTCAAAACGGTCCATTCCGGCATATTTTCCGCCGTTTTCATTGACGGTGCCGTCCTCGTTGAAGATGTTGATGATTTCAAGTCCCTGGCGCTGCCCGACCTCGAAGTCGTTCGGATCGTGGGCGGGGGTCATCTTGACCACGCCGGTGCCGAAGCCGAGTTCCACATAATCGTCGGCCACAATCGGAATTTCGCGGTTTACCAGCGGCAGAACCGCCTTTTTGCCGACGAGATGGATGCGTTCCTCGTCACCGGGGTTGATCGCAAGGCCGGTGTCGCCGAGCATGGTCTCGGGGCGGGTGGTGGCCACGATCAGATCGCCCGATCCGTCGGCGAGCGGGTAACGGATATGCCAGAAGAATCCGGCCTTCTCCTGATAATCGACCTCGGCGTCCGAAATCGAGGTTTTGCAGTTGGGACACCAGTTGATCATTCGCTCCCCGCGGTAGATCAGGCCCTTTTCATAGAGGCGGCAGAACACCTCGGTGACCGCTTTGCTGCACCCCTCGTCGAGGGTGAAGCGCTCCCGCTCCCAGTCGCAGGAAGAGCCGAGCTTCTTAAGCTGGTTGATGATCCGCCCGCCGTACTTGGCACGCCAGTCCCACGCGCGGCGCAGGAATTCCTCGCGGCCGATGTCGGCCTTTGAAATTCCCTCTTCCCGCAGCGCGTTGACAATCTTCGCCTCGGTTGCGATCGAGGCGTGGTCGGTGCCCGGCATCCAGAGAGCTTCAAAGCCCTGCATCCGTTTGTAGCGGATCAGAATATCCTGCAGAGTGTCGTCAAGGGCGTGTCCCATGTGGAGCTGCCCGGTGATGTTGGGCGGCGGAATCACAATGGTAAACGGTTTTTTCTCAGGATTCGGCGCGGCATGAAAGTAGTTGCCGGCCAGCCAGCCCTGATAAATCCGGTCCTCGACCTGCTTGGGATCGTAGGTCTTTTCCAGTGTTTTGCGTATCATAGGGTTTCCCTCCCTTTATAGTCTACCCTTCATTATATCGGCCAAGCGCTGCGAACGCAAGCAAATTGCCAAAAAAAGCGCGGAAAAAGGCGCGTTCTTCGGAAAAATACCGCTTTTTCAGATCGGGCCGCCATCCTCCGGCTGCGCCGGAGCCGACAGATCGGCGATGGTGATTCCGTCAAAAAAGTCCCGGATCATCGCATCCAGCTTCCGCCACATCGGCAGGGTGCGGCAGTCCGCCGAGCGGGGACACTCCGGGGAGTCCCGCTCCAGGCAGGCCACCGGAGCCAGACTGCCCTCGGTCAGCCGCAGAATGCTGCCGACGGTGTATTCCTCCGGCGCCCGGGTCAGGCGGTATCCGCCGCCTTTGCCCCGCAGTCCGGCCAAAAGCTTGTGGGCAACCAGAACCTTCAGGATGCTTTCCAGATATTTCTCCGAAATTTCCTGCCGCTGGGCGATCTCCTTCAGGGGAAGATAGCCTTCCCCTTGGTGTTCGGCCAGATCCACCATGACACGCAGGGCATACCGCCCCTTTGTCGAAATCATCATCAGAAAGCCCCCTTTTTCGTACAACCTATTATATAACCGGGTAGGTGGGAAATCAATCAGCCGCCCCAAAATTTTATCTTCCCTCTTGACGTGGGCGGCGGCCGGGTATATAATTCCTATTAACCTACTAAGAAAGTTGGTAATTTAGATGCGAAGCAGAGCCCATCTCGTCGATCGATGTCGGTGCGGAAAAAGCAGCAAATTTTTGACGGCCGCACAATGATATGAAATGGAGGAATCAACAATGAGCAAAATTTATACTGCCGCGGACCAATTGATCGGAGGGACTCCGCTGCTGGAACTGACCCATATCGAAAAAATGCATGGCCTGAAGGCGCGCATCCTCGCCAAGCTGGAATACTTTAACCCTGCCGGCTCGGTCAAGGACCGGATTGCCCGGGCGATGATCGACGATGCGGAGAAAGAGGGCAGGCTTAGACCGGGCTCGGTGATCATCGAGCCGACCTCGGGAAATACCGGTATCGGCCTTGCGGCGGTGGCCGCGGCACGGGGGTACCGCATCATCATTGTGATGCCCGAAACGATGAGCGTCGAGCGCCGGCAGCTGATGAAGGCCTATGGCGCGGAGCTGGTGCTGACAGAGGGCGCCAAGGGGATGAAGGGGGCGATTGCCCGGGCGGAGGAGCTGGCGCGGGAGATTCCCGGAAGCTTTATCCCCGGCCAGTTTACCAACCCGGCCAATCCCGCCGCACACGAAGGCTCAACCGGCCCGGAAATCTGGGAGGATACCGACGGCCGGGTGGACTTTTTTGTGGCGGGCGTTGGCACCGGCGGAACCATCACTGGGGTGGGGCGCTACCTGAAATCCCGAAATCCGGCGATCCGGGTCGTTGCCGTTGAGCCGTCGGCTTCTCCGGTGCTGAGCGGAGGAACAGCCGCATCCCATAAAATTCAGGGAATCGGGGCGGGATTTGTCCCGGCGGTACTGGATACCGGGATTTATGATGAAGTCATCACAGTGGGAAACGCCGAAGCCTTTGAAACCGGCAGAGAAATCGGCCGCTCCGAGGGCGTGCTGGTGGGAATCTCCTCCGGGGCCGCGGTGCATGCCGCCATCGAGCTGGCGCGCCGCCCTGAAAATGAGAAAAAAACGATTGTGGTCCTGCTGCCCGATACCGGGGACCGCTACCTCACCACCGCGCTGTTTACGGATTAAACAGCGGCACTGTCTTTTACGAAGAACCGCGCCGCCGTCCGCGATAAATGGTTGGGCGGCTTGCGGGTCAGGCGAAAGAGGCTCCGCGGTCGCTGCTGCACCATCGCATCGTTTGCGGATGAAACGGCGGCGCCGTCTCTTGCGAAAAACCGCGCCGCCGTCTGCGATAAAATGGCTGGGCGGCTTGCGGGTCAGGCGAAAGAGGCTCCGCGGTCGCTGCTGCACCATCGCATCGTTTGCGGATGAAACAGCGGCACTGTCTTTTGCGAAGAACCGCGCTGCTGTCCGCGATAAAATGGCTGGGCGGCTTGCGGGTCAGGCGAAAGAGGCTCCGCGGTCGCTGCTGCACCATCGTATCGTTTGCAGATGAAACAGCGGCACTGTCTTTTGCGAAGAACCGCGCCGCTGACCGCGATAAAATGGTTGGGCGGCTTGCCGGTCAGGCGAGAGAGGTTCCGCGGTCGCTGCTGCACCATCGTATCGTTTGCAGATGAAACAGCGGCACTGTCTTTTGAGAAGAACCGCGCCGCTGACCGCGATAAAATGGTTGGGCGGCTTGCGGGTCAGGCGAGAGAGGTTCCGCGGCCGCTGTCTCGTCACCTCACCGTTTGCGGGTAAAAAGGCCGCGCCGTCTCTTGCGAGGAGACGAGGGACAAAGCGCTTTTATTGGAAGATGCGAAAGGAGCCCGGCTATACCGGGCTCCTTCGATTTCCAAATGCTGTGCGGATCTTTTAGACCGCACGGGTGACCTTGCCGGAACGCAAGCAGCGGGTGCAGGCGTAAACGTGACAAGGGGTACCGTTCTGGATCACCTTAACACGTTTGACGTTGGGTTTCCACGCTCTGTTGGACCGTCTGTGCGAGTGAGAAACCTTGATTCCAAAGGTCACGCCCTTACCGCAGATATCGCATTTCGCCATCTGTCTGCACCTCCTTTATGAGCGGCAATATAATTCCAAATAGGACAACAGCAATATTCTATCAGCTTTTTTCCGGAATTGCAAGAGATTTCGCAAAAATATTCGAAAAGGGGAAAGACTGTCTTTGGATTGACGCGGGCTTCGAAAAATATTATCATAGAAAGCAGAAATTGTAAAGGAGGCTCGGACGATGGATGTGCAAGAACGCTATCGCCGGTGGAAAGATTATCCGCTGGAGGATCAGGATCTCACTGCGGAGCTTGAGCGGATCGAAGGGGACGAAAAAGGAATTTATGAGCGGTTCTATACGGACCTGACCTTTGGGACGGCGGGCCTGCGCGGAATTCTCGGCGCGGGAACCAACCGGATGAACCTCTATGTGGTGCGGCAGGCCACTCAGGGAATGGCCGAATTCATTTTGAAGCATCACGAGGGACCGCAGGTCCCTGCGGCCGCCATTGCCTACGACAGCCGTAACAAATCCGAGCTGTTTGCCCACGCGGCGGCAGGGGTTTTAGCGGCCAACGGGGTCCGGGCTTACCTCTACTCCGCCCTTGCGCCGACCCCGATGCTTTCCTGGGCGGTGCGGTATTATCACTGTGCGGCGGGCGTCATGGTGACGGCCAGCCACAACCCGGCTGAATACAACGGCTATAAGGCCTACGGACCCGACGGCTGCCAGATGACCTCCGAATCGGCGGACGAGGTGCTCTCGTACATTCAGCGGACCGATGTTTTTGAGGGAGTTCGATGCGTCTCGCTGGAGGAGGGGATTTCCTCCGGCATGATCGTTCCGGTCGGGGAGGACGCGATCGAAGCGTATTATCAGGAAGTGCTTTCCTGCCGGTGTGTGCCTGATGCTCCGGGACGAGCGGGCCTTTCCCTTGTTTATACCCCTCTCAACGGCACCGGAAATCTGCCGGTGCGGCATATCCTCTCAGAGATCGGAATCACCGACCTCACGCTGGTGGAGGAACAGCTCCTGCCTGACGGCAATTTCCCGACCTGCTCTTATCCGAATCCGGAGCTTCGGGAGGCGATGGCTCTGGGCCTGTCCTATGCGGAGAAGGCCGGCGCCGATCTGCTGATCGGCACCGACCCCGACGCCGACCGGCTCGGCGTGGCGGTGCGCCGGGATGGAGGCTACACCCTGCTGACCGGCAACGAGGTCGGAGTGCTGCTGCTCGATTATATCGGCCGCGCCCGCACCGAGCAGGGAACGATGCCGAAAAACCCGGTTGCGGTCAAATCCATTGTCTCGACCACCTTGGCCGATCTTGTTGCCGCGAGCTATGGCATTGAGATGGTCAATGTGCTCACCGGCTTCAAATATATCGGCGATCAGATCGCCCGTCTTGAGTCAAAGGGCGAGGTGAAGCGCTTCATCTTTGGCTTTGAGGAAAGCTGCGGCTACCTTGCCGGACCCTATGTCCGGGACAAGGACGCAGTGGTTGCCGCCATGCTGGTCGCTGAGATGGCGTCCTATCACAAGCTTTCCGGCCGCACCCTGCTTGACGCGCTCGACGCGATCTATGAGAAATTCGGGTGCTTCTACAACCATGTCACCAGCACCGCCTTTGCAGGCTCGGACGGCATGAAGAAGATGGCCGCACTGATGGACGGCCTTTTCGCCGCGCCGCCCAAGGCGCTTGGCGCGCATCCTGTCGCGGGTTACTGCGACTACCGGGCCGGGATTCGGGTAAAAGGGGAGACGCGCGAGCCGATTGGGCTGCCTGCTTCCGACGTGCTGTCGCTGTCCCTTGAAAACGGGGCGACGGTTGTGATCCGTCCTTCCGGCACCGAGCCAAAGCTCAAAGTCTATTATATGGTCAAAGGCAGCTGCGCCGATGCGGCGAAGGCTCTCTGCGGCGAGCTGCGGGACGGGGTGGAGAAGCTGCTGGGGCTGTAAAGAGCGCAAAACGAAGGTGTCGGGAAAATTTTGCTTTGTCCGAAAAAGGACTTGCATTTCCGTTTGCCTTATGATATTATAATAGACGCATTTGTAACAGGATTCAGAAAGAGGTGACAAGCATGAAAGAGGGAATTCATCCCAAGTACGAGCCTACGACCATCCGCTGCGCGTGTGGCGAGGTGATCGAGACCGGTTCGACCAAGAAGGATATCAGAGTGGAAATCTGCTCCAAGTGTCATCCTTTCTTCACCGGCAGACAGAAGCTGGTTGACAGCGGCGGTCGTGTTGATCGTTTCAACAAGCGCTTCGGTCTTAATAAGTAAGGTTTGTGCCAAAAAAGGCGGCGTCATTCTGGCGCCGCCTTTTCGGTATCCCCGCGCTTGACAAAGAGGCGCTTCCGGCAACCGGCCGCTTCAAGGCTGAGAAAGAAGCGCCGCCCCGCACGGGTCGGACGATATTTTCTCCGTTTTCCCTGATTGTCCATCGGCTTGCGGCGGATCATGCCGCGCCACGCGCGGCTGTCCGAGACGGGAGGATGCAATCGCACGACGGCCGGAATATGGGGATCCGCGGGGGCGCCAAGAGGCGGGAACCGCCTGAAAACGGCTATTTTATAGCAGCCTTACCGGGAGGGACGAAAATTGAATCAATTTGACACCATTAAGGCGGAGGCCGAGGACGAATTTGTGGAAAAAAGGTCGCGGTTTCTCTGTGCGATCGCCCCGGTCCGCTCCCCGGAGGAAGCGGCGGCCTTTCTGGCCCGCCGGCGGGAGCGGCATTACGACGCCCGGCACACCGTCTACGCCTACATCCTGCGGGAGGGGAACCGTGAGAAATACTCCGACGACGGCGAGCCGCAGGGCACCGGCGGGCAGCCGGTGCTCGAGGTGATCCGCAGAGCGGGGCTCACCGATGTGTGCGTGGCGGTGACCCGTTACTTCGGCGGTATTCTGCTTGGCGCGGGCGGACTGACCCGCGCCTATGCCAATGGCGCGGCGCTGGCCGTCGCGGCGGCGGAACGGATCACCTACCGCTCCTGCGCCGACTGCCGGATCGGGATGGCCTATCCGCGGTACGGGCTGGTGAGCAGGCTGCTGCCCGACTATGGGGCGCAGGTGCTCGCCTCCTCCTTTGGAGAGCGGGTTGAGCTGACCGTCCGGCTGCCGGAGGAGCGGCTCGAAGAGCTGCGCGCGGCGCTGACCGAGGCGACCGCGGGCGCGGTGGAGGCCGAATTTCTGCAGGAGATCTTTGCGGCGCTCTGAACGGAAAGGGCCTTTTTCGCTCTTTGCCGCGAAAAAGCGCGAAGTGTGCCGGAATCGGGAAATTGCAAGAAATTACGCAAACCGGGAAGGAATTATTTTGTTTTCCCAGTATAATATTAGTAGTACGCCCGGATGAGGCGTTTTACGCCAAGGGGCGGAAGGAGCAGATGAATGACCATCCGTGAACAGACCGAGGAGCTGGAAAAGAAGACCCTTTCCCCGCTGGCGAAGCTTTCCCGCGACGCCGTGCGGGAATTTCCGCTGGAGCCCTGCGCGATCCGTCCCGCTTTCCAGCGGGACCGCGACCGGATTCTGCACTGCAAGGCGTTCCGCAGGCTGAAGCATAAGACGCAGGTATTCCTCTCGCCGGAGGGGGACCATTACCGCACACGCCTGACGCACACGCTGGAGGTTTCGCAGATCGCGCGCACCGTCTCGCGGGCGCTTCGGCTCAATGAGGATCTGACCGAGGCGATCGCGCTGGGGCATGATCTCGGCCATACCCCCTACGGCCACGCCGGGGAGGCCGCGCTGAACGAATGCTGCCCCCACGGCTACCGCCACGCCGCCCAGAGCGTGCGGGTGGTAAGGGTGCTCGAGCGGGACGGCGCGGGGCTTAATCTGACCACCGACGTGCTCGACGGCATTGCCTGCCACACCGCCGGCGCCGCTGCCGGAACTCTGGAGGGCCGTGTCGTGCGTTACTGCGATAAGATCGCCTATCTCAACCACGACTTTGAGGACGCCGCCCGCGCCGGACTGATCGGCGAGGCGGACGTTCCATGGGAGATTAAATACACCGTCGGCCGCAGCAAGTCCGAGCGGATTGAGAGCTTCGTGACCTCGCTCATTTCCGCGTCGGCCGACGATATCAGAATGGCTCCCGACGTGCAGCGCGCCTTCGACGCCCTCAAGGCCTTTATGTTCGAGGCGGTCTACCACAATCCGGTGGCCAAGGGCGAGGAGGGCAAGGCCAAAGAGATGCTTCAGGGCCTCTACCGCTACTTCGTGGGGAGCCCGGACAAGCTGCCCGAGGAGTACCGGCGGATTGCCGGGGCCGAGGATGTGGACCGGGCGGTCTGCGACTACATCTCAGGGATGAGCGACCGCTATGCGGTCACCGTCTATGAAAATATTTTTGTGCCCCGTTCCTGGGGCGTCTGATGAGATCCCCGGCCGAAGGGAGGTGAAGGGGGATGATTCCCGACAGCTTTCTCGAAGAACTGAAATACCGCTCGGACATCGAGCAGATTGTTTCCCCCTACACCAATCTCAAGCGTTCGGGGAGGAATCTCACCGGGCTCTGCCCGTTTCATTCGGAGAAGAGCCCGTCCTTTTTTGTCTATCCGGAGAACAATTCCTTTTATTGCTTCGGCTGCGGCGCGGGCGGGGATATCATTACCTTCGTCCGCAGGGCCGAGCACCTCGAGTACCTTGAGGCGGTTAAATTCCTCGCCGACCGGGCGGGCATGAAGCTGCCCGAGGAGGCCGACGACCCGCTTTCCAGGCTGAAGGCCCGAATCCTCGAGGCAAACCGCGAGGCAGCCCGCTTTTACCACGAAACGCTTGTCTCCCCGGCGGGAAAGGCGGGACTCGATTACCTGCGCAGCCGGGGCCTGTCGGATAAAACCATCCGCCGGTTCGGTCTGGGGTTCGCGCCCGAGGGGTGGGATGCCCTGCGAAACCACCTGCGGGCGAAGGGCTTTTCCGAGCAGGAGATGATCGCGGCCGCCCTCACCCGGCAGGGGAGAAACGGCGGAAGCTACGACCAGTTCCGAAACCGGGTGATTTTCCCTATCATCGATCTGCGCGGCTCGGTCATCGCCTTCGGCGGCCGGATCATGGGGGAGGGACAGCCCAAATACCTCAACAGCCCCGACACCCCGGTGTTTAAAAAGAGCCGGGGGCTCTTTGCGCTCAACACGGCAAAGGCGACGCGGGAGCCCCGCCTGATCCTCTGCGAGGGGTATATGGACGCCATCGCCGTGCACCAGGGCGGCTTCGACAACGCGGTGGCAACGCTCGGCACCGCGCTGACCGACGAGCAGGCCCGGCTGATCGCCCAGTACACCTCGGAGGTGGTCATCGCCTACGATTCCGATGCGCCCGGCCAGAAGGCCACACGCCGCGCCGCCGGCATCTTTGCCAAAACCGGCGTGAAGGTCCGGGTGCTGACCATGACCGGCGCGAAGGATCCCGATGAATATCTGAAAAAATACGGGCGCGAGCGATTCGCAAGACTGATTGAGGGCAGCGCCAACTCCACCGAGTACGCGGTCAACCGCCTGAAAGAACAGTTCAATCTCGAGACCGACGACGGCAAGGTGGCGTTCCTGCGCGAATTCTGTCCGCTGATGGCCGGAATTCAGAATCCGATTGAGGCCGACGTCTACACCACCCGCATTGCCTCAGAGCTTCGGGTCAGCCGCGAAGCGGTCGGCCAGCAGATTCAGGCGCTGCGGAGAAAGAACGCCCGGCAGGAAAAAAGAAAGTTCGACCGGTCGCTGAAAATCTATGCGCAGGAAATCCCCAATCAGCCGCGCGACCCGCAGCGGGCGGAGAATCTTCGCTACGCCCTTGCGGAGGATAAGCTGATCGCTCTGCTGCTGCGGAATCCCGACTATGGGCCGCAGCTTTTGCAGGAGATCGCACCGGGGGAATTTGTGACCGATCAGAACCGGGCTATCTTTGCGGTGCTGTATGAGCGCCTGCGGGCGGGGAAATCGATCGACCCGGTGATCCTTTCCTCCGAGCTCACCGCGGAGCAGATGAGCCGGATTTCCTACCTGCTCGCCGCAAACCGGGAACAGGGCTTCTCGATGGCGGCGGCGCGGGAATACATTGCGGTGATCCGCGACAAACAAAAAGAGAGAACTCCCGAGCAGGTCGGCTCGATGGACGAAGCGGAGCTTGACGCCTTTGTGCGCGAGATTGCCGCGAAAAAGATGAAACAACAGTAGGAGGACATGCCAGTGGCGGCACAGGAAAAGAATATTGTCAAGGAGCTGCTTGAGCTCGGCAAGGCGAAAGGCAAGCTTACCACCACCGAGATCAATGATGCCCTTGAGGACGTGGATTTCGACGTGGAGCAGGTAGAAAAGCTCTATGAGACGCTCGAAGGGGCCAGCATCGAGATTGTGGAAAATTACGCCCCGGCCATTGCGACCGAATTCCCGCCCGTCGATGAGGAGATGGAGTCCGCCCTTTCGGCCGAGGGAATCAACATTGACGACCCGGTTAAGGTGTATCTCAAGGAAATCGGCCGGGTGCCGCTTCTGACCAGCGAGGAAGAGGTCGATCTCGCGGTGCGGATGAGCCAGGGGGACCCGCAGGCGAGAAAGCGCCTGTCCGAGGCCAACCTGCGGCTTGTCGTCTCGATCGCCAAACGTTATGTCGGGCGGGGGATGCAGTTCCTCGATCTGATTCAGGAGGGGAACCTAGGCCTTATCAAGGCGGTCGAAAAATTCGACCATACCAAGGGATTCAAGTTCTCGACCTATGCGACCTGGTGGATCAGGCAGGCGATCACCCGCGCCATCGCTGACCAGGCCCGCACCATCCGGATTCCGGTGCATATGGTTGAGACGATCAACAAGGTCAAGAAGGTTTCCTCCCAGCTTCTGCACAAGAACGGCCATGAGCCGACCGCTGAGGAGATCGCGGACGAAATCGATATGTCGGTGGATAAGGTCCGCGAGATTATGCGGGTCGCACAGGAGCCGGTTTCGCTCGAAACCCCGATCGGTGAGGAGGAGGACAGCCACCTCGGCGATTTCATCCCCGATGACGAGGCGCCTGCTCCGGCGGACGCCGCCTCCCATATCCTGCTGCGCGAGCAGCTCGGCGAGGTGCTGCACACCCTTACGCCCCGCGAGGAAAAGGTGCTGCGGCTGCGGTTCGGACTTGAGGACGGGCGTTCCCGCACCCTCGAGGAGGTGGGCAAGGAATTCAACGTCACTCGCGAGCGGATTCGCCAGATCGAGGCGAAGGCGCTGCGCAAGCTGCGCCATCCGAGCCGCTCGAAGAAGCTGCGGGATTTCCTCGATTAAGAAAAGGAGCCAACCGATGCATATTACCCTCGAAGCTGATTACGCCGTCAGGATCGTTGACCGCCTCGCCTCTCAGGAGGGGAGACTCGATGCCAAGAGCATCGCGGCGGATACCGGCGTAACGCCGCGCTTCACCCTGAAGATTCTCCGCAAGCTGGCCGCCTCGGGTCTGGTGCGTTCCTATCAGGGGGCGAAGGGCGGCTATGAGCTGGCCCGTCCGGCAGGGAAAATCACCCTTCGTGAGGTGATCGAGACGGTCGAAGGGGTCTATGCCCTTTCCCGCTGCGTAAGTCCTGAACATGTCTGCCGCTGTGACGCGCAGCATTGCCGCCGCTGTGACTGCCGGTTCCAGCGGGTCTACGACGAAATCTCAGAAATGGTGCGGCAGAAGCTCTCCGAGGTGACCTTCGGCGGCCCGATGGGAAAGGAAGGCGCCGAATGAAGCGCAGCTCCGCTGTCCTGTTACATATTTCCTCGCTGCCCTCCCCCTACGGCGCCGGCTCGCTGGGGGAGGCGGCTTTTCGTTTTGCCGATTGGCTGGAGGAAGCCGGGGTGGGCTGCTGGCAGGTGCTGCCCCTCAACCCGCCGGGGCTCGGCGGCTCTCCCTATCAGAGCGAGAGCGCCTTTGCCGGGGCGCCCGAGCTGATCGACCTCGGGGATCTGATCGGACGCGGGCTGCTGACGCGGGCCGAATGCGCGGCGCTTCCCTGGGGGGATGATCCCTGCCGGGTTGACTGGCGGACGGTGTCCGTCTCAAAGGAACGGCTGCTGCGGCTCGCTTTTTCCCGCGCGGACCGGACGCTGCTGCATCAGGCGGAACAGTTTTCCGCCGCGCATCCATGGCTGAAAGATTACTGTTTGTATCAGTCAATAAAAAAAATACAAAACGGCGCGCCTTTTTGGGAGTGGCCGCAGGGACTTTCCGGCCATGAGGAGGGCGCGCTGTCCGCTTTTGCGGCACAGCATTCCGAAGAGCTGTGCTATTGGGCTTTCGTCCAGTTCCTTTTCGACGCGCAGTGGACGGCTCTGCGGGATTACTGTGCCGCGCGTCATGTGGGACTGATCGGAGATCTGCCGATTTATGTTTCCGACGACAGCGCCGACGTCTGGGCCAACCGGCGCTTCTTTGAGCTGGATGAGGGCGGCAGGCCCTCCCGTGTGGCGGGGGTTCCGCCCGACGCCTTTGCCAAGGACGGCCAGCGCTGGGGCAATCCGCTTTATAACTGGGGTGCGATCATCGGCGACGACTGGCGCTGGTGGATCGAACGGCTGAGAAACGCCTTCTCACGCTTCGATCTTGTGCGAATTGATCATTTCCGCGCGTTCGATGCGTTTTGGGCGATCCCCGCGGATTCTGAAACGGCGAAGGACGGCGAATGGGTCGGGGGACCCGGCATCGCCTTTTTTGATACGATGCGCTTCGTATTCGGAACGCTGCCGATCATTGCCGAAGATCTCGGAATCCTCACCGACAGCGTGCGGGAACTGCTCAAAGCCACCGCTCTGCCCGGCATGAAGGTGCTGCAATTCGCCTTTACCCCCGGCTGTGAAAGCGATTACCTGCCGCACCGGCATATCGAAAACGCGGTCTGCTATACCGGAACCCATGACAATGACACAATTCGCGGATGGCTTGCCTCCCTTGACGGCGAAACTCTCCGCTACCTGCGGGATTACCTTGCGCTGTCCCCCGGGGAGGAGGCCGACGGGCTGATTCGCGCCGCTTGGGCGAGTCCCTGCCGCCTTGCGGTCACGACGGCGCAGGATCTGATTGGATTGGGCGGCGAGGCAAGGATGAACGCGCCCGGCACCGTCGGACCGCAGAACTGGAGCTGGCGGATGCGGGAGGGTCAGCTGACCCGCGGGCGTGCCGGATGGCTGCGGGGGTTGAACGGCCTCTATTACCGCCGTCCCTTGGATTGAGCGGTTTGTGAAGCCGTGCACCGTTTGAAACCGGCGCCGTTGTGCGGGATTCGACGGAGGTCGGATGGCCGCAGGGACTGAACGGACTCTATTCCCGCCGTCCCCTGGACCGAGTGGTTTGTGAAGCCGGGCGCTGTTTTGAAACCGGCGCCGCTGTGCGGGCCCGGCGGGAAAGCTCCCCGCCGGGCCGAATTTTGCGCGGCACACCGCCGCGGAGGGGGAAGGACACTTGACTGCTGAGATCCATTTTCGGGTGCGTTATGCCGAAACAGACCGGATGGGCGTCACGCACCATGCGGTCTATCCGATCTGGTTCGAGATGCTGCGCACCGAGCTGTGCCGGGAGATCGGCCTGCCCTACGCCGAGGTGGAAGCGGCAGGGGTAATGTCTCCGCTGGTGGGGCTGCAATGCCGCTACCGCGGAACGACCACCTATGATGACCCTATCGTGGTGCGGGGCTGGATCGCGGCTTACAAGGGCGCGCGAATGACGGTGCGCTATGAGGTTTATGTGGAGGGAGACGAAACGCCGCGCTGCACCGGGGAAAGTGAGCACGCCTGGGTGGACGCCAATACCTTTGCTCCTTTTTCGCTTCGCCGCCGTTTTCCGCAGTGGCATGAGGCGCTGTCGCGGGCAGTGGAGGACGGAGACCGTTGAATCGTCCGCTTCTGGGAAAAACTCTCTTTTCCGACGGCCCCGCATGGTCAAAACAAGAGCAGACGCTCAAAGGAGGCTTCAGGCAATGAAGAAGGCCAAAATTACAGTGCCCCAGGCCGCCTTTGACCGGTAATCGGCGGAGAAATACGGTGCGCGGGGTCCGCGGGACCCCACCCGATGATGGACGCGGGGCAGACGCTTTATGACGGGGCCGCGTCAAACCGGAGGGCTCTGCGGCGGAACATGAAAGGCGGTCTATCAGTGGTTTGCCCATGGGGCGGGGAGAAGCTGTTCCGCTGCGGCCCGGTCAGAAGTCAGGAGGCAGCGATTTGCAGCTGCAATGACAGCTTGCGCCCGGTGGTCTTCAAGCTTGAGGCAAGCGGTCGGGAAAACTGACACGAAACGCCTTTTTCGAAGAAAATTTCAGGAACCGGCAGTAAAACGATGCGAAAAACGAACCAGGAAAAGGAAGAACGGTGACAGAAAAGGAGGAATCCGAATGAAAAAACATCTTCCCGAGGCGGCGGCTGTTCTTGCCTGCTGTTTGGCGGCGGCCTGCCTGTTTCAGATTGCGTCGCTCAGAGGAGAGATCGGCAGTCTGCGTTCCAATCTCAGCAATCAGATTTCCCGGGTGGATTCCTCAGTGCAGGCGATTTACTCCACCGTCGGCAGCCAGCTGGAGCAGGGCGCCAGCCTTTTGGCCGGGCAGGAGTTCCGGTACGAGGGGGAGCCCGATCTCGCGAACAGAACTGTGCGGCTGCGCTGCATGGTGACCCCGAAGGAATTTTCCCCCGGACGAACGGTCGCCACCCTCTATTGGAGCGGCGGAGAGGTGGCCATGACCCTCGAGCAGGGTGTATTTTCCGTCGTGGTTGAGCTTCCCCTCTTTTCGGAATCGTCGGTAAACCGGGTGACCTTTTCGCAGGATGGAACGCTGCGGACCGAAACGCTCGACCGGTATTTTTCGCCGCGCACCGAGTTGCTGCCCTGTTTCTATGCCTCTTTTGACGGTTCGGCAAGTGGTTCGGGCGGCTCTTATCACCGGGAAGGAAGCCTTTGGTTCGATATCGTGAACCCGCAGGGCACGGAAAAACTGCCTGATTCCGTTGTTCTGATCGAATTTCTCAACGGCGTGGAAAAGGGGCGTACCGACCTGATTCCAGATGATGCTTTGAGCGGGGGCGGGCATGGCAATGATGGCCAGCGCCGCTATACAGTCGATGCGACCTATGAAGTGCCGAACGGC
Organism: Yanshouia hominis; assembly: GCA_014385025.1. Taxonomy (GTDB): domain Bacteria; phylum Bacillota; class Clostridia; order Oscillospirales; family Ruminococcaceae; genus Yanshouia; species Yanshouia hominis. The sequence goes on along the minus strand of JACRTB010000001.1, from coordinate 58,751 downwards.
AGCACTCACGAACTCTGGGTCGAGGTGACCGATGAATACGGCCTGCGCTACCGGATGCTGGTGGACCGTTGGAGTACCGACGCGCAGGGCAATGGTTCCCCGGACGAGAACGGGTGGAGCTGGCAGGGGAACGAGCCGGAAATCTATGATGCGAAGGGGAATCTGCTTTACCGGCCCGATCCGATGCAGTAAGCCAGAGTCTCTGCCGGAGCCGGAGACATGAATAAACAGGTTCCGGTACGACAGGCTCCTTAAGATGCAAAGAGAAGGGTGGCCGCAGGCCGCCCTTCTCTTTGCCCCTCTTCTATCTGCCCGGCGCGCGGCGCACCCGATCGGAGAGCGGTGCCGCTCGGCCCTTTCGTCTCTCAATGATTTGTCATTTTTCCGCGCTCAATGCTTACAGCAAAAGTCTTTTTCCCTCACTGTCCTGGCCCGTGGTTCTACGTGCGAAAGCAATACAAGTCATGACCACCCCTAAAAGGGGCGGCGTAGCCAAGCCCTATCAAGGCTTAATGCTGCCAACGCCTGAATGACGTCGGCTTTCACTCCGCCTGTCCGGTGCCCGGCGAGGGTGGCCCGCAGGCCGCCCGTTCCTCTCCCTGCCTGCCCGCTGTCCGGCGCGCCCGGGCGGAGGGCGGCACCGCTTTTGCCTTCTGAACCGAACAGCGGATATGAAGGAGGCTGTTCCTATCTTTGTCCATTGAAAACCCGTTTTCAATGGACAAATTCCTCCCTGCGCCCGCGAAGACATGGGTGTAATCAGGGTGGCCAACACCGGATTCATGCTCCCGTTCCCGCACGCTCTGTTACCCATGGCGCAATAACAACCTGCCGTTTGTGCCATGCCCGCCCGGAGAAGCGGACAGAACGAATCCCGCCGCAGGGGCTTAACACACGACCCGTGCCTGAATGGCGCTGGCTCTCACTCTGCCAAAGCAGAAAAAACGGCTGTCCGCTTGAGAGCGGGCAGCCGTTTTTATCTGTTCGGCTATTTGCAGAATTTGGCCAGCGCGGCAATGGAAAGCCAGATCAGCGCGATGACAAAGAAAACGCCGAGCAGTCCGTTGCCGAGCATGGGCAGGATCGCAATCAGATTCGAAACATTTTGCATCATGACGAATTCCTCCTATCGGGCCACAAGGCTCAGAATCATGCCGCCTGCGATCACCGAGGCCACCTGCCCGGAAACATTCGCGCCGACCGCATGCATCAGTAGAAAATTCTGCTTATCCTCCTGCTGGCCCATCTTGTGAATAACGCGTGCGGACATCGGGAAAGCGCTGATTCCGGCCGCGCCGACCATCGGGTTGATCTTTTTCTTGCTGAAGAGATTCAGCAATTTGGCGAAGAACACGCCGCCGATGGTATCAAAAATAAAGGCAACAAGGCCGAGCGCAAGAATCATCAGCGTCTCAGGGGTAACGAAAAGGTCCGCCCGCATCTTGGAAGCAACCGTAATGCCAAGGAAAAGGGTGACGAGATTTGCCAGGACATCCTGCGCGGTCTGGGAGAGGGAGCCGAGCACGCCGCATTCCCGGACAAGATTGCCGAACATCAGGAAGCCGATCAGCGCGACGGAACGGGGCGCTGCGATTCCGGCGATGATGGTGACGATGATCGGGAACAAAATTTTGACCTTCTGGGAAACCGAATCGGGAGCATACTCCATCCGGATCTGGCGTTCCTTCCTGGTTGTGACCAGCCTGATGACAGGCGGCTGCACGATCGGCACCAGCGCCATATAGGAGTAAGCGGCGACCATAATCGCGCCGATATAATTGCTGCGGAAGAAATTCGCCACAACGATGGCGGTCGGGCCGTCGGCCGCGCCGATGATTCCAATCGAGGCCGCATCCTTGAGCTCAAATCCGAGCAGCGTCGCAAGGCCGATGGTGAAAAAGATGCCGAACTGCGCCGCCGCGCCGAAGAGCAGCATCTTGGGGTTGGAAAGCAGCGGGCCAAAATCGATCATGGCGCCGATTCCAATGAACAGGAGCAATGGAAAAAGTTCGTTGGCAATTCCCGCGCGGAAGAGGATATCGATGACCCCTTCCTCCAGCTCTCCATCGTACATCTGGTCGATAACTCCCGAAAAGGGGAGGTTTACCAGAATAGCGCCGAATCCCATCGGCAGAAGCAGGGTAGGTTCCATTCCCTTTTTGATTGCGAGATAAATCAGCGTTGCGCCGATCACCCACATGAGTACTTGCTGCCAGGAAATTGAGATCAAATTGTTCAGGATCAGCATGCGGTTTCATCCTTTCTCTTGCTGTCATCGATTGGTGCGGCAAAATAAAAAGACTTCTGCCGCTGTTGCGACAAAAGTCTTGCTGTTTCATTCGTATGCGGGGGAAGGAAGCTCCCCGTACTGACGCATCACGACACACCATTGCTGATGTCAGCTACTCCCTTTTTGCATTCCCAGTATAGCGGAAGCCTTCGGACCTGTCAACCAACAATTCGATTAGAATTGCCCCAAAATCACTATTTTATTCATTCTTTGATTGTCTCTTAACAGGAGGATGTCCGCCGCCGGAACGCCCCTGATTGACAGGCTTGACACGGTGTGCTATAATCGGACCAAATCAGTTATGGAGGGTGTTTTTTGGAGTCTGTTCTGTAAGAGACGTCATTTGCTGTGGGGCGGCTGTGTGACCGCCTGCTTTGCAATACCGTTTCATACAGAATCATGACGGGCACCTGACGGGTTAACTTTCCGGGCATGGTTCTTACCATGCCCTTTTTTGTCTGAAACGGGCGTCTCATTTTGTGGGAATCTGATATTTTTGAATTGATAAAGGAGAACCGTCAAATTGAATCCACATTTTGAAGCGCTGGAATTTCCGCGAATTTTGGAACAGCTGAAGGAAAACGCTCTGTCCGAGAAGGCGAAGCAGGAGATTGGAAGTCTTTCTCCGATTCTTTCCGAGGATGTCTGCCGCCGGAAAATGGCGGAGACGACCGCCGCGCGCGCGGTGCTGGAGGGATGCGGCTCGCCGCCCCTTGTTCCGATGAAGGGCCTTGAAGAAATCATCGGGCTGGCCGGGGCGGGAGCAATGCTCCTGCCGGAACAGCTCACGACGGTCGCACGTTTTGCGGCGGCCTGCCGGAGGCTGGCCGCCTACCTGAAGCGGGGGGAAGACTTTGGGGCGGAAATCGCCGCCTACGGGCGCGGCTTTTCCGACCTCTCTGCCCTTCGGCAGGAAATAGAGTCCGCTGTCAGTGACGAGAAGGTTTATGATGAGGCGAGTCCCGTCCTCCGCGGCCTGCGCCGGAAGATCGAACGGCTGGAAACGCAGATCAAGGAAAAGCTCAACCACATTTTGCAGAGCAGAAAGCAGTATTTGGCCGACAGCTACGTTTCCATCCGCAGCGGGCATTATGTCCTGCCGGTGCAGCGCCGCTATCAAAGCCAGTTCGGAGGCACCGTGATCGACGTTTCCGGCAAGGGCACGACCGTTTTCATGGAACCCTCCTCCATCACGGCGATGCAGGAAGAAAGAAGCGGTCTGTCCGTCGAGGAAGACTGTGAGACACGCCGGATTCTTTATACGCTGACCGCCCGGGTGGCGGAGGAGGCTCCCCGGCTGCGCGCTGATGCCGAGTTGATGGAGGTGCTCGACCTTCTCTTTGCAAAGGCAAAGTACAGCGCTCAGATCGGAGCGCGCCCTGTGGAAATCGGAGGGGAGCGGAAAATTCGAATCGTTGAGGGGCGGCACCCGCTGCTCGACCGGGAGCGGTGCGTGCCGCTGGACTTCACCATGGAGGCCGGCACCGTCGGAGTCGTCATCACCGGACCAAACACCGGGGGCAAGACGGTCGCCTTGAAAACGGTGGGACTGCTCACGCTGATGGCCCAGTGCGGACTGCATGTCCCCTGCGGCGAGGGCAGTTATTTTGCCATGCAGGACGGCTTTTGGTGCGATATCGGGGACAGCCAGAACATTTCGCAGAACCTTTCCACCTTTTCGGGGCATATCACCAATGTCATCGGAATCCTGAACGGGGCCAGCCGGGACAGCCTGGTGCTGCTCGACGAGCTGGGCAGCGGCACCGACCCCGCCGAGGGGATGGGCATCGCCGTGGCGGTGCTTGAGGAGCTGCGCCGGCGCGAATGTATGTTCCTGGTCACAACCCACTATCCGCAGGTCAAAAGCTACGCGGAAGAGGCCGAGGGGGTCCTGACCGCGCGGATGTCCTTCGACCGTGAGAGCCTGCGGCCGCTCTACCGGCTTGAGCTGGGGAAATCCGGCGAGAGCTGCGCCCTGTATATCGCCGAGCGGCTGGGACTGCCGCCGCAGCTTCTGCGAAGAGCACGCCGCGAGGTTTACGGCGGCGAAGAGAACGGTGCGGCGCGCGAGGAGCGGATGAAGGCCCCGAAGAGCAGGCTGGTGCGAACCGCTCCGCTTCGTCAGGGGCCGGACCCCTCGGAAAAATTTTCGATGGGAGACAGTGTTGAACTGCTTGCCACAGGAGAGACGGGCATCGTCTACCGTCCGGCGGACGATCTGGGCGACGTGGTGGTACAGATCAAGGGGACGAAGCGCCGGGTCCGGCACAACCGACTGAGGCTGCGGGTTCCCGCGGCGGAGCTTTATCCCCCGGACTACGATTTCTCGATCATCTTTGACACGGTGGAAAACCGCAAGGCGCGCCACACGATGGAGCGGAAATTTGACCCGGATGCGGTCATCACCTATGATGCGGAGGAGACGTAACCGAGCCGCCGCGTCAGGGGAAATCCACGCCGTGAGAAACGGCGGGGGCGGCTGTGGGCCAGGGAAGATGCGCTCGTGCCGCCGCGTCAGGGAAAACCCACGCCGGGTGGAATGGCGCAGGGCGGCTTTCGGCGGCGGACGGTCCCACCGCTGTCTTTTCAGTAAATCCCGCCTGTTCAAAGCGCATAAAAACGGAGAAAGCTTTCTGCCCAGGCAGAAAGCTTTCTCCGTTTTTATGGGTGTCCCAGTCGGACTATTTCGCAAAATTGCGGCTGCCGGGCTTGATAATCGGGAGACCCTGCTTGCAGAGCGGGCAGTCCGCCTCCTCGAAGGACTCCACCTCCATCGAGAGGAAGGCGTGCAGCGGCACACCGAAATCGACCTTTCCGTTCGAACGGTCAACCACCGAGCCGACCCCGACGACCACGCCGCCCTTTTCGCGGACAAGGTCGATGACCTCCCGCACCGAGCCGCCGGTGGTGATGGTATCCTCGACAACCAGCACCCTTGCGCCGGGTTCGATGGCGAAACCGCGCCGCAGGGTCATGGTTCCGTTTTCCCGTTCGGCAAAGATGTTGCGGGTGCCGAGCTGGCGGGCTACCTCATAGGTGATGATAATGCCGCCGAGGGCCGGACCGACGACGAGATCGATTCTTTCGCCGCGGTAGGCGTCGGCGATGTCCCGGCAGACCACTTCGGAGTACCTGGCATTCTCGAAGACGCGGGCACACTGCATATACTTATCCGAGTGACGGCCGGAGGTCAGCCGAAAATGGCCGGTTTGAAGTACGTGGGCGTCGGTGAGCAGCTGAATTTTTTCTTCCCTGGTCATATGATTCTTCTCCTTCATTCAACAATCAGACCGCCGATCAGTTCGTTTACATCGGCGATGCCGTTCTGACTGCAATAGTGTTCAAGCTCTTCCAGAATGCGGATGCAGGCCATCGGGTCGGAGAGGTTGGCGGTTCCGACCTGGACGGCGGTGCAGCCGGCAAGCAGAAAAGCGGCGGCGTCCTCGCCAGTCATAATTCCGCCCATGCCGACGACCGGAATCGAGACGGCCTGCGCCGCCTGATAACACATCCGCAGCGCAACCGGACGCACCGCCGGGCCGGAAAGCCCCCCAGTGACATTGGCAAGCACCGGACGGCGGGTTTTGAGGTCGATGGCCATGCCGGTCAGGGTGTTGATGAGCGAAACGCCGTCGGCGCCGCCTTCCTCGGCGGCCTTCGCAGCCTCGGCGATATCGGCGACATTGGGGGAAAGCTTGACCAGAACCGGCTTTCTGGTCGCGGCGCGCACCGCCTTTGCCACATCGCGAATCGTCCCCGGATCAGAGCCGAAGACGCATCCCCCCGCGTGGATATTCGGACAGCTCACATTGACCTCGAGCAGCGCGATATCCGTGGAATCAAGCGTCTCTGCCAGTTCGGCATATTCATCCACCGAATTGCCCGAGACGTTGGCGATGACCGTCGCGCCCTGCTGAATCAGCCAGGGAAGCTCCTCCTCGATAAAGGCGTCCACGCCGGGATTCTGAAGTCCCACCGCGTTGAGAATCCCGCTCGGCGTTTCGGTGATCCGCGCGGGAGGGTTCCCGAGCCGGGGCAGCGGGGTGATTCCCTTGGTGGCGACCGCGCCGAGGCGGGAGATGTCGTAGTAGCGCGAGAATTCCCGGCCGAAGCCGAAGGTGCCGGAGGCGGGAATAATCGGATTTTTCAGCTCCACTCCGCAGAGATTGACCGAAAGCCTCATCAGAGCACCACCTTTCCGGCGTCGAACACAGGCCCGTCGGCACAGACGCGGGCGTAATGTTCTTCACCGTCCCGGCTCATTGTCCGGCAGGAACAGGTGAGACACGCGCCGTAGCCGCAGCCCATCCGCTGCTCGAGCGAGAGCTGGCAGTGCAGATTGTGGCCGAGGGCAAATTCCTGCACCGCCTTGAGCATCGGGGTGGGGCCGCAGGCGATGATCAGATCGGGCAGGGGATGGGAGGAAAGAGCCGCGAGAGCGTTGCCGTGGAATCCGGCCGTTCCGTCGTCGGTGGCGATCACCAGCCGGAACGCGCTCTCATGAAAGTCACGCTCGGAAAAAATCATGTCCCGGGTGCGGAAACCGAGGGAAGCGGTGACCCGTGCGGATTTTGAAAATTCCCTGCAGGCATAGAGCATGGGGGCAACCCCGACTCCGCCGCCGATCGCCCAGACGGTTTTGGCGTCGTTGAGCGAAAAACCGTTGCCGAGCGGGCCGAGCATCTCGATGCATCCGCCCTCCCGCAGCGAACAGATCAGCCGGGTGCCCTCGCCCTTGGGCTGCACCCCGAGGACAAGAAGATTGTCCTCGGGCTCAAGATCCATGATGCTGATCGGACGGCGCAGCAGGTGCTGCGGGGCGTCCGGCACCTTGAGGTGCACAAACATGCCGGGGCGGGAGGCGCGGCAGAATTCATCGGGCACCTCGAGGCAGAGCTCTCTCATTCCGCCCCCGAGCGGCCGGGAGGAAAGCAGCTTTGCGGAAAAGGGGGGAAGGGCGTTGCTCATTCGTCCGCCCCCTTCCGGAAACCGGCGGTGATGTCCTCACGCATCCGGACGGCTTCGGCCCGGGTGGCCTCAAGCCAGCCCAGCTCGGGACGCTTCTGGTGCGCGCAGAGCAGCGACCGGGAGGCGTTGACCACCGCGCCGCCCCCGTTCGGGTCAAAGCATCCGGCGAGATCCTTGCCGGCGGCGCCCTGCGCGCCGTAGCCCGGCACAAGGAAGGGGGTGTGCGGCATCCGCGCGCGCAGGGCGGTCGATTCGGCGGGCCAGGTTGCCCCGACCACCGCGCCGACGGCGGAATACCCGCAGCTCCCGATCAGGCCGCCGCCCCAGTGGGAAACAAGATCGGCCATCAGCTCATAGACCTTGCGGCCGTCCGCAAGGGGCTGATCCTGAAGCTCGACCCCCGAGGGATTGGAGGTCTTGACCAGGACATAGAGGCCGCGGCCGTACTCCCCGGCAAGCTCGGCGAACGGCTTGATGCCGTCCGCGCCGAGGTAGGGATTCACTGTGACAAAGTCGCAGGAAAATCCGCCCTCGGGCGAGAGATAGGCCTTGGCATAGGCGCCCGCGGTGGCGCCGATGTCGTTGCGCTTACAGTCGGCAATGGCGATATAGCCAAGCTCCCGGGCAAGCCGCAGCGTTTCGGAAAAGGCGGTGATACCGGGCAGGCCGTACATCTCATAGTACGCAACCTGCACCTTTACAACCCTCACGAGGTCGTGCATCCCCTCGAGCAGGGCGCGGTTGTACCGCAGGATGCAGGCGCAGATTTCCTGCGCGCTCTCGTCCCTCGGCGCGAATTCGGCGGGCAGGTGGCCGCGCTGGGTATCAAGCCCCATCGCAGTGGGATTTCCCACCGCGGCGATGGCGGAGGCGAGGCGGTCGGCGGCGTTTTGCATCAGAATTCCTCCCTTTGGTGGACAATCCTTCCGTCCTGGAAGGTCATGAGTACCCGGCCCGAGAGGGTTTTGCCGTCGAGGGGGGTGTTCCTGCCCTTGGAATAGAAACGCTGGGCATCCACCGTCCAGTCCTCTCCGTCGGCCAGAAACATGTCGGCGATGGCTCCGGCTTTGAGCTCCCCGCCGGGAATGTTGGCGATTCGCGCGGGGTTCCAGCACATCTTTTCCACAAGCTGCTCAAGGGTCAAAAATCCGCCCTTGACCAGACGGGTATAGCAGGAGGCGAACGCCGTCTCGAAGCCGGAAATTCCCTTGGCCGCAGTGAGAAATTCGCCCACCTTGTCGTCGATATGGTGCGGCGCATGGTCGGTGGCAATCGCGTCGATGGTGCCGTCGAGCAGCCCCTGGATCAGAGCCTCCTGGTCGGCCGGCGTCCGCAGAGGCGGCGCGACCTTGGCGTTGACGTCATAGCCCTCGCAGGCGGTGTCGTCGAGCGTCAGGTAATGGGGAGTCGTCTCGCAGGTGACACGCACCCCGCGGGCCTTGGCGCTGCGGATCAGATCGACGCAGCCCGCGGTCGAGATGTGGCAGATGTGCACCCGCGCGCGGTTTTCCTCGGCGAGGATCAGGTCGCGGGCGATGGGGCCCTCCTCCGCGGCGCGGGAGATACCCGGCAGTCCGAGGACGGTGGCGGTCACGCCGCGGTTCATCACGCCGTCGGCGGTCAGGCTGCGGTCCTCCGGATGGACGGCGATATAGCCGTCAAAGCGCCCGGCGTAAAGCAGGGCGGCTTCCATCAGGCGGGTGTTGTCCACCGGCGCGCCGTCATCCGAAAAAGCCACCGCTCCGGCCTCTCGCATGTCGCCCATCTCGGCGAGCTCTTTGCCCTCAAGGCCCTTGGTGACCGCGCCGTAGGGATAGACCTTGCAGTAGCCCGCGGCCTGCGCCTTTTCGACAATATAGCGGGTGATGGCGGCGCAGTCGTTGACCGGCTTGGTATTCGCCATGCAGAGCACCGAGGTGAAGCCCCCCGCGGCCGCCGCGCGGGTTCCGGAAAAGATGTCCTCTTTATATTCATAGCCGGGGTCGCGCAGATGGCAGTGCAGATCGACAAGCCCGGGCAGCAGGTAGGCGCCCCTGGCGTCGATGACCTCGCAGCCCTCGGCCGGCAGCCCTTCCCCGATTGCCTCAATCAGTCCGTCGCGCACCAGAAGATCGCCTGTCTGCCTGCCATCGCGGTTGACGATGACGGCGTTTTTGATCAGAAGGTTTTTCATTTAAGCGTCCCTCCTCGTCAGCAGATAGAGAAGCGCCATCCGCACCGCGACGCCGTTGGTCACCTGCTCGTTGATCACCGAGCGGTCGGAGTTGGCGACGTAGCTCGAAATTTCCACCCCGCGGTTGATCGGGCCGGGATGCATCACAAAGGCGTCCGGCTTTGCCAGCGAGAGCATTTTTGGGTCGATCTCAAAAAAACGGGCGTATTCGCGCACCGAAGGGAAAAGCCCCTTCTTCTGCCGCTCGAGCTGGATGCGCAGCGCCATCACCACATCGGCGTCCTCGACCGCTTCCTCCACAGTGGGGGCGTACTCGGCGCCGGGCAGCTCGCAGCCGGGAGCGGGCAGCAGGGTGGGCGGACCCGCAAGAACCACCCGCGCGCCCATTCGGGTCAGGCCGAAGACATCCGAGCGGGCGACGCGGGAATGCACAACATCCCCGACGATGGCCACCTTGAGGCCCTCAAAGCCGCCCTTTTTCTCCTGAATGGTCAGCATGTCGAGCAGGCCCTGGGTGGGATGCTCGTTGGTGCCGTCCCCGGCGTTGATCACCGAGGAGCGGACATGCTGCGCCATGATATGCGGCGCGCCGCTCATCGGATGACGCATAATGATGACATCGGTCCCCATGCTGTCAATCGTCTGGGCGGTATCGATAAGGGTTTCCCCCTTTTTGACGCTTGAAGAGGAGGCGGCAATGTTGGCGGCGACCGCCGACATATATTTGCTTGCCAGCTCAAAGGAGAGGCGGGTGCGGGTGGAATTTTCATAAAACAGGGTGACGATGGACTTGCCCTGCAGGTGTGAGGTCTTTTTGTTCGGGCCCACGACGACCTTCTTCATCGTCTCGGCCGTTTTGAGGATTTCCTCGATCTCTCCGCGGGTGATATCCCGCAGGCCGAGGAGGTCCTTGCGTTTCAGTGCCATTTTTTCATCCTTTCCTCATGTGTGCGACGGATATTCATGGAAGCGGCGGCGCGCTATTCGACGGTTTCAATATAGACGCCGCTCTCCCCGTCGAAGCATTCCTCGCAGACGTGGACGATTTCGTTGTGGGAGGTGGGCAGGTTGCGCCCGACAAAGTCGGCGCGGATGGGCAGCTCCCGATGTCCGCGGTCGATCATGACCATCAGCTGAATGCATTTGGGCCTGCCTGCCTCCATCACCGCTTCAATGGCGGCGCGGGCGGTGCGGCCGGTATAGATGACGTCATCGACCAGCACCACCCGCTTGTCCTGAATCATAAAGGGAATGTCGGTGCCGTTGATGACCGGATGCTCCGCAAGCATCGAAAGATCGTCGCGGTAAAAGGTGATGTCGAGCATTCCGACCGGAAGCTCCACCCCCTCGAACTGCCGGACTAGCTCGGCCACCCGCCTTGCCAGCGGGACGCCGCGGCGCTGGATTCCGATCAGCACCAGATCGGCGGCCCCCTTGTTGCGCTCGATCAGCTCATGCGCGAGCCGGGTCGAGGCGCGGGAGATATCCGAGGCGTCCATAATATTTTTACGTTTCACTGTTCTTTGCCTCCTTCTATCGCTTCACGATTTGCGGCGGACTTTCATAAAACCTGCTGGGCCGCGATGCATCGCAATGAGTGCAAAACGGACCGACGGCGGTTGGACGGGGCGGCCGGTTCCCTCCGGCGGTGCATCGCAATGAGCGCAAAACAGACCGGCGCAGGAAGCCTTCACGCATATGGAACGTGGTGTCAGAGGCACCGCTCACTCCGCGGGCGGCATGCTAATTTTTCGCCCTTTCGCACAGCAAAAAACAGGCCCCGGCCACATGCGGACATGCGGCAAGGCGCCCTTGATGGTACCGGAAATCCGGCCTATTCAAATTCAGCGAGCCTTGCCGGCCTCCCGGGCCGAATTAAAGGATCTCAGCGTGGGGAAAGTTCCCTGCACGTTTTTACCAGTATAGCACGGCCGAAAAAAGCTGTCCACACAGCGGAGCAAATTTCTATCTTTTTCCCAAAAAGAAACCGCTGTCCGCCCCTTCGATTGGCGCCGCTTCTTGCCTTTTCGGGAAATCCGCGCTATTCTGTTGAGAAGGGAGGGAAGGAGAAAAATGGAACGAACCGCCTATGCCTACCTGCTGCGCTGCGCGGACGGAACCCTTTATGCGGGGTGGACCTGGGACCCCGGCGCGCGTCTCGAGGCCCACAACCGAGGACGCGGCGCGAAGTATACCCGGTCCCGCCTGCCGGTGAGACTGGCTTACGTCGAGGCGTGCGTCGGAAAAAGCGACGCCATGCGGCGGGAGGCCGCTCTCAAACGCCTGACACGTGCGGAAAAGCTGGCCCTCTGCACCGGATGGGAGCCAGGGAACGCTCCGGACGGCGGAACGTTTTAAGGTTGGCCGCGCATAGGATATACCATGCCCCGATCAAGCGGGCTGTATCCTTTTTCAGCCTGCCAAAGGCCGGACGGTGCCCGCTGAGGCGGTCTTCGGCTCTGCTTTCGGTAAGCTGTTGGAATTTACCATCTTCATCATAAGGAGATTTATCCTATGGCTTGTAATAGTTGTGGCGGCTGCGGTTCCTCTTCCTCCGGCTGCGGGTGCAGCGGCGCTAATGTACTGACCATTACCGACGGGCGCGGCTGGACCGGCACCGTCACTCTGACCGCTCCGAGCAGCGATTCCTCCTGCGGCTGCGGATGCTCCGGCTCATCATCGTGCGGGTGTGGCTGCGGCTGCGGCAGCTCCACCTCCGTCACCTGCGGGCGCGGCTGTTCGAATAACGGCTGCGGAAGTTTTTGGTGCTGCGGCTGAACGCCCTTAGCAGAAGAAGCGGGGACGGCTTTTCCCGTTCGTGCTGAAACGGCGAGAGGCCGACGGATCATATCCGTCGGCCTCTCGCCGCGTTGCTTCAGCGCATAGAACCTCCGGCTCTGCCGATGAGAATAAAGGATTTCACTTCAAAAATCGGGCAGGGCGGGCTGCTCACAAGAATCTTTGGGTGACAGGAAACGATTGTGACAGGGTCAGCCGCCTGTTTGCGGGTCATGGGGCGGAGCGGCTCATAAGACGGAACAGAAACGATCAGAAAGGCAGAACAACAAGAGCGGAAACGCTTAGCAATGCATCCGCCCGAGGGATGACATTTCCCCCATCCTGCGTAAGCGTTACTCCGCGGCCTCCTCTGTTGAAAATTGTGATTTCAATTTCCTTTTCCAGTTCCTGCATGGAACTGGTCAGCGAGGGTTGGGCAGTATACAATAATTCAGCGGCCTTATTCAGGGACCCGGTCTCGGATATGGTAATGGCATAGTGCAATTGCCGAAGTGTCATATAGCTGAACGCTCCTTGTATTATAGAGTAGTAGTGATTAGAGTCCCTCTCCAAGGACTTGTGCTACACTGTAAAGGATGCTGTGGATTGGTTGAACGCTCCTACCGCAAGACGGTTCGTGAAAGGCTCCAACCACAGTCCTTTACAAGTTTGTTGATCAGTTAGATACCGCCAGACGGTTTATGTGGAACAAGGTTACAAGCGTAAAGTGTCCTGTGGACCCAGCATCAAATAACCCGTTGGAGGTACCGTTATGATCTGTGTTGGAATTGATGTGGCAAAGGACAAGCACGACTGCTTTATCCTCAGCTCGGAGGGCGAAATCCTGGCAGACGTGTTCACCATCCCAAACAATGCAGAGGGGTTTGACCATCTTCTGCAAATGATTCGTAACTGTTCCCGCCCTCAAGACAAAATAAAAGTAGGACTTGAGGCAACCGAACACTACAGCTACAACCTCCTCGGATTTTTGCTTGACAAAGGTATGCCCACCTACGTCATCAATCCGCTGTACACCAACCTTTACCGAAAAAGCCTCAGCCTTCGTAAAACGAAGACAGACCGTGTCGATGCACGAACCATTGCAACTATGCTCATGTCTGATGTGGACCTCAAGTCCTACACAGACACAGCATACCACAATGAGGAACTAAAATCATTAACAAGATATCGATTTGACAAGGTCAGAGAGCGAGCCAAGCTGAAGCAATCTGTCTCTCGCTTGGTCACCATCCTGTTTCCAAAACTTGAAAAATTGGTATCCACTCTCCATATGGCCTCTGTTTATGCCCTACTGGAGGAGCTCCCGGGTGCCAAACAGATTGCTGGAACCCATCTGACACACTTGAAATCGCTTCTACAGACTGCTTCCAAAGGCCGCTGCAGACGAGAGATGGCGATGGCGCTCAGGGACACTGCCAGGTGTTCCATCGGTTCAGTCATGCCTGCCAAGTCGCTTGGATTACAGCATACGATCCGTCTGATTCGAGAACTGGACGCAGAGATCGACGACATCGAGACGGCCATCCAAGCCATCATGGAGGAGAACCGATCTCCCATTATGACTATCCCCGGAATCGGCACCCGCATGGGAGCTATGATTTTGGCCGAAATCGGTGACTTTTCACGATTTGATTCGCCAGATAAGGTTTTGGCTTACGCCGGTATGTCACCTTCTACTTATCAGTCTGAACAACTATCCCTATCCGGCACCTATTCTCACATGGAGAAGCGAGGCTCCAGATATTTGAGATACGCTCTTTAACAACGCAACTAAATACGTTTGCCTTTGGGACCCAACCTTTGCTGAATATCTGGCCAAGAAACGGGCAGAAGGAAAACACTACAACATTGCGCTCTCTCATGCTGCTAAGAAGTTAGTGCGGCTGATTTACGCTATAGAGAAGTCCCGACAGCCATATCACGCCGCTGCATAACAGCTCAGCTTCATATCCTCGACCGGCGTCCAAAGGGACGTCTGTTTCGCTATGCTCTTTTGAGCCATCTGCAAGTTGATACCAATCCACTCTCTTTAGACTTGACTTTTAATAGTTAGTCTTTCATAACTCACTCTTTCGTTTTTAGGGACCTGAGAGCAAAACTCTTTGCCAAATAATTCGCCGATCCTAAAATCCAATACAAAATTTGCGGAAATCAAATTGTCCGTTGTGTGCAGAATAAATCGACGGAAGCATCCGACAACAGGGTTCCAAGCTCATTCCTGATTTGCACATGAACGACAGCGATGCTGTTCCCTCGTTTTATAATTTCGCCCGTGGCGGACAAAACCCCTTCTGAAACATTGCGCAGAAAATTGATATGGGCGCTTTGCGTCACATAATTGCGTCCATCTGTTCTTGCAGTAATTCCTGCAACACAATCTGCCAGAGTATAGAGAAGGCCGCCATGTACCGCACCATTCAAATTAAGCCCCGAGTGTATTACCTTCATTTGAACGAGGCTTTTATCCGTGGAAATTTCAACAATACGAATATGATTGTAGTCCATAAATGGATTTTTTCTTACATACTCATCAAAATCTGTTAGATCGAATGTTTGGAGATCCATAAAACACCTCGATATTTTCTATTATTTATATCCATTACACCTGATTTGGCCTCCAATTCCATGCGATCATGCTTGACCTATATCGCACCAGAATTTATTTAATAATTATAACATTTTTTTGGAAAACTGAAAAGTTGCCATCGGTCATATCAAGCTTTTTCGCCCCTTGATTTGCAGGTCCTGTGGGATGAATAAAGTCAGCCAGCAATGGAGACCTTCTAGTGATCTATATTCATAACATAGGGAACAGGGCATATCGGCAATCCCTGATAAAATATGCGGAAAAGTACGGTGTGAGCCGAGCCCACCCACCAAAAGAAGCCTGATAAGCTGCTGATCTATCCGAGTCAGCGTGGTTCAGGTAGATGAAAAAGTCGTCACCCTGCGTTGCGGAGTCGTATCAACAATGTCATAAAATGGATGAACCGGGAAATTTGCTGCCGCATCAGTGTGGTAGGCTGCAATTCAGCTCACATGCTGATCTGTGCCCGTCAGCGCCATGTGGCTGGTGTCCAGTGAGGTAACAAAAAATATATACCTTTACTCATGAAGGATATAGCCTTCTCTCGTCAGGTTTGGTGTGTATAGCTTGTGTTAGAAGTCGGTTAGAAAACAGTAGAAATATGGTTAGAAGATGAGATTTGGCAAAAGAAAAGCTCTTGAAAATGGCCTTTTGATGCCATTTTCAAGAGCTTCCCTGGTCTGAGTGACTGGATTCGAACCAGCGGCCTCTACCACCCCAAGGTAGCGCGCTACCATCTGCGCCACACCCAGATGCCGACTGTATTTCAGACAGCTCAATTATTATAGCAGGATGGTAAATAAATTTCAAGAGCTTTTTACGAAAAAATACGATTTCCGCAAAAAATGAAAGAAAGCGCAAGAAAGCGGCGAAAAGGGATCTTTTCGCTCATGCGCCGGCGGATGCCATTTCGGCGTTGTGCCTCTTCACGGGAGAGCAGCCTTTGGGAAGCAGAAGCCGCGCCGCCCGGGGCAGCACCTCGATCAGAGGATCGCGGATCGGGAACACCTCTCCATCGAGATTCAGCCCCACCGGGTCATCCGAAAGGATCTGTATGGTGCGGCAGCGCCGCAGGCGGAGAAACGGGTAACGGTCGAGATGCTCCCCGCGGCGGTAGGAGCCGATCATCGGAAGCAGCCGCAGGCGGGACATGACGGGAACGCTCATAAAATCGATCAGGCCATCCTGCAGGTCGG
The DNA here is from genome assembly GCA_014385025.1 of Yanshouia hominis. Taxonomy (GTDB): domain Bacteria; phylum Bacillota; class Clostridia; order Oscillospirales; family Ruminococcaceae; genus Yanshouia; species Yanshouia hominis. Next base: position 42,738 of record JACRTB010000001.1, on the reverse strand, counting down.
AAAGCGGAGCCGCGTAAAATCCGCCTCCGTAATACCGCCCGTTCGCGGCAATGGCAAAAATATAATCTCCTGAGCCGCCCGGTTCCCCATCGATCAGGAACCGGTAACGGTGGTGCAGCGAAGTCATCAGGCAGAGAGCCGCCGAAAGTTGATAGGCCATAGCACCGCTGACCGCGGGAATCCGTTTCAATCCGGCGACGCCCTGGGCGATCGATGCGTCGAGCCCACAGGAGACGATGTTCAGGCTGATCCGGCCGGCCGCCCGAAGAAGATCGATTTCTTCGATATGTCCGGCGGCGAGCGCCGCCAGATCGCAGAAGCGTTTTTGCGCTTTTTCGCCGAAGCTGCGGATAAAGTCGTTGCCGGTGCCGGTCGGAACCGGCGCGAGCGCCAGCTGCGGATGGCCCGGCAGCGCCTGCGCGGCTTCCCCGAGGGTGCCGTCTCCGCCGCAGACATAGAGAACGGTGGGAATCCCGTCTTCGGCGGCGCGGCGCGCCAGTGTCTCGGCATGTCCGGGGCGCGCGGTGATCTCAATTTCAAAAGGTTCTCCGCGCGCGGAAAAAACCGCGCGGATCTGTTCGGTAAGCATGGCTGTCCGGTTGTATTTTCCGGCGGCCGGGTTAATCAGAAAAAGATGACGCACCGGGTCCCGCCCCCTTCTTCCGCTTATTATAAAAGGCAGGGGCGGGAAATGTCAAATCCGGGCGAGCCCTTTTCGTTGCGCCGTATCCCTTCCCGCGTTATAATGGCACTGGGAACCCTTATCGGGAGCCTCCGCTGTTATAGCGGACCCCTTCGATATGCAGGCAGCGGATATCGCGATAGGGATAGCTCGACAGAGGGCGGCAGTCGGCGTCATAGCTGTGGGCCGCGACATAGATGGTGCCCGGCGTGGGGATCAATCCCCGGATTTCCACAACAACAGGGGAGTGCTGAAACCGGTCCTCATCGAGGGCGAGCTGGATGATGTCGCCGGGGCGCATCTGCAGCAGTCCCGTTTCGGTTGCATAGGGGCCGACGCCCTGGTTGCCGGTCAAAAATTGATAGAGATAATGCACCCCCGTCCAGGACGCGGTGCGGTTGGAAGAGGTCAGGTAATACCATCCGTAGGTGGGGGTGAAATTCATTACCCCGCTCCCGGCATAGATGCATTGGGACGCAAAGTTGGTGCAGTCCCCGCCAAGATCGGAGAAATCGAGAAAATCGGGATTGCGGAAATATGCCCAGCGCTGCGCATAGGCGGTCGCGCTGCGCCGGTCATAGCTCTTGACGGCCAGAGACATCGTGTTTCCTCCTTTGATGCCTTTTGTTTTCATGCTATGCGGCGCCGCCGGGAATCGTTCATTCATTCGAAAGGAAGGAAATTTGATGCACAACCAGAATTCACTGGCCTTGGCCGGGCTGATGCGGGAATATTTTGACCGGGGTCAAACGCTGGAGCCGGGCCGCAGGGCGGCCGCGCTGCGCCGCCTTCGGAGAGAGCTGATTGCGCGGGAAGCCGAACTCTGCGAGGCGGTCAGCGCCGACTTTGGGCGCGGCGCCTTTGATACGGTGACCTGTGAGCTGATGCAGGTCCGGGAGGAAATCGATACGGCGCTGAGAAATCTCGCGCGCTGGGCCGCGCCCCAAAAGGCGGAGGGCGGGCTCTGGAATTTTCCGTCCTGCGCGGCGGTCTGCCCGCAGCCGCGCGGAGTGGTATTGATTCTTTCCCCATGGAATTATCCCATTCTGCTGGCCCTCGCGCCGCTGGTGGGGGCGGTGGCGGCGGGAAACTGCGTGCTGCTGCGCCCCTCGCAGCGGACGGCAAACACCGCCCGCGCGATCGAGGGACTGCTGCGCGCCTCTTTCCCCGCCGGATGGGCTGCGGCTGTGCTGGGCGGGCATGCTGTTTCCGACCGGCTGCTGACGGGCCGGTTTGATCTGATCTTCTTTACCGGCAGCGCCCTGGTGGGCAGACGGGTCATGCGGGCGGCGGCCGAGCAGCTCACCCCGGTTGTACTGGAGCTGGGGGGCAAATCCCCCTGCATTGTCGATGAGACGGCGGAGATTGAATCAGCGGCAAGGCGGATTGTCTGGGGAAAGTTTCTCAATGCGGGACAGACCTGTGTGGCGCCCGATTATCTGCTGGTGCAGCGGCCGGTGGCCGACAGGCTGGCAGAGGCGCTTTGCAGGGAGATCGGACGGATGGGGTATGGCCGTCCTGGCGCACTGCCGCGGATCATTACCGAGGAACACACCCGGCGGATTGCCGAGCTGATCGCAGGAGAGCGGGTGATCGCCGGAGGCGGCGTCTTCCCGCGGGAACGGCGGATGGAACCGACCATTCTCTACCCCGTATCGCCGGACGCGCCCTGCATGCGCGAAGAGATATTCGGCCCCGTTTTGCCGGTGCTGGTCTGTGACACTCTGGATGAGGCGGTCGCGCTGATCCGCTCGCGGGAGCGGCCGCTGGCCCTTTACCATTTTTCCCGCGACCCCACCCGCATCCGGAGGGTGCTGCGGGAAACCTCTGCGGGCGGCGGATGCGTCAACGATGTGATTCTTCATGCGGCCTCGGCCGGCCTGCCGTTCGGCGGGGTGGGAATGAGCGGAATGGGCCGCTATCATGGAAAGGCCTCCTTCGACCTCTTTTCAAATCCGCGCGGCCTGCTCCTCAAGCCCGCCCGGCTGGAGCTGCCGCTGCGGTATCCGCCCCACGGCGCATGGAAGGAGCGGGCGGTTTCCGTCTTCTTCCGCCGGGGCGCGGACGGTTGATTTTCCGTGCGGCGTGTGCTATGATTTCCTTATTGATACCAAGGTGGCCCGTACGTTTTGTTGACGATGGAGGAGGAACGGGGAATGCACCAAACCAAGATTTTTGAGTTGTTGATGCTGCTCAGCTTCGGCGCGGCATGGCCCGCGTCGGTGCACAAATCCTATATTGCGCGCACCGCAAAAGGAAAGAGTCTGATGTTCCTTCTGGTGATCATCTTCGGCTATCTCTGCGGAATCATCAACAAGCTGATCAATTCTCCCGACTATGTGATCTTTTTCTACGCGCTCAATATGGTGATGGTGTCAGCCGATCTCGTCATCTATTTTCGCAACCGCAGGCTCGACCGCGAGGCTGAAGCCATGAAACGGTAGAAATTCAGTGAAAAAGCGCGGCCCTTCCCCTGTGTGGGGAAGGGCCGCACTTTTTCAAAACAGGAAAATAACCGGTGCTGCCGGCGGAAGCGCCGCGCAAAAAGCTTTCGTTTCGAGTGCCGCCGAAGCGGGCCATTTGGCGGTTCTTTCGACCGTGGAAAACGGCCGGCCGGCGGAGGCGCCGCGCGAAAAGCTTTCGCTTCGTGTGCTGGCGAGACGGGCGGCCCGTTTATGGCCGGCGGAGCGAGCGGGACGGAGGAAATCAAATCCGGCGTGTTTAAGGCGCCTGCCGGCGGCAGGCCCTGAAAGGGTGCGCACAAAATCCGGCTTACCCGGCGGTTATGGCTCAGCCTTGGTTCTCTTCGATCAAGCGCAGGATGCTCAAAGGGGTGCCCCAGCGTTCGCGGGGGATACGGGTAGGCTCGAGGACGACCCCGAACCGGTCCTCAATCCCCTCGAGCAGCTCGATCAGGGCGAGGGAATCGAGCAGTCCGGAATCGAGCAGGTCGGTTTCGGAACGGATGGGAGGTTTTGGCCGCCCGCAGGCCTCGGTGAGGATTTCGAGCAGCTGTTCTTTTGCTTTCGGTTGATTCATGGCAGCTCCTTCAGCGCGGCATAGTCGCATTTTCCGTTTGAGGTGAGCGGCATTCGGGGCAGGACCTCCACCGACGGGACCATCGCGGCGGGCAGTATGCCGCGCAGCGTTTCTTCCAGCGCGGCGGAGCTGAGGAAAACGCCCTCGCAGGGGGACACGAAGGCCCGCAGACGGCGGACGCGTCCGCCGCGCAGCACCGGCAGGACCGCGGCTTGGGCGATTCCCTCGCAGCGCAGCAGAGTCTGCTCGATTTCCCCCGGCTCAATCCGCAGGCCATGCCACTTGATCTGGCGGTCGAGCCGTCCGAGACAGTAGAACAGTCCGTCCCTGCAAAGACCGAGATCGCCGGTGCGGTAGGAGAAAACTCCGTCGATGGTGCCAAATCCGCCCTGCGCCGGGCCGAGATAGCCCGGGGCGACGCTGTCTCCCGAGACGACCAGCTCCCCGGCGGTTCCATCCGGCAGCGCCCCGCCGGTGTAGGGGTTCCGCACGACGATCTGAGTTCCCGGTTTGGAACGGCCCACCGGAAGTTCGCCCGATTCCGCCATCCACTCCTCCATCTCGCAGCCGGTGACCGCGACGGTGCATTCGGTGGGACCGTAGCTGTTGACGATCCGAATGCCCGGAAAGCGCGCCCAGAGCCTGCGGACCGTCCCGGCGCGCAGCGGCTCCCCGCAGAAGAGAAGCTCCCGCAGGGCGGGAAACCGCTCCGCCGCAAAGGACGGCGAGGCAAGAAGCAGCTCCGCGAAGGAGGGGGTTAAAACGGCGAGGGAGGGCGCGGCCTCCCCGATCCTGCCAAACAGCGCGGGATAATCCCCGAACAGCTCCGATTCGAGCGCCGCCGCGCACCGTCCGGAGGTCAGGGCGAGCCAGAGCCCGGCCACCGAAAGATCGAAGGAGTAAGCGGCGTGGCTCAGCACCGGCCCCGAGGTGGTGGAAAGCAGCGAACGCTCCCAACGCAGGAAGGAGGCGGCGTTTTCGCGGGTGACCGCCACACCCTTGGGCTCTCCGCTGCTTCCCGAGGTAAAGAGCAGGTAAAATCGGTCGCCGGGACGCGCGGCAGCCGGAGCCGCCTGATCCTTGCCGGGGTCAAAAGCGGTCTCGGCAAGCGCCGCGGGACCGACAGCCGCGGCGGAGGAGGGAACGAAGCCCTCTCCGGCGGCAAGCAGCAGGCCGGCCCCGGCCGCCTGAAGCATCCGTTCGGCGCGGGCGGGCGGAATCTGCCGGTCGATCGGCAGATAGGGACGGTTGGCGATCGCGCAGGCCGCGATACAGACCGGCATCAGCAGCTCCTTGTGGCCGTAGATTCCGACCGGGACGCCGGGCGGAATCTCGCGCAGCAGCAGAGCCGCGAGCCGCCGGGCGGCCGCGGTCAGCTCCCGGAAAGAAAGAACCCCCTGCGAACAGCGGTAAGCGGGCGCATCCGATTCCGAAAAGCGCAGCAGGCCGGCAGTCATCGGCATGGCGTTCCCTCCCCGGCCAGCTGTTCCGGCGGAATCAGCGAGGGATCATACATCACCTTCGAGTGGTTGACCAGAATCAGCTCGCGCGGCAGCTCGCGTCCGCTCTCCCGCTCGAAGCAGCGCCGGTAAACGCGGCTGTTTCGGTAAAAACCGTCCGCTTCCCGGGTGTAGCAGCTCCCCTCTTCGATGAGGCGGTAGCGCAGCGGAAAGGGCTTTTCGGCGCGCAGCTCCCCGCAGAGAAGCTCTCCGTCGACCCAAGCCAAAAGCTGCACCGGAACCTCGGACGTGTTGCGAAAGCGGTAATCGACATTGCAGTAAAAGACGGAGGTGCCGGTGCCGAAGGGAACCCGCCGTTCGCTGTCGGGGAAAAGAGCGTCGGAATGATGATGCAGCTCTGTGACCTCCAGCGGGGTGTGCAGCACAAGGTAATGGATCAGGTTGGCAAGCTGGCACAGTCCGCCGCCGGCCTCCTCCCGGAAAGCGCCGTTGGAAATGGCGAGCCCCGGCAGATAGCCCCGCCGGGCGGTACAGCGGCCGATGAGATGCCAGAAGGAGAAGGTTTCGCCGGGCCGGATCACCAGATGATCGAGCGCGCGGACGGCAAGCCGCAGATTCTCGGCTTTGTTGCGCTGCAGGCGCATGTCAACTCCGTCGAGCCTGCGCAGAATGGGAGAGGTGTGCCCTTTGGCAAGAACGGGAAACTCCCTCTCGTCGCGCCGCCCGGCAAACCTTGTCCGGTGAAAAAGATCGCGCAGATGGCGGCGCAGGCATTCCTTTTCCACCGAGACGCGGTAACAGACCGGACCGTATTCGCAAAAAAGCTTCCGTCTTCCCATTGCGTTTGCTTCCTTTCGCTGATCTTTCACAAGAATATCACATTTCGGCCCGAATAACAATCCGCGGAACGCGCGCCGGAAAAGCGGACATCTTTTTCCGCTTGGCCGTATATACTGTACCACGCGGCTGACAAGCCGTGATGTATGCCTGACGGCAAAAAGGAGGCGCCGGATGAAAAGAAGGCTGCTGCGGATGATTCAGGAACGTTCGCTCGTCTGCGGGGTGGTTGGGCTCGGGTATGTGGGCCTGCCGCTGGCCGTCGAGAAGGCGAAGGCGGGGTTCCGCACCATTGGATTTGATATCCAGCCGGAACGGGTCGCGATGGTGAACCAGGGCCAGAATTACATCGGAGATGTGGTCGATCAGGAGCTCGGCGCGCTGACGGCCGGGGGAATGCTGGCGGCGACCGAGGATTTCGAGCTGCTCAAAGCGGTGGACTTTATCGCTGTCTGTGTTCCGACTCCGCTCGATGAAAACCGGCAGCCGGACCTGCGCTATATCCGGGAATCAGCGGCGCAGATCGCCCGGAGGCTGCGGCGGGGGACGATCGTCGTGCTGGAATCCACCAGCTATCCCGGCACCACCGAGGAACTGCTGCGCCCGATTCTTGAGCAGGGTTCGGGGATGAAATGCGGAGAGGATTTCTATCTCGGATTCTCGCCCGAGCGGGTCGATCCCGGAAACCTGATCTACCACACCTGCAACACCCCCCGGGTGGTGGGAGGAATCGGGCGGGACGCCACCGAGGTGATCGCCGCCCTTTACCGGTCGGTTCTGCAGGGGGAGGTATTCGAGGTTTCCCGCCCCGCGGCGGCCGAGATGGAGAAGCTGCTCGAAAACAGCTACCGAAGCGTCAATATCGCTCTGGCCAACGAGATGGCGATGCTTTGCGGCGCGATGGGGCTGGATGTCTGGGAGGTGGTGGAGGCGGCGAAAACAAAGCCGTACGGCTTCACCGCGTTCTATCCCGGGCCGGGAATCGGAGGGCACTGCATTCCGGTGGACCCTGTCTATCTGAGCTGGCGCGCGCGGGCCTTCGGCTGCCGCACTCCGCTGCTGGAGAGCGCCGCAGCGGTCAACGACCGGATGCCGGAGTATTGCGCGGCACGGGCGGCGCGGATGCTCAACGCACAGGGAAAGGCTGTTTCCGGCTCAAAGATTCTTGCGCTTGGAGCGGCCTACAAGCAGGAGGTGGCCGATTTCCGGGAAAGTCCGGCGGTCCGGGTCATCGAGCTGCTGCGGGAGCAGGGGGCGCGGCTCTCCTTTTACGACCCATACCTTTCCCGCTATGTCTGGAAGGGCAAAACCCGGCCCGGCCTCCCGCGTTTGACCGGCTCGGCCCTCTCGGAGGCTGATCTGGTGCTGGTTCTGACCGCTCATGCCGCGGTGGATTATTCGTTGGTACAGAAGCACGCGAGGCAGATTTTCGACACCAAAAACGCGATGAAGGAAATTGTTCCGCGGGAGAACATCACCGTTTTGTAGAAAGGAGAAGCATCATGCGCTACGCGCTGATCGGCTGCGGACGGATTGCCGGACGGCACCTTGCCGCGGCGCGCGCCGCCTCGCTGGAGATATCCGCCGTCTGCGATCCGGTTTTGGAGCGGGGCCGGGAGCTGCTGCGCCGGACCGGGCTGGGGGAGTCCGGCGTCAGAATCTATGCGGACCACCGGGAGCTGCTGGACCGAGAGCGTCCGGAGCTGGCGGCTGTCGCCGCGCAAAGCGGCGTCCATGCCCGGGTGGCGCTCGACTGTCTCGACGCGGGGGCGCATGTGATTGTGGAGAAGCCGATGGCCCTTTCCCTCTCCGACGCGGATGAGATGATCCGCCGCGCGGGGGAACGGGGGCTTTGCCTCGTCCCCTGCCATCAGAACCGCTTCAATCCGGCGGTGATGGCGCTGCGCCGCGCGCTCGACGCGGGACGGTTCGGCAGGCTTTCCCATGCGGCGCTGACCCTGCGCTGGAACCGGGACGACGCATATTACAGGCAGGCGGATTGGCGCGGGCGCTGGGCGAGCGACGGAGGCATCCTGATGAACCAGTGCATCCATGGGATTGATTTGCTGCGCTGGATGGGAGAGGGCGAACCGGAATGGGTCTGCGGTGCGCTGGCGCGGCGGATGCATCCGCACATCGAAACAGAGGACGTGGGGATTGCGGCGGTGCGCTTTTCCGGCGGAATGCTCGCCACCATCGAGGGAAGCGGAAATCTTTACCCCTCCAACCTTGAGGAAACCCTGTCGGTGTTCGGCGAGCGGGGAACGGTGCGGCTCGGCGGCGCGGCGGCGAACCGAATCGAGGTCTGGCGGGTGGAAGGGGAGGAAACGCCGCCCAGAATTGAACCGGCGCCGGGCGGCGGGCAGGATATCTACGGCAGCGGACATCTGGCGCTCTATGCCGATGCATCCGCCGCGATTCGTGAGGGACGCCGCCCTTTTATCACAGGGGAGGACGGCCGCGCGGCTCTCGAGCTGGTGCTGGCCGTCTACCGCAGCCACCGGACCGGAGGACCGGTCACACTGCCGCTCGCCGGGTTTTCCCCGGCGGAAATGGAGGGGACCTTTCCATGAGGGATTGTTTTGTGCACCCCGCCTGCTTTGCTGAGAAGAAACCGCCTGCCGTCCTCCGCAGCCACCGGACCGGAGGACCGGTCACACTGCCGCCCGCCGGGTTTTCCCCGGCGGAAATGGGGGGGACCTTTCCATGAGGGATTGTTTTGTGCACCCCGCCTGCTTTGCTGAGAAGAAACCGCCTGCTGTCCTCCGCAGCCACCGGACCGGAGGACCGGTCACACTGCCGCCCGCCGGGTTTTCCCCGGCGGAAATGGAGGGGACCTTTCCATGAGAGATTGTTTTGTGCACCCCACCTGCGTTGTCGAGGAGGGGGTACGAATTGGCGCGGGAAGCCGGATCTGGTGCTTCTGCCATTTGCAGCGCGGGTCGGCGGTCGGAAAATGGTGCAGCCTCGGTCAGAACGTCAACCTTGGGGACCGGGTCAAAATTGGAAATTTTGTCAAAATTCAAAACAATGTATCGGTGTATGAGGGTGTCGAGCTGGAGGACGGCGTGTTCTGCGGGCCGTCCTGCGTTTTTACCAACGACCTGACCCCCCGCAGCGAATATCCAAAGGGGCGCGCATCCTATCGAAAGACGCTGGTGCGGAGGGGCGCGACGATCGGTGCGAACGCCACCGTCCTTTGCGGGAATACAGTGGGACGGTGGGCGATGGTCGCGGCGGGCGCGGTCGTCACCCACAGCCTGCCCGATCACGCGCTGGCGGCGGGCAATCCGGCGCGGCAGGTTGGCTGGGTCTGCCGATGCGGGAAAAAGCTGGGCCCGAACCTTGCCTGCGCGGCCTGCGGACGGCGCTACCGCCGGAATGGCCCGGGACTTTGCGAAACGGCGGAAGCCCTGGCGCCGGATAATTCTCTGGAAGCGGTTCAGGAAAAACCATGAGGATGTAACAGATTTGTGATCGCTTTTCGGGAAGCGATTTCTATAAAATCAACGTTTTTCTTAAAAACATGGATTTTTCTGATTTTTATTGTTCAAATCAATGGCGTAATCAACAAAATGGAAACAACAACCGATTGAATTTTGGGGATATCGCCTCTATAATGGGGCATGTGCTCGGGAGATGCGAGCAACGCGCCGCGCGGCGGACCGATCCGCCGCAGCACGATTCAGGAGGTATCCCAATGAAAAGAACCGTTTCGATTCTCCTTGCCGCTGTGATGACGGCGGGGATGGCCGCCCAATCCTTCGCGCAGGGAGAGAAAGACAACCGGATTGTCCTTTCGGCCGATACAAACAGCGGAATCAGTCTGGAAGGTGGACTTTTGACTCCCGGTGAAAAATACCGTTTCCCGGTATCCGTCTCGATCGATGGGGGCGAGCCTCAGCCCCTCAATCCCGATGTGATGGAGGATTACAGCTTCAAGCTGTCCAACACCGGCGAGGGCGACAGCCTGGTGGATTTCAACCTCTCCAAGTCGGGCGACCGGTATTATATTGCCGCGGAGGTTAAGGCCGGATGGCCGACCGCCAAGACCGAAGAGGAATACTCCATCAAGATGGTGAACAAGAGCAACCGCAAGGATTTTGTCACCCTGACCGTTTCATTTGAAACGGGCTACGAGCTGGTTTCAGATGAGTTCGTCAGCGGGCTGGATGCGGAGGATGAGATCGAGGTTGACAACGGCGCTCCGGTGTTTGACGCGGAGCAGCTGGAGCGGATCGCCAAGCGCAATCAGTATAAAAAGGTCACCTTCACAGACGGCGACTGGCGTTTTACCGTCAGCATCAACGACATGAAGGCGGTCAATCTGGTACACAACCAGAACGCCGTCAAGGAGATTGTTACCAAGTACGAGGACCACAGCTTCGAGTTCCTGACCTTCCCCTCCGGACCTCAGTTCCGGACCAACGGCGTGATGGAGCTGGATGTTTCCGCCTATGCCGATGACTTTAACGATCAGTTCTTCGTCTACCGCTATCTCAATGGAAAGCTGACCGAGATTCCCGCGCAGTACCACGATGCGGAGGAGCTGCTCACCTTTACGACCGACACCCTCGGACGCTTTATCATCACCGACAAAGAGATCACCGATACGGTGGTCTTTACCCCGGCCGGTCAGGCCGGAAGCGCGGGCGGAGCCGGCAGCGGTTCTCCCGCGGCTGGCGGAGGGGTCCTGATTAATCCTTCGACCGGCTCCGCCGCCTGAATGTGAAATCTCTCATCCATTTATCGGAACCGCCCCGGCGCTTTCATGTGAAGCGCCGGGGCGGTCGTGCGCGGGAAGTATTTTGAGGCGGTTGGTATGAGGATGCTTTGCCGGTGCAAACATTCAAGCGTATGGAATTCGGACGGTGCGGCCGCGCATGGAGAAGTGTTTCGAGGCGGTTGGTATGAGGATATTCTGCCGGTGCAAGCATCAAACGATGAAAATTTGAGCGGTGCGGCCGCGCGAGGGCCGTTCAGTGCGGCTGAGCGGACAATTCGTCCGCCGCGCGAAGGTACTCTTCTTCGCAGCGGTGCTGCGCGTTGGCAAGCAGTGCCGCCGCATAGCGTTCCTCTCCGTTTTCCAGTGCTTCAAGCGCATCGGTCGCCGCATTGAACATGATGTGGTAGAACTTTTGGTAGTCGGGCATGGTTTGTTCCTCCTTTTATATAATTATGGAGCCTTATTGATGCCTAAAAGGAGCCAATTTTCCATTTTATTTTAATACGCCGCTAAAATGATGTCAATACTGAGCCAAGAGGTGACATCATGAAGGAGCCGCTGTCCCGTTATTCACTGCGCATCCCGCCTCTTCTGCTTGAAAAATTCGGCTATATCGCCGAGTATGAGGGGCGCACCAAAAACCGGGAGATTGAGCAGATGATTCGCCGCCGTATCGCTGACTTTGAGCGGGAGCACGGCCCGATCCCCGTTTCAACGAAGAAAGACAAGCAATAAAACCCACCCTGTACTGCACAGGGTGGGTTTTATTGCTCGCGCACTGATTTCACACCGGCCGCGCCGGTATTGAGGGCGGTCTGCCGCGAAACGCGGCAAACGCGCTGCTTGACGGGCATTATCTCACCGCTGCGCACCGGCCGCGCCGGCATTGAGGGCGGCCTGCCGCGAAACGCGGCAAACGCGCTGCTTGACGGGCATTATCTCACCGCTGCGCACCGGCCGCGCCGGCATTGAGGGCGGTCTGCCGCGGGGCGCGTCAAGCGCACCGCTTGACAGGCCTTATCTTGCTGTTTCGCACCGGCCGCGCCGGTATTGAGGGCGGTCTGCCGCGAAACGCGGCAAACGCGCTGCTTGACGGGCATTATCTCACCGCTGCGCACCGGCCGCGCCGGCATTGAGGGCGGTCTGCCGCGGGGCGCGGTAAACACGTCCGGTTGCCGCGTCGAGGGTGACGCTTACGCCGTTCTTCAAAAGATTGGTGGCGTTCTGCGCGCCGATCAGCACCGGAATATCAAGGGTCATTCCGACCACCGCGCCGTGGGATTCCTCGCCGCCCTCCTCGATGATGATTCCCGAGGCGCTGCGCAGAAAGGACATCATTCCGTTGGTGGTTTGCGGCACCACCAGGATATCCCCCGCGCGGAATCGGGAAGCAGCCTCTTCCTCGTCGTGGGCGACACAGACCCGGGCGGTGGCGGATTTCCCGCCGATGCCATGGCCGGTGGCAAGCACATCCCCCACCACATCCACCTTAATCAGGTTGGTGGTGCCGGGGACGCCGATCGGCATTCCGGCAGTGAGAACCACCATATCCCCGTCAGCCAGCAGGCCCTGTGTACGCGCGGCCTCGATCGCCTGTTCAAGCATCTCCTCGCTGCCGTTCTGGCATTCCCGCATCAGAACAGGGGTGACGCCCCACGAAAGGGAGAGGTGGTGGTAGGTGCTTTCATAGGGAGTGCAGGCGATGATCGGCACCGCCGGGCGGAAGCCGGAGGTCATCCGGGCGGTATAGCCTGAGCAGGTCACCGGGATGATGGCCGCCGCGCCGAGGTCATGGGCCATGGTGCAGGTGGCGTGGGCGACGGCGTAGGTCAGATCGCCGCCGCTGACCGGCTCGCGGTTTTGCAGGCGCTTGCGGTAGTCGATGTCCCCCTCGGCGCGCTGGGCGATGGTGGCCATGGTGCGGACCGCTTCGATGGGGTATTTCCCGGCGGCCGTCTCGCCCGAGAGCATGACCGCGCTTGAGCCGTCATAGATGGCATTGGCCACGTCGGTCGCCTCGGCGCGGGTCGGACGGGGCTTTTCGGTCATCGATTCGAGCATCTGGGTGGCGGTAATGACGATTTTTCCGCGCGAAATGGCCTTTCTGATCAGCGTTTTCTGCGCAACGGGCACCTCGGAATAGGGGATTTCCACCCCGAGGTCGCCGCGGGCGACCATGATGCCGTCCGAAAGGCGGATGATGTCGTCGATGTTCTCCAGCGCCTTGGCACTTTCGATCTTGGCGATAATTCGAATGGAATGGCAGTTTTTGGAATCGAGCAGACGGCGCACCTCGAGCAGGTCGTCGGCCGAGGAAACGAAGGAGGCGGCGATGAAGTCGAATCCCATTTCAATGCCGAAGTGGATATCCGCGATATCTTTTTCGCTGAGGTACGGCATCGAGAGGTCGGCGCCGGGGACGTTGATCCCCTTGCGGTTCGAAACAAAGCCGCTGTTCATCACCCGGCAGTGGATCTCCGTTCCGGCGATCTCCTCAACGGTAAGCTCGATCAGTCCGTCGTCAATCAGGATGGTGCCACCGGGCCGCACGTCGCGGTAGAGGGTTTTGTGGGTAATGGAAATCCGCTCCGGGGTGCCTTCCGCCTCCTCGCCGGTCAGGACGAGGGGGGAACCGGCCTCGAGAAAGATTTTTCCGTCCTTCATCAGGCCGGTGCGGATCTCAGGCCCCTTGGTATCGAGCATGGCGGCGGCGGGATTTTTAAGCTCCCGCCGGATCGAGTCGAACAATTCAAAGGTTTTTCGGTGGCTTTCATGATCTCCATGGGAAAAATTGAAGCGCGCGACATTCATTCCGGTTTCGAGCAGCCGGCGGATCATTTCGGGGGAATTGACAGCCGGGCCGAGGGTGCAGACGATTTTGGTCTTTCGGTTCATAGAGGTCACACTCCTTTTCCTGCGCGTTCTACGCATGTCTCGTTGTTTTTCTTTTCGCCCTTATTGTAGTGGAAAAGAATTTTCATGTCAACTAAAAACCTGGGCTTTTTCTTGTTGAAAATAAATAAAAAATCTCCTCTTGGAAAAATTTTTATTCCGGGTCTTGATTTTTAAAGTTTCACATGCTATGCTAGCTGTACTATCATAGTTAATACACACGTGACATCTGCCGCGCGGCGGCGGATGTCCGGAAAGGAGTGGGGCCATGTTCTCGATTGATTCACGCAGCCGTGTGGCGATCTATGAGCAGCTGGTACAGAATATTATAGGGCTGATTGCGCGCGGCGTACTGCAGCCGGACGATCAGCTCCCCAGTGTCAGGAGCCTGGCGCGTGACCTCGGCATCAACCCCAACACAGTGCAAAAAGCCTATCAGGAGCTGGAAGCCAAAGGAATGATCTATCAGGCGGCCGGCCGGGGCAGCTTTATTGCGCCGGGAGAGTCGCTGACCGATTCCATCGTGCAGCAGAAGCTCAAGGAGGCGCGGCCTCCCATCCTGTCCGCCAAAAAGGCCGGCGTCCCGCGGGAGAGGATTCTCGCTCTGGTGGATGAGATCTACGAAAAGGAGTAACAACATGGTTTTGATAGAATCGATTACCAAACACTTTGGCGTGAATACAGCCCTCGATTCGGTTTCGCTGACCGTCTCGCCGGGATGCATCTATGGCCTGGTCGGAACCAACGGTTCGGGAAAATCCACCCTCCTGCGCCTGATCTCGGGCGTTTACTCGGCGGATGGGGGACAGGTCACGGTGGACGGGGAGCCGGTGTTTGAAAATCCGGAGCAGAAGCAGAAAATCTTTTTCGTTTCGGATGACCTCTTCTTTCCGCCGCAGGCGACCGTTGACGATATGCGCCAGTTTTACCGCGCCGCTTATCCGCGCTGGGATGAAGCGCGCTACCAGCGCCTGCTGGAGCTGTTCCCGATCGGGGACCGCCGCAAGCTGTCCTCCTTCTCCAAGGGGATGAGACGGCAGGCCGCGCTGATTCTCGCCCTTTCCTGCGCGCCGGAATACCTGCTTCTTGACGAGGCGTTCGATGGGCTTGACCCGGTGATCCGGCACGCGGTGCGCCGGATCATCTCCGATATGATCTCGGAATATCATATGACGGTCATCATTTCGTCCCACAACCTGCGGGAGCTCGAGGATTTCTGTGACCGCGTGGGACTTCTGCATCACGGCAGGCTGCTGCTGGAATGCGCCGTCGATGATATCCAGCTCGGCTTCTGCAAGGTGCAGGCGGTGTTCAACCCGCGTCCGAGTGAGAAAATCACCCTTGACGGCATCCGCATCCTCTCGCAGGAGCTGCATGGCAGCGTGGCGACGCTGATCTGCGCGGCGGGTGAGGAGGATGCCCTTGCCGCGGTCAATGCCCGCTCCCCGATGCTCGCCGAGGCGGTGAGTCTGACCCTCGAGGAGGTATTTATTTATGAAATGGAGGCGGTCGGTTATGACTACAGCAAGATCGTCTTTTAGTTTTTCCCGCGTGCTGCCGTTTTACCGCAACATGCTGCGGCGGCACCGCGGATCGGCCCTGTTTTACGGAGCTCTCGGCTTTCTCTTCCTGCCGGTGCAGTACCTGCTGACCATTCTGCAGAATCAGGACCGCGCGGATCTCTCCGATTTTGTGCGCTGGACCTTCTCCGGTCCCGCGCAGATCTACAACGGATTCTCCGCCTTTTTCTTCACCGCGCTGATGCTGGTGGTTCCGCTCATCGTGGCGGTGAATCTCTTTTCCTACCTGCACAACCGCCGTTCGGTGGATGTCTATCACTCGCTGCCGCTGACCCGCTGTGAGCTTTACGCGGCCTGCTGCATGACGGGGATTACTCTGATCTGGGCGCCTCTGGCGGTGAATTTTCTGCTGACGGCGGCGGCTTCCTTCCTGCTGCCCGGAGCTTCCGCCGGCATGATCCTGCTCGATCTGCTCTGCTGGATGACAGTGACCCTCGCGGTCTTCGCCATTACCGCCTTCTGCGCGGTGCAGCTCGGCACCGATTTTGACACGGTGATCTTCTCGCTCGGCCTCAACGGCGTTTTCGCAGCCGTTTATCTGCTGTTCATGATGCTGGGCGATTCGTTTATCTACGGCTTTTCCGCGAGCGACGGCGCGATGCGGCTGGCCTACCGCCTTTCTCCGGTATCGCTGATCATTGGGCGGATCGCCATCGCCCGTGATTCACTGGAATACTTTGCGGAAAACAATGTTTCGATGCTGTTCTGGTTTGCGGCCGCGCTGCTGGTGCTGGGCGCCGGCGCATGGCGCTATACCCGCCGGCGGTCCGAACAGGCCGAAGCGGTGGGTGAAATGGGACCGCTTCAGATTTTCATGCGTTCGGCAGGCACTTTGCTCGGCGGCACCGGACTGGGTATGATTCTCTGTGCCGTCTTTGAGATCAACCCGGAGAACAGCCGCTTCCTCTCCCTTTTCTGCATTGCGGTCGGCTCGCTGATCGTCTATTTTATCGGCGACGTCATCCTCAGCCGCAGTGTGCGCAGCATCCCGAAGGCTCTGCCGGTTGCGGCGGCTACAACAGCCGGGGTGTGCGTTCTGGTGGGCGTCATGCTGTTCGACCTCGTCGGAATCGGCCGCTGGGTCCCACAGGCCCCGCGCGTCGAGGAGGCGCGCCTCTACTACTACAACAGCCGCTTCTCGGACCAGCCCTCTCTGGGGCAGAACGGCTCCACGCTTGTGGCCTTTCAGGACCCGGAGGCGGTCGCGCTGGTCATTGCGGCACAGCAGAAACAGATTGACCTCCATTACGCAGGGGAGGACGAGGACATTTACGGCAGGCACGGCAGCCTGCGGGTGACCTACGAGCTGACCGACGGGCGTACCGTCAGCAGGCGCTACTATAGCCTTTATCCCGAAACGCTCGATCAGCTCGTCAGACTGGAAACCGACGACGAGATGATCAGTCAGACCCATCCGGCATTCGCCGCGAACGCTGACATGATACATCAGGTTACGGTGATCAATACTTTGGGCAGCATCAGCGAAGATCTGATCCTCGACGCCGCTCAGAAGGAGCGCTTGCTCGTCGCGCTGCGGGAGGATCTCCTTTCCCAGCCGCTTGAGGAGTTGAAAAACGGCGCGACGGCTGTCTGCACCCTCACTGTCGAATACCGCTACCCGAAGGAAACGCGGACCGACGGCTTGGTAGAGGCGGAGTATGCAAACGAGCGCGCCGAATGGGACGAGGGATATTACTACGCCGCCAGCAACACCATTTTGACCGAGAGCTATCGAAATACCCTCGCGCTGCTGCGCGAGCTGGGCGCCGTCCAATCGATCGAGAACAACTGGAACGATGTAAAGGCGGCTTATGCGCTCCCCTTCAACCGTGACTATGACAGCAGGACCATCACCCAGACCGATTTGGACCGGGTGGCCCAGACCCGCTACGACCTCGAGGATTTTCTGAATCCGGAGAATTGTTATGAAGGAGCCGAGGGGCTGAACATGCAGTCCTTCGCCCTCTCCAAAATGGAGCTGAATGCTCTTCGCAATGAGCTGACCAGCACCGCCCTCAACTACGGGGAACCGTTTGCGGTGATCGGGATTGCGGCCGGCGAAGAGGCGGAAGAGATGACCGGCTACTATCTGGTTCCGGTTTCGGCTCTGCCCGAGCATCTCAAACAAGCCGTTGCGCGGATGGCGAGGGGCTATTACGGCACCTATGCGGTCGAGTCATGGGGATATGGAAATGTAGGGGTTACTTGGGCGGCGACAGAGTCCGTGGCAGCGACCGCGGCAAACCCAGGCTTGTGAGGCCCCGGCTTTTAAGGAATCGAACCGGTTAAATATGCAAAGGAGGAATTGTGGTGGCGGACCGGCGCGAATATGCCGCGCGTTATGATGCGATGGCCCGGAAACTTTATCAGATTGCGGTCTACCTGACCGGCGATGCTCTTGAAGCACGTCGTGCCGTTGCGGCCTGCTTTGTCAGCGGCTATGACGCCGCCGCGCGGGGAGAAGCGCCGTTTGAAGAGACGATGCTCCGCGAGCTTTGCCGCTGCTGCGGGGACTGTCCGGCGGTCTACGGAGAGCAATACCGCCGCCAGCTTGCCGATACCCTTGCGCCGGCGCGTCCGGACGAAAGGCTTTGCGCACTTCTCTGCGACCTGGAGCCTTGGAAACGCGCGGTCATACTGCTGGTTTTTTTCGGCGGAGCGGCGGCTGACCGCCTGCATTGCATGGTGGGGCGCGACCCCTTGGAAACAACGCGGACATTGCGCGGATTTTTCCGGCAGGTCCGGCGGGAAAAATCTCTTTGTCGTCTCTGAATATACAGGATTTCCCGTGAAACCCGGGTGCGGTCGGAGGAGAGCCGGCCGCACCCGGGCTGTTTTGTCAACGGAAACCACCGGCCCTGACGTTGGAGGCACCCGTAAAAAGCTTTCGCTGCAAGCATCGGGTGAAGCGGGCTTGTCAGCGGCGGATTTGGAGACATGAAGGACTGCCGTGAGAAGGAGAACCCGTCCGTTTACAGGCTGTGGGGGCAGCGGCGCCGCCCTCCGCTCGGGCGCGCCGGGCACCGGATAGGAAGAGCGGTCAGGTGGGGAGAAGAGAACGAGAGGAAGCGAACGGCCCGTGGGCCACTCGCTTGTGATGTGAGTGAAAGAAATTTCGGTGCGCCTCGAGACACCCGCCGTCAGCAGGTCCTGATAGCAAGGGTAGTTCTGCCCGCTCCTGCGGACGGGCATGATGCAGACGGCAGTGGCCGTTGTTCATTGGGCGACAGAGCGCGGCGCCGCCCGTCGCCCGGCCCTTGCAGGGCCTAATTTAGTCACCGGCTAGCCGGCGGTTATGGCTTTTGCACCATATTGAAGATTTTCTCTTTCGGAAATCGTTTTGCCAAAAGAGAGCATATTGGAGCTTATTTTTGAAAATCGTTGAAATTCACAAAAATTTTATAAAATTTTTATCAAATTAACCCGCAATGAATTGTAAAATTATATGTACTAATATGAATAGTACAGTTGATCCTTTTCCCTACAGAGACGAAAGAACAGGAGTGTGAGCATCATGGCAGCGGTTCCGATTTTGATGTCCTGCGCATGGCTGATGAGTTTTGTCTTTACCCTTTATTTTTTCTACTACGCGGTGTATGCCGTCCTTTCGCTTCGGCGCGGCAGGCCGCGGCGGCGCTGCGAGCCGCAGACCCGTTTCGCGCTGGTGATTGCGGCGCGCAATGAGGAATGCGTGATTGGACAGCTCATCGAAAGCCTGCGCCAGCAGGATTATCCGGACGAGCTTTATGAGATTATTGTAGCGCCGAACAACTGCACCGACGATACCCGGGGAGCCGCCCGCCGGGCGGGCGCTCGAATCTTTGACTGCCGCCTTCCGGTCCGGTCGAAGGGGGAAGTTCTGACACAGGTTTTCGATATGCTTCTGGAAGAGGGGCGCTTCGATGCCGCATGTGTTTTCGACGCGGATAATCTCGTGGATCCGGGATTCCTGCGGGCGATGAATGACGCCTGCTGTGCGGGAGCGAGGGCGGCGCAGGGATACCGCGACAGCAAGAACCCCTACGATACCGCGGTCTCGGGCTGCTACTCCATCTATTACTGGATGATTAACCGCATGTATAACCACACCCGCCGCGCGGCACACCTTTCGGCGATGATCAACGGCAGCGGCTTTATGGTCTCGCTAAAGCTGCTCCGGGAAATGGGCGGCTGGCATACTGTTACAATGACCGAGGACATCGAATTCACCACCCAGTGCATCCTGCGCGGGGAGCGGGTCGAGTGGGTGTCCGCGGCAGTGATCTACGACGAGCAGCCGCTGACCTTTGCCCAGTCCTGGAAGCAGCGTAAGCGCTGGTCCACCGGCATCCTGCAAGGCTTTTCCGTCTACTTCGGGCGGCTGGCGCGTGGAATCTTCACTGAGCACCGGATCGGCTGCTTTGACCAGATGATGTTTTTCCTCGCCCCATTCATGCAGCTTGCCTATCTGCTTTCGCTGCTGCTGGGGCTTTCGCTCGACATTCTGTATGCCCAACACCAGTTCTTTCCTTACAATGAGCTCTATTACCAGCTCTTTATCTCCCTCAATACATCCTTTGCCGTTTCTTGCATCCTGTCAGTGTTCGTGCTGTTGATCGAGCGCAAATGGAATCCGCGGATGCTGCGCGGCGTGCTGGTCTATTGGCTCTTTCTGGCAAGCTGGATTCCCATCAACCTTTCCTGCATGATTCACAAGTGCACCACCTGGGAAGAGATCCGGCATACCCGCTCGATCCGGCTTTCCGATCTTTCTGTGGGAAGACAGTAAAGGCATTCTCCTCCAAAAGCCTCCTTTCCCCTTGTCACAGCGGTCCAAAGCAGGTATACTTTAAGGGAGTAAGAGGAAGGGGGAACCCGCGTGGTCACCTATCAGGATGTCTCCTCCAGCGAGGAGATCAAAAGCTATATCCGTCAGGCAGATGCCTCACTTGTCGCGCTCGGCTACACCGAGCACAGCTTCGCCCATGTGGTGCGGGTTGCGACGGTGACGCAGAATATCCTCACCGAGCTGGGATACGATCCGCGTACCGTCGAGCTCGCGCGGATCGCCGGTTTTATGCACGATATCGGAAACGTTGTCAACCGCATCGATCATGCCCAGTCCGGCGCGGTCATGGCGTTCCGGATTCTCGATAAAATGGGGATGGAACCCAACGAAGTCGCACAGGTGATCGCCGCTATCGGCAACCATGACGAACATACCGCTTATCCGGTCAATGCGCTGGCCGCAGCTCTGATTCTCGCGGATAAGAGCGATGTGCGCCGTTCGAGGGTGCGCAATCGGGATGTTCCGAGCTTTGATATCCACGACCGGGTCAACTATTCGGTGGAGCAGTCGTCGTTAAAAACCGATGTCGAAAGCCGAACCTTTACGCTGGTGCTTACCGTGGATACGGGGGTCAGCCCGGTTGCCGATTACTTTGAAATTTTTCTGGAGCGGATGATGCTCTGCCGCCGCGCGGCACAGTTCTTCGGATACCGCTTCGGGCTGAAAATCAACGGAACCCAGTTGATGTAGGTGGACAGGGAACCGCCGCGGCGGGGAAATGAGATGCCGCCCTCCGCTCGGGCGCGCCGGGCGCCGGACAGGCCCGGAGAGGGGAACGGGCGGCCTGCGGGCCGCCCACGCCGGGCTATAACGGCAATGCGGTTGATAAACCTTTTTGATGCCTCCTGAGAGGCTGCCGGCAATATGCCCTTTTAGCAAGAATAGTTCTGCCCGCTCCTTCGGACGGGCGTGACACGGACGGCAGGCGGTTGTTGCGTTATAGATAACAGAGCGCGCGGAAGTGACCCGAAGAAGCTTTCCTTTGGATCAAACTGTTGAAGCCGCCCATAAAGATTTTTGTTGATGCTTTTCAGCTAAGAGCGCATGGCAACCCTATTATGAATTTACGCAGTCGGCACGGGACAAGGGGGTATGTTGTATAGCCCAATATCATCTGGTGTCCGGTGATAGCGGGTTTTACAGCGGAGGAGGGCCGGATCGTTGCGATTAAACCCTGCCCCATTACTCTCGATATGGACGCACCTCGGAGCAGGCTTGGGATTCCGCATCTTTCCCATGATGAGGAAGTCCTTCGCTATCTTGCAGAACTTTGCAGACCTTTTGGCACTGAGCTCATTATTCAAGATGAGGTGGCAGTGGTACGTATCTAAAGGATAAAGACGCAGGAAAATAAAGAGAGCTTAAAATTGCAGAAGAACATATGATGCCTGATTGTACGCACCCGCCTTCAGTATTTTTATGCATACTCCAATGCCGGATATTGCACAGCTCCAATATCGGCTGAATGGTATTTGCGCAATGCGTCCGAGGCGCTGAGTCTAGAAATTGAAAAGGCGGCAGAAGGCTGTTGACCGAAAGCCCGGACAGGTCCGCTGAAGGCGAGGCAATCTTGCCGGACATCGGAGTGCTCAAGCCAAAACTCATGCAGCTTGCGCGCGGAAGCAAGCTGAAGTCCGACATCAGCGTCAGCCGACCACCGCCATCAACATGCAGCTTGTGCGCGGAAGCAAGCTGAAATTCTATGACGAAGGTTCGCGCGCTCAAGGGAGAGATAAATCGGGTTGACGGAAAAATTAATAAAAAAATTTTAAAAACGGGAAAACGAGTATACAATTTGCCGATAGCCAAGACGGGGGCATGGTGTTATAATGAAACAAATCCAATCCCGAAGGGGACACAGGAGACCGCTGTTATGAATCACAAGCTGTTTGCAAGTGAATATTATTTTTACTTTAGCTTTGCCTTTTACTTTTTTGGCAAGGCTTTTTCGGCGTTCACTGCAAACAAGAAAGCATTGTCCTGTGCCGTTTGAGGAAAAACGGATGCAATAGAAGGATAAGGGCTTCGCAGTGAGTGCTGCGAGGCCCTTTTTGATGCTTTTGCAGCGCCTGCGCCGGTTATTGAAACAAAAGAAAAGGGGTAGCATGATGGTTGTTATTTTGAAAGAAAATCCTGATTCCGGGAGAATTTCCGATCTTACCGCATGGCTGGAAAGCTTAGGCCTGGAGGTCCATCCGACGGTGGGAAAGGTGCAGACTATTCTCGGCCTGGTGGGAGACACCTCCAAGGTTGACATCGAACTGATCCGCGCGCTCGATATCGTGCAGGATGTCAAACGCATTTCCCAGCCCTATAAGGAGGCCAACCGTGCCTTCCACCCGGACAACACTGTGGTCACCATCGGAGACGCCTCCTTCGGGGACGGCAGCTGCCCGATCATCGCCGGTCCCTGCTCGGTGGAATCCCGCGAACAGCTTCTTGAGGTTGCCCTGCGGGTTAAGGCCGCGGGAGCCACCCTGCTGCGCGGCGGCGCGTTTAAGCCCCGCACCTCCCCTTATGCCTTTCAGGGACTTCATGCGGACGGCATCAAGCTTCTGCTGGAGGTCAAGAAGGAAACCGGACTTCCGATCGTCACCGAGCTGATGGATCTTTCCCAGCTCGACCTCTTCGACGAGGTGGATGTCATCCAGATCGGCGCGCGCAATATGCAGAACTTTGAACTCCTGCGGCAGGTCGGACATACCGATAAACCGATTCTTCTGAAGCGGGGACTTGCCAATACCCTGCAGGAGCTGCTGATGAGCGCCGAATATATCATGGCGGGCGGCAACCACCGGGTCATTCTCTGCGAGCGCGGTATCCGCACCTTTGAGACGGCCACCCGCAACACCCTTGATCTTTCGGCAATTCCGATGCTTCACGAAATGACCCATCTGCCGGTGATCGTCGATCCGAGCCATGCGAGCGGAATTGCGCGGCTGGTCAAGCCGATGGCGCTGGCGGCCACAGCCTGCGGCGCCGACGGCCTGATGATCGAGGTGCATAACGATCCGGCCCATGCCAAATGTGACGGCCCGCAGTCGCTGACCCCCGGCGCGTTCGAAGATCTCGCCGAGGCGGTGCGCCGGATTAAGCCGTTTGCCTACAAAGCCTGACCTCAGATGCACGGCAAAGCCGGAATGTGAAATGAAGGAGAAACAAGCGATGAATATAGCAGTAGTAGGACTGGGACTGATCGGCGGATCGATTGCCCGGGCATTCAAAGAGAAAACCGGCCACATGGTATACGGTTGGAACCGCACCCAGCAAATTCTCTGCAAGGCCAAGCTGGTCGGCGCGGTGGACGGACCGCTGACCGACGACCGGCTGGCGGAATGCGACGCCGTTTTTATTGCGCTCTACCCCCAGACGGCGATCCGCTGGCTGACCGAGCACGCGCCTCTGATCAAAAAGGGCGCGTTGGTTTTCGACACCTGCGGGGTGAAGCAGCCGGTCTGCGCTCCCTGCTTTGCGCTGGCGAAGGAATACGGCTTTGATTTCATCGGCGCCCATCCGATGGCGGGAGTTGAGCATGCAGGATTTGACAGTTCGACGGGGAGCATGTTTGAAGGCGCCTCGATGATTCTTGTTCCGCCGACCGGGATGGCAATTGAGACGGTGGCGAAGGCCAAGGCGCTGTCCCTTGAGCTGGACTTCGAGCGGGTGGTGATCACCGACGCGGCCGAACACGACCGCATGATCGCCTACACCTCACAGATGGCCCACGTCGTTTCGAGCGCCTACGTCCAGTCGCCCTGCTCGCTGCGTCACCGGGGGTTTTCGGCCGGCAGCTATCGCGATATGACCCGCGTCGCCTGCCTGCAGGAGGACATGTGGACCGAGCTGTTCCTTGACAACAGCGAACCGCTTTCCGCGGAGCTGGGTGAGCTGATCGGACGGCTTCAGAGGTTCCATGACGCAATTGCGTCAAAGGATGCTGAAACACTCCACGAAATGCTGCGGGCGGGGCGGGTCCGCAAGGAAGAAGCGGACGGAAAGGTGCTGTGAGCAATGCGGAGAATTTCGATTGAAACGGGGCACCACTACGATCTGCTGATTGGCAGCGGTCCGCTGGACCGCTGCGGGGAGGAGATTGCCCGGGTCGTTACGCCCTGTGCCGCCGCTGTCGTTACCGATGACACGGTGGATGCCCTTTACGGCGAAGCGGTCGAGCGGTCGCTGCGCAAGGCGGGATTTTCGGCCGTCCGGATCGTATTTCCCCACGGGGAAGCCTCCAAAAACATGGGGACGCTCTCCCATGTGCTGGAATCGCTCGCCGGAGCGGGGCTGACCCGTTCGGACCTCATCGTTGCATTGGGCGGCGGGGTGGTGGGAGATCTCGCCGGCTTTGCGGCGGCCTGCTACCTGCGGGGAATCCGCTTTGTGCAGATTCCCACAAGCCTTCTGGCGATGATCGACTCCTCGGTGGGAGGCAAGACGGCGGTTGACCTCGCGGCCGGCAAGAATCTCGCCGGAGCCTTCTGGCAGCCCGAGCTGGTGCTCTGCGACACCGCCCTGCTTTCGACGCTGCCCGGCTGCTACCGGCTCGACGGCCTCGGCGAGATGATCAAATACGGCATGGGATTTGACGCACAGCTCCTCTCGATGATGCGCGAGGGGGGATGGGAGCGGGAGCCGGAAGCGATGGTGGCCCGCTGCATCTCGATCAAGGCGGCGGTGGTTGCCGCCGACGAGCGCGATCAGGCCGAGCGGCAGAAGCTGAATCTCGGCCATACGGCGGCCCACGCCATTGAACGGTGCTCCGGACTCGGCATCACCCATGGACGTGCGGTTGCAATCGGCACCGCGCTGATCGCCCGCGCCTGCGTCAAGCGGGGCATGCTTTCGCATGAGGCGCTTGCCCTGCTGGAAGAAGCGCTTGACCGCTGCGGGCTGGAAAGCCGGTGCGCCTTCTCCGCCCGAGAGCTGGCGGCGGCCGCGGTCAACGACAAGAAGCGCCGGGGGGATTCGATCACCCTGGTGCTGCCTGCCACCGCGGGAAGCTGCGTGCTGCATCCCATGCCGGCCGCGGAACTGGAAGGCTTTTTTGCCGACGGACTGAACTGAGCCGGCTTGCCCGGCTGATTTTTAAAATGGAGGGGCTCTGATGAAGCTGAAAATTACGCCGTATCCGCTGGCGGGCCGGGTGCAAGCAGTGGTCTCAAAGTCCGACGTGCACCGCGCGATGATCTGCGCGGCGCTTGCCGACCGCGAAACGGTCCTGACAACCGGCGCGTCGAACCGGGATATTGAGGCCACGGCGGAATGCCTGCGCGCGCTTGGCGCCCGGCTCGACAGCCCGGACGGACGGCGATGGCGGATCGCACCGGTCACGCGCCCCGCTGAGACGGGGACGATCGACTGCGGGGAAAGCGGATCGACCCTGCGCTTTCTGCTTCCGCTGATTCCCGCTCTGGGACTGCACCGCACCGTAACGGGGTCGGGCCGGTTGCCCCAGCGCCCGCTCTCCCCTCTGCGGGAGCTTCTGGAGGAGCACGGGGCGCTGATCGGGGGGGAGACCCTGCCGCTGGAGCTTTCAGGGGGACTGGCGCCGGGACGTTACAGCCTGCCGGGAAATGTAAGCTCCCAATATGTCACCGGGCTGCTCTTCGCACTGCCCCTGCTGCCGGGAGAGAGTGAAATTATCCTCACCACGCCGCTCGAGTCGGCGGGGTATGTCGAGATGACACTGCGGACGCTGCGGCGGTTTGGAATCCGCATCAGCCCCGCCGAAAACGGCTGGAGGATTCCGGGCGGCCAGCGCTACCGCTCGCCGGGCGGGCTGTCCTGCGAGGGGGACTGGTCGAACGCCGCATTTTATCTCGCGGCGGGGGCGCTGCGCTCCGATGGAGGGCCGGTGACGGTCGGCGGGCTTGACCCCGCGTCCCCGCAGGGGGACCGCGCGATCGTCGGGCTGCTGCGCCGCTTCGGCGCGGCGGTGGAGGAAACCGCCGGCGGTTCGGTGAGCGTTGCGCCGCGTCCGCTGCGGGGGATTGAGATCGACGCCTCCGCCATCCCCGACCTTGTTCCGATCCTCGCCGTCTGCGGCTGTGCCGCGGAGGGGGAGACCCGGATTTTCAACGCGGCGCGCCTCCGCCTCAAGGAGAGCGACCGGCTCCAAACGGTGTCCGCCGCCATCCGGGCGCTGGGTGGACATGTTGACGAGCTGCCCGACGGGCTGGTGATCCGGGGCGGAGCGCTTTCGGGCGGGGAGGTTGACTGTGCCAACGACCATCGGATTGTCATGTCGATGGCAGTGGCCGCGATGCTCTGCGGCGGTCCGGTGGTCCTGGATGGGGCCGAGGCCTGCCGCAAGTCCTATCCGGGATTTTTTGACGACTACCAATCACTGGGAGGGATTGCCGATGTCCTCTAGCTTTGGAAAAATGCTCACCGTCACCATCTTCGGCCAGTCGCACGGAGAGGCGATCGGCGCGGTGATCGACGGCCTGCCGGCCGGAATTCAGCTGGATTTCGATGAAATCGAACGGTTCATGGCGCGGCGCGCGCCGGGCGGGGCCTTTTCCACCGCGCGGCGGGAGACGGACCGCCCACGCATCCTTTCGGGGCTTTGCGGCGGAGCGACCTGCGGCGCGCCGCTCTGCGCGGTGATCGAAAACGGGGACCGCCGCTCTCAGGATTATGAGAAGCTCCGCGACCTGCCGCGGCCGATGCATGCCGACTACCCCGCTTTCATCAAATACCACGGAGCGAATGATATCCGGGGCGGCGGGCAGTTCTCGGGACGGCTGACCGCGCCGCTCTGCTTTGCCGGCGCGGCGGCGATACAGCTTCTCGCCCGGAAGGGCGTGACGGTGGGGGCGCATATCGCCGCAATCCACGGGGTGGAGGACACGCCCTTTGACCCGGTTTCGGTGGACGCCGAAACGCTGCGGGCGGTGTCCGCCAAGCCGTTCCCGGTGCTCGACGAGCAAGCGGGCGGGCGGATGAAGGCGGAAATCGAGGCCGCGCGGCGAAGGCTTGATTCGGTGGGGGGAATCGTGGAATGCGCTGTCTCGGGGCTGCCCGCCGGACTCGGTGAGCCGCTTTGCGAGAGCCTCGAAAGCCGGATTTCCTCGGCGGTTTTTTCGATTCCGGCCGTGAAGGGAATCGAATTCGGCGCGGGCTTTTCCGCTTCCGCGATGACCGGCAGCGAGCACAACGACCCCTTTGTGATGAAGGCGGGACGGGTCGCCACCGAGACAAACCGGCATGGCGGAGTCCTTGGGGGAATCTCAACGGGGATGCCCCTCCTGTTCCGGGCGGCGTTCAAGCCGACCCCGTCGATCGCGCTGGAGCAGAGAACGGTCAGCCTGTCCGGGGAATGCGGCGCGCCCCTTGTGATTCATGGAAGGCATGACCCCTGTGTTGTGCTTCGCGCCGTTCCCTGCGTCGAAGCGGCCGCCGCGCTGGTGCTGCTCGATCTGATGCTCGAATCGAAAGGAAGAGATGAATGGAACTAAAGGACTGCCGCAGACGGATCGACGAGATCAACAGCGAGATGGAACGGCTTTTCCTCGAGCGGATGGAAATTTCCCTCGATGTGGCCGCCTATAAGCAGGAGCATCACCTTCCGACCTTTGATCCCGCGCGGGAGCGGGAAATCCTGCGCCGGGCGCGGGAGAAAGCTCCGGCCGGACTCGCGCCCTATGTTTCCCACCTGTTCCAGCAGCTGATGGAGATGGGACGCTCCTATCAGAACCGCTCGGTTCCCTGTGAGGAGACGCTGACCGGACAGATCCGCGCGGCTCTGGAAAACACCCCCAAGCTGTTCCCCACCGATGCGGTGGTCGCCTGCCAGGGGGTGGAGGGGGCTTATTCCCAGATTGCGGTCAACCGCCTGTTCCAATATCCCGAGGTCGTTTACTGTCCGCGGTTTGAGGACGTGTTTCGGGCGGTCGGGGCGGGAAAATGCCGCTATGGCGTGCTGCCGATCGAGAACAGCTCCTATGGATCGGTCAACGAGGTCTATGACCTGATGAAGCAGTACCGTTTCCCGATTGTGCGCGGATTGAAGCTGCGGATCTCTCACAATCTGCTCGCCAAGCGCGGGACCGCGCCCGGCGATATCCGGGAGATCTATTCCCATGGGCAGGCGATCGGGCAGTGCCGCGCATTCCTTGCGGCCCATCCCGAAATCAAGGTAACCCCCTGCGCCAATACGGCGGTGGCGGCCAAGATGGTTTCGGAATCGGAGCGCCGGGACGTTGCGGCGATTTCCTCCCGGGAGTGCGCCTCGCTTTACCGGCTTGACATCCTTTCGGACGCGATTTCCGACAGCGATCACAACTACACCCGCTTCATCTGCATTTCGAAGGAAATGGAGATCTATCCCGGCGCATCGAGAATCAGCATGATGGCCGAGATGCCCCACCGGCCCGGCTCGCTCAATGCGCTGCTCTCGAAATTTGCGATGCTCGGCCTCAATCTGACCAAGATTGAAAGCCGCCCGATTCTCGGAAGGGAATTTGAGTTCAAATTCTATTTTGACCTGGAGGCCTCGGTCTATTCCGAGGAGGTGCTGGCCCTGCTTTCCGAGCTGGCCGCCGGACCGGAACCGTTTGAATTTTTGGGCAGCTATACCGAGCTGTAAAGGAGTGTGCGCCATGCAATATGGGTTGATCGGAGAACGGCTCGGCCACAGCTATTCCCGGCGGATTCATGAGCAGCTTGCGGGATACGCCTACGAGCTGCGCTCCGTCGCGCGGGAGGAAATCGACGCTTTTCTCACCGCCCGGGATTTTCAGGGACTCAATGTGACCATTCCCTACAAGCGGACGGTGATTCCCTACTGCGACGAGCTTTCCCCCGCCGCCCGCAAGATCGGCAGCGTCAACACGCTGGTGCTGCGGAACGGCAGGCTCTTCGGAGACAACACCGACTATGCGGGATTCCTCTATCTGGCGGGGCGCACGGGGATTTCGTTTGCCGGAAAAAAAGTGCTGGTCTGCGGCAGCGGCGGCACCTCCCTGACGGCTCGGACGGCGGCGCGCGATTCCGGCGCGCGGGAGGTGGTCGTGCTTTCCCGCGGCGGGGAGGAAAATTATCAGAATGCGCCGCTCCGCCACGCGGATGCGGAAATCCTTGTGAACACGACGCCGCTTGGAATGTTCCCCAATCTGGGCGGAAAGGCGGTCAGTCTGTCGGACTTTCCGCAGCTGGAGGGGGTGCTCGATGTCGTGTATAACCCGCTGCGCACCGCCCTGATTCTTGAGGCGCGGGAGAGGGGGATCCGCTGCGCCGGCGGACTGGCCATGCTGGTCGCGCAGGCCAAGTATTCCGCCGAGCAGTTCGCGGGGCATCCGATCCCGGACGGGCGGATCGATGAGATCGAACGCGGCCTGCGCCGGGAGCTTTCGAATCTCGTGCTGATCGGAATGCCGGGCAGCGGCAAAACCACGCTGGGCCGGGCCTGCGCCGGAGCGCTGGGCCGGGAGTTTGTCGATGCGGACGCGCTGATTGTCCAGCGCGCGGGCCGCCCGATCCCCGAAATTTTTGCGCAGCAGGGGGAGGCGGGCTTCCGTCAGCTGGAAAGCGAGTGCCTCGCCTCCCTCGCTTTGCGCACCGGACTGGTGATTGCCACCGGCGGAGGGGCCGTGCTGCGCCGGGAGAATGTTGCGGCGCTGCGCGCAAACGGCACGCTCATCCGGCTGCTGCGCCCGCTCGGGGAGCTGCCGGTCGAGGGAAGACCCCTTTCACAGGGCAGTCCGCTGGAAAAACTGGCGAAAGAGCGGGAACCCTTTTACGCGACGGCGTGCGACCACGCCGTGGAAAATCAGGGGAGCATCGAAACGGTGCGCGACAGGATATTGGAGGCATGGAATGAAGTTCTTAGTCATGAACGGTCCGAACATTAACCTGCTGGGCATCCGCGAACCGGAGCTGTACGGAAAGGAAACCTATCAGGCCCTGCTGGACCGCGTCCGCGCGGCCTGCGGGGCGGAGGGGATTGAGGTGGAATTTTTTCAGTCCAACCACGAGGGAGCTTTGGTGGACCGGATTCAGGAGGCCTATTTCGAAAAGGTGGACGGCATTGTGATTAATCCCGCAGCTTACACGCACACCAGCGTCGCGCTGCTCGACGCGGTCAAGGCGGTGAAGATTCCTGCGGTGGAAGTCCATATTTCTCAGGTCAGCGAGCGGGAGGAGTTCCGGCAGATTTCCTACATCCGGGCGGCCTGCGTCAAAACCATCGCGGGACAGGGCGTGGAAGGCTACTGTCAGGCGGTGCGATTCCTCAAACAGTTTTTGCTGCAAAAGGTCAAGCCTTAGAAGAACTTTGTACCGGCAGGGCCCTCAAGGGGCGCTGAATTTTCTCCGCCTGCGCCGCATGCCCCACAGCTCATAAAAAGGGGCGGCCGCCAGCCCCTCTTTGCGCGTTTGTTCCCTTTTTCGGCCTGACCGGCGCGTGGCGAGACGCAGAACGCATAAGCGCGGTAAACCGGCACCGGTTGACTGGCACTCTCTCTGCGCGGCGCGGAACATATCACCGCGGTAAACCAGCAACGGCTACCGCTGCCCCCGTCTGACCGGCGCGCGGCGAGACGCGGAACGCATAAGCGCGGTAAACCGGCACCGGTTGACTGGCACTCTGTCTGCACGGCGCGGACATATCACCATGGTAAACCAGCAACGGCTGCCGCTGTCCCTGTCTGACCGGCGCGCGGCGCGCACGAGCGGAGGACGATGCCGCGGATTCCCGTTCACAGCCCATATCGCTCTATTCTTGCAGCGAAAATTTTTACCCTTGCCGGCGGAACCGGAGGTTCTGTGTGTTGAAGCGGGATAAAGGAATAAGACAGCGACGCGCCGCCCTGACCGGGCGGCGCGTCGCTGCTTTAGGAGGAAGGTTCACCAATCGAAATCAACCGTTTGCGGAAAATTTCTGCCGGGCCTGGTCAATTTTAGTCTGCTCGACCTGCGTGGACGGGTACCAGCCCTTCTGAGACATTTTGGAATAGATCTCATTCTGCATGCAGAGGCATTTCTGCAGTCCGGCGTCAAAGGCGGAGTGCACCTGCGGAGTGGAGGATTCGATCGTCCCGTGCATCATGAGGTCACAAGCGCCCTTCACGTTGCTTAAAATGGTATCCATCATCGTCCTGTCGTCCATTGTTCATGCCCTCCTTCAGCCCTTCAGCAGGGAATAGAATTGGGTGAAGCATTCGCTGTACCTTCCGGAAAGTCCGGAGACAAAGTTTTTGAGTTCCGGATCGCTGATCTGCGATGCGAAATCGGTGCAGGCTGTCTGCATCTGTTTCGCATGACCCAGCGCGTCTTCGATATAAAGCAGTTCCTTCGGTGACATCCTCATCTTCCCCTTTTCGATCGATTGACGGCAGCGCCGTCCTTCTTATTGTGACGCGCCGGCGGCAAAATATGAGCGGCGGCGGGTACCGGTGAAAAACGGCAGAAAAGGCTTTTTTTGCAAATCAAAAATGTGCGTTTAACGCATGCCCCGTCCCCGGCCTAAAGGGCATTTTATCAGCCTGCAAGGGCGTCTTACCGGCCTGCCTCTTAAAAAGACTCTGAACATTTTTCCATGCATCACATGCACTACAGCCGCTCAGGCGGGGATGCTTTCTGATTGGCTCTTCTGTTTCCCGATTGTCATTCCGCCGCGCTCATTGCCCGAAGCGAAAGCTTTTTCATTGCCGCCTAACAGGGCTGGCAGTTATCTTGGATGCAAAACAAAAAGGACCGCTCTTACAAACGGCCCTTTTTGCTATGGAAAAGAAAAGAATGAAGATAGCAATTCAACATCAAAGGATCTCTTTGACATTCTTAGTATAACCGCCAGCGTGCAAAATATCCAATGTTTTTCCTGCAAGTTGACATGTCAAATTTGATATGTCATTGAGCGGGGCCCTCCCCTTCGGTCAGGGTGAGCACCTGGCGTATGCTGCGTGCAAGCTGATCGGAGAACATGTTCTCCACAGGGCTGAAGCGATGTCCGCGGCGGTAGATCAGCAGGTCGCGGTAGCGCGCCGTCGCATCGGTGCACCGCAGCTGCACCAGGCCGTTGCAGTCGAGATGGCGCTGCGGCATCGGGGACACCCACATAAAGGTGGACGGCACGTCCCGCAGCAGGTCGAACTGGCTGCCGCGCTCATAGACGCAGATGGACTTCGGCGGACGGGACTCCGGCAGCGGACTTGCCGGCCCGGGCCGCGCGGGGGAGAGGCTCGGCACGAAGGGATCACCATGCAGAATCTCGATGGAGTCATGCAGCATCTCCTGCGTAATGCACCCTTTCTCCGCAAGCGGATGCTTCCGCGAGAGGAGGACGACGGGAGTAAAATCCATCACCGGGCGGAAATCAAGTCCGGCGGTCCGCAGCATCGATTCGGTGACTGCTTCCGTTTCCAGCGGGTAGCGGATCACCGCCAGCATGCTGGTTCCGGAAAGAATGTCGTTGATCGCCTGCATGGAGTTGTTTTCAGCGTAGTTGACGGCGATCCGCCGGCTGCCGCCAATGGCGGAAACGGTATTGGCAAAAGCGTACGCGATATAGCTCGCCCGCGGAACAGTGAGATTCAGCACCATCCGCTGCTGCTCCTGATCGGGGTGGCCCAGCGCATGAATCTCCCCGATTTGATTCAAAATGATCTTGGCGTGCTCCAGAAAGGCTTCGCCCTGTACGGTGGGGATCATTCCGGCGGATGTGCGGCGGAAAAGAGGCGCTCCGAACTCATCCTCCAGCTCCCGGATGGCGCGGCTCAGGTTGGGCTGGCCGATGAAGAGGCGGGCCGCCGCCTTGGTGATGGAGCGGCAGTTCGCCACCTCGACCGCATAGCGCAGATGCTGAAGATTCATACTTTCTCCTCCCCGAAGCACCGCGCCGGGAGGCACGCAGCCGCCCGGACGGGGCCCGCGGTGTTTCTTGTGCATGGCCGGTGCACGAACCGGAGGACCGGGAGGGATCAACTCCGGGGCCGCGCCTCTGCCGATGGCATTATCATACAGGAAATCCTCGCAAAAAGCAATGCTTGCACATGCCGGGGCGCTTGCCTGTTTTTTCTGGCTGTGCTACACTCTAAGGGAAAAATTCGGGGGGACACAAAATGGAACACACGTCAGATCAGGTGCTTGCCCGCGCCCGACCGCTGCTTCCGCTTGCGGCGGCGCTGCTCTCACAGCTCTACCTTTATCCCTTTGACGGAAGCTTTAAGCTGACGGCGGGAGTGCTGCTGCTCGGCTGCGCCGCCTTCCTGCTTTCGCGGCGCAGTCTGCTGCGCGCGGTGCTTGCGGCGGGCCTTCTGACAGTCCTGCTGCGCGCCGCATGGGATTTGACCGCGGGGGTTGGCTGGCCGGAAACCGCTTCCCGCCATCTGCCCTCACTGGTGTTTTATCTCGTGTACGGCGCGGCGCTCTGCGGAATTGATCCGGGCAGGTTTTTGGAGCCGTTTCATCCGGCCGCCGCCGCTTTGGCGCTCGCCCTCTGCGATTTCGCCGGAAATCTCTCGGAAAGCCTGCTGCGCGGTTCAATCGACGGGGCGATGATCCGCACGATCACCGTTGTGGCGCTGCTGCGAGGCTGTGTTTCGATGGCGATGGGAGCGGCATGGCGCTATCATCGGGTTTATCTGGCCGAAGAGGGGCAGCGCCGCCGCTATGTGGAACAGACGATGCGGGTGGCGCAGCTGCGCGCCGAAATGGTCTATCTGCAAAAATCCGGGGAGGATATCGAACGGGTGATGAAGCAGGGGTATGCGCTGTACCACCGCTTTCGGGAGCAGCCCGATGTTTCGGGACCGGCCCTCGAGATCGCGCGCGGCATTCACGAGGTCGGCAAGGATTACCGGCGGATTGTCTCAGAGCTTCAGGTGCTTCTGGGCGGGATTACCCGGCGAACGATGCGGCTTTCCGAGGTGCTGCAAATGGTTCAGGAGAGCTTCGGCCGATTCTGTGCGGCGCGGGAGCATCCGCCGCGCCTTCTGGTGCGATGCAGCGGGGACGGAGAGATCAGCCGGTGCTACAGCATGCTTTCGGTGATCAGCAATCTGGTGGTCAACGCTGCCCAGGCGGCAGGGGAGGGCGGAGAAATTCATATTGACGCCGCGTTCGACCGGGACGGACTGCGGCTGAGCGTTTCAGACAATGGGCCGGGGATCGAGAAGGAACTTCTTGAGGACATTTTTCTGCCCGGTTTTACCACGAAATTTGACCCGGCGACCGGAGAGGCTTCAGCGGGAATCGGGCTCTGCCATGTAAAGAATCTCGTCGAGGCAAGCGGCGGGACGATCACCGTCCGCTCCGCGCCCGGCGAAGGGGCGGTGTTTACGGTGGAAATTCCGGAAACCCGCCGGGAAGGAGATGCACATGGAAACACTGATGCTGATTGATGATGATCCGGGAATCCGAAGGATGCTCGGGCTGCTGATCCGGGAGCATTCCCTCGGCCGGGTGGTCTGCGAGCTGGAAAGCGGTGAGCATGCGGTGGAAGAGCTGCTCTTCTACCGCCCCGATGTGGTGCTGATCGATCTGCTGCTTCCAGTGGTCGACGGGGTGCGCATTGTTTCGCAGGCGCGTGAACGCGGATTTTCGGGAAAATTCATCATGATTTCACAGGTGACCGACCGGGCGCTGATTTCCTCCGCCTATGAAAGCGGAATCGAATTTTTTATCGATAAACCGATCAACAGAATCGAAGCGGTCAGCGTAATCCGAAATGTCTGCGCGTCCGCGCGGCTCGAACGGTCGCTGGGGGTGATTCAGAGCGCGGTGCAGGGACTTCCGGCCGTCTCGCCGGCTCCGGCGGCGCGGCCTCAGAATGCCGAGCTTGAGGCCAAAATCCGTTCAATGTTCACCGAGATCGGAATACTCGGCGTCTCGGGCAGCGAGGAGCTTCTCTGGCTCCTGCGCCGGATCGCCAAGGGGCCGAAAACAAATCTCGATACCCTTTACCGGGAACTGCTCGAGGAAAAAAACGGTTCCTGCGACGAGGCGTCCCTGCGGGCGCTCCGGCAGCGGGTCCGCAGGCTGGCACAGCGGGCTCTTTCCACAGTGGCCGAGCTTGGAAGCGAGGATTATGCGAACAGCGTCTTTGCCGAGTATGGGAGCCTGCTGTTCGATTTCCGGGAGGTCCGGCAGCAGATGCGCTGCATCAGGGACCCTCGGGAAATTCCCGGCCGGATCAATACAAAGAAATTTATCTTTGGGCTGGCTTCCCGGCTTTAAGAGGAGAGAATGCCGGCCGGCCAAACGAGGGCAAACGCCGTAAAGGTCTGCCGGGCGGATTCTCCGACGGGTTTAAAATGACCGGCGGGCCCCCGGCGGAAGCGCCGCGGCCCGAAATCATGGGCCCGCTGTCCGGCGGGGTTGTTTGGCAACGTGCGGGAGGCGTTGATTTTATTTTCTCCTCATGCCCCTGGGGCGCGGAGGATATGAAATTTGAAATGAAAAACTGCCTGAGAATCTTCATTCCCAAGCGGTTTGTCGGTGGTGGAGACAACTGGGCTCGAACCAGTGACCTCTTGCGTGTGAAGCAAGCGCTCTGACCAGCTGAGCTATGCCTCCGACAGCTTTTTGATTATATCACAAAGATATCCCGGCGGTCAAGGGTTAATTTTACAGAACGGCGAAAACGAATCCGGGCGCCCTTTGCTCTTGACGAAGGGCCGCCGGGCACATAAAATAAAAAGACAGCGCGCCTGTGCTTTTTGACGCCATGAGCATATGGCGCCCACGCTTTTGCAGAATCCGATTTCGGCCGGACGCGCCGGCTGACGGCAACAGAAGGGAGAAATCCAATGGCAATGCTTCTTCGAGGGGCTGATACGGCCCGGGTCCTGACCGAACGGATGAAGGGGGAGGCCGCGGCGCTTTCGGCGCGCGGTATCGTTCCGACGCTGGCCATTCTGCGGGTGGGAGAGCGGGAGGATGATCTTTCCTATGAACGCGGCGCCATGAAGCGCTGCGAACAGGTCGGAATCGCGGTCCGCCGCTTTCTGCTGCCGTCCAGCGTAACGCAGGAGAAGCTGCTGGAGACGGTTGATTCCATCAACGCCGACCCGGAAATCGACGGCTGTCTGATCTTTCGCCCGCTGCCGGGCCACCTCGATGACGGGCAGGTGCGCGCCCGGCTTCTTCCCGCCAAGGATGTGGATGGCATCACCGACGGATCGATGAGCGCTGTTTACTCCGGATCGGGGCAGGGCTTTTCCCCCTGTACGGCGCAGGCTTGCGTCGAAATTCTCAAAAACAGCGGAATTTCCCTCAGCGGGAAGCGTGTGACGGTAGTGGGCAGAAGCCTCGTGATCGGCCGTCCGGCCGCGATGCTGCTGTTGGCCGAACATGCGACGGTAACCATCTGCCACACCCGGACGCAGAACCTGCCCGCCGTCTGCCGGGAAGCAGAAATTCTCATCGCCGCGGCCGGAAAAGCGGGAGTGATCGGGAGGGAGTCCGCGGCGCCGGGTCAGATTGTCCTCGACGTCGGCATTCACATGGGGGAGGACGGCAGGCTTTGCGGCGATGTGCGGTTCGACGAGGTGGAGCCGGTGGTGAAGGCGATTACTCCGGTGCCGGGCGGGGTCGGCGCGGTGACCACTTCGGTGCTGGCCGGGCATGTCATTGAGGCGGCTTTGGCTTCGCGCGGGCGGACCTTCGCGGGACGTCCGTGAAAGAGCGGCCCTTGCACAGCCTGAATCGAACCGGTAAAAACGAACCATGGACAAAACGCCCCCAATGCAGGATGATAGCTGCATTGGGGCGTTTTTGCCGCACTGAATGATACGATTAAGCGTGGCGCTTTCAGAACTGTAATTTGCTATAAAATAATGCAGATCAGCCCCGAGCATCCTTCGTTGATGATACGCTCGATCGTCTCGCTGAGCTTGCACCGCGCGTCGGCGGGCATCCGGGCCAGTTTGTTGCGCAGTCCTTCATTGACCAGATCGTGCAGGTTTTTACCGAAGATATTGGATTCCCAGATTTTGAGCGGGTCCTGTTCAAACTCGGACAGCAGGTAGGAAACCAGCTCCTCCGACTGTTTTTCGCTGCCGACGATGGGCGCCACCTCGGTCGTGATCGACGCCTTCATCATATGGATCGAAGGGGCGGAGGCGCGGAGCCGGACGCCGTAGCGCCCTCCCTGCTTGATAATCTCCGGTTCCTCCAGCGAAAGCTGCTCGATGGTCGGCATGACGATGCCGTAGCCGGTGGCCTCCACCTCCTGCAAAGCGTTGCGGTAATGTTCATGCTCCTTTTTAATGGCTGCGAGCTGGATCATCACCGGCATCAGATCGGTATCATCCTTGACCTCGATTCCGGTCGCTTCGCCGATGACCCGGTAGAAAAGCGCGGGGTCGACGGTAACCCGTGCTCTGGCACTGCCGCTGCCGAAATCGATCCGGTCGAGGGTGAAGCTTTCGAGGTACTCGCAGTCGGGCAGGGAGGAGAGACGCTCGTTGAGTTCCCACATTTTGGTGATATCGAAAGCGGCCTGACGCACCGCCGCATAAAGGGATTTTTTGAGCCAGTGTCCGGCCTCGAGCGCCACAATCCAGCGCGGGATCTCGATGGCGATTTCCCGGATCGGGAACTGGTAGAGGACACTCTGCAGAATCTGTGCGATGCCGTCGGCGTTCAGGTCGAGGCAGTTGAGGGGGGTGACCGGCACCTCGTATTCCTGCTCCATCCTTGCGGCGAGCTCTTTTGAAGCGGAAGAGGAGGGCTCAACGCAGTTGAGAACCACTGCGAACGGCTTGCCGATGGCCTTCAGTTCGTCGATTACCCGCCGTTCGGCGGCAGCATACTCCGCGCGGGGAATTTCTGAAATCGAACCGTCGGTGGTGACGACCAGGCCGATGGTGCTGTGTTCGTTGATGACTTTGGCGGTGCCCACCTCGGCGGCCATGTTGAAGGGAACCTCCTGATCGAACCAGGGGGTCATGACCATGCGCGGCTGGTCATTTTCAATGTAGCCGAGGGAGGAGGGAACGATGTACCCGACGCAGTCAATCAGGCGCACGTTGCAGTGTGACTGGTGATCGACGGTGATCTGCACCGCTTCCTCGGGGACAAATTTGGGCTCGGTCGTCATAATGGTGCGCCCTGCCGAGGATTGAGGCAGCTCGTCGGTGGCGCGGTCCCGCCAGGCGGGATCTTCAATGTTGGGCAACACCATCTGCTCGATGAACCGTTTGATGAGGGTGGATTTTCCGGTCCGCACCGGCCCGACCACCCCGATGTAGATGTCGCCGCCGGTCCGGCGGGCGATGTCCTCATAGATATGACTGTTCTTCCGCTCCATCGTTATTCCCCCCTTACGCAGGCTGTCGGGATCATCAGCGGGGTATCCGCCTCAAGTGTTTCTTCGACCAGATCGTTGTCGGCCATCACCTGGCCGGGCAGTGCGCCGTACCGTTTGGCGATCTCCCAGACCGATTCTCCCGCCGCGGCGTAGTAGATCATCAGCCCGATCGAGCGGTCAACGGTGCGGGGGTGCTCCTCATCCACCGTGAGGTCGGTGAGCAGGCTGCAATTTGTGAATTCGATCAAAAGGCCAGTGACCAGCAGCTCCGCTGAGAGCTGCACCTTGCCCTGCGCAATGGTGCCGGAAGCGGAAAGAACGGTGACCTCGGGCAGAAGCTCACAGCCCTCTCCCTTCTGCGGGAGCGCGGCCGATACGTCGCAGGTCTGCGAGGCGCTGTCAAGCCCCAGCTCCCCGCCCTGCGTCAGCATGGTAAAGGTGAGCTGGCCGGTGAGGGTCAGGGAGCCGTCCTCGTTTCGGACCGACATGGCGCCCGGCGCGGCCCAGACATCGAGCAGCGACTGCGCCCCTTCGGGCAGCGGCGCCTCGCAGCGGACGGAAATCCGTTCCGCAACCGGCTCGGCCCGGCGCGGAATCCGCAGGCTTTTGAGGGTGTTCTCGGTCGGATAGAGGGTCGAAAAGCTGTCGATCGCCCCGGAGAGGACGATGGGGGAAAAACAGCGCAGCTGAGCGGCCAGCTGCACCTCCAGCCGGACCCCCTCTTCAAATTCATCGATGCTGCATTCGGCCGAAAGGCAGGCCATCTGCGCCTCGCACCGGGTTTCTTCGGTGAGGCCGGGCACCTCGATGAGCTGGCTGACCGGCAGGGAATAGTCGCAGCTTTCCAGCGCGCCGGTTTCGGGGTCGGTCTTATAGAGCAGGTGGACCAGAAGCTCCCCTTTGAGCACCGCGCGTCCGGCGACCGGACGGCAGTCCTGCACCACGGGCCGGCAGTCGATCTGCACGACTTCG
The DNA here is from genome assembly GCA_014385025.1 of Yanshouia hominis. GTDB lineage: Bacteria > Bacillota > Clostridia > Oscillospirales > Ruminococcaceae > Yanshouia > Yanshouia hominis. The sequence continues at coordinate 3,466 of JACRTB010000001.1, read as the reverse complement.
GTGGCCGGTTCCTTGCCGACCGCGGTCGCGAGCTGTTCCGCGAGGGAAAAACGATGGCTCGACTGGCCCTCGAGCCGCGCGCCCGGATATTCCCGCCGCAAAAGCTGGACTCCCTGCCCCTCGGCCTGAGAAACGGCGGGCTGTTCGGCGGCGTCATAGAGACGCACCCGCAGCATCAGCACGCCGCGCAGGTCGAGGCGGCGCTTTGAAACGGCGCGGTAGTTGATCTGCCCCGGCTCGATGGTCACCGAGCAGATCGGCTGGGTCACCTCGCGGGAAAGCTCAAAGCTTTTGGAGAATGGGATTTTATATTCCGCCTTCCGCATACCGCCCACCTCGCCGATGTAGCAGAGTGAGACAGCCGCCATTCCCTCGACGGTGAGGGTCGATTTTCTGGCGCTGCAGTCGCTGCACGACGCCTGCACACGGCAGCAGAGCACCCGTACAATATCGGGGCAGTAGTCGGGAAGCAGCAGGTCGCACTCGATGGGATATTCCGCCACGGTGTCGAGCAGAAGCTCGCAGACCGCGACCGGCTGTTTTTGCAGCTTCAATTCCATAACGGTCCTCTCCTATCCATTCGTTTCTACCCGATTTATATTCTCCTGCCCGGATGATTATGCGGACAACATTCGAAGGATTCACGCCGCGGTCAAATTTGGAATACCATGGAATACTGGCAGATGAAGGGGGAAGGAAGATGCGCCGATATCAGCGGCCGGGATTTGCGGCGGTGGCCGGAGCGTTCGGCCTCGGGCTTTTGCTCGCGCTGACCTGTTCGCTGCGGCTCGCGCTGATTCTCGCCGCCATTATGATCCTCCTGCTTTGCCGCTGCATTTTGCGGTGAGGAACAAGCGAAACGGATGGAAGGGTGGATTCGATGAAGATTGTTGTTTGGCGGAGCCCCCGTTGGCTCGGCGGAATTCTGCAGCGGCTGCTGCGGATCAGCTGAAAAAGGAAGGGGTCCGGTTTTACCGGACCCCTTCCTTTTTAATGAAATACGGTTTGGATCAGAAAGACATAGCAGAAGCTTCCCCCTGCGATCGAGAGCAGGGTGTTGTTTTTCCAACCATGGAGGATGACGATCAGCAGGATGGAAACCGCCTCCGGAATGCCATGCGGAGGAGCGGCGATCGAAACTCCCTTGAGGCAGTAGACGACCAGCAGCGCGCTCACCGCATAGGGAAGCACCCGTCCCAGGTAGAGGACCGCGCCGGGAATCCTGCGGTTTGCGGGAAAGATCCAGAAGGGCAGGAAGCGCGTAATCACGGTGGCGGCCGCCATCACCGCGATAAGCGCCGCCATTTGAAGAGAGGAGAGGGGGGTCACGGGGCTTCCCCTCCCTTCCGCCGGGCTTCAAGCGGCCGGCGCAGGAGCAGCAGCACCATCAGAATCAGGCCCATCGCCGGAATCAGAAAGTCCTGCGCGCCGAAGAGCATCAGGCAGAGCGTTGTGCTCCCCAGACCGGCCAGAGCGGGGATGCGGTGGGGACGGTCCTTCCACTGACCGAGGAAAATCACCACGAAAAGCGCGGTCAGCACAAAATCAAAGCCGGCGGTGTTAAAGGTAAGTACCGAGCCGATCAGTCCGCCGGCGGTCGAGGCCGCCACCCAGTAAAACTGATTCAGCGCGGCGATCCAAAGCAGAAAGGCCTCGCGATCCACGCCCTCGGGTTCCTTCGCGCTGCAATAGAGCGAAAAGGTCTCGTCGCACATCGCAAAGATCAGATAGGGATGCGGCTTCTTCAGAGAGCGGAGAGGCTCCAGCATCGAAATGCCGTAAAACAGATGGCGCGCATTGACGGTCAGGGTCAACAGAAAGACGGAAACGGGGTCGAAGGGAAGGGCGAGCAGGCCCAAAGCAAAGTACTGCATCGATCCGGCGAAGACAAAAAGGCTGGTGGCCAGCGCCCAAAGCGGTCCGAAGCCGTGCGCGGCAAGCAGAATGCCGTAGGCCAGGCCCAGAAAGGTAAACCCGGTCAGCACCGGTATCGTATGGGGAAACGCCGCGCGCAGCGCGGCGGAGGAGCACTTTTTCATTGATTTCAGTCTGTCCTTTCAGATGAGGGCCGCGCGTCCTGCTTTTGAAGCGCCCTGCGGTGCGGGACCAGCTTTGTGAGGTCGAAGGGAGTTTCCTGATAGACGAAGTAGTTGAGCCAGTTGGAAAAGAGCAGGCTTGAATGCGCGCGCCAGACCATGACCGGCTCCCGCGCGGGGTCGTCGCCGGGGAAGTAGTGCTGCGGCACCCGGATGGGCAGTCCCTTATTGACGTCGCGGAAATATTCGGCGGCAAGGGTGTCGCGGTCATATTCGCTGTGGCCCATCACAAAAAACTGGCGGCCCGCCTTTCCGGCCGCGCAGTATACCCCCGCCTCTTCGCTGCGGGCGAGGATTTCCAGCTCGGGGACGGCGGCCACGTCCTCTTCACGGACGGTGGTGTGGCGTGAATGGGGAACATAAAATCTTTCGTCAAAACCGCGCATCAGACGGTGGGTGCGGTTTTCCACCGTGTGCTCGAAAACTCCGAACATTTTTTCGTTTAGCGGGATCTTTTCGATTCCATAATGATAGTAGAGGGCGGCCTGAGCACCCCAGCAGATGTGCAGGGTGGAATAAACGTTGGTCAGCGACCACCGCATGATTTCGCAGAGCTCATCCCAGTAGTCCACCTCTTCAAACGGCATCTGTTCCACCGGCGCGCCGGTGATGATCAGGCCGTCAAACCGCTGGGCGCGGACCTCGTCAAAGGATTTATAGAATTTGAGCAGGTGCTCGCTGGGGGTGTTTTTGGAAACATGGCCGCTCACCTGCAGCAGTTCAACGTCGCTCTGGATGGGCGTGTTGCCGAGCAGCCGCAGCAATTGGGTTTCGGTTTCAATCTTTTTCGGCATCAGGTTGAGGATGGCGATGTGCAGCGGACGAATATCCTGGCTGTGAGCGCGCTCCTCATTCATGACAAAGATGTTTTCTTCCTCAAGAATTCTCGCGGCAGGCAATGTGGTGGGTATATTGATCGGCACTGGGACGGCTCCTCCTTATCCGGCGTTGTGACATGCTATTTATTATGGCACAACGCGGGGAATGCGTCAATTATAAAGATGGAAAAGCCCCGCTTTGGCCCGGCCGGATTCTTCTGTACGTGAACAAAGGGGGAAAAGGTCACCCTGTAAAACTTTCTTGGACTTTTTGAAAAAACCTGTTGACAGACCCCAAAAAGAGTGATATTATAAACAAGCTGTTTCGAGAAATGCTGATGCGCTTCAAAGTTCAGCCGCATCTGAAAAAATTTGTTGTTGACAAATGCTTGAAGATGTGATAAGATAGCAAAGCTCGCTCGAGAGAGCGGCGCGGACCTTGAAAATTAAACAACATTGAGAAACAAGACCCTTGACAACCGGGTTTGTTTCGAGGAATCGGAACGAATTCGGGAATTTTTTTGAGAACAAGTCGGATTGACTTGGAAACGG